>JBAZMQ010000021.1:0-3750 GCA_041649675.1 Patescibacteria group bacterium | reverse complement strand
AGCACCTACGGTCAATGGCATAGCCAATAAACCGACGGACCAGACGATAGTCGTAATGACGACGCTGTAGGTTAATAATCTTTTTAACATTTAATTTTTCCTTTCTTAGCCCATTAAAATCTTTCTAGTTAGGCATTTGATCTTGTTACGCCTAGGCGAACCTAACAATATCTGGGTAGCAAAGCTACCATCTAAACCCAGATTCCCTACTCTAATGAAGCTCCTGGTCACAGGACCGACCTTTGCTTTAAAAAACTAGGGGGATTTAGATCCTAATTGCTCTAAAAAGTTCAACGAGCTTAATACCCAACTTATGTTAAACGAGCTGGGGTCTAATAAATAAATTAATTAATCTAACTTAATTGAATCAGTGCTGGTATTAATTACTTCCGTTTCTGTATCTTTAACATCAATTTTTATAATAGTATCAGTATTTTGAGACTTGTCAGAGACTGAATCGTTATTATCAACTCCCTTAACCGAACCGTCTGGAATTTCTAGAGCATTCTCTTGCGGTTGATTAACATCCTCAACCAATTGTTGGGCTGACAAATTAACATCTTTAACTGACTTAACTGCACCGGCAACTAAATCTTTAACTTCTAATTCATCAACTGCCGGCAAATTCTCCAATTTTTGATCAAGTGACTTAACCAACTCTTCGGTCTTGGAAGTAACTGCTACGGCCATCTTGACGGTATCGGCTTTATCTTTATCATTGACCTTGGATTGGGTTATTGATTTGCTGATTTTTACTAAATGATTATTAACTGCTAAAACGTTATTTTGTAATTCTGCGACCGCTTCTTTGATTTTGGCTTTTTGCTGTTCAACTGGTAAATCAGTGGCCGAAACGATCTTGTCTAATTCTTCCATTCTCTTTTGAGCAAACTCAATTTTTAAATTTACTTGTTCGGTCTCGTTTGAAACCATGGCCGCATGAGTTTGTTCCAAAGCTAATTTAACTTTATATAACGGTTCACCCGGTAAACTATAAAAAGCCGCATTGATTCCCAAACTACTGCCCAAAAAAGTAACCATCATTAATAACATGACTACGGCCGGCTCCAACATGCTCTGTCGGAAAAATTGAACAAATATTTGAAGATAAGAACTGGCACCAATTTTCACCGGTTCGTAACTTTCCTGTTTAATTTGTTTTAACAAAAGATCCCGACTCAGACTTACCCATTCTGATCGGGGTTTAATTTCGGTTCTTAAATTTTTGATTTCTTTAATTATTTTATTTTCCATTTTGATTAGCTAATTCTTTTACCACTTTTAGGGCGCGATGTAATATTACCCGAACAGAACCTTTTGACTTGCCTAAAACTTCAGCAATTTCATTAATTGAAAGTTCTTCAACAAAACGTAAAATTATTATTTCACGATATTCATCCTTAAGCTTACGCAAAATCAATTCAACATTTTTCATTTCAATTTCCAAATCAACTTTTGTCAATAAGCTTTGCTGCTTTTCGTCCTGAATCAAATCTAATATTTCTTCATCCTGAACGTAATCTCTTTTAGCATTACGACGGTAAAAATCAATCACCAAATTGCGAGCCGAACGATAAAGCAATGCTCTTAAATTCTCAATTACTTCATCAGTCTCGGTAACATACTGCCAAATTTTCAAAAAAACCTCTGAGGTCAAATCTTCGGCATCTTGCCGGCTGGACACTTTAAAATAAATAAATCTGTATATAGGTGTTACGTACAGATCATAGACTTGGGCAAAAGCTTCGGGATCCTTCTTCTTTAACCGCAATAATAACAGTTTTTCTTGAAAATTTAAAGTATTCATTAAATATGACGTAAAAGGTTAATATTTGTTACAGCGATAAATTCTACTATAGCTATTTTTCCGATTTAAGTCAAACAAAAAAAATTAATTTAGATATTGAATAAGACGTTAAAAATTGACTTTTGTTTCTAGCTATTATAAGATATATGTAGATTTTGTCCAGACTAATCTAGACAAATAACTCCAAAAATTATGAGCAATGTAATTCGCGTATCTGTCTCCGAGGCTGCTCGTCTCTTCGGGGTTGAGCCAAAAACTATCCGACGAGCAATTAAGGGCCAAGAACTGAAATACATAGTAGTTTGTGGCCGATATAAAATTAACTTTTCCAGTCTTTTGGAATGGTCCCAAGGTAAAACTACTACCAAAAATAAACTGACTGAGCGTGGTATTGGCCAATATGTGGATAAGTGGAAAATCAAAAATCGCCTTTATAGCCCCAATCCGGAAATATTTAAAAAAGAGGAAAAAAGAAATTAGGTTATCCACAATAAAATACCAATTTTAACTATTTTGTGCTATAATAGAGTGGTAATACACAATCTATTATTTTAATATATTTTAGTTAGTTTTAATACTAACAACAATTTAAAAATTAATTTTAAAAAACTATGAAAATTCGCAAGAAGGATTTTCTCATGAATGCAGCTGTCGTTTTTGTCGCTGTATTTTTTGTTACCGTTAGTGTCTATGCTGCCACTACCATCAGTGCCGATATTGACACCGGTGCAATAACTGCCACTTCAGTTACTTCTACTGGCAATGTCGCTGGCGCAACTGGTACTTTTAGTAATGCCGCCACTTCAACTAACTACTTTATAGCTGGTGACCCAGTGATAAATTCTCTTGGTCTTTTGACTGGTGGCGATACTGCAATTGGTGGAGCGTTAGAAGTTGATGGCAGTGTTTATTTAAATGGAAGCACTATTGATTTTGGTACTTCAACTGCCACGACCACTGCCGGACTATTTGTCCATCCCGGAACTGGTGCTAGTATTGCAACTACCACTGTTAGTATTGGTCAAACTTCTGATACTGGCCAACCGGTTGTTGCTGGTTGTTTAGAATTAGTCCGCAGTGCTGACAATCCCCTAATTTATCATTGTTACATTGATGATGCCGGTACAGGCTTGGTTTGTGCCGCCGGACGATGCACTGACTAAAGCAACATTATTAATTTACTTATAAATACTATGCGGTTTAAAATTCTAACTCTTGCGTTGTTACTAGCTGCCTGCCCAACCGTTGCTTTAGCCGCTTATAATACCATTACCTTTAATTCTGATACGAGCCTCTATTTATCCGGAAGCGCTGTAACTCTTACAGTTGCTAGTGGTTCAATAATTGAATCGCTGGTAGTAAACTCAACCTCAATTGATGTTGGTATTAGTCCAGGTTCATTTTTTGCTGTCACTGAAGCAACTGGCTACAAGCTAAATAACAGTTTGTCAGCTACTACCTGCAACGGGACTAGCGATGCCCCACCATCCAATACTGGTTTTCAGGATGTTACCGTTGGCCAAACCATTACAATCACCCCTGACACTAGTACTGTTTGGTGTACCGGCACAAGCCATTCCACTGGTGGTACAACACCAAGTGGTGGCGGTGGCGGTGGCGGCACTACGGTAACAACACCAACAAATACTTCCATCAAAATTAATAGCGGAGCAGCAACAACCACTGCCAAAACTGTTACCCTAACTTTGGCCGCGGAAAATGCCACCTTAATGATGGTCTCCAATAATTCTAGCTTCTCCGATATTACCACTTGGGAAAATTATGCTACTGCCAAAACCTGGACTTTAACTTCAGGTGATGGCACTAAGACTGTTTACGTCAAATACCGAAGTGCCAGCGGTGGCGATTCATCAACACTTAGCGACAGTATTGAACTAACTCAAGATAATTCGGGTGCTACTCCAACCCCGACCGATACCACG
>JBAZMQ010000020.1:0-3857 GCA_041649675.1 Patescibacteria group bacterium | reverse complement strand
ATGCCCCGGCCCCGGTCAGATTGGCACGCTTGGCAGCGCGCGACCAGCACCGCAAAGGCGCAGACGTGAAGGAGCGTTTTGGCCTGACCCAGGGTTTTGAATTGCCGTACTTTCCCCAGCACTGGCATCGCATTACTTGCTTTGTCGACAACTCGGTCGATAGTTTGCAGGTGATGGACCCGTTGCCCCACCAATTCGCCCTGGCGACAGACGGTATTCCGTGCTAAACAACAAGGTCACTATTTAACTATAGTGACCTCTTTTTTTATCTAAGTTTAATGAATTTTAAATTTTGTTAATTAAGGCTAGAGTAATTTCAGCTAGATTATCAATTTTTACATCCGCCAGGCTCAAGTCAGTGGGGGGAGTATATTCATGTTTTACACCAATACATTTCATCTTGGCATTTTTTGCCGAGCCAACTCCATCTTTTGAATCTTCAATGACAATACATTCATTTGGAGTAATTCCAAGCTTATTAGCAGCCAGTAAATAAATTTCCGGATCGGGCTTTAGTTTTGTAATTTGATCAATGGAAATAATAATATCAAAAAAACTTTTAATTTCTAGCCAATCCATCATTGTATTAATCATTCTTGATTCGTTTTGCGAGACTAATGCCAACTTAAAATTATTAGTTTTTAAATATTCAAGCAATTCTTTGCCGCCAGCAACTTTTTTAACATAATTTTGCGGAGCAGTGTTGAATGCCTCTCTTTTTATTTGAGTTAATTTTTTGACATCAATTTTAGCTTGTTGTTCGGGCGTTAAAACGTCATTCCAAAAATCAACGGATTTTCTACCAGCTTTGTATTTGAAGTCGGTATCGGCTAAGGTAATGCCATAATCTTTCAAATAATTTTGGTAAAATTTAAAAGTCTCTAGCTCGGTCTCAATTAAAACCCCATCTAAATCAAATAAAATTGCTTTTATCATATAATTTGATTGTAGCAGTAATTAGTGTTTATGCCAATAATCTAGTAGTTTTTTGACATAATTTTTGTTAAATTTTGGCTTATTTAAGCTATATTCACCATTTATCCACAGTTTTTGCAGAAAAAAAGTTGACAATGGTATTGGCTGGAGTATAATTATCTTTATGTCCGGTAGTGAAAATTCAAATAATATGTTTTATTATGATAGAAAAAACCCTTAAAAAAATTGGTTTAAGCGATAAAGAGTCCAAAATTTACATCTCTTGTTTAAAATTGGGCCCCAGCCCGGTTAGAAAAATTGCCCAGGAATCTGGCATTAATCGGGGTACGGCCTATGATATTTTAAAATCCCTAATTGATTTAGGGTTGATTAGCTATTATCATCAAGCTAAACATCAATATTTTATTGCTGAAGATCCGGCCAAACTAACCGATGTAATTGATCAAAAGCAAGCACAACTGGAAAAAATGAGAGGGGATCTTGGTGAAGTGATTCCGCAACTAAAATCAATTTATGATAATGCCGGTAATAAGCCGATTGTAAAATTTTATGATGGCGACAATGGCATTAAAATGATTTTGCAAGATGTAATTGAATGTTGTAAAACCAGCGCAGAAAAACAATACTATGCTTATTCTTCTTCAACCATTAAAAAATATCTTTACCAAACTTATCCGGATTTTTCCAAGGACCGAATTAAAGCTGGAGTCTTAGTTAAAGTAGTTTCGATTGGTCCGGGTGGGCAAATTCAGGGGTTAGATTCTAGAAAATGGTTGACCAAAAAGGAAAGTGCCCCGACTTATACTTTAATTTATGCCGGCAAAGTGGCAATGATTTCGGTTGATGCTCACAACCGGCCAATTGGCGTTATGATTCAAGATTTTAATATTTATCAAACTCAAAAAATTCTTTTTGAGTTTATTTGGGAGAAGTTGTGATTGAACCCCTCACCCGGTCGTCGCAAACGAAGCTAAGAGACGACCACCCTCTCCCCGCCTCAAGCGGGGAGAGGGGTTGGGGGTGAGGGGCTTAGTCCATAATATAATTTATTAATCACTAACTCTAAAAATCATGTGCGGAATAGTAGGCTATATTGGCAATAAACAATCAAGTCCAATTTTAGTTGATGGTCTAAAACGGTTGGAATACCGTGGTTATGATTCGGCCGGTTTGGCAATTTGGGATGGCAAAAAAATTAATTGTGTCAAAGTCAAAGGAAAAATTTCGTTGCTGGGTGATTCAATTAAAAATCATAATCTGAGCGGTACTTGTGGTATTGCCCACACTCGCTGGGCCACTCACGGCATACCCTCGGAAGTTAATGCTCATCCGCACTTTGATTGCCAGCAAAAAATTGCTGTGGTGCATAACGGAATTATTGAAAATTTTTCAACCCTTAAAAAAGTTTTGGAATCCGAAGGTCACAAATTTCTTTCCCAAACTGATTCGGAAGTTTTAGCCCACTTGATTGAAAAATATAAACCGGGCCGGACTTTGACCCAAGCCGTGACTTTAGCTCTAAAACAAGTTGAGGGCACTTATGGTTTAGTCGTGCTTTGCGCTGATGAACCAAACGTTTTGGTGGTTGCCAAAAAAGGCAGTCCTTTGGTAATTGGCGTTGGTAAAGGTGAATATTTGGTTGCTTCTGATGCTTCGGCCATTATTGCTAGCACTAAGCACGTAATTTATTTGGATGATAATGAAATTGCTACCATCACGGAAAATAGTCATCAGGTTAGTAACTTAGTCGGTAATAACGGAGTGGAAAAGAAGGTTGAAGAAATTAATTGGGATTTAAGTCAGATTGAAAAAGGCGGTTTTGAAACCTTTATGTTAAAGGAAATTTTTGAACAGCCCGAAAGTATTATGAATGCTTTGCGTGGCCGGGTGATTATTGAAGAAGGAAAAGTGAAAATGGGAGGGTTGGATGAACTTGAAGGTCGCTTAAATAATATTTCGCGAATTATCATTGCCGCTTGTGGCACCTCTTGGCATGCTGGGTTGGTGGGCGAATTTTTAATTGAAGAGTTGGCAAAAATTCCGGTTGAAGTTGAATACGCTTCAGAATTTCGTTATCGCAAACCAGTGATTGGTCCAGACTGTTTAGTGATTGTTATTTCGCAATCAGGCGAAACCGCTGATACTCTGGCCGCTTTGCAGCTAGCCAAAGACCATGGCGCTTTAACTTTTGGTATTTGTAATGTGGTTGGCTCATCTATTGCCAGGTACGTTGACGCCGGTTGTTATTTGCACGCCGGACCGGAAATTGGCGTGGCTTCAACCAAGGCTTTTACTTCTCAATTAAGCATGCTGACTTTATTGGCCGTATATCTAGGTAATTTGAAAAAAACCATTAGTCCTCAAACGGCCAAAGAAATTTTAAGTACTTTGGTTAAAATTCCGGAGTTGGTTAAGGGTCTATTGGGTAAGAACGAAGAGATTTTGAAGTTAGCCAAGAAATTTTATTCAGTCAAAAATTTCTTGTACTTAGGCCGAGGTTATAATTTTCCTGTGGCGCTGGAAGGTGCTTTAAAGTTAAAAGAAATTTCTTACATTCACGCCGAAGGTTATCCAGCTGCGGAAATGAAGCATGGTCCGATTGCTTTGATTGACAAAGATATGCCCGTGGCGTTTATTGCCAATAAAGATAATACCTATGATAAAGTAGTAAGTAATATTTTGGAGGTTAAAGCTAGGGGTGGCGTGGTAATTGCCTTAGCTTCGGAAGGGGATAGTCAATTAGCGGGTATGGTTGAAGAAGTTATTTATGTCCCAAAGACTTTAGATATTTTAACGCCGATCTTAAACACTATTCCGTTGCAACTTTTAGCCTACCATATTGCCCGATTAAAAGGTTGTGATGTTGATAAACCTAGGAACTTGGCTAAGAGTGTGACGGTGGAGTAGATTCTAGTTAATAA
>JBAZMQ010000019.1:0-6943 GCA_041649675.1 Patescibacteria group bacterium | reverse complement strand
ATATTCGCGCTTAGCGGACGTGGCGGAATTGGTATACGCGCATGCTTGAGGTGCATGTGCCGCAAGGCTTGAGGGTTCGAGTCCCTCCGTCCGCACCAAAAAAATAAATTAATTTGGGCAACTAGCTCCCGCCTGTGTCCCTCGATAAACTCGGGACTTCGGCGGGCAGACAGGTTTACACCCGCCATCGCCAGGGACGATTAGCTCAGCTGGTTAGAGCACTTCGTTTACACCGAAGGGGTCGTAGGTTCGAATCCTACATCGTCCATGGCGATGGCAGATGAATTAAGCTTTCCCTCCGCCACCTTAATTAATCAAATTAGAAAAAGCCCACCACGTCGCTCCCAAGCGACGTGGCCCACCAAAAAATATGCTTGGAAAAATTATTTTGGGTTTATTCATTGCGGCTGTCGGCGCTGTCCTGACCATTAAAGCCGAATGGATGTATGAAAATTTTGGATCAATTCCTTCAGCCGACAAATACTTGGGCACCGAAGGCGGTAGTCGCTTAGCCTACAAACTAATTGGCATTTTAGTCAGCATAATCGGCTTTCTAATTATGACCAATTTAATTGGCGGCGTCTTAACTTTTATTATCAGACTTTTCATGCCTTCCTTTGGTAAATAAACTAAAAGTCGTGATCCCGACAAACTTTTGGGCCCGTAGTTCAGTTGGTTAGAATGCCACATTTGCAATGTGGAGGTCAGCGGTTCGAATCCGCTCGGGTCCAAAAGTTTGTCGAGACAAATATGAGCACCCCAACATTTCGGCTTGATCTAGTCCACTTTAAAACACTGTAACTATGTATGCCTATAGAAAAACAATATATTTGCAACGGAACTAAATATACTTTCAGAAGCGAGACCATTTCATTGCCAGTTTCCATCGAAAGTTTACCGCCAACGCTTAAAACTGAGAATTGTGAACTCCGATTAAAATCATCTTTTCATATTAGCTTAGTTCCCATTGGAAAATTAGTAGAAAAGTTTGATATTAAAGACATAAACTTTAAGACTGCTGTAATAAGCGATTTTTGCAATTTTGTAAAAGAAAATGATATTTCTTTTGTAAAGCATAAGGATGAGTTTAGATTTGTAGCCCAAAACGAAAGAAAGTCTGTTATTCTGATGGCCGAAGTATCCAATCTTAGTAAATTCTTTGATGCCCTAAACCAAAAATATAAATTGAATACCGAAACTCCTCCGGCGCACATCACACTATACACGCTCCAGCCAGACATAGGTATTTTCATTACAGACTCAAAAGACTTAAAACAACTGACAAAGGTTATTGAAAATCCAATAAAAAATTTAGAACTTGATTTTAGCTAATTCTGACGTGACATTAAGGCGTTGCGGGGCATTATCCCCGCTTCAATTAAAATATAATTAGGAAATGACGTCAAATAAACAATTCACCTGGGCAAAATCTAAAGCAGAAGATTGGAAAAATTATTTACCCCCAACCAGACCTTCGGCTTCAGAGCTCACGGTGATCGAAAAATATCTCCTAAAATTAACAAATTCTAAGCCAAAAAAAATCTTTAAATTGGCAATTTTAGGTTGCACGATTGAATATAGAAATCTTGCACACAAATACGGAACGGATGTTACCTTAATAGATATATCAAAATTACATTATAAAATTTTATCCAAACAACCAATGTCTTATAAAGGAGCCGAGAAATTCCTGGCTATGGATTGGAGAAAAATGAAAACAAAAGAGAAATTTGATTTAATTTTAGGAGATTTGGTTGTAAACATGCTAAATACTAAAGACCGAGACATTCTTTTGAAAAATGTTTCGGGAATGTTGGCGACTAACGGTATATTTATATCAAGGAATTGGATTAAACCCAGTAACTTACCGCCTAATTTTGCCGCCGTAGTTAAATTAGTTAGAAAAAAATATCCAAATACTAATTTCTATACTTCTACTGCCGGATTTGTATACCCAGCCTATATCAATAATACCGAGTTTGCCGATGTAAAGAAATTAAAAGCTGACCTAAAAAGCCTAAAGGAAAAAAAATTGATAACAAATAGTGAGCACAAATACTGGCACGACCGCCTAAGATATGAAATAAAAGGAGTCAGCACACCTAGCTTAAAACCTTTAAACCAGCAATTTTTTAAATATTTCAAGCTAATCAGCATTAAAGAAGGAATTGATATTTATTCGGATAAGTTCAAAATTCATTTTTTAAAAAAACACAACTCAACCTAAAGAGTCTAAAATAATTAAGTCCACAAAAAATACTTTTTCATCTAAAAGTATTTTTTGTAAATAATTTCATTTTTAAAAAATGAATAATGCACTAAAAACAAAAATGACTTATCCACAGTTTTTTTAAAATTTTATTGTTTATATATTGCAATGGGGTTATAATTAAATTAAGATATAAAAAATTTTTACGCTCCAAGAGAGCGAAAGGGGGTGAACAACATGGCAAAGAAAAAAGCAAAGAAAAAAGTTGCCAAAAAGAAAGTGGCAAAAAGAAAAGTTGCCAAAAAATCAAAAAAGAAAGTGGCAAAAAAGAAAAAAAGAAGATAAAAAATAGATTTCAAAACAAAAGTCCCAGAATTTCTGGGATTTTTGTTTGCCCAAATTGTATTTTAAAACAAACTCTTTTGTTTCGGTTTAAAATTCTGTTTCTTATCAATAATTTCCACTACTCCATATTTGCCATCAAAACCCGGCTTGACTACCACTTTACCTTGCCTAACATTAATAATTGCTAAAGCAATTTCTGGCAAAGTAATCTTATTTAATTCTTCCTTGGTTAAATCAAGCAAAATCTTAAATTCACTGCCGCCCTTACTTATCAAATCCAAATAGTGCTGATTAACTTTTTTTGAGCTCTTCCCAACCTCTAAAACATCGGCAATAATTTCGGCCAAAGGGACTAAACTTTTATAGCCAATAGTATCGGGCTTAAAATCTATTGGCCGATCAGCTAACTCTTCAACTCGACTTAAAACACCAACTGTTAAATCTTTTTTGCAAACCGGGCAAATTTCTTTAAGTTTTTTTGATTGAACTGGCGATAAGCAAACATCGCAATCTCTGTGGCCGTCAAAGTGGTATTTACCTTCCTCAGGAAAAAACTCAATGGTATATAAAAAACTTTTTTGATCTTTATTTTTAATGATTTGATAGATTTCATCATAGCTAATTTCATTTTCCGAAATTTCAAAAACATTAGCCTCCCGACCTAAGTTAGGCAAAGAGTGAGCATCGGAATTAGAAATTAAAGTGATTTTATCTAAAGCCGAAAGGCGCCAATTCATCGCTGGATCTGAAGATAAACCGGTTTCAATGGCATATATATGTTTGGTCATTTCACCAAAACATTCCTCCAAAGTATTAAATCCCGAGTTGGAACCGAAAACCGAAAACCAAGGTGTCCAGGCATGAGCCGGAATAACCAAACATCTTGGATTAACCCCTAAAATAATTTTAGTTAATTCAATGGCCGAAAGCCCCATAATCGGCCTCCCGTCAGATTTCAAATTTACTTTTCTTTTTTCCAGTTCAACAATTATTTGATCGATCGTAGCAAAATCGGGAGCAAAAATACAAAGATGAATTCGTCTTACCTTTCCGCCCTGGGAGTAGATGCAGCTTAGCTCGGTAGTTAACATAAATAAAACCGAATCGTCCCCGTCCTTTTTAAGAAGGGGGCTAGGGGAGGTTAACTTAAAAAGACCGGGTAAAGCCGGTACCAAATTTTCTTTTAAATGTTTTAACCAAGCCGGATGAGTAAAGTCACCGCTACCGACAATATCAATCCCCTTTATTTTTGCCCATTGATTGATATGAGGGATATCTAAATCTTTGGAACAGGCCCGCGAATACTTGGAATGAATATGGAGGTCAGCAATATAACGCATAAAATTTATTTACACATTCCTTCGGCCAAAGCTAACTGGTCGGCAGTATTAACTCCCAGCGCTTCCTTTGGTTCAATTTCAACTGTGGCAATTTCTTGGCCTTGCCGACAAGCCAAATCGACTAGGTCAGTCAAATAATATTCCTGCTGCGAATTGGTATTTTTTAATTTATCTAAATTAGCCCAAAGCCATTCAGCTTGAAAACAATAATAGCCCGGATTAACCTCTTTAATTTCTTTTTGTTCAAGGCTGGCATCTCGCTTTTCAATAATCTGACAAACTTGGCTGCTGTCATTACGAATAATTCGGCCAAAATCATAAAAATTACCTCGCCAATCCAAAAAATCAGCAACTTTAACCGTTGCCATGGTCAAAACTTTTTTACTGGCCAAATGAGCCGTAGCTAATTTCTTAATCATTGTTGCCGTTACTAACGGATGATCACCATATAAAATCATGATATTTTCCGCCTTACCTTTCAGGCTTGGTTTGGTCACCAAAACAGCATGACCGGTACCTAATTGTTCTTTCTGAAAAATATAGATATAGTCTGGCCCTAAAGCTTCTTGAACCTGATAAGCTTTTTGGCCAACGACAATCACCGGTTTTAAACAGACATCAGACTCTTTAATAGCAGCCAATAAATGAGAAATAATCGGTTTACCATTAAACGGAATTAAAACTTTTGGCAATTCACAATTATTCATTCTTTTACCATAGCCGGCGGCTAAAACCACAATTTGAATTTTATCTTTCATAAAAAAATATTTTTCCTGGTTTAATTTTTACTTTTTTTCTATCAGGAGTTGTTAATTCAAAAACTTTTTTCAAAAGTTCAATATCATATTTATTTTGTTTTTTCTCCCGACGGGCAAAAACAATTCTTTGCAACTCAACTGCCTTAGGCAAACCAAATTCCACCACACACTTAAAATCTTTGGCGTAATGAGTAAAAGACGGCACGTCAGCAGTGATAGTTCCGTACAAATGGCAATTGACCCCAATAATTTTGCCGGTGTAAATTGTTGAATTAATTGCAGTCCGCGAATAATCCCCAATCACACTGCCTAAAAACTGAAAACCAGTGTCAACGCCGGCCATCTTAACCGAACTGTAATTATTCTTTAAGTTAGAAACCGTTGTCCCCGCTCCCAAATTAACCCACTGGCCTAAATAACTATAGCCCAAAAAACCATGATGATTTTTATTAGTAAAGCCCTGCATCACACTGGCTTCAATTTCTCCAGCTACTTTACAACTATCACCTAAACAACAACTATATTTCAAAACAGTAAATTCTCTGATTAAACAATTTTTACCAACATAAAGCGGGCCAACCAAATGGCAAAAAGGTAAAATGGCGGTGCCACTGCCAATTATAATCGGCCCATGGCTTGAGTCAAAAACAATTTCTTTTGGTAGACTAACATTTTTTCCAACAAACACGCCGCTTTGTTTTTCAATATAATCATCTTTCAAATAATTCAAATTGGAACCCAGGGTCTCTTCGTTGTAAGTAACAACTTGCCAATGATAATTAAAAATTGGCAAGCTAATTTCAGAAGTTTTTAGTTTCAGCCTCAATAAGAAACTCTCAACTTCATTTTGTTTTAGCTTACCAACCTTGGCAGCAGTTAAATCTAACTCTTTCAAATCTAAATAAGCGCCAACAAGCTGATTTTTATTTTTAAAAAGTTGATTCTTACCAATTAATTTTTTAACCAGTTTTTCAATTACTTCAAAACTGGGAACCAGGCTGGCATTTAAAAATAAAATTTTATCATCAGCCACTTGACTGCCTTTATATTTTTGTTCGGCAAAACTTTGTAAATAATCGCGAACAATAAAACCAATCTTACTGTCATTAAATGCTTTTTGAACTAACTCAAATAAAGTTACTCCACCGCAAAGAATATCAAAACTCGGCCGAGTCAGCGTAATTGGATAAAGATTTTTTACTTGATTGTCTTCAAACAAAATAATTTTCATATGATTTGATTTGTCATTCTGAGCGACCGGCCCGCCTACGATTATAAGCGAAGAATCTCGCCGAGAGATTGCTTCGCCCTCCGCTACGCTCCGGGCTCGCAATGACACTTTATAGTATTTCTTCGTCTTCTTTTCTCCAGGCCGGGTCAACAATACATAGAAATTTTAAATCCAGCGAGCCAGTATTTTTAATATACTGCTTGGAATTTGGTGAAATGTATATGGCTTGTCCGACAGTCACTGCTGCTGACTCATCATCAATATACATTATACCTTCTCCTGCGACTATATAATATACCTCGGCGGTTTTAAGTTTATGCAGCTGCGAACTTTGGCCAACTTTTACGACTGCTTGACCTAGGCTGTAGTGAATCGACAAATCAGCTTTATTGGGATTTAAAAGCTCGCGAAAAATAGTACCGTCACCGGCCATAAATTCCTCGCAATCTTTTAAGTCTTTAATTAACATAAAAAAAAACTAAAAATTAATAATAGGCAACTTCCAATTTAATGCCGTCTGGATCACCAAAAAATACAGCGTAATATTTATCGGTATAATTGGGATATTTTTTGGGTGGTTCGTATATATGGACTTCTTTTTTTAAGGCCAAATTATATAATTTATCCACTTGATCGACTGAAGCCGCCTTGAGACACAGATGATGGATTCCCGGCATCCCATACTTGTATTGATAATCATTAATTTTAGCCTGCCCCAGCATGATTCCATATCCGTCCTTAACCCAAGTGGCCTTATTCTCTTTATTCGAAACTTGGTTGTAACCCAAGGCTTCAAAAATGTCTTTATAAAAAGAATAGCTTTCTTTAAAATTTGAGGCTAACATTCTAATATGCCCAATCGGGTCGTAAGATTGTTCGTTACTCATAGTATTTATTAAATTCTTATCTTGCTTTTTCTACTCCACCGTCACACTCTTAGCCAAGTTCCTAGGTTTATCAACGTCACAACCTTTCAGACGCGCGATATGGTAAGCCAAAAGCTGCAACGGAATAGTGTTTAAGATCGGCGTTAAAATATCTAAAGTCTTTGGAACATAAA
>JBAZMQ010000018.1:0-26620 GCA_041649675.1 Patescibacteria group bacterium | reverse complement strand
CCGTCAGAAGGCCCTGGTGGCTATTTTTAACTTCAAATAAGGTTGATGATTTAGTCAAATCATCCCAAGAAATGATTAATTCATTGGCGACAAATCAAGCAGCCGGCCAAGTGGGTAAATTTTATGCGGACAAAAAAATGCCTGGGTTACAGCAGGGGATGGAAGATTATCAAAAAGTAGCTCAAACACTTAGTAATATTATGAAAAAAATTTTTACCACTACCGAAACAATAATCCAAAATGTAAAATAACTTTAACTAATTATTTTCTTGCAGCCGGCCTCAGGCCGGCTTTTATTTTTGACAAATTAAGCAAAAAGAGAGAAAATCTAATTAATCTTTGGTAGAAATTTTCTGCACCTTAAAAAGGATCATGCCATGAAAAAGGTAATATTTGGAGTATGTGTTTTACTGATTGCCGGACTAGTGGGTTGTGGTTCACTTAAAAACTACCCCTTGCCGCTTGAACGCAATCTAACGCCCGGCCAGGCAGAAATGTTTGAGGCCCTGGACGGTGATCATTATTCCGTTCTGGTTCCAGGTCTGTTTTCATTCAAAAAAATACTGGTCATGGAACGCACCCAATTTCGGGTTAGCAAAATGCTTGAGATCTTAAATCCCTTGCCCTTTATTGGGCCGGGATTTAAAAAGGCGAATTTTGCCGACTTTAGTCCGGAGGGAAAACTAACTATGGCAGCGCAGCAATTTGAGCTAAAACCATTCTTTTACCGTCTGCAAGTTAAAACCATTGACGCTAACGGTCAAAGTACCATCAAATTAGTATCAACTCGAATCTTAGTTGTTTTTGGCCACGGCCGACTTGAAGGCAAGCCGTTTACCTGGATTTTTGGGCCAATCGGCGAGCGCTGGTCTGACCTAAAGGAGGCAATACCGAAAAAAATTGTTTTTGAAGACTAAACCAGAGGAGGGGTCAAAAAATCAGCCACTGCCGGATAAAATTACATTATCTCGGCGGTTTTTTTATTTAACAAATTTCTGATTCCTACAAAAAAACACTGATTCAAACCAGTGTTTCTTGCTTAATTCAAAAGAAATAATAGAACTAACAATCTTTACTTATTTACTAAATCCATACAATTTTAATCTAATAAATGCCACTGACAGTTCAATCGTTTCTTTCATCAATAAAATCAAACCATTTTTATTCTTGCAAGGTTTCATGGTTTGCCTAACACCTTTCAATATCTCTTTTTGGATAAAAATATTATTCCTAACGCAATAGTCATTCATGATTATCTCCATTTTATAACCTTCCATTAATTTATTAATGAAGTAATCGTTTAATATTTCTTGAAAAATTTTATAAGGGATTGCTCTTTCTCCCGTGATCAACGGTCCGAATTTTTTTACAAACATATTATGGCCAAACCCCCGATCTCTAATGCCAACTGCCATTAGCTCCTCACCATTTCTTAAACGGTTTAAAAGTTGACTAACATGTTCCTCTCTAAAGCCATGCAGATCACCATCACAAAAAAATAAAATATCAGTTGTTATTTTACTAAACACATATTTAACCGCTCCGCTTTTCCCTAAATTCTTATCTAAATGAATAATTTGTAATTTATCCGATTGAAATTCGTTTATAATTTTTAAGCTACTATCCGTTGAAGCATCATCAACAACTATAATTTCATCCAGCAGGGGACATTTGGTTAGAATAGACAATACTTTGGCAACTGTCTTTTCTTCGTTAAAAATTGGTAATACCGCAGTTGTTTTCATATTTTATTTTTTTCAAGGTATAATTTTAAAATAAAGCTGCAATAATTTGATTTGAAAATTTTTCCGAATCAACCTTTTTATTTAAAAATGAATATTCCAAAAGCAAACCATCCATCATACTGGTAAGTAAAGAAGTCAAGGTCCGACTGTCAACTCTTTGAATAAATTTTTTACTAGCCAAAGCCTCATTAATTATTGGCTGGATTAAATCAATAGTTTGTTCTCTCAGTTGGATGATATGATTTGTTGTTTGATAATCAGTCACCGGCAATTTTAAAATTAATGCTTTAATCAAATTCTTTTCCTCAAACCCAAAGTCCAAGTAATTTTTTATCAACTTATACAATTTTTTATCAACGCTGGTTTCGTTTAGTGCTTGAGTAATAAATAGGCTTAAATCATTAAAAACATTATTAAGCACTTTTTCGTAAATTTCAGCTTTACCAGCAAAATGATAATAAAGTGCCGCTTTGGTAATATTTAATTTTTTGGCAATATCATCCATTGAAACGCCCAGATAGCTATATTCGGAAAAAAATTGGCGGGCACTATCAATAATCAGTCTCTTTGTGCCTTGGATAGCATTTTCCTGCTGCGTTATGACTGTTTTCATATTTTTTAATTAATCTTTTCTTACTTACCAATCGGTAAGTTAATTTTAACATATCAAAAATAACGAAAGTCTGTCAAATAAATAAATCCATACTAATTAAACTCACTGTTAATATCAGTATTTAATGATTGGCGTTTTTTTGGTATAATGAAAATAATATGCCCAACAAACTCGAGTCAACCGGCTAGGGCGAAAAAAGATGGAATTAGAAATTATAAATTATGAAAAAATATAATGCAGACGGGGAAATTACAACAGTCATAGGGCTTCTTTTATTTTTATCATTATTACCCTTAATTTTTCCAAATTTAAAATTAAAATTATGAAAAAAATTCTTCTCATCACAATCCTTGGAGTCAGTTTAGCTTTAGCCGGCTGTGGCCAACAAACCCCAACGCAAAATCAAGATTCAAATCAGCCAACGGCCAATGTTAATCAAAACATCAACCCAAATCAACCGGCCCCAACAGCTGAAAAAGGAATTGTAGCTTGTAGCGACGATCAAGCCTGTTTGCGCACCAACTTTTTAGCTTGCCAGGCTGCTACTTTCAAAATGCCTTTTATGCAGGGATCCGAGTATGCAATCACTGTTATCGGCCAGGAAAATGGCAATTGCCATTATAAAATTAATGTTACCGGCCAAGCCGCCTCTGACTGCCTTGTACCAATGAATTTAATAAACGATGATAGGTTTGGTCATTTTTTTGGCCAAGAAAAAGTTCCCGGCCGAGAAAAAATTGCTTCCGCCCAGCAAAAAATGGATTCTGATTATTGCCAGACAAAATAATTTTATTAATAGTGGGGTATAATAAAAATAACTTAAAATTAACCAAAAAATTATGTTACTAGAGAGCAAAGTAGCCATTGTTACTGGCGCGGCCAGGGGAATTGGTCAGGGAATTGCCCAAGCCTTAGCGGCCGAAAAATGTAATGTTGTTATTTCAGATGTTGATGAAGATGGCTGCAAAAAAGTAGCTGAGGAATTAAAAAAATTCGGCGGCAAAACTTTAGCAGTCAAATGTGATGTTTCCAAAAAATCAGAAGTAGAAGAATTATTTAAAAAAACCATGAAAGAGTTTGGACAGCTTGATATTTTAGTCAATAATGCCGGCATCTTTCCGTTCGTCCCTTTTACCGAGATGAAAGAATCAGATTGGGACAAAGTAATCAACATTAACCTAAAAAGTATTTTTCTATGCTCTCAAGAGGCAACAAAAATTATGGCTCATGGCGGACGAATAATAGACATCTCTTCAATTGCTTCATTTGTCGGCTTTGAAGGCTTGGTTCACTATTGTGCTTCCAAGGGCGGCATAAATAGTATGATCCGGGCTTTAGCCTTAGAATTGGCGCCAAAAAAGATTACCGTTAATGCCGTAGCACCCGGAGCGATTGACACTCCTGGCGCCAGCCAGCCCGATCAGCCAAAAACCGCTGCCGAAGCAACCAGAAAACAAACTGTTGCCATGATTCCGCTAGCCAGAATGGGTTTACCTGAAGATATTGCTAATGCTGTTGTCTTTTTAGCTTCCGAAAAATCCAGCTATATTACTGGCCAAACAATCATTGTTGATGGCGGCTGGACTCTAAGATAATTACCAAATCAATCAAAAAAAAGAAAGGTCCTTTTTTTGAGTAAGGGCCTTCTTTTTAAAGGGCAGCCTCAACTACTTCTCTGATCTTTTGAGCCAACCAAAGCTTTTTGTACGGCGGAAATCCTAATTCACTATAAAGAATTTCGCGCTGCCGCATTATTACTAACGAGGCGGTAGAACCTATCTCGTATTGGCAGCCAACTTCTTGGAGTTGGGAGTTATCTATAATTCCGACGACAAAACGATCAGCTATTTTTCCCGTTAAAAGATCACTTGAAGCTAAATACTCCACTAAACTTTGAGAATATGGGCAATAATCTGCCCAAAAAATGACCATTACCACCTTATCACTTTGAGCTAACTGACTAAGAGTGGCTGAATCCCAAACCGGAAACCCATTTTTCCCATTCATGGTACAACCCTCCATTCGTTGTTACTCTAAATTAATTTTAGTCTCTTAATTTCTTTTCGTCAAAACTTTTGAGGTTAATTTTAGAGCCAATAAATTGTCTTTATCGGTTAAATAAGCTATAATTACAAATATGGAAGACAATAAGAGACAAAAAATTGGATTAGCACTGGGTAGCGGCGGGGCTAAAGGATTAGCCCATATCGGTGTAATTAAAGTTTTAGAAGAAAATAATATTCCAATTGATTATATTGCCGGTTCAAGCGTTGGCGCTTTGATTGGTGCTTTTTATGCCGCCCATAAAGACTCAGCCGCAATGGAAAAAATTGCCCTCAGTACAAATTGGAAGATGTCATTTTATTTATTGGACCCTGGCAGTCCTAATGGTTTAATTAAAGGTAAAAAAGTTGAAAATCTAATCAAAAATTGGCTTTCGGATACAACATTTTCCGAATTAAAAATACCTTTAACCATAGTGGCAACCGATTTAATTACTGCCGAGCAGGTTAATTTGACTACAGGCGATTTAATTAAGGCCATAAGGGCCAGCCTTTCGGTACCGCCAATTTTTGAAGCGGTAAAATATGAAAATTACCTTTTGACTGACGGCGGTTTATCCAATCCCGTGCCAGTTGATACCGTAAAAAATATGGGTGCAGATATCGTTATTGCTGTAAATTTGGATTCAAACAAGTTTAGTGAAGATAATAATTCCAATTTTTCAGCCAAGCAAAGAGTTTATTGGCCAAAAATTTCAATTCGGGCTTTAAATATTTTACGTTATCATTTAGCAAAAAATACCACCAAACTAGCCGATACGATGATTGAGCCAGAAGTAGAAGAAATTGGGTTGCTGGGTTGGAATAAGTTTTTTGATACCAACGAAGTAAAAAAAATCATTAGGGCCGGACAAGAAGCCACTAAAATAATGCTGCCCCAAATCAAAAAAATGATTAACCAATAATATGCTTGATGGAACCAACAAAAATTTTATTTTTGCCGAGGGCGAAAACATCATTAGCCTCGTTAGGCAAGCCAAGTTTAAATTATGCCTGGCTCTAAGCTTACCGGTACTTTTGATTGCTTTGGCTTTCTTTTTTCTCTATCCACTTTTTTCCTTAGGCAAAAAGGGGATAATAATTTTTGGTCTGCTGCTGGTAATTGGTCTGCTGCTGGTACTAAGAAATATTTTTATTTGGTATGCAAAATTATTTATCATCACTAATCTGAGGATTACCGATATTGACCGTCAAGGAATTTTTAAAAAAATTGTTTCCGATATTCCCTTGAAGAAAATCCAGGACGTTTTCTACCAAAGCAAGGGTATTGTTCAGACAATCGGGGGCTTGGGCAATCTTGAGATAATATTGACTGACGCCAAGACTAAAATTGAGTTCAAGGATATTAAAAATCCGCAAAAAATCCAAAATTTAATTCTACAATTGCGATCCGAAAGCGAGGGCGGAAAAATAGATATTAAACAGCTTTCCGCTCAAGAATTAGTTAATTTAGTCAAAAAAATTAAAGCTGAAGTTGGCCCAGAACGATTCAACCGAATTTTAGAGCAAGCTGGAGACGAAAAAATTGAAAGCAATTAAAAAAAATGCTATAATTGTACCAGTAGCCAAGTTAAATATCAGAGTTAGTGTTGGCCAAAAAATACAATTAAATGGATTAATCTCCTTGGCTCCTTGAATAAGGATCTAAATCCATTCAATTTAGAAACCAAAACCTACAATGGAGAGACAAAAAGTACCGAAAAACAAAAAAAATCGGAAAAGTTTAATATTTCTCCTGGGGGGAGTAATTATTTTAATTATTATTGCTGTTAATTTGATCCAAACCTGGAAAAAGAACCGGGAAATTAACCAGGAAATTGGCGGACTAAACCAACAAATTCAAGATTTGGAAAAAAATAATTTGGAGGCAAAAAAATTAATTGAATACCTTAATTCAGATGCTTATATTGAAGAAAAAGCCAGAATGGATTTAGGACTAAAAAAAGAAGGGGAAAAGGTTATTATTGTTTCCAATACTTCAGTAGATACTAATTCTGATTCATCAACTGATTTGGAAAAACAAAAAACTATTTCCAATCCCAAAAAATGGTGGCGCTATTTCTTTCAATAATAATTAATTCCCAGTCATCGTTTGGTCAAAACAAAAATCATTGTCTAAAATATGCCTAGCGCTAACAACAATTTAAACTTAGACGATCAAGAAGTGAATAAACTTCGAGAAACAGTTTTAAAATGGATTGAAATGAAAGACAAAAATCCGCAAGAAGCACCAAAAAAATCAGCAGTGACAAAATTGACTAAAGAGACCGAGGGCAAACCCATTGTTAAAAAAATCAGCAGTCAAACAAATAGTAATAACTTATTAACTAAACAAAAGGAATTCAAACCAGGCAGGAGTAAATCTAAAAAATTTGGCAAAACCTTAGTCGCCGCAATAATTATAATTTTGGCCGTTAGTGTTAGTTTGTTCACCCTTGGTTTGTACATTTTCAAATGGGATAACCAAGTAGTAAGAATAATTACTAAAATTGTTCCTTACCCAGCAGCAATTGTTAATTACCAACCAATTTCCTACTATGATTGGATAACTCAAACTAAAACCTTAAAAAATTTTTATGCCGCCCAAAAGCAGAATAATCAACAATTAACTGTGCCAACGCCAAAAGAAACTCAAAAGCATATCCTAGACCGACTGATTGAACAAAAATTGCTGGACAAATTGGCTAACCGATACCAAATTTCGGTAACCAGCACCGATATCCAGCAGGAAACTCAAAAATTAGCAACCGAAATCGGCAGTGAAAAAGCTTTGGCAAAACAGCTAAAGAATCTATATGATTGGGATATCCCGGAATTTCAAAAAGAAATAATCAGACCTTTACTAATTAAAGAAAAATTACGCTTGGCTTTAATTTTGGATGAGCGCTTGAATCAAACAGCAATTCAAAAAGCCAAAGATATTTTGGCGATAGCAAAAAAAGGGGATATTCCATTTGAACAATTGGCCCAGCAATACAGTGAGGACGTGACTGCTTCACAGGACGGAGACCTAGGCTATCTCACCAAAGGCCAACTTTTGCCGGAATTTGAACAGGCGGCGTTTGCTTTAAAACCAAATGAAATCAGCAATGAAATTGTCAAAACTCCGTTAGGCTACCATGTTATTAAAGTTGACGAAGTTTTAACTGATGATAATGGTGAAATTACCCAAATTCGGGCCAGACATATTCTGATTCACGGCCAAGATTTAACCCAGTATTTAGAAGAGTTAAAAAAGCAAAGCGCTATTTGGCAACTAGTAATAATTTAAAATTCGCCCCTTTTGGAGCCGACCGTGGGACTTGAACCCACAACCTACGGTTTACGATACCGTTGCTCTACCATTGAGCTAGGTCGGCTGACAAAATTGGCGAATTAAAAGCGGGTAGAGTCCGATTCTAGCGGGATGATCTTTTATCTGCTTGATTCGTCTAAGCGGGATACGGGAGTCGAACCCGTCTTTCCACCTTGGGAAGGTGATGTTAAACCGATTAACTAATCCCGCGCAGGCAAATCAAGCAAGACAGACTATACCCATTTGAATAAACATATTATTTTACTGAAATATCTAAAGCAATTATAAACAAAAATTAAAAAATAGGGAAGGCCATACAACTAAAATGATAATATTCAAAAACGTTTGCAAATTTTACCCGCCCAATGTCACGGCGGCAAAAAATATCAATCTCCATATAAAACCCAAGGAATTTGTTTCGATTGTCGGTCGTAGCGGTACTGGCAAAACTACAATGGTTAAGGTTCTAATTGCCGAGGAACCGGTAACCAGTGGCAGGATAATTATTGGCGGCTGGGATATTACCAATATTAGACCCGGCGAAATACCGGTTTTACGCCGACAAATCGGCGTGGTTTTCCAAGATTTTAAACTATTGGCCAAAAAAACAATTTTTGAGAATATCGCTTTTGCTCTTGAGGTTTGTGGCACTGATCGGAACAAAATCAAAGAAATTGTCCCTCAAGTCCTAAAAATCGTGAGCTTAACCGGCAAAGAAGATCGCTATCCGATCCAATTGTCTGGTGGCGAACAACAACGAGTAGCCATTGCCCGGGCCTTGGTTCATCGGCCAAAAATTTTATTAGCCGACGAGCCAACTGGTAATTTGGACTCATTTAACACTCAGGAAATTATGGAATTACTTTTAAAAATTAATGAATTTGGCACAACGGTTGTTCTAGTTACTCATAACCGAGAAGCGGTAAATTCGATCAATAAACGGGTAATTACTTTAGACAATGGAACCGTGGTTTCGGATCAAAAAGTTGGAAAATATTTAATATAACTATGATTATTACTTCAATCTATCGAATTTTTATCTTTGCTTGGCAAAGTTTTTGGCGAAACATTTGGCTTTCGGTTGTGACAATCACGATTATTATTCTAACATTTATCTCGGTAAATTTTTTGATTGTCGTTAATATTACGTCAGATGCAGCCATTAACATTATAAAAAATAAAGTTGATGTCAGTGTTTACTTCAAACCAGACGTCGCCGACCCTCAAGTCAATGAGGTAAAAACTTACTTATCGTCATTGACCCAAATTAAAGAGATAAATTACATTTCCCAGCAAGATGCACTGGAGAATTTTCGGCAAAAGCATCGCGATGATCCTGATATTATTGCTTCGCTGGAAGAATTAAAAACTAATCCAATCGGCGCAACTTTACAAATCAAAGCTAAAAATATTGAGGATTACCCCGACATTATGGCCGTGCTAGATAATTCTAAGTATAATGATTTAATTTTGGACAAAAACTTTGATGATCATAAAATTTATATTGATAAAATCCAAAGCTTGTCGGCCAACATAAAAAAGGTTGGTTTTATAATTTCCGGTATTTTCTTTTTAATCGCCTTGCTAATTGTTTTTAACACTATCCGAGTAGCTATTTATACTCATCGCCAAGAAATTGGCGTTATGAAGCTGGTTGGCGCCAGCAACTGGTTTATTCGTGCGCCATTTTTAGTGGAAGCGGTTTTCTACGGTATTATTGCCTGTTTAGTATCAATCGCCGTAATTTATCCAATCCTTAATTTGATTCAACCATACCTAAACAATTTTTTCCTAACTGACGAGTTTAATGTAACCAAATATTTTAATCAAAATTTTTGGCAGATATTTGGATTTGAAGTTTTAATTATAATTCTTTTGAACATAATTAGCAGCAGCATTGCTATTAGACGGTATCTTCGGGTTTAAAATTTATAATTTTGATATTGACAATTACTAATATTTCGGCTAAAATACACTTTTGTAACTTAAAATTAGTTAATCCAAATAAAAAATTATAACCAGGGCAGTTAAGCTAATATTCCGCGCCAAAGCTCGGGGATCGTCTAATGGTAGGACAGCGGCCTTTGGCGCCGTCAATCGGGGTTCGAATCCCTGTCCCCGAGCTTTGGTGCGGAAATTAAAATTAATTTTTTAGAACTATATGGAAATTATTTCCTTAATTTGGCAGCAGTACCTTTATATTCCATTGTTTAATTTTCTGGTTTGGCTTTATCTTAATTATTCCTTTGATAATTTAGGCATTGCCGTTATTGAGCTAACAATTCTTTTGCGAATCGCACTTTTACCTTTTACTGTTTTAACTGAACGCGGAAAAATTATTAGCCAAAGATTGCGCCGAGAACTTGAAGAAATCAAAAAAGATTTCGCCAGTGACCCGGTACGCAGAAAAATTGCGGTTCGGCAGTTTTTAAAGAAAAAAAGGATCAGACCATGGGCCAAAGCGATAGTATTAAGCGTCCAAGGTCTAGTTTTGGTTTTATTATATCAAGTATTTATCGGCGGTATTAATACCGAGGCTAAATTGCATCTCTTATATCCCGGCATACCAAGACCGGATTTTATTAATACTAATTTTTTATGGTTTAATATTGGCAATCAGGACTTAATCGCAGCGGCAATACCGGCCGGTTACGTCTTTGCTCAATTTTTGATTCATTCCTTTGAGCGCCGGCATCAAGCTAATAAAAAAGAACAAGTTTATGCCTTGCTTTGGCCGGCAATAGTTTTTTTAATTTTGGCAATACTGCCTTCGGTTAAATCAATTTTTATTTTGACAACTTTAATATTTTCATCTATAATATCAGTAATTACTAGCGTTATAAAGATAGGGCTTGCCCAAACCAAGCCGAAGAAAAAAACCTAATTCTTATTGGTTAAAAAATATGGCCGAAGACGGACTAGACAAAATAATGTATTCTTTCGTCGTTGAAGATGTTTTAAAAGGATTTTTTATTCACGTCCCGCCAGGTTACGTTGCTTGTGTTTATGACTTAGGCAGGGGAGTGTTAAAAAAAATCTACAAACCAGGGCTGCATTTGAAAATTCCTTTCTGGCAAAAAGCCATGCTGTTTAATACTCAGACTTTAGAGTATGATATCGGTAAAAAATTTAATCCTGACAAGCCAGAATTGTTAGGCGATCAACCAATCACTGCTAGTGGTAAGGATGGCAAAAAAATTTCTATTGAAGGCACGATCCTGCTTCGACTAGACCCTGAACAAATCCCAGAAATTTGGCAAAGCATTGGCGAAAAATTCGTAGAAAAAATTATTCGCCCAACTATCCAAAGCCGAGTCAGAATGATTGCCGCGAAATATGATGTCAGAGAAATTTCAACAACCAAACGAGCTGAAGTGGAAATCGCCGCCCGCCAAGAATTAGAAAGGATTTTATACCCTCGCGGAATTTTTGTTGAGAATGTTTTACTTAAAGAAGTCTACTAAGATCCACTTGTTAAAAATAAAGACCTCGGTTTTTCCGAGGTTTTTGGTATGCTGTAATTAAGCTTAGCTAATCGGTCTAAACCAAAAAAAAAGATATTGAATACAAATTTTGTTCAGCTAAATTTTATTTAAAAATAACTTATCCACTGTTTTAAGAGTTTAAAAAAATAAAGGTTAATTCAAAAAACGATGTCAAGTCTTAATGTTAAAAAACTGTTAACAACCCTTAAAAGCAAACCAAAAATTATTTTAGCTTCAACCTCTCCCCGAAGAAAAGAATTATTAACCGCTACCGGCCTCAAATTTAAAGTTATAGCCAGCCATTACCGTGAAGATTTAACTTTAAATTTAAAACCTAAAAAACTAGTCTTAACCCTAGCCGAGGGAAAAGCTTTGGCGGTTGCTAAAAAATATAAAAATACAATCATTATTGCCGCAGATACTATCGTTGTTTACCAAAGTCAAATTTTAGGCAAACCCCGCAGCGCCAAAGAGGCAAAACAAATCTTGCAAACTTTGAATGGTAAATCCCACTTAGTTTTTACCGGCTTGACTGTAATTGATACGGGTAAAAATAAAAAAGTCTCTCGTGTCACACAGGCTAAAGTTTTTTTTAAGAAAATGCCAATGGTAGAAATAAATAACTACATTAAATCAAAAGAACCGTTTGGCAAGGCCGGCGCTTATGCCAGCCAAGGCCAAGGAAAAATCTTGTTAAAAAAAATAATCGGTGATCCTTACACCGTTGTTGGCTTACCGCTAAAAACTTTGGCCAAAATCTTAAAAGACTTTGATATTACGTAGGCAGACAAAAATTTTTACCCACTTAACTTTCTTCAAAGTATTGACGAATAAAAAAGAGAGCGCCAAAAGCTAAAAAATTAATTAGAGTCAAAAATATAATAGTTTGAGAAAAACCAATTAGTGGCAGCAATAAAATACTAGCAACTGCCGCCCCAAAACTAGCAGCAAATAAATCAAAGCCGTAAATTATGCTAGTTTTTTTATTTTGATCAAATTTATGCTCAAGATAAAATTTATTAACCAACGGAAATTTCATTCCATTGAGCAAACCAGCCAGAAAAACTAATAAATAAAATAAGCTAGATATCAATAAAATTTGACTAGCGTAAATGAAAATTAAAGTCAGCGCTAAAAAATAGGCTGAAATAACAAAATAAAGCCGAATCAATGAATGATATTTAATTTTATCTTGATTAACCCGCCAATTGCTCAAACCAACACCCAAAGCCAAGCCGGTGGCCAAAGTACCCAAAATAAAACCCAGCTGGTGGTGAAGATAACCATAAAAAGACTGGAAGAAAAAAAGAAAAATTATTTCTAAAACTAACAACGAAAATTCAGGAATAATAGAAACTCCAACTAAAATTCTTTCCTTCTTTTTAACCAAAATATCAAGCAGATAGAATATGGCCAAAAAAATAATAATGCTGCCTAAAATTAACTTGATTAAATCTAAGCTAAAAATGAAGGTGACAAAATTAGCTAGGCGCGGATGTTGATTGTGAAGCCAAAATAAATTTTCATACCAATAAGCAAGCGGTTGACTGTTGGTATTAGCCGGCACTAAATGGTTATTAGCGATCTTAGTTGACAATAGATTGGCCTGGCTATTGGTTAAACGATCAGTAATATACCTTTTGGTAATTAATTTATTTTTTAAATTATATTGATCAAATCTCTGCCTTAACTGCCATGAATCATAATTAAATTTTTGACCACCGGCTAAATACAAAATATTATTATCTTCAGGCAAGACTGTCACTGACGGATAAACATTATTTAGACTTTTGTAAACGGCAACCGCCAAACTTTCTAGCGGCGGCGAAGAGTAATTAGGTAGGCCGGATACATAAGAGGCTAAAAGCCCTGAGGGTTTTAATCTTTGTTTAACTAGGGCAAAAAAATCTACTGTCTGAAAACGATTAAGTTGAATTGTCAAAGGCGGCGGCAAATTAACAATAACAACATCAAAATCTTGCGTGACACTAGAAAGAAAATGAAAAACATTATCAGGCACTAATTTTAACCGGGAGTTATTTTTATTGAAATCATGATCGCTGGGTAAATATTTTTGAGCAACTAAAATTAACTCCGGATCCGACTCTAAATAATAAACAGAATCAACTGGATATTTCAGAACCTCTTTGATACTGCCACTGATGCCGCCGCCAACCAATAAAACTCTTTTTGGTTTTTCATGAAAAAGCAGAGGAAAGGCAAATACCTCCTCGTTAGCCGGGTTTTGTCCGGTCTGGGCAATTAAAACTCCATTTTGATAAAAATTATAACGATCCTGATTAATTGCAACGGCAATATCGCCGTAAATTGAATTTCTGACTGTAACTAACTGCTGACCAGGAAAGCGCCAAGCAGCAGTTACTTTGTCAAAAACATTAAAAAATGGCAGCCAACTGCCAAGCATAATAAAAATTGACAGCAAAATCAGAAGGATAAACCTTAATCTTTTTCCTGAAACCAAAATTATTAAGGTTAAAAAATTTATTATTACCAGCAGAAAAAAAACTACGACTGAATTGGCAAAAACTAAGAAAAATGAATAAAATAACCCGCCAACCGCTAAACCGATAATTTGATAAAAATAACCCTTGGAGACTTGCTGACTAACGCTATTTTTTTTGGTTGGCCAAAAAAATTTTCTAAACCAATTAAAAAGTCTTTTTAAATTACTATCTTCTTTTTCTTCCTTGAAAATTAAAAATCGACTAGCGGCATTGAATTGCAAACCTAGCAACAAACAAAGAGGTAAAACAACTACAAAAAAATAAGCTAGATTTAATACTAGATCAAATGGCCGAGCTAAAAAATCTAAAAGTAAGTGACTAGCCCTAAGCAAAACGATTTGCCCCAGAAAAACAAAAGGCAGGAGCAAATGGCAAACAATCAAAATCCGCAAAGGATTATTGCGACTAAATATTTTAGCGACAAATATGCTGCCAACCGCTAAACCAAAAAACCAAAAAGCAAGACCTAAACCGATAAATAGCTCGTTGCCATAAAAACTATCAACAGCTTCGGAAATTATTTTTAGCAGAGCAATTATTGAGGTTAAGCCTGAAGCAAAGAAAGAAATTAAGAAAATTTTTCTCATTAAATATCGTTAATTTGGTTAGATAGTTCCTAATTCATTCTAATATAATTTGCCAACTAGTAAAAGTAGGCTTGCCAAATCCTAACCCTTGCAGAAAGAATCAACTTTTGCTAAACTAATTTTATTGAATTTATTATGTCTGAAAAAAATAAGATAAAACTTGCTTTGATTGGCATTTTTTTGTTAACTGTTCTGGCAGTTTTTCTTGATTTTCCCCAATATATTGAAAAAAGCGGCTTAAGGGTGCCAAATTTTCTAAATATCCCGTTTAGACTCGGTTTGGATCTGCAGGGAGGCACTCATTTACTTTATTCAGCCGATGTTTCTAAAATCCCCGGAGCGGATCAAACCGCTGCCGTAGAGGGTGTTCGGGACGTAATTGAGAGACGAGTTAATTCTTTTGGTGTAGCTGAACCTCTAATCCAAACTACAAAAACTAGCGATGGTTGGCGGATTATTGCTGAATTGGCCGGTATTTCTGATGTTAATCAGGCAATCAACATGATTGGTGAAACGCCACTTCTAGAATTCAAGGAATCCAACCCAAACCCGCAATCTCAACTTACCCAAGACCAAAAGAAAGAGTTAGAAGATGCTAATTTAGCCGCTAAAGTTAAAGCGGACCAAGCTTTGGTTGAAGCTTTAAAACCAGGCGCTGATTTCGCCGCTTTAGCAAAAAAATATAGCGAAGACCCAGGCTCGGCAGTTAATGGCGGCGATTTAGGTTTTGCTACCAGAGGAACGTTCGTTCCAGAATTTGAGAAAGCCTGTTTTGATGATTTAAAAACTGGCGAGATCACTAAAGCGCTAGTTAAAACCGATTTTGGCTATCACATTATCAAAAAAGTTGAGGATAAAACTGTAGGGGATAAATATGAAGTCCGCTGTAGCCATATTCTAATCAAAACTAAAAGCGAAGCTGACTATGTCAGTCCTCAAGATCAATGGCTATATACTGGTTTAACTGGGCAGGAACTTAAAAAATCAACTTTGGAATTTGATCCTAACACTCAAACTCCGCAAATCGCTTTGGAATTTGACGATAAAGGGAAAGAATTATTTGCCGCCATTACCAAGCGTAATGTGGGCAAACCAGTTGCTATATTTTTAGATGGCTCACCAATCAGCACCCCGACGGTTGAAGAACCAATTTTGGACGGCAAAGCGGTAATTAACGGTAAATTCACCGTTCAGGAAGCAAAATTACTAGCCCAAAGGTTAAATGCTGGCGCCCTGCCAGTACCGATCACTTTGATCTCACAGCAAACCGTTGGCGCTTCCCTTGGCAATGAATCAGTTCAACAAAGCTTAAAGACTGGTATTATCAGCTTTATTATCATTTGCTTATTCATGATTCTGTATTATCGCTTACCCGGCGTAGTCGCATCAATAGCCTTACTTTTCTACGGCTTAATTGTTCTGGCAATCTTCAAACTCTTAAATGTTACTTTAACTTTACCCGGTATTGCTGGTTTCATTCTTTCCATGGGTATGGCAGTTGATGCTAATGTTTTAATTTTTGAACGATTCAAAGAAGAAATTAGACGCGGAAAAACTTTACATACCGCCTTGAATGAAGGTTTTAAACGAGCTTGGTCTTCAATTTTTGATGGTCACGTTTCTACTTTAATTTCCTGTGTTATTTTAATGGGTTTTACTACCAGTTTAGTTAAAGGATTTGCCATCACATTGGCAATTGGTACTTTAACCAGCTTATTCTCGGCCGTATTTGTTACCCGTGTCATCCTTTTGGAAATTGTTAAACTAAAAATATTTAATCATCTTTGGCTATTTGGGGTGCGCAAAAAAAATATTGTAAATAATTAATATGATTTCAATAATTAAACAAAGGAAAATCTGGTTTGTTCTGTCATCGGTCCTTATGATCGCCAGCCTTGTTTCAGTTGCGATGTTTGGTTTAAAATTAGGAATTGATTTTACCGGCGGCAGTTTATTAGAAGTTGAATTCACTGTTAATCGACCAACGATTGAACAGGTTAATGAGGTTTTAAATTCTTTAGATATAAAAAATAGTGTTATTCAGCCAATTGGCGACAAAGGAATGATTGTTCGTTTTAAAACTGTTGATGAAAAAACCCACCAGCAGATCCTTAGTGCCGTAAAGGAGAAGTTTAAGCCAGCCGATCAGTCAGACAATAAAGTTTTGGAAGAAAAAAGATTTAATTCGGTTGGACCAAACATCGGTCAGGAACTTAAGAAAAAAACCATTTGGGCAATTATTATCGTTTCGGTGGCAATTATTGCTTACATCGCCTGGGCTTTCAGAAAAGTCTCAAGGCCAATTGTTTCCTGGAAATATGGCGTTATTGCTGTCATATCCTTGGTTCATGATATTATTATTACCGTTGGTTTTTTTGCCATCTTGGGTAAATTTTACGGTATAGAGGTTAATGCACCGTTTATTGCTGCATTATTAACAATTTTTGGTTATTCTAACAACGATACAATCGTAGTCTTTGACCGAATCCGAGAAAATCTAATTCGCCATGCCGGCGATGAATTTGAACAGATTGTTGACCGTAGCATTAACGAAGTTATTGTCCGCTCAATTAACACTTCCTTCACTGTATTATTGGCCTTATTAACCTTATTCCTTTTTGGCGGAGCCAGCATTAGAGACTTTGTACTCGCCTTAATTTTTGGTGTAATTGTTGGCACTTATTCTTCAATCTTTTTGGCCAGCCCTTTACTTGTTATCTGGGAACGTTCAAAATTCAAAAACCTCAAATAGTTTATTTCTAAAAACCGCAGGATTATATTACGATATGGCCCTGCGGTTTTTTTAATTACCAAATTAAGATATAAATAGGGAAGTTAAGTCAAGACTTGACGCTAAACTATTTTTATGATATACTAAAAGTAATTTAAAAAGAATAAATTCTAATTCTTAAGATTTTTAGCTAATTTAAGCTATTTTTCTCAAATCAAATAACCTTAACCATATGAACAAGCAAAACTCAATTCTTGATAAAATCATTGAAAGTCAAGAAATTCGGCAAGCAGCTCAATTTAATCCAAACGAATTGGTTGCTAATTTATTAAAAAATATCTCCAACAAAGAAAGCGACATTTTAAGCCGCCGGTTTGGACTTTTGGGCAAAAATAAAGAAACTTTGGAGCAAATTGGTAAATATTACGACATTACTCGCGAGCGGATCAGACAAATTGAAACCGCAACCATTAAAAAAATTAAAGACATAAAGACCTTCCGTCAGCAAATTGAAGCGGCTGAACAACATATCATCCACTTATTAGAAAACTACGGCGGGATTATGGAAGAAAATTTTCTTTTGGATGAAATCAATTATCCGGATTCAAACCAAGGTGACCAGCAAAAACAGGCCTCCCGCTTTATTTTAAATCACTTACTTAACGACAAAGTTGAGCAGATTAAATCACATCCGGACTTTTTGAACGGTTGGAAGCTGCCAACGGTTTCTGGCGATATAATCAAACAAGCAGTTGAAGAATTAGCACTTATAATTGAAGAAGAAAAAAAATTAATCAAACTTGAAGAATTGCTAAGCCAATTCCAACAAAGAGACTTTTATACTGACAATAAACAACAGATTGCTGCCTTAAGACTAGGCGCTGACGAAGAAAAACTTGAAGAAGAAATTCAAAGGGTAATTCATTCTTATCTAAAAATTAGTCGCCGAATTGACCAAAATATCTTGGGTGAATGGGGATTGTCTGACTGGAATACAGTCTCGCCTAAACGGATGAGCGATAAAATTTATCTTATTTTACGAAAAACCGGCAAACCGTTGCATTTTACCGAAATTACTGATTTAATTAATCAGTCGGGCTTTGATAAAAAAACCGCTTACCCGGCGACAATTCATAACGAATTAATCTTAGACGATCGCTATGTTTTGGTCGGTCGCGGTATTTATGCTTTAAAAGAATGGGGCTATCAACCAGGCACAGTCATGGATATCATCATTGAAATTTTAAAAGCGGCTGGTAAGCCAATGGCAAAAGAAGAAATTGTCAAAGCGGTTTTGGATCAAAGAATTGTCCGAAAAAGTACGATTTATTTAGCCTTGACTAACAAGGAAAAAATTAAAAAGTTACCCGACGGAACTTATACTATCAATCAATAAAAAATAAAAAGAAAAATAGTTTAAAACTATGGACATTGTTTTAGATTTGTCATCTGTCCCGACTGATAACCCAATTATTTTTGTTTGGTGGTTTTTTAAAACTATCGGCTGGATTTATCCAGTCTTTTTATTTCTCTACGGACTAATTCTGGGCTATCAATATTGGATTAGAAATATTTATCGACGAAATCGGAAATACATGCTTTTGGCAATTGACGTGCCAAGGGAAAACGAACAAGGGCCAAAAGCGGTTGAAAATATTTTTAACCAGTTAGCCGGCGCCCACCAACCGCTAGGCAAACCGGAAAAATGGTTTTACGGTGAAATCCCGGACAGTTTTTCGTTTGAACTTATCAGTATCGGTGGCTATATCCAATTTATAGTTCATTTTGATAAAAAATATCGCGATTTAGTTGAAGCCATAATTTACGCCCAATACCCGGGCGCGGAAATTACCGAAGTTGAAGACTATACTCAAGACTTCAAAATTAAATTTCCCAATGACAAATATGATCTTTGGGGAACAGAATTAATCCAGACCAAAAAACAATTTTATCCAATCAGAACTTTTGAAGAATTTGAAGACACTGAAGGCTATAAAGATTCAATGGCCGGCTTGCTTGAAGCTTTGACTAGAATCGGACCAGGCGAACAAATTTGGACTCAACTAGTTGTTACGCCAGCTGATAATGATTGGGGTAAAGATGCCGAACATCTTATTACTAAATTAACCGGTGGCAAAACCAAAGAAAAAAAGAATATTGTTGACTATATTTTTGAAATTCCTAATTTTATAGTTGGTGAATTTTTTGCCAGCGGAACTACAACCGAAACCAAAAAAGATGAGCCCTACAACTTGATGATGCATTTAACCCAAGGTGAGAAGGATTTAATCAACAGTATTGAAGTAAAGGTATCTAAACTGGGATTTCACACTAAAATTAGGCTTATTTATTTCGCTGAGAAGGAAAAATTCAACAAACCAGTGTCTAAAGCACTTTATGGCGCCTATAAACAGTTCAATACCTTGGATGCCAACGGCTTAAAACCTGACCCCCGAATTTCTACTTTCGGTCCGTTTTGGTTCAAACAATATCGTCTAAAAACCAGAAAAAATAAATTAATGTACCGTTATAGATTTCGCGGCCATTGGCTTGAGCCTGGCTACTACGGTAAAATTCTAAATTCCGAAGAACTAGCTTCTCTCTATCACTTCCCAATGCTAACAGTTAAGACTCCTTCTTTGAGAATGGCTGAAGCCAAAAAAGCTGAGCCGCCAATGAGTCTGCCGATCAAAGGAACAACTGCAGCAACATCATCAACTAGCGGTTCTAAGGCAGAGCCCCCCGCCAATTTACCAATTGGCTAAAACAAAATATAATATAAAATATGGAGGAGGAAAACAAAATTTCAACTGAAGGAGCCAGAAGGATTCCGCAACCATCGGATATTGTTTTTTTTGCTAAAACAAATTTTCGCAATCAAGAAACTAAATTTGGCATCAAAAAAGACGACCGGCGGCGGCACATGTATTTAATCGGAAAAACCGGTATGGGAAAATCAACCGCGATGGAGAATATGATTATTCAAGACATCCATAATGGTGAAGGCGTATGCTTAGTTGACCCACACGGTGATTTTGCCGAAAAAATCTTAAATTTTATCCCCACCAGCCGAATTAACGACGTTGTTTACTTAAATCCGGCTGATATGGAATACCCAATTGCTTTTAATGTCATGGAATCCGTCGGCGTTGAACAAAAACATTTAGTGGCTTCCGGTTTAATTGGCGTATTCAAAAAACTTTGGGCCGATTCTTGGGGCCCACGACTGGAATATTTGCTTCGCAATGCAATATTGGCTTTACTTGATTATCCCGGCAGCACCTTGCTTGGGGTAATGAGAATTTTAGTTGATAAGAATTACCGCCAAAAAGTAATTGAAAAAATTCAAGATCCGGTTGTAAAGTCATTCTGGGTTGAAGAATACTCAAAATATCCTCAAACATTTCAAGTTGAAGCGATTGCCCCAATTCAAAACAAAGTTGGGCAGTTTTTGTCTAATGCTTTGATCAGAAACGTTGTTGGCCAGGTAAAATCAACGATTGACATGCGCTATATCATGGATAATCGAAAAATCCTAATTATGAATCTTTCCAAAGGCAGAATTGGCGAGGACTCATCGGCTTTATTGGGCGCAATGATGATCACTAAAATCCAGCTAGCCGCCATGAGCCGAATTGACATGCCGGAAAGTGAAAGAAAAGATTTTTATCTTTACGTCGATGAATTTCAAAACTTTGCCACTGAGTCGTTTGCCACAATCTTGTCCGAAGCCCGTAAATATCGGCTAGATTTAATTATTGGCCATCAATACGTTGAGCAGCTTGACGAAATAGTCAGGGCAGCGGTTTTTGGTAATGTTGGCACTCTAATGTGCTTTCGTATCGGCGCCGCTGATGCAGAATTTCTAGCCACAGAATTTGCTCCATACTTCATTGAAGAAGATTTAGTTAATTTAGCTAAATATGATACTTACATGAAATTGATGATTGATGGTGTCTCTTCTAATCCATTTTCGGCCAAAACTTTACCGCCATTAGGCGATGAGTACTACACTGGCAGCGCGGAAAAGGTTATTCGCGTATCACGGGAACGCTATGCCAAGCCTAAATCAGTAGTTGAAGACAAAATTGGCCGCTGGACCGGAATGATAGTTGAAGCTGAAGAAAAACAAATGGCGGAATTTGCAAAAATAAAAGCTGACCAAAGACAAAAAGGCAAAAGAAGAAATAATACTGACACCCAAAATCCAGCCAACAGCCAAGGCCAAACGCCGGCTAAAAATACTTATACGGTTGATTGCTATGAATGCGGCCAGCCAACGGAAATTACCTTCAAACCTGACGGGGTCAGACCAGTTTATTGTCAGTCATGTTTCCAAAAAATTCGCGAAAAATTAATGCATGGCCAAGCCAAAGAGATAAAAATGCAAGAAGAGGTTAAAAATACTGTTGCGCCGGAAATCTCTTTAGCCGAAGCTTTAACCAAGCCGCCACAATCTTTTGACCAAAGAAATAGCCAACCAACTAGGCCGAGTAATAGAAATAACGAATTACCTAAAAAAATGACGGTTCAAGATTTGATTCAGAAAAAAATTACCGAGGACAAAGAACAAAAAAAAGAAACTAATAATGCCGAAACCAGAACTTTAAAACCTGGTCAAATCATTAAATTTTAAACTTTGACAAAACTAAAATCTTACTTTAAGATACCTAGTGTAACTTTCACTAACTTTTTACGTCTAAAATAATAGTTTAACGATTAGGATTTAATACTTAATCTTTTTTATTTTCTATATTATGAAAATTGCAATTATTGGTACGGGTTATGTTGGTTTAACTACTGGCGTTTGTTTGGCTGATTTTGGCCATCAAGTTGTTTGTATTGATAATAATCTGGAAAAAATAGAAAAATTAAACCAGGGCAAATCACCGATTTTTGAACCGGGCCTGGAAGAGCTGATTGGCAAAAACAAAGACGCCAAGCGCTTAACTTTTAGCCAGGATATCGGCCCAGCGGTTAAAGATTCGGAGGTAATTTTTATCTGCGTTAATACACCGCCAAAAGACGACGGTCATGCTGATTTAAAATATGTTGAAGGGGTAGCCAGAGAAATTGCCCAAGTAATCAATGGCGATTATAAAGTTATTGTTGACAAAAGTACGGTACCGGTCAAAACTGCCGAAAAAGTTAAAGAAACAATTTTACGTTATAGTGTCAATCAAGCTAATTTTGATGTTGTCTCTAATCCTGAATTTTTAAAAGAGGGGACGGCCGTAAAAGATACTTTGGAACCAGACCGAATTGTCATTGGCGTTGACAGCCAAAAAGCTAGGGATAAAATGCTGGAAGTTTACAAACCGTTGATTGATAAGACTAAGGCTCCGGTCAAAATCGTTTCTGTCCGCAGTGCCGAATTGATTAAACACGGAGCTAATACTTTTTTGGCCACTAAAATTTCGTTTGCCAACTTAATTGCCCAGACCTGCGAAGAGGCCGGCGCCGATGCTTTAGAGGTTTTGGCAGCAATCGGTCTTGATGAAAGAATTGGTAGGCATTTCTTAAACCCCGGCATTGGTTTTGGTGGCAGTTGCTTTCCTAAAGATATTGCTGCTTACAAAAAAACTTTAGAAACTTTAGGCATTGATAATTCTTTTGTTGAAGCGATTCAAAAAATAAACGAAGAAGCGTCTCATCGATTCTTACAAAAAATTAAAAAAGAGCTTTGGGTTTTGGATGGTAAAATTATTGGCGTTTTAGGCATCGCTTTCAAGCCCGACACCGATGACATTAGAAATTCTCCAGCCCTAAAAATTATTGAAAAGCTGCAAAAAGATGGGGCAAAAATCAAAGCCTATGATCCGCAAGCAATGCAAAATGCCAAAAATTTAGCTTCTAATTCCAAGCAAAATAATCCAATTGAATACGCTAGCGATCCCTACCAAGCCGCTGAAGGTAGTGAGGCCTTAATTATTTGCACTGAATGGCAGGAATTCAAAGACTTAGATTTGGCCAAGATTAAAAAAATAATGCGTACTCCGATAATCTTTGACGGCAGAAACATTTTTGACCCAGAAACCGTTAAAAAATTAGGCTTTAAATATTTTGGCGTTGGCCGGTAAGCCTGGACAATTGAAAAATAAACAAAATAAGAAAATACAAGATTGATTTATTAATTTTATTTTTTCTTATTTTTTTGTTATAATTAATTTATATGAAAAAATATTTTGCCGCCCTCTCAATGTTGGTGGGAACAATTATCGGCGTTGGCATGTTTGGCTTGCCTTATGTAACTAGCCAAGTTGGTTTTGGGCCAGTTATTTTTATTTATTTTCCAATCCTTGGCTTGGTGGTTCTAACAGTCCATTTAATTTATGGCGAAATTTGTTTGAGAACTGATGGTTTTCATCGCCTGCCCGGCTATAGCAAAATTTACTTAGGAAAAAAAGGCGAAATCGTGGCCATCATTTCAGCTATTATCGGTTTTATTGGTTCGCTTTTAGCTTATTTAATTTTAGGCGGCCAATTTTTAGCTAATCTCTTAACACCAATTTTAGGCGGCAATGAATTAGTATATGTATTAACTTTCTTTGCCTTAGGATCTTTAATTATTTATTTAGACAACAAAGGAATTGCCCAGGCGGAATTTTACAGTTTAATTTTATTGTTTGCGGCATTAATTTTTTTGGTAATCAAGGGCGCGCCAGCCATAAATACAACCAATCTTTTGACCAATAATTTTTTAGAGCCATTTTTACCTTATGGCGTAATTCTGTTTTCTTTGGGTGGCTTATCCGTCATTCCTGAGCTAGAAGATCTGCTCGCCGGAAAAACTAACAAACTTAAAAACATTATAATCACTGGCACCTTGATTCCAATAATTACTTATATCATCTTTATTGCCTTAGTTTTGGGCGTTAACGGTGCCAATACGACTCAAGACGCCTTAACTGGTTTAAAGACCGTCTTGGGGCCAAATATCCTCATTGCTGGCTTTATTTTTGGCGTTATGGCAACCTTTACCTCTTTTCTGACAGTTGGGCAGACATTAAAGGAGGTTTTGCGTTACGATCTTAAATTTTCACATTTTAGCTCCTGGGTAATTGCTTGTTTCATCCCATTACTTTTATACCTGGCCGGGCTAAAAAATTTCGTCAGTATTATTGGCTTTGTCGGCGCCATTACCATTGCTACCGATGGCGTCTTAATATTTTTAATTTATCTAAAAGCCAAAAAATCGGGAACGGTTAAACCCGATTACCAACTAAACATTCCTAATTTTATCAGCTACTTAGTAATTATAATGTTTTTGGCCGGAGCAGTCTTGGAAATTATAAAATAAGGTAACAATCCAAAAAATGATCCCGTTTTGGCGGGATCATTTTTTTATTAACAATTTTTTCGCTGCTGATTATTCGGCGTCTTCATCACCCATGTCTTCGTCCATATCATCATCCGAATCATCGTCATCATCTACAACATCTTCATCACCCATGTCTTCGTCGGTAGTAGTGATGTCGTCGTCCATTTCGTCTTGGAAATGCATTGATTTTTTTCCTTGTAGTTCTGGCGCAAGGGAATTAGAAATCAAAGACTAACCAGAACTTTAATTATTAATTATCAAAATTATAACATAACCAATTTGGGTGTCAAGCGCCAAAAATAAGGGTAACTTTTGTTAATTAACATTTTATCCTGTATAGTATTAAATATGGGAAATAAACCAACAAAAGTTGCAATTGCCATGTCTGGCGGCGTGGATTCGGCCGTGGCGGCGGCTTTACTTAAGCAGCAAGGATTTGACTGTATTGGGATATTTTTAAAATTTTGGCGCGAAGAGGCAAGGGTATGCGGGATTGAAAATAAATGCTGTTCTCAAGCAGCCTACGAAGATGCTAAAAAAGTTGCTCACCGGCTAGGTTTTCCCTTGTACACTTTAAACTTTTCTCAGCCTTTCAAAAAAACGGTAGTTGATAATTTTTTAAATCAATACAAAAAAGGGTACACACCAAATCCGTGTGTTCAATGCAATAAATTCATTAAATTTGGCTTGCTTTTGCAGAAGGCTAAATTACTCGGCTGTGATTATTTAGCCACTGGCCATTATGCTAAAATTTCAAAACTTAAATCCCAAAAATTAAAACTAAACCAAGCCAATGATTTAAATAAAGATCAGTCTTACTTTTTGTATAATTTAACTCAAAGCCAGCTTAAGCACTTGATTTTTCCTTTAGCTAATCTGACAAAACTGCAAGTCAGACAATTGGCAAAAAAGTTCAAGCTATCGGTACACCAAAAACCGGAAAGCCAAGAGATTTGTTTTATTGCCGAAAAAAATCATTATCCTTTTTTAAAAAGAAATTTAAAGCTTAAACCCGGACCAATTAAAAACTTAAGCGGCCAAACCTTGGGCCAACATGACGGTTTGCCGCTTTATACCTTGGGCCAAAGGCAGGGGATAAAAATCGGCGGACCCGGGCCGTTTTACGTGGTAAAAATTAATTACAAAAATAACATTTTGTTTGTTTCCAACAACCATAACGATAAGCTTATTTATACCAAAAAATTTGAACTCAAAAATATCAACTGGATCTTTGGCCAGGGGCCAAAAAAACCGGCAAAATTTGGGGTCAAAATTCGCTATCAAGCTAAAACTATTCCCGCGGTTATCAATAAAAATATAGTCACTCTAAAAACCCCGGCCAGAGCCGTAATGCCCGGGCAGTCAGCAGTTTTTTACCAAGGCAGCGAAGTCTTGGGTGGGGGAATAATTAAGAGGCTACTTTCTTAAATTTTCTTGTAAAAAGTCAAAAAATATAATAGAATTAGGCCATGATTACTACTAATGAACTCAAACAAAAATATCTTGATTTTTTTAAAGCTAAAGGACATACAATTATTCCTTCAGCTTCTTTGATTCCGGAAAATGACCCAACAGTTTTATTTACTACTGCCGGCATGCATCCGCTAGTGCCATTTCTTTTGGGTGGCAAACACCCCGGCGGCAACCGCTTGGCTGATGTTCAAAAATGCATTCGGACCAGCGATATTGATGATGTTGGTGATAATACTCATCTGACTTTTTTTGAAATGTTGGGCAACTGGTCTTTAGGCGACCCAGCCGCCGCCGATGGTATTGGCCCAAACAGCTACTGGAAAAAAGAAGCGATTAGCTGGAGTTTTGAATTTTTAACTAAGGAATTAAATATCCCTTTGACCAAATTGGCAGTAACATGTTTTGTTGGCGAAACAAAAAACCAGATTCCCAAAGATGTTGAATCGGCCGAAATTTGGCAGTCCTTAGGCATTAAAACCGAAAGGATTGCTTTTCTGGGCCGAGATGACAATTGGTGGGGACCAGCCGGTCTGACCGGACCTTGCGGACCGGATACAGAAATATTTTATTGGTCAGATAACCAACCAGCACCAGCTAAATTTGACCCAACCGACAAACGCTGGGTAGAAATTTGGAATGATGTTTTCATGCAATACTATAAAACGGCTGATGGCACTTATGAAGAATTGCGGCAAAAAAATGTTGATACCGGCATGGGATTGGAACGGACCGTAGCGGTCTTAAACGGCCAAGATAATGTTTTTGCGATAGATACTCTTTCT
>JBAZMQ010000017.1:0-27058 GCA_041649675.1 Patescibacteria group bacterium | reverse complement strand
TGCCGAATTGGTAAAACGAGAATGGCAGGATGACGAACTGATTAAAAAGAAATTAAGAGAGCAAGGCAGCCACGATGACGAAAATACTTTTAGTCGAATTATTCACGGCGTTATTCATTTTAATCGGGTTCTGCCCATCTACGAAAAATATTTACGCCAAATTTTGGCCACCAAAAAAACCAGAATGAAAACCTTGGTAGCCGTTGGCGTTTTGTTTGTTATTGCTATTATGCTACCAATTACTGGTATCATTAAAACCGAATTTTTTTCCGCTTCGGATTTTGACAGTTTATACATCAATATTGAAGCGCCCACCGGTTTAAAGCTTGATGAAACCAGCAAAATTGTTAATCAAGTTGAAACTCGGCTCTTGCAGTATAAAGAGATCAGCAATTTCTCAACTTTAGTCGGGGTAGGTTCGGCTCAGTCAATTGCCGGCAGTTTTGGCAATCCTTCAAATGTTGCTTCAATTACTTTAAAACTAAAAGATAAAAAAGATCGTCAAATCAAATCTTATGATTTAGCCGAGAAAATCAGAAAAGACTTAAAAGATATTCAAGAAGCTACTATCACCATCCAATCCCCTTCGGCTGGTCCGCCATCAGGCTCAGCGTTTGAAGCCCGCATTGCTGGCGATGATTTGCAAAAGTTGGATCAAATTGCTCATGATTTAAAACCGACTTTAGCTTCAATCAAAGGGGTTGCTGATATTAATATTTCCCTAAAAGAATCACCGGCTGATTATACTTTTACTTTAGATCCGGCTAAATTGGAGCTATATAATCTTAATGCTTACTATGTTGGCTCAATGCTTAGAATGGCAATTTCCGGCAACGAAGTAACTAGCATTATTCGCGAGGGTGATGAAATTAAAGTGATTGCCAGATTTGATAAAGAAAAAATTCCTAACCTGGAAGCAGTTCAAAATTTACAGATCTTAAATACCAAAAAACAACCGGTCTTTATTAAAGATGTTGCTAAAATTGAATTAAAACCATCGGTTGATACCATCACCAGAATTAACCAAAAAAGAGTAGTCCTTTTGTCCGCTAGCGTTACTGGCAAAACCAGCGCCAATACTGTTTTGGCTGAATTCCAAAGTAAAATCAAAAAATACAAACTCCCGACTGGCTACCAAATTATCTACGGCGGTGAAAATGAACAAAATACCGAATCAGTAATGTCAATTTTAAGAGCAATGATTTTGGCCGGATTATTAATCGTTTCTACCTTAGTAATTCAGTTTAATTCCTTCAAAAAAGCAATCATTATCTTAATTACTATTCCGCTAGGTTTAATCGGCGTGTTCTTTGGCCTGGCCATCACCGGAATTAATTTAAGTTTTCCTGGTTTAATCGGTATCTTGGCGCTGTTTGGTATTGTAGTCAAAAATGCAATTATCTTAGTTGATAAAATTAATCTCAATTTGCGTAACGGAATTGAATTTGAAGAAGCCAATGTTGACGCGGGTAAATCACGGTTGGAAGCAATCTTCATTACTTCAATTTGTACGATTTTTGGTATTATTCCAATCACTCTTTCCAACGAAACTTGGAAAGCCTTGGGCACAACAATCATTTTCGGACTAATGCTTTCTTCCTTCTTAACTTTGTTTGTTCTGCCAACGCTTTTCATGACCTTGGTAAGAAAAGATGAAAGATTCTAAAAATCAATCAGCTCTAAAATAAAACCAGGCTAACTATCTGGTTTTATTTTTTATTAACCTTGACAAAATGACTAATTTAGACTAAATTAGCGCTAGTGAAAAGGAGGTTGGCAAAGCCTCTTTAATATTGGCAAGATTCGAATTTAGGCTTGGAAAGGAGGAAAAGGCTAAATTTTGGTCTGGGAGTACAAACCTTTGGCGCTACTACACCACTGCAGAGTGCAGTAGCATAGTTGAAACAGAAAAACACAGAAGGAACATATTGCCATGAACAAACTCGAGTACAACGTCGGATGCGTTACCCGACGATCTATCCCTCTCTGGCCGCTACTTACGCTTTTGGCCGACATGTTCGGCATGGCGGTACTCAAGTCGCGGTCAGTCCTTGAAGCGATCGAAACTGTCATTTGGGCCGCAAACGAAGGCTTAATTGAAGCCACCGGCGCGCATGATTGTGACTTGGTGCCATGGGATCCGGATAATCCCGAAGACGACCTGAACGAACAAGGTCCAGTCCATCAACTCCTGATAGAAATTCGCGAAAAACTTCAGGGCGCAAATGTTGCTTTCCATACGATGACGTGCAATTTGCACGCCCATCCCCTCTTTCGGAAAGGTGGCTTGACCAATCCTGACAAAAAAATTCGCGACCTGGCCAAGGCCAAAGTCAAACGCTCCATTCGCATCGGCGCACTGCTAGGTGCGGAAGTGTTTGTCTACTGGGTCGCACGTGACGGCTGGATCGTGGCGATCAAAACCAACTTTGGTATGGTCTATCTCTGGATTGCCGAGGGCTTGAACGAAGCGCGCGCCTACATCAAGGAAAACGACTTTACCAACTACAAGTATGGATCAATTGAGGCCAAACCGAATGAACCCACCGGCCACAGCTACATCCCGACAGCGGGTCACGCCGCGGGCTTTATCACCAGCCCGCTCATCGCCGACTCAGCATTTTGGATGGAAAATCCTGAATTGAGGCAACATGAGGGCATGGCCATGCTCGATGCCGTAACCTGTGTTGCCTACCTGGTTAACGTCGAGCGACTCGGCTTCCTGCACCTGGGAAATCAGATCATGGGCCACGAGGATAACGACTTCGAACCGCTCGTCGGCCCCGAAGGGCTCAAAGAAACGGCCAACATGTTCTCGACTCTGCAGCTTCTTGGTTGGCGCGGCGTCGTGGAATACGACTGTCACATGCTCCGAGAAGACGCCGATCCCGACGATTCTGCCGGCAGCATGAAACAGTTTGTTGAACGCTGCAGCACAGGCCTGGCGATTTCGTTAAGCCTGGCTGATCGACTAAACGAATCCGTCGCCGAAATCTCGGGGATGACCGCCGCTGGCGCTGATCTGCACTCAATCATCCGGATGTGCGGTTTGGACAAGACCGAAATCGCGACCAAAGCACGTCGGGCATAAATTAAACCGAAGCGCAGTACAACTAGTATAGGAGGAGTCACTATGGCTCAAGAAAAAGAAAAAGGAAAAGAAAAAAGAACCATCAGAGTTCAACCACTGTCACTTGCGGCCTTTGGAAAATATGGTCGCTACGCCAATTTTGCCTACCCGCCGGGTATAAACACGTTCGGGACAGGCTCGGCAATTGAATTTTCGCCCGATATGATCTCGCTGGACACCGGCGGCAAAGTCCCCTCGTTCTCGGACTGCAGCGTAAAAAAACGGCCGTTTATCATTACGGAAACAGAAGCCCACTCCGAAACCGAAGAGCTGTATCGGGCTGACGAAGACACCATTATCCATGTCGGGCCGCCTACCGCCGACGACAATCCGCCACTGGATGCGATTGAAGCGTTCTTCGTTCCGGCGCGTACAGTGGTTGTATTCAAACGCCGCGTTTGGCACCACGCCGGCTACAAGGTTGTTGATTCCGACAATCCGACAACCATCCTGATTGGCTTGGCGCCGTGCACGTACCACAACGACTGCCACTTAGTAAGGCTTGCGGAAGCCGACCAAATCGAAATTGATACGGGCATGTGACCAATAGCAGGCCAAAACCACACACCCCCCACTTTAAAAAAAGCGGGGGTCTTTTTTTAAATAAAAAAATTAAGCCCAGCCAAGATGACCAACTTTGACTGCGAGCCTTGAAAAACGTAGCGAATTTTAGGCAATTGGCGCCACTACCTTTCATTTCTTGTGTTCGCAGGTCGCCTGGAAGGCGACCAAGTTTGAAATGAGCGCCAATTGTCGTTAAAAAATTCGCCCAGTTTTTCACTGGCTCGCGATTCTTGCGCCACTTCTTCTAAAGAAGTGGCAATTAATGAAGTGCTAACTAAAATTTAATAAAAAATGGTATAATATTATACAAATGAAACAACAAGTTCAAAGAATCCTAGATTATCTATTTAATATCGGCGTGACCCTTAAAGGGGTTGATGGCGTTTTAGAATTAATAGGCGGCTTTATCTTTTTATTCATAAAGCCAGCGACTTTAAACAAAATCATCATCTGGCTAACCGCCCACGAAGTCGCCGAGGATCCCAAAGACATTTTAGCTAATTGGCTAATTACTGCCAGCCATCAATTTTCAGTTAAAGCTGAAATTTTTATTGCTCTATATTTATTGCTCCATGGTGCCATTAAAATATTTTTAGTTATTGCTTTGTTAAAAAACAAACGCTGGTCTTACCCGGCGGCAATCATATTCTTGCTGACTTTCATTGCCTATCAAATATATCAATTAACCCAAAGGCTATCCATCGGTTTAATATTACTAACAATTTTTGACCTCTTTGTCGTTTTCTTAATTTGGCAAGAATATTATAAAATAAAAAATAATTCCAAAAAGATTTAATGCGAGTCGCTATAATCACTGATACTTATTTTTCCACCAACGGCGTTTGCCGAACTTATCAAGAAATGGCTAAATATTGCCGGAACAAAAAAATCCAGCTGGACATTTTTACTATTGGCAAAAAAAAGGCTAAGCAAAAAAATAAAACAGTCACTATTTATCAATTCCCTACTTCCTGGCCGGTCAAATATTATTATGACCTACCGCCGTTTGATATTAAAATTATTCCCCAAGGTTTTAAAGAAGAATTATTAAAAACAAACTATGATCTTTTTCATTTTGCCACTCCAGCTTCGCTAGGCATTGCCGCCCGTTTTATTTTGCTTAATAACCCAAAACCAAAAGTCGGAATTTTTCATACGATGATAGCCGAATATGCAGCGAGCTGGACTCACAAAAACTTGGAAAAATTTCCTGCCGCCTTAAAAAATCAAGTCGCTGGGTTTTCCCAAGCCACAATGTGGCAATTCTTAAAATGGTTTTATGCCAAAATGGATTTAGTTTTAGCTCCAAGCCTAGAAGTTAAAAACCACCTAAAAATTTTAAACCGACCAATTGATATTTTTCCCCATGGTGTTGATACTGAAAAATTCAACCCCCGATACAAAAATTCAAAAACAAAAAACAAAATACCCGTTGCCCTCTATGTTGGCCGACTTTCAATTGAAAAAAATCTTGACTTATTAGTCAAAGTCTTTAAAGAAAAAAAAGAGGTAAAACTTTGGTTGGTTGGCGATGGGCCCTACAAAAAAGGCCTAAAATCACAGCTGCCCAAAGCTAAATTTTTTGGTTATTTGCAGGGTAAAAACTTAAGTACCACCTATGCCAACGCTGATTTTTTTGTTTTTCCCTCAATTACTGACACTTTTGGTAATGTGGTTTTGGAAGCCCAGGCTTCGGGGTTGCCAACGATTGTTACTAACGTTGGCGGACCGCAAGAATTGGTTAAAAATGGAATTAATGGCCTAATTGTCAAACCAAAAACCAAAGAATTTGGCCGGACAATTGATTTATTAAGCCAAGATGAAAAAACCAGAAATTTTATGGCTAAAAATGCCTTGGAAAATGCCAAACAACATACCTGGTCTAAGGCTTTTGACAAACTTTTTGCCACTTACAAAAAATTGTGTAACAAAAAAATAACTTAATCGTCTACATAAGTGCAGGGGGTAAAACTCGGCAAGATTACTGGCCTAAGAACCACTAACAACGTGTCTTAGAGGTCAAGTTGAGTCGACAAAAATCCCTTGGAAAACAGAATTAATCGTAATGTTGCCATAACCGAAAGGTCGCTTTCAGGCAACAAAAAAAGGCAGGCTTACCCCCTGCCTTTTTTATACAAAATACAAATTTTAGTTTAGAGTTGTTTTGATTTTTTCTGCAATTTCATCAATACTCCAATCGGCTTTAACTAAATATTCCTTACCACCCGCGGCCAAAATATTGCTCACCGTCTGGGCATCACCTAAATTAGTTAAAATAATAACTGGGATGGCTTCAGTGCTTTTTTCTTTTTTTAAATCTTTTAAAATTTCAAAACCGTTAGTATCGGGCAGCATTATATCAAGTAAAACTAAATCTGGTTTTTCTTTTTTGGCTTTTTTTAATCCTTCATCACCAGTTGTAGCACTTAAAATCTTAAAATCTTTAGCCAAAGCTAGCTCTAAATTTTTAATTAAAGCTTTTTCGTCTTCAATGATTAGGATAGTTTTCATATGTTTAGCGCTATGTTAATTTGTATTGCCCTGGAGCCTAGTGCCTAGGTGCCTAGAACCTAACCCACTACCTTGGCAAAATATCGCTTACCCTTTTGAATTACCACACCGTCAGCATCAATTTTTTCAATAACAAAATTCTCATCTTTTACTTCTTTGGTGTCAACTTTAATTCCACCTTGAGCAATTAATCTTTTCGCTTCGGATTTAGAGGCGGCTAGCTTAGTGGCCACTAAAACGTCCACAATATTTCTTTCTTTAATTTTAAAAGTTGGAATATCGTCGGGATTTAATTTTTCTTCAAAAACCTGCTTAAAATTTTCTTCAGCTGAAATTGCTGCTAACTTACCATGATACATCTCAACAATTTTATAAGCCAAAAGCATTTTTAAAATTTTTGGATTTTTACCATTAGCAAAATCCTTTTTGATTTGCACCAATTCTGTAAGCGACACATTAGTGGCTGACTCAAAGGCTGGTACAATCATGCCATCACTCCAGCTCATAATTTTGCCGTACATTTCCTTTGGCGGCATGTCCAAAAAAATGGCATTACCTTCAGTCTTACCCATTTTTTTACCGCTTGGATCCTCTAGCAATTTCAAAGTTAAAACAAATTTTTCCTTATCTTTCATTTTTCTCATTAAAGTCCGGCCGGCCAACATGTTAAAAGTCTGATCGCTGCCGCCAATCTGCATGTCAACATCCATAGTTACGGCATCGTAAGCCTGAAAAATCGGATATAAGAATTCATGAACGGCAATATCTAACCCGGCTTTAATCCTTTCCTGAAACATATCCCTCTCCAGTAGTCGCGCCACCGTAAAACGAGAAGCCAAGGCTAGCATGTCAACTGGTTTTAACTTATTGGTCCAATCCTGATTATGAACAAAGCGTACATTGGCTTTAGTCAGATCCAAAATTTTTCCAATCTGCTTTTTATAATCTTTAGCGTTCTGCATCACCTGCTTGTGGGTCAAGGGTTTCCGAGCATTGCTCTTGCCGGTCGGATCGCCGATTTGGGCGGTAAAATCGCCAATTAAAACAATAATTTCATGGCCCAAATCTTGAAGCTGCCTAAGTTTTAAAAATACCACGCCATGACCAATCTGAAGCTTGCCGGTCGGGTCAATGCCATTATAAATTTTTAATTTTTTACCGGATAGCAAGGCTTTTTCCAATGCTTCTTTATTAGGATAAATATTTTCCACTCCCCGTTCCAAAAGTTCCTTGATTTTTTGATTTTTGTCAGACATATTATTTTAGAGTTTTTAATTGCTGATTAATTTTTTCCAAATTTTCTTTGCTGACTGCCAATTTTTCCTTCTCGGCAGCGACAATATCTTTTGGCGCCCGAGTGATAAAAGTTTCATTGGTTAATTTTTGTTCCAGATGAATAATAAATTCAGCCAGTCTGGCCGCTTCTTGTTGCAGGCGCGGAACTTCTTTTTCTATATCTATCATACCAGAAATTGGTAAATAAATCTCAACGGTTGAAACAATCGCCGAAAGCGCCTGGCTTACTTTTTTGGCTTTAACCAAAACTTCCAATTCTTCCAGCCGGGCTAAACTTTTAATTACTGCAATTTGCGAGCTAACTAACTTGGCCTGTTTGACCGATATAATAACGGCATTAATTTTTTTGGCTGGTGGAATTTTACTTTCCGCCCGCAAATTTCTAATGGCCGAAATTATTTCTTTAATTAATTCAAACTCTTTAACCGCTTTTTTGTCCAATTTGGCTTCAGCCTTGGGCCAAGGTTCAACAATCAATAAACTTTCAAATCCAGCCAACTTGCCAATTTCTTCGGTCACAAACGGTGTAAATGGATGCCAAAGTTTTAGTAAGGTTTGTAAAACATAAAGCAAAATTTCTTCCTTTTGCCCTTCTACCTTGGAAACTTCCAAATACCAATCAGCTAATTTTGACCAAGTAAACTCATAAATTTTTTCACCCACCAAAGAAAAATTATAAACTTCCAAATTCTGAGTGCAAAATTCAATCAAGGAATTCAATTCGCTCAAAATCCATTGGTCCGCCAGGGTTTTTGGTTTAGGCGCTTTTTTAATTATTTTAACTTCGGAAACATTCATCAATATGTAGCGGGCAATATTCCAAAGCTTGTTAACAAAATTTCGGTAGCCGGCAATTTTGGCTTCGGACAAAACCAAATCGTTGCCCGGCGTTGTTCCAATTACCAAACTCAAACGAGTGGCATCAGCGCCATATTTACTAATTGTATCCAAAGGATCAATACTGTTGTCTAATGATTTGCTCATTTTTCTACCCTTTTCGTCTCGGACCATGCCATGCAGATAAACTTGTTTAAAAGGTACTTGCTCAACAAGATACGTAGACATGATAATCATTCTGGCCACCCAAAAAAATAAAATATCATAACCGGTTTCCATTAAACTGGTAGGATGAAAAATTTTGAGATCCTTGGTTTTTTGGGGCCAGCCCAAAGTGGAAAATGTCCAAAGTCCGGAAGAAAACCAAGTATCCAAAGTATCAGGGTCCTGAATCCAGCCCTCCCCTTTTGGTGGCGTTTGACCAACATAAATCTCGTTCTCTGTTTTCTGTTCTCTGTTTTCTGTTTTCTGTAAAGGCTTAAATTCATAAGTATAGATAAAAGCCTTAGTTTTTTCATCTATTTCAATTTGCGAATAATGACGTTTGAAAGCCGCGATTAAATCTTGGCGCTTCTTATAAGTTTCGCCATGAGCCAAGTCATCAAGCGGAATTTCTCCAACCGTAGTTTCTAAAATATCGGTAATTTTTCCTTGGCCAAAAACATTGCCAGTCTGGCTGTTTTCAAAATCCAAAACGTCACCGATTTTTAATTTATGATTCCGTAGCCGATAAGTCTTAGTCTTACCAGCCAAAACTTGCGACACTACATTTTCGGCAAATCCTATGGTTTTTCGGTTGACGGTTGACGGTTGACGGTTGACCGACTTATACCAAACCGGAATTCGGTGACCAAACCAAAGCTGACGCGAAATACACCAGTCGCGTAAATTTTCCAACCAATGATAATAAGTTTTTTCAAACCGCTGAGGAATAATTTGAATCTCACCGTTTTTAACCACTTCCAGCGCGCGTTCTCTAATTGTCTTATTACCAAATTTAGCTACTGGCTTATTAACATTAATAAACCACTGTTTGGAAATTAACGGTTCAATTGCGTGACTGCAGCGATAGCAGATAGATAAATTATTATCAACGTCTTCAATTTTCTCAATTAACCCGGCTTGCTCTAAATCAGCCACAAATCGCTGGCGGCATTCGGATACCGGCAACCCAGCATAAGGACCAGCTAAGTCAGTCATTTTACCGTCCTCGCTAATAACCTGGATTATCGGCAAATTATTTTTTTGCGCCATTTCATAATCAATAATGCTATGGGCCGGTGTTACGCCAATTGCCCCGGTGCCAAGTTTTGGATCAACTGACTCATCGCCAATTACTTTAATATGGACATTAACCTTGCCTAAATTAATATCTAATTCTTGGCCAATGTATTTTTTGTAACGCTCATCAGTTGGATTAACCGCTACGGCCGTATCACCAATCTTGGTTTCCGGCCGAGTCGTTGCCACCACAAACGGACCATATTTGATATAATAAAATCTTCCTTTTTGTTGTTTATACTCAACCTCATCATCGGCTAAAGTGGAAGCGCAGCTGGGACACCAATTAACAATCCTGGTGCCGCGATAAATTAAACCGTCGTTGTACATTTCTGCAAAGGCTTGATTAACGGCAATAGTTAAACCGTCGTCTAGAGTATAGCGCTCCCGGCTCCAATCGCAACTGGCACCCATTTTTTTCATTTGGGAACGAATTGTATCGCGCGATTGTTCAATATATTCTTTAACTCGTTTAATAAATTCCTCCCGGCCTAAATCGTGCCGAGTTTTACCTTCCTTTTTTTTAATTAACTTTTCCACTTTAGTTGTGGTCGCAATTGAGGCGTGATCCGTACCGGGCAGCCACAAGGCTTTTTTGCCATTCATTCTTTCAAACCTAATCACCAAATCCTGAATTGCCAACATCACCGCATGACCCAAATGCAAAACTCCGGTCGCATTGGGCGGCGGTAAAGAAATAGTAAAAGGAATCTTGGGGTTTTTGGGCAGGTTATCGGGATTAAAAAAACCAGATTCTTGCCATTGTTTATAAATAGAATCTTCTACCTTGCTAGCCTCATAAGTTTTTGGGATTTCTGGTTTATTCATTTTTTTGGTTAGAAATCATTTACCCCGCCTTTAGCGGGACTTAGAATTAAAGTTAGTTAATACCCTCATTTTAGCTAATTTTCAGGGTTTTGGCAAGATATTTGCCACCTTCTCTTGACACAAATCAACTTAACCTTTAAAATGACAGATTCCTTAAAAACCTAAAAAACCAAAAGCCGAAACCCAAAAATCTTTGGTTCTGAATTGTTACTTTGGGTTTTAGTCTTTCAATTTTACATTTTTTAAGGTATAATAATAGACTTCAAAACCAAAAATAAAATCCAAAAAACAACTGGCTTTGAGGTTTTGGTTTTAAATTTTCAGCTTTCTATGGCTTTAAGCGAAATCGAACAAATTCAGGAGGTAATTAAGGATAGTCATCATATCTTAATTACTTTTAAAAAAGATTTTTCAATAGACGCCGTGGCTTGTGGCCTGGCGCTCTATTTAGTTTTGAAAAAACAAAATAAGCTAGTTGATATTGCTTGTGATGATTTTATTTTGCCTAAAAATTTAAAATTTTTACCAAATATTGATGCGATTGTCCCCAAAGTTTCCAATCTTCAAAAATTCATCATCAGTGTTGATACTAGCAACGATAAAATTGAAGAATTTAGTTATAACCTTGAAGGTGACAAATTAAAAATTTTTATTACCCCCAAGGCCGGCAGTTTCTCCAAAGATAATATTGAGGCCGAAAGTTCTGACTATAAATATGACCTGATTTTTACCTTGGATACCCCAGACTTTAACTCCTTGGGTAAAATCTATCAAAACTTTACTGAATTCTTCTACAACACTACCATCGTCAACATCGACGCCAACCCAGAAAACGAACATTTCGGCCAAATCAACTTAACCAATATGAACGCAGTTGCCACGGCCGAAATTTTGTTTAACTTAATTATTACTTTAGACAAAAATTTAATTGATAAAGATGTTGCCACCTGCTTACTGGCTGGCTTAATTTCTAAAACTAGAAGTTTTAAAACCTCAAACGTTACGCCTAAAACTTTAGAAATCGCTTCCAGTCTTTTATCAGCCGAGGCTGATCGCGATACGATTGTCAAAAGTTTATACCGCAGCCGCAGCTTGGCCACTTTAAATCTTTGGGGCCGGGTTTTGGCTCGATTAAAAAGTTGGGATAGCAATAAACTAGTTTGGTCACTCCTAACTGATCATGATTTTCTGGAAGCCGGCGCTGATCCAAAAGATTTGCCCGACGTAATTGAAGAATTAATTTCTTTTATTCCCGGGATTGAAACCGTAGTCTTAATCTACCAATCAGGCGGTAAAAACTGCGCCTTGCTTAATACTTTAAAAAATCAAAACGCTCTGTACCTGGCTTCGGCTTTTAACCCAAGTGGCTCAAAAAATCTGGCCGAATTTTGTTTAACCGAAAAAACCCTGCTTGAAGCTGAACAAGAGATAATAGGTAAAATAAAAGAAAAGCTTGGTCAAAAATAGTAGGCCTGGTATAATATATAAAGCCAAAAGTTAAAAACCAAAACCCAAAAAATTTGAATTTTAAACTTTGAGTTTTGAGTTTTTGCAAGCGCGTGTAGCTCAGTTTGCGCCAGAGGCGCATCCGCCTTTGGCGGAGGTTACCCGCCAAAAACGACTGAGTTATACTTAAAAATCATTCAGTCCCGCGAGGAGCGCCACCCTTAAGCCTTCGGCCCTCTAAATTTAGGTGCGCGCGTGTAGCTCAGTTGGTTAGAGCGCCACCCTTATAAGGTGGATGTCCCTGGTTCAAGTCCAGGCACGCGCACCTAAATTTAGAGTTAAGGTGGATGTCCCTGGTTTCCCGATGTGAAATCGGGATTCCGACTTTACGTCGGAACAAGTCCAGGCACGCGCACCTAAATTTAGAGTTAAGGAGTTAACTTTTAACAACTAACTATTGACGATTAAAGAATAAAACTATAAAATAATTTAACTGTTGATTGTTAACAGTTAATGGTTATTAAGGGCGTATAGCCCCTCACTTAAAAAGGATATGTTCTACGTTTATGTTATCAAAAGTAGAAAGGATAATAAGTTATATATCGGTTATTCAAGTGATTTAAAAAAGAGGCTTGAAAGCCATAACAAAGGTGGGGTTAAATCAACAAAATCAAGAGTAAATTTTGATTTAATCTATTATGAAGCTTATGCATCAATGTCAGATGCAAAGACCCGGGAAAAACAAATTAAAAGATTTTCCGGTAGTTACAATCATTTAAAGAAAAGGATCAGTAATTCATTAATCCTTTTCAAGTGAGGGGTGTATAGCTCAGCTGGTTACCCCGCATCAAAGCCCGCGATTCAGTTTAATCAAATCGAGATTAAACTGGCGCAAAGTCGCCTACGGCTTACTTATTACGGAGACAAAGATAAGATGAGCGGCTTGATGCGGGACAGGGAGCGTTACGCCTGTCCCGCACCTTTCTTGAACTTAATAGATATATCATCAAACTAAAGAAGCATTGGTGGGCGTATGGGCGTATAGCTCAGTTGGTTAGAGCGTTACGTTGACATCGTAAAGGTCCGTGGTTCGAGTCCACGTACGCCCACCAATGCTTCTTTTTATTACCTATTCATTCTCACAACGGCGAAAGGTGCGGGGTTGACATCGTAAAGGTCCGTGGTTCGCCCGCCCGCAACGACTCGCAAGCTCGTCTTGCGTGTCGGGCGGGAGTCCACGTACGCCCACCATCTAAAAAATCGCCGAGCAGGCGATTTTTTGGTATAATGAATTAAAATTTTATGGCACTCTCTAAAGATCAACAAGGAGAACTATTTATATTTGCCGAGGCAACCCTTTGGAGTTTCTTTCCAATTATTACCATTCTTTCCTACTCAAAACTTTCACCGCTAATTTCATTGGCCGGTAGCACCTTATTTGCTGCTTTGTTTTTTGCTATTTTTTTAGCCGGTAAAAATAAGTGGCAAGAAATAAAAGACTTATCGGTTCTGGGCGATATAATTTTAGCAACATTGTTTATCGGGATTTTATATTATTTTTTAATCTTTACCGGCCTTAAATATACCACGGCCGGAAATGCTAGCATTATCTCTTTAGCGGAAGTGTTTTTTTCTTTTTTATTTTTTAACATCTGGAAAAAAGAATATTTATCTATCGAAAATATTTTAGGCGCGATTTTGATGGTTTTAGGTGCGGTTATTGTTTTATTCCCCGGAGAAATAAAGCTTAATCTCGGGGATTTGCTGGTTTTGGCAGCAACTATAGTCGCTCCCTTTGGAAATTTTTTTCAACGAAGAGCGAGGACAAAAGTCAGCAGTGAAACTATTATGTTTATCAGAAGCATTATCGTTGCCCCTCTTATTTTTCTCCTGGCGTTATTATTAAATCCTCATTTACCATCAATTGATGACTTTAGAGTCTCTCTAGTTTTTCTGATTATAAATGGTTTCTTTCTTTTCGGGCTGTCAAAAGTATTTTGGCTTGAAGGAATTCATCGTATCCCGGTAGCTAAGGCTAATGCTCTTTCTAGTATTTCTCCTTTACTGACCATTTTCTTTGCCTGGCTAATATTAAGAAACACTCCAACCATCTGGCAATTTTTAGCGTTTATACCCTTGTTTATCGGAACTTTATTGCTGACCAAAAGAGTTAAATTTGGGCTAACAATATAAACTTAGCATATAAAAAAAGACCGCGGGCTTTCGAAAGAAAACTCGCGGGTTAAGTTAAACAAAGGAACGTTAGCTCCGTCGATTCTGGTCGCACCAAATCCGGGCATTATGCATCATCTGGAACCACGGCGACACAAGCAGATGTTGGAACTCGGACGGAATATACTCTGCCTGAATCATCCGGAAAAACCGGTCAATCACGTGCGCCATGATAAACAAGTGCCGTCCCGTAGGATCACAGACCGCCCCAACCTTGGAACCACTGGGGCTATAAGGCGGAGCAACTGAGGGATGACCCCGATCATCGACGTAAAGCAATGGTGCCAGGTGTTCGGCGAAAATCCGCTCGAGTATCTCGGGCGAATGTTCGCAGTTGAAGTACCCTTCACCATTCGCGACATAAGCCGGAAGGATCGAGCCAGCCATGCCTCTAAGCATGACGGCCGGACTGTCTTTCACGAGCAAACGGATCCACTGATGATTAAAGGTACCAGACTTGATTCGCGTAAACAACGGACGCTGTTCTTCGGGCAAATCCGGTAAAGGTGCCATGCCGTAACGCACACCAAACTCCGCTCCCAAGCAGATACCCAGGACTAGCTTATCTTGCTGTTTGAGGAAATAATTAAACAGCTTACGTAAGTGGGCATTGCGCTTAATGCGCATTATCATGCCAACGGCGGCACCAAACTCATCACCATCGGCAAACCCACCAGGAATAACCATGGTTCGAAACGGCTTAAGGTCGGCAATCGTCATGTGAGGCAGGTCATTGAAATGGACATCGACGACGTCGAAGCCACCCTGATGACAGGCTTCCTGCATTTCATCCTGGCAGTTCGCCCCTTTTGGCCGTAAAACCATCAGCGGATGCTTATGAGCGGACCGCAGGACGGACCGCGGCGTGTTTTGCGGCTCAAAGGTCAGCCGGTGGATCGGGAACTGCCGGTGTTTAGTATTGCGCCACTCACGCTTTGCCCAGTCAGGACAAATCAAGAGCTTGGAAAGCTCAAAACCAGTCTTCTCCCAGGAACGACGCAGGTTCCAAAGATCCTCAAACATCACCTGGCGACCACGGCAACCAACTCTAACCCCCTGCTCTTTGACCGTCGCACCGATTATCTGGTAGGGAACGCCATGGTCCTTGAGAACTTTTTCAACCGGCCGTAACTTCTTCTCGTGAATCTCGACGACATTGCCTACTTCTTCAGCAAAACATTGTTGCCGCGCCGTTGCCGGACCATCGAACGAAAGGTTTAAACCGCAACCGCCAGCCATTGCCATCTCAATTGCCGTTGTGAGCAAACCACCGTCGCTGACGTCATGGCTAGAAAGAACCAACTGATTGGCCAGTAGTAGCTGCATGGCCGTAAATGCTTGGTGCAGCAATGCTGGCTCATCAAGATCAGGACACTCTTTGCCCAACTGACCATCAAAACAAGCGGCCAACGAAGAACCACCCAACCGTCTCCGGCCATTCGCGATGTCCAGAAGAACCAGACAACTTTCGCCTGGTAATTTCAGGTCCGGTGTTACATGGTAGCTGACATCCGGAATCGTGACCAATCCGCCAAAGACGATAGTCGGCATTGATTTGACAATCCTTTGGATTGCTTCCATGAGTTTGATCGCCAGCGAACCGGAATCCTTGCCGCCGAAGACCAAACTACCGTATCCGATCAGCAGATCTCGAATCGCTTCGGCAGCCGCGACCATTCGGGCGATTTCGCCGTCATGCGGATTGAGGTTAGCGGCCCAACCCCAGTTCAGGATGGTCTTAATCTTGCGCATAGCCTTCTCGGGATTCGCGCCGTTGATCAAGATATTCATGAGGTTGGTTATCATCTCGGCAAAGGCCATGCGGGCACCCGCGGCCGGATCCAGAATCGTCTTGAATGGCGAAACACCAAGTGCTGCGGCCTGACCGCGCAGAGTGCGGTAGCCGAAGGTTTCCATCGCACAGTCGTTCACTGGTGTACTCCACGGCCCGCAGTACTGATTAAGGACCGTTCGTCCGCCAATGCTACCGTCTACAGTTCGGATGACACAGCGCTTACTGCCAACTTCGACGCGTTTGGATACGAGATACCACAGATCGGCAATTGTCAGCTCTCTGGGAATTACCAGGGGCAACCTAACGTCTTGCGGTGTGTTGTCCTCGATGGTAATCCGCGGCATGTGTTTGGCAGCATCAGCCACGTCTAGGGCCATTAGCGGCGCAGCGGCTTTCTTGACCACTTCTTTGGGTCCGCTTTCGCTATAAACCGTGAACTTGCCGTCCCCGGTAATTTCACCAAGGACTTCAACCGGGCAGCCCTCGCGCTCGCAGACTCTCTTGAAGATCGCCAAAGCGGCTTTGGAAATGATCAGACCTTGGCTCTCCTGCCATTCGCAGACAAAAACCTTGGCATCCGACATTCCCCGGTCGCCGCGCTTGACTCTACCTAAGTAGATCGTGCCGCCGAGCTTGCCGATCAGATCAAACAGCATGCTGGCTAAGCCGCCGGCACCGGAATCGCTTTCACTCAGGATGGGCGTCTTGATGCCCATGCTATTGCAAACCCGGATCACTTCGTAGAAAAGCCGCTCAAGAAACGGCGTACCGCGCTGAACGGCGTTCAGATCGAACTTCTTGCCGTGCGTGCCGCCGATGGTACTTGCACCAGAGCCACCCATCCAGCCGATGAGGCGGGCATTGTTGCCAATGCGTACCACCGCGTAGCCAGGCTTAACCTCGGCCTTCTTGATATGCTCACGCCGCATGATGCCAATGCCGATACCATAGACAAACGGTTTGATTGATTCGATTCGCTCAAACCAGATCTTGCCTTTGGCATCGCGGCGCGGCCGCCACATGGCGCCGGCATAGAAGAAGCCGAGCTTGTCACTGACGCCAAAGCAATTCGCGTAGCTGTGCCAGCCCCGTAAGCCATCAACGAAAATCTTGATTGCCGTAGCCTTGTCGTCGGGATAAAGGTATTCCCGTCCGGGAACATAATGTCCGGGTACGCGATAGCCATTGGGAAAACGCAAACTGCCCAGCATCGTACCGTTACCACCAAAATTAATTTCGGAACCGCGCCCACAACCGATCGTGTCGCGGATTTGGCCACCGATTTCGGTCGCGCGGCCGGGAAACGGCGATTGAAACGTTGGGTAGTTATGCGTTTCCGCACTTATGGTTCCGTCCAGATGGACATAAACGACAATCATCCGTGACGGATAACCCGGTTTTTCGGCAATCAGAATCGGAACCTTGTAGCCACGCACGGCACTGGCATTGTCATGGAAGGCAATCATAACATCCTTATCGATGCCCTTAACTGCTTCGTACGGCGCCCGCACCAAATCGAAAAGCGTGTAGGGTTTTTCAACGCCATCGATAATCAACCTGGCGTTAAAGACCTTGTGGCAGCAATGGTCCGACCAAATCTGGGCCAGCATGAACATCGCCACGTCGCTGGGATCCTTGCCAATCGCCCGGTAGATCTGAGCAATGTACTGAAGTTGGGATTCGTCGAAGTCCAGATTATTCTCTTCCGAGAAATCGTGTAGGGCTTTGACACCCTGGGACAACAGCGGAATCCAAACCACGGGCGGCACATCTTCGGGCAGGAAAAAAGTTTGGGGTATTTGACGATACACCTGTTCCGTCACTGGATCGCAAACTTCTTCGATAAACTCCCGGCGATTCACACCATCCGGTATCCGGATTCGCCGGAATTCTTCTAGACGCAGAACGCCGCGGATGCCGCAATCCTCGAGTATCTGGGCTTTAACCGAGCTGCCCGGGGTTTCTCGAGACAACATAGTCCCCACTATGATAACCCGTGGGCCGCGCAAAGTCGGCTTCGGCGTCACCACGTGCGTGGGCAGATACCGAAAGAACGGTACCAGATCACGGCTGTAGGTTTCCAACTGCTTGTCCGTGTCCCGCCAGGCCCTCACTTCGGCCAAAAAATGCGATTCGTGGCCGTCCGGTTCCTGTCGGAAGAACTCCAACATAATAGTCTTCAGATGACTCTTGCGCTCTCTTGTCAGTTTCGTGGTTGCCATGGGCTCAATCTCCTTTTTTTCCAATCTATTCCTAGACAGTTTCCTATCTCTTCTCACAAACATATGCAACAACATCCGTCCTCCTGTTGGACGAACGATATCACGGGTTGTAATGAACCAAAAATATGTACAAAAAACGCTGTCCCTCCATACCAATTAGACAACGTTTGCTGCGTTTAATTTACTAAATTTATAAGTATTAGTCAACTCAATAAATTGTTAAAAAAAAGACCGCGAATTCCAGTCTTTGGGACCAAAAAACGCGGTAAGAAATACAGGGTACAAATCAGTTGGCGTTGACCAACAAACGCTCGCAAGCCAAAGTAAAGGCTTTGGGCAGAATCTCGTGCTCGACGGGCAGAACAACTTGTTGAAGCGCCGAAGCTGCCTCGTTTAAAGCGGTCTGGCCATTAATGATCAGATTCATGCCGTCAGCTCCTTTGGACTTTACTGCAGTCCTAATGCCCTTGCGCAGCATGTTGGCGCCTGACATAGCCTGCTCGATAATCTCGGAAGGAACCGGTACTTCCTCCTGAAGTAACGCTTCGCCGCTGTCATACTCCCGAATGGCAAGATGGACGGTCGGCACCGTAACAAATGCGTCACCAAGGCGTTTGCGGCCCCGCTGGATCAAGTCCACGATCGACCCCAGAACGTGCAAGTGCACATCAAGTCCGTACATCCCATTGCCGCCGTGCTCAAAAGGCAGGGCGGGATGGATGTTGTAAATGACCACACCGGGAATCATCGGAATCTTGTGAATACAACCCAGCAGAAAGATGACGTGAATATTGTGTTGCAGAACCCAAGTGGTGACTGCCTGCTCAAACTCTTGTTGCATAGCCTCGTCATCTCTTTTGCCTTCGCGGGCGATAACCAAATGTTCAATCCCACGTTTGTCGGCTTTGTCCAGACCGCCGGCACCGGGCTTGGTTGATATCAACCAAAGCTTCTTTAATTGCGGTGGCAACCGACCATCAATGAACGCAGCCATAACCGAGTCAGCATCAGTACCGCTGCCTGACACAAACAAGGCACCATTGATTTCTTTCAATTGCATGGCGAATTCCTCCGTTAAGCAACTTGCTGCTTGGGTTTGGGCCGCAACGGTACGATGTTGCCGGTGAACTTGGACGTAACCTTGACTACCGGTTCCTCGCCCACTGGTGTTTTCAGGATGCGGCCGCAACGTTTGGCCACGACGCCAAAGCTAGCCGCCAACTCGATGAACCAACCTTCGTTCTCGGAATCGATAACAACCAGCGCACCCTGGCCACCGTTGAAGGTGCCCAACCAGTCCAAATCGGTCATCCCCCGCCAGAAAACGATATCTTTCATCGCCTGTGGCGGATCAAACAGATCATCCAGCTCCGCTGAGAACCCAAGCGGAAACAATATGTCGCCGGCGAACTTGTCTTCAATGGCGCCGCCGGAATTGTGGACAATCAGGTGCATCGGGATTATCGGACGAAAGTCCGGATTCAACCAACCGTGGACGGAATTCAGAAATGGGTCATACAACATTGATGGCTCAGCCACTTCCTTTATGGTCTTTTGGGCTCCAGGGTCCTTGTACCACTCCGGCCCAAAATGCATGGCCAGCGCCTTGCGCGCCGAACTATGACCGTTGGACCGGAAGGAATCCTTCAAGGCCATAATACTTTGACCCGGTGCCAGCGTATCACCAAGGATCATCTTGTCCGGATGGAACAGACCCGCGGCAACTCCGGCCCAATTGAATGCAATCGTCGCATCTGGATTTGGTGAGCTGACACAGTCCGGAAGCTCCGCGGTTTCGCCATTAAGCAACACCATATTAAGACTGTTTGCCGCTTCGGCAAAACCGGTGAGTAGCTCGCGGGCCGCCTTGTTGGTTAATTCACCTTCTTTGCCGATCGTTAAGGTGTCCAGCACGTTGGTAAATACCAGTGCCATACCGCCCCAACGGGTAATATCCATGGCCGTCATTGCTGCCAGATCACAACCGGCTTTACGATGACCACCAGACGCGTCAATGACCACGACCTTGGTGCCAACGCCATCAGGCGCCAACGTCAGAACGCAGCCATCAGGCAAATTGACCGGCGAAAAAGCCCGCGGACCGCGAAAATTTCCTCTGGACATGTCAAAAACCTGGACAAACTTGGAATTGCTATAGGTACTGGCACAAAGTCTACCGGCAAAAGCACCGAGGCTGTCGCCTTCCTTTGTGTTAACACCGTCTGCCGCATACAATTTCATCGTTCGCTCCTTTCTATTATCTTTTTCTTACAACCGCCTTAAGTTGATTTTTCTCAAGATTTTCCTGTCATAATCAGCTACTCCCTTGGTTCATTACATTTTTTCCATTCAACACATCTATAACAAAATCATTAGATTTTAGTGAACAAAAACGCTACCCCTCCTGATTGGTAACGCATTTATTTCATCTTATATATAACAACTTTTTTAGTCAAACTGATAAAAGGCCCCTAATTAACCTTTAACAATTAACTCCTTGGAAAACTGGTTACTAGTTAATTGTTAAATGTTAATTGTTAAAAAAGAAGGCCCAGTTACAGTACAGTAACCAGACCTTGATAGTTCAATAAAGTGCTAGGAAAATTCGGGCAGGACCAAGGGCACATTCGCGCCAATGTCCGTGCGCCAATGCGGACCATTACTCACGCCATTGCCCCACCTGATATGTCCAGCAATTCGCTGCAGCCACTCCCCGCCTTGTTCAAGGCTGGGTGCCAATACCGTCGGATCCAATACCCGGCCGCTATCGGTTTGTAATACATCTCCAACCATCTTCGTACCGGCATGAACCAGACAAAAATCATCCGTGAGCGGCAGACCATCAATGGTGATTGGCAATCCCTTTTCGTAATCGCCGGGATAACCCTGACTGGTCATAACCAGCGTGACACCAAAACCGGTTTTGTAATTTGGCGAAAAACCGGCAATGCTGCCGCCGCTCGCAATGGTGTGCATAACCGGAATCAGGTCGGTTTTCAGCGTCATGAAAATCGGGAGGATCTCAGGGTCGCCAAGCCGGACGTTGAATTCAACCACCTGGGGTCCCTTCGGCGTCCATTTCAAGCCGGCATACAACAAGCCGGAAAATGGCATACCCTCTTCTTTCATCTTTTGGATAACCGGCGCAAAAATGAGGTCACGAACTTGCTGTGTCATTTCTTTGCTGACCCACGGTACCGGCGCAAATGCACCCATACCGCCGGTATTAGGACCTTTGTCGCCGTTAAATACTGGTTTGTAATCCGCCGACGTCGGCAATAAAACGAAATTTCCGTGCTGATCAACCAGGGCAAAAAAGCTGACCTCAGACCGAGCTAAACCGGGATAATCCGGCAAAAATTCCTCAATCAAGATCATGCTCCCGCCCAAGCCAAATACTTTGGCTTCAAGACAATCCTTAATGGCCTTTTCGGCTTCCTGAAGGTTATGAGCAATTGTTACTCCCTTGCCACCGCAAAGGCCGTCGGCCTTAACCACTATCGGGTTTTGCCAATTTTGAATACCCCCGACGTACTCAAGAGCACGGCGTAACTCACGATCATTAAAGGTTTTGAACCGCGCTGTAGGGACACGGGCTGGCTGCATTATTGACTTGGCAAAATACTTGCTGCCTTCCAATTGGGCCGCCGCCCGGGTCGGACCAAAGACTTTGATGCCTTCCTCGCGCAAGTCATCGGTCACTCCGTCAACCAGGGGTTTTTCCGGACCAATCAGTACCAACTCAATACCGACTCTCCGGATAAAATCAACCAACTTTCCAGTGTCGTTCAGGTTCTCAACGGACCGATATTTACTCAGAACGGTAATGCCGGCATTCGGCCTGGTGACAAACACCTCCGATACTTCCGGACTTTTTTGGCACATAAGCGCCAAAACATGCTCTCTGGCACCACATGCACCCGGTAGGGTATCTATCAATACTCTCATACGTTTCTCCTCTTTTTAACAATTTCTGCGTAACTGTGTAAGCCAAAATGTCATCCCTCCTGTCAGAATGACGGCTTTATCTTACTGATTTTAAATAATCTAGTCAATATCCTAAATTAAAAATATTTTGGTTATTGTAATTTAAAATTTATAATTTGTTTGATATTTGTAATTTTAAATTTGGTGCTTAACTCTAAAATTTTTTAACTTCAAATTTCTTAAATTGCCCTTTTTATGCTAAAATAAAGCCATGAATGATTGGCAAAAAAATCTAAAGAATTGGCCCGCCGCCGCTAAAGCTATGGCGGACTGGCAAACTCAACCATTTATCAAACAGCTGGCTAAAAAATTCCCCCAAGCTGATATTTTTTTAGTTGGCGGCGCGGTCCGTGATGCAATTTTAAACCGGCCAACCAAAGATTTTGATTTTGTCGTTCGCGGTGTAGCCAAAAATGATTTACAAAATTTCTTAGCGGCTTTGGGTAAAGTTAGCTTGGTTGGTAAAAAATTTGGCGTTTTTAAATTTCGGCCAAAGGGTTGGACCGGCGAAGATATTGATATCGCTCTGCCCCGCACCGAACATTCAATTGGTTTAACCGGCGCTTATCGTGATTTTAAAATTCAAAGCAATGCCAAGCTAAAAATTGAAGATGATTTATCCCGCCGCGATTTCACGGTCAATGCAATGGCATTTCAAATCGTCCCTACAAGCTACAAGCTACAAGCTACAAGCTATCTCATTGATCCTTTCAACGGCCTTAGCGATTTGAAAAAAGGCTTAATCAAAGCCGTGGGCAAACCCGAAATTAGGTTTCAAGAAGATTATTCTAGAATTCTGCGCGTCATCCGCTTAGCCGGCCAATTGCATTTTGAAATTGAAGCTAAAACCTGGAAGGCTTTAGTCAGAAACATCAAAAAATTGAATCAGGAACTTGGCGGCAAAAGAACCGTGCCGTATGAAGTAATTGCTAAAGAGTTATTTAAAGCCATTTCTCAAAATCCCATTTTTACCCTTGAACTTTTGGATCAAAGCGGTGCGATTAAAACTTTGATGCCAGATTTGCTTAAAATGAAAGGCTGTCCCCAACCTAAAAATTTTCATACTGAAGGCGATTGCTGGCAACACACAATTTTAGCGATAAAAAATTTGGAAAGTAAAAATTTCCAAAAAGAATTTAAAAATCAAAAACCTTCGGCCGAAGTCATTTGGGGATTACTTTTTCATGACATCGGTAAACCCGAAACTTTAGTCAAAGCCGATCGGTTGCGTTTTAATAATCACGACAACGTTTCGGCCAAAAAATTTCGCCAAATTGCCGAGCAGCTGAAATTGGCTTCGGCTGGTTTAGATATTGATAAAACCCAAAGCATTATTGCCAAACACATGCTGTTTGTCCATAACCAGGTTATTTCAATGAAAGAGACAACCGTTGAAAAATATTTTTTTAATCCTAATTTTCCCGGTTTAGATTTAATGATGTTAATTTATGCCGATATTTCGGCCACTATTTCCCCTGGTGGCAAGCCCAACTGGTCTGATTATTTGTTTATGAAAAAACGAATTGCCAAGCTGGCTAAAAAAAGCAAGAATAAAATTCAGCTGGCAAAGTCATTGGTTAATGGCACTGATTTGATTAAAGAATTTAAGTTGAAATCCAGCCCACAAATCGGTCAACTTTTAGCTTTGGTTCGCGAAGCCCAGCTTCAGGGAAAAATTAAAGATAAAAAACAAGGGCTGCTATTGGTTAAAAAAGCAATAAAAAAATGATTGAGCAAAACCCAATCATTAATCCAAAGATCTTTTTAAGCCAGCTAATGCCCACTGCTCCTTACTAAGCAGTTTTTGCGGGCCGGGGCAGAAAATTTGGCATGTCTATGCCCGAACCAGCCAAAATTATGGCAACGACTGGCACTTCCAAGGTGGTTTCAACCCAAGATGAGTTAACGGCTACATCGTAGCTGATGCTGCCAATTCTAGCGCCCGGTTGCAATTGGATATCTTCGTCGTTAACCACAACTGGAATCCAGGAGCATTTGAATTCGCCCTGCCCAACTTCTGTAACCCGCGCCAAACGATACTCGCCCTGCAGAGTCTTGACTAAATACCAACACAATTTTTCTATTCTTCCTACTACTGTCTGTGCCATGGTGCGTATCCTCCTTCGTTAAGTTTTAAACTTCCTTATGCCTCAACTTATCACAATCAAACCGGAAAATCAAGGTCAACGTTTGGACCATTTTTTAGCTCAAACAGTCAAAAACCAAACCCGCTCCCAGATTAAAAAATTAATTGCCGCTGGTCAAGTTTTAGTTAATGATAGGCCGGCCAAAGTCCACCAATTTTTAAAACCCGGCGACCAAATCCGGATTGAAAAAATCAAAGCACAGAGAACAGAAATCAGAGAACAGAAATCAGAGAACAGAAATCAGAACGGCGCCCTACCACCTAAAATCATCTTTGATTCCCCCGACTTCATTATTTTAGATAAACCCGCTGGTCTACTGGTTCATGCAACTGAAAAAAATGAAACCGATACTTTAGTCAGTTGGTTAATAAAAGAGTATCCAGAAATTGATAAAGTTGGCGAACAAAAATATCGGGCTGGCATTATTCACCGCTTAGACAGAGATGTTTCTGGTATAATGGTTGTGGCCAAAACCAATTTGGCTTTTGAACATTTGAAAGAGCAGTTTAAAAAAAGAAAAGTAAAGAAAGAATACCTGGCCTTGGTTTATGGTCATATTGATAAAGTTGAAGGTGAAATTGATTTGCCGATTGGTCGCAATAAAGAAGGTCAATTTGTTGCTCACCCTAAACGAGGTAATGAAAAATTTCAAGGTCAGGATAAATTTGCCAAAACCCAGTATAAAGTATTAGAATACTTAAAAGATTATACCTTAATTTCTGCTTTCATTTTAACCGGCCGAACTCACCAAATCAGAGCTCACTTTTATGCCATTGGTCATCCGGTTTTAGGCGACGTGATCTATAAACCCAAAAAGAAATTTTTCCATTTTTTGCGGCGAAAAATTAAAGTGGTTGATCCGGGCAGAATTTTTCTTCATTCCACTAAAATCGGTTTTTACGATTTAAATAATCAATGGGTAGAATTTGTTTCACCTTTACCTGCCCAATTACAAAACTACTTAGATGCAAACAAAAAATAAACCAACAAAAATATTTATCATTTCTGGTCCCTCCGGGGTGGGCAAAACTAGTGTCGCCAAAGGTGTTTTAAAAAAACTGCCTTTTTTAAAAACTACCATTACCTATACCACCCGCAACAAAAGATTGGGTAAAAAGGAAGATAAAACTATTATTCACGTCAGTGAAGAAAAATTCCGCGAAAAAATTATGGCTGGCGATTTCTTGGAATGGGCCATAGTTCACTCTAATTTTTATGGCACCGATCGAAAAACTATCTTAGAAAGATTGGCTAAAAATAGTATTTTAATGAATATTGATGTTCAAGGCGCGCTCCAGATCAAAAAAAAGTTACCCCAAAAAACCGTATTGATTTTTCTCAAAGCTGAAAATTTAACCGAACTAACTCGCCGAATTAAACAGCGAGAAAAAATGCCAGAAGCAATTTTTCAATTACGGTTAAAAAATGCCAAAAAAGAATTAGCCTTGGCTAAAAAATACGACTACATTGCTTACAATAGAAAAAATCAGGTCAACGAAACAATCAAACAAATAACCACTATAATCAAAGGAGAATTAAAGTAAAAGCTGATTCCAATTGACTTTAAACTGCCCTTGACTTTTTTTTAGTTTTAGATTATAGTTGTTAAGTATTAATTTTTAAATTACCAATAAAAACCCTATGGCAAAAGTTAAAAAAGAAATTGATAAAAAAGCTGTTCATGAAAAAAAGAAGATTGCTAAAGAACCAATCCCTGAATTAAAACCCGGCATGACTGTTCGCGTTCATCAGCAAATTAGCGAAATTGGTCCTAAGGGTGAAAAACAAAGAGTCCAGGTTTTTGAAGGCATGATTTTAGCTCATAAACACGGCCATCAGGCTGGTGCTACTATTACTGTCAGAAAAATCTCTGAAGGCATTGGCGTAGAAAAAATATTTCCTTTACATTCACCAACCATCATCAAAATTGAACCGGTCAAACAAGCCCAGGTCAGAAAAGCAAAACTTTATTATCTGAGAGGCTACAAAAAGCACATCAAAGAAAAAAAGATTGAAAAAAAATAACTCCCTAGGTTCAAAAGGATATTAACAATAAATTGCTTCTTACTTTAAAAGTCGCTGCCCCACTCTTTTTTAAGGGCGGGGTCCGCGGCTTTTTTGAAAATATTTAATTAAATTGGCAGCCTAACGCGGAGTAAATATTCGCGCTTAGCGGACGTGGCGGAATTGGTATACGCGCATGCTTGAGGTGCATGTGCCGCAAGGCTTGAGGGTTCGAGTCCCTCCGTCCGCACCAAGGACTGAGAGATTTCCGCCAAAGGCGGACCCGCCTCTGGCGGGCGAGTCTCCCCCTTTGACACTTAAGATAAATTAACTACAGGGGTTTACCTGCCCCACACCCAGGGTGATTAGCTCAGCTGGTTAGAGCGTCTGCTTTACACGCAGAAGGTCGGGGGTTCGATCCCCTCATCACCCATCTAAAAAAACAGTTGGTTACCGGTCTTGTTTACATTCACCCGCCGCAGTCCAAACGAAGTGAGGACGAAGGCGGACCAAGGAGGTCGTAGGTTAGACTCCTATGTTGCCCACCAAAATTAAATTCGAATAATTAAATTATAAATCCTAAACAAATCACAAATTCTAATTTTCAAACTGTTTGGGATTTGGGGCATTATAATTTGTTTAGAATTTTGGTATTAGAATTTAAAATTTTTTCTTAAAATATGCTTGGAAAAATTATTTTGGGTTTATTCATTGCGGCTGTCGGCGCTGTCCTGACCATTAAAGCCGAATGGATGTATGAAAATTTTGGATCAATTCC
>JBAZMQ010000016.1:0-34676 GCA_041649675.1 Patescibacteria group bacterium | reverse complement strand
TAATAACAAATTTTTAAACTGCCAGGTGATTTTAGCCAACAGTTCGGTTGGCATCGTGCCGCTTTTTAGCTGATCAGAAATCAGTTTTAAAGCCAGCCGTTTGTTTTTTTGACCTAAGGCATCAGTCAGTTTGAAAATATCTTCATCCAATTTGTTTTTAACCAAGCTTTCAACGTCGCTTAAAGTTATATTCTTATTTTTAGCAAAAGCTAAGAGCTTATCAATTTCAGAATTCATTTGCCATAAATCGTTACCAACTAAGTCGGTCAAAAGTTTTAGGGCCGTTGGCTGAATTTGGCCAGCTCTTTTTTTAATTTCAGCTGCCGCCCAGCTGTAAACACCGGATTCGCTTAGTAAATTGAATTCCTGGGCATATTTTTCTTTTTGTAAGAGGTGAAATAAATTATTGCTGCGCTTGGTTGTTAGTTTTGATTTACTTTTTTTGCCTTTACTGCTATCCAAACCGCTTTCCCAAAAAACCAAAATTGTTTCGTCTAGCTTGCTTTTATCCAAAGTTTCTAAAATTTCTTTTTGAATTTTTTGGCCCTTGTTTTTTGAAATCAAATCTTCAATTATCACTAAGCGTTTTTTGGCCAGAAAAGGTGAAGTATTAACTGCTCTTTCAAATTCAGTTGTGTCCAGCTTGGTGCCGTCTAAAATTTCAATATTCAAAGCCGACTTATCAATTTCACGGATAAATTTTTCCTTAATCTCTTTTAGTTTTTGTTTGGAGCGGAAAGTATCCGGTCCATAAAGAAAGATAATCATTTTTTTAGCGAAGTAAGCGAGGTAAGTAAATTAAGCTGGTAAGTTGATGTAGCAGAGTTATTCTAACAAAAAAACGCCTTGGGGGAAAGGCGTAATCAATCTGGGAGCAAAAATGGTAACGTTATTTTTCGCCGAAGGCGAGTTATCCCGACGTAAAGTCGGGATCCCCTGGGGTGGCGATCCGCTATCACGTTGATTGAATTTTTTTCGGACTAAAAATGGCGCTAAGTGCCACCCCCGATCCCCCACGTCTAGTTCAATTTTTTTTATCAAAATTAACCTCTTAGCTTTGCTACCTTTTTAAGGGCTTATATTAATTTTTGGCCTGGAAAATATTAGGCAGTTTATTATTTTTGACAGCGGGAGAAAAGCAGTTTGTAGTATTGGCAACCGTGCTTGGGACATTGAGCTGGTCCCGGGCAGTGTTCGGGGAAATCCGAACTTAAACCAAAAACCACCATGTCAACAATTTCTTCCAGCGGAATTTTGGTTGGCGGGGTTTGGGCTAAGGCGGCTGAACCATTCATCATGGCATTTAAAGCATCATGAAAAAACCATTGTTGAACTTCGGCGGTTTTGCCCGGCTTTCTTAGTAAAGAAAGATTGATATTGGTTTTGCCGGCTAATTCCATTTCGCGCAGCCGAATAGCTGCCACGATATCTTTAATATTTAAACGATAGAAAGCATTGGTAAAAATAAAAGTGTAACCTAAAGAATTTCTTTGAATTACCACGGCAATTTTTTCTTTTTGCTTGGCGTAGTTGGCCACATCAACATTATCAGACTGAATCACGGCTAGTTTGATTTTGTTTTTATGCCGTTTAATCCTAAAAATTTTAGCTTTAGAATTGAATTCATCTTTTAGTTCGGTCTCCCATTGTTTTTCTTTGAATTGCAAAGCCGAAATTACATTAAGGGTAAATTTAATAATATCTTCGGTGCTATCCCCGCGTTTATAAAAACATTTTAAAATGCCAGCCAAATCGCCAAACTTGTTATGCAATCCGGCGGTGTCGTCTTCTTGAACATAGCGCAGCAAGGATTGAATTTCAGGATTTTGGTCAATACCCAACTCTTGGGCCACCAAAAAGGTTGTACAGTTGTCCGACCCATGGTGGTCAAAAGTGCCGCCTTCAATGTCAAAAGAAATTATGCCGTTTCGTTGCCAATCTTTTAAAGTTTCCGCTTCGGGCGCTTTAGCCGCTTTCCAAACTGCCAAACCGGCTTCCTTAATGCCACCAAATTTTTCTTGGCCATAATTTAAAAGCACCCAATAGGCAACTATTGGGTCTAGGTGTGGTTTGTTGGGAAAAATGACTTTGGTAACTTGTGACATAACTTAATTTTAGCACAAAGACCGGTCTTAGTTAAACAAGTTAAGCGGTTAATTTTGACTTTAATTAATTCACAGTTTAACTTGATTTACTAATTTGGGGGGATAGTGCGGGAGAGTCTATTAATTAAGACTCCCCCACACTGTATTGCCTAGTGCCTATTCGTCTTCTTCCTCCTCCTCCATGGGGGCGGATATGGGTTCTAACTCCACTTCGCCCGGGTCCATATTGAGATTGTAGGCGAATTTTTTGATCGCCCAGACCAAGTGGGCTACCCCCAATTTCGTGGGGGGCAAAGGCCGCATTTGCGACCCGTTGGCTAAGATGTGCCCGCCGCTGCGCGTGTCAAACCGCCACAAGCCGCCATCCAGCGCATCGCCTTCCTGCTCATGCAGGTAGGCCGCCAGCTTGGTGAAGTCAGCCCAGATAGACTTACCCAGGATGACGGTTTGCTGGCCAGCGCCTTTGCCGGTCAGCGGTTGGACGATCACGACTTGGTATAGTGTCCCCAAGTCAAGGACTTCCTGGGCTAAGTCTTCGTTGTCGCTTTGGAGGACAACGACTGGGCCGCAATGTTGGACGTGGCCTTCGGCGCAGGCTTTCCGCCAGGCAGTCCTGAGGCCCTTTTTAGCCCGCACGATGGTTTCTCGTGCGTCTAACCAGAATTTGGCTCGCGCCTGAATTTCTTCCACGGCCCAGCCCGCTGCCCACATCAGATTGATGTAGTGCCGGACGGTCATCTGGCTAAACTTGGAGCACTCTCGGCCGTTTAGGGAACGGTTTAGGGTGCGTTCAAGTGTTGTTTCCTCCAAAACCGTATGTATCTTGCGCTGGGGCGCAATAGCCGCCTGATACCAGGCCAGAAACACCGACAGCGTTTCCGACAAAACCAGCCAGCGATCAAATTCGTACTGTCGTTTTTGGCAGTTACGAATAGCGTCGATGATTGAGGGACTCTCATGATTCTTTTTCAAGTAGTTATCATGATTATCCTCGTTCACCAATGCAATCAACTGCCACAAAGGGAGATCTGGTGGTAATCCAAGCCGGATTGCCATCATTTCACTGTCGGATTTAAATCCAGCCGCCGCATAGTACCTTGGTCCGACACCAATGACCACGTCACCGTTGGCTTCAATTGCAATAACCCGTTCTTCCTTCGCGCGGTCATATTCCACGCGAACGAAAGCCAGCAGATTTTTTACTGCCGCCAGCTCCAGGGTTATTCCCCACTTTTCGCACAACATCACTAACAGGACAAAGATCGCCAATACGCGGTCAAATGTCCACCGCGGCGAGATGTAGACTGTTACCTTCTCGCCCTTTTCTTTGTCTAGGGGATTCTTTGCTTTTTCAAACATACGCATACGCTTCCTTTGCTCCTATATCTCTAACTTTTGCCCAACGGACTAAATCCGCGAGGCGATTTGGTTATATTGGCACTAAGCAGATAGCGCCTTTTTAGTAAAAAATACTAAGAATTTCAACCAAAAAGGCACTATCTGCCATTTTAGGCATTGTAAAGAGCAATATCATATAATATCATATTTGCTATATTTTGTCAATCATTCATTCTTTTTACAAAGACCGGGGGATTTATGGAGTATTTTTTAGGCTAATTTTAGCCTATTTTTATTACTCATTTGTCATTCTGAGACGAATATAGCGAGCGCGAAGAATCTCTTTGGCTTAGTGGATCCTTCGGTCCCAAACCTAATCAAGCGGCGACCTCAGGATGACAAGAAAGAGATTCTTCGTCGGCCTTCGGCCTCCTCAGAATGACAAATAAAAAAAGACCCTTTTTAGAGGGCCTGGGTTGGAAAAATAATTAGTGTTTAAGTTGCCGGTGTTAGAGGTTTTGGTTTGAGCTGTTCAAATTCTTTTTGGGAATTTATGGCAATTCCGCCTTTGCTTGTTTCCATGTCGCTGCCCTTGGTATAAAGGGTGATATGGGCAAATTGCGGTTCAAGATTCGTTGCCAAAAGTTCGTTTAGTTTGGCGTAAAATGTTTTTAAGCCCGCACATTCCATTATTTGAATGTAGGATTCGCGGTGTTCATTGGTATTAGTTTTGGGAAAAAAATAATCTTTGGCAACTTGATAATACTCGGGCTTAAGATTAAACTGCCAATCAGTGCTAGCCAAAAGGGTTTTTATTTGTTCAATAATATTAGCCCGCTGACTGGTTGGTAATCGTTTTAAAACTTGATCAATGTCGCGGCCGGGTTTAAAACCAATAACGGTCATGTGAAAATCTGGCTTGGCCACAAAACCATTGGCTTGGGCTAAGTTTTGCAGCGGTCTTAAGTCAACTAAATTGTTATCAATAAACAGTAGCGAAGTATTTTTTTGTTCATCAAAATTTGGATTGGCCATAAGATAAAGTGATTTTAAATTGTAAAGTAAGTTTAAGCTCTAAGAATCAACTTAGAAATAAATAATTTGATAGAAATTCTTTCTCGGCCTTCTCGGAACGACAAGCGGGAGGGGTTGTCATTTCGACCGAATCCCGACGTTACGTCGGGATGAGTGGATAAATCTCATACCCTTAATAATCATCAAATTATGATGGAATCTCTCACTTCGCTTGAGATGACAATGGTTTTAGCTCGCCCCAATTATCCCCCACTTCAATACTGGTATCAACCGGCGCGCGCAATTTATAAACTTGTTCCATTTTGGTTTTAACCAATTGAGCAACCGCGGTGATATCTTTTTTTGGTACTTCAAAAACTAATTCATCGTGAACCTGTAAAATCATTTTGGCCTGTTGGCAAACTTTGGGTAACTCTCGGTGAATTTCAATCATCGCCAGTTTTAATAAGTCAGCGGCCGTGCCTTGGATTGGATGATTAATGGCCATGCGTTCGGCCGCCGCTTTAATTGGGGCAATGGTTGAATTGATTTCGGGTAAATAGCGGCGGCGGCCAAAAAAAGTTTCAACGTAACCTAATTGATGAGCCAGTTTTTTGGTTTCTTCCAAATAATTATAAATTTCTTGGTGTAATTCAAAATAACGATCAATAAAGTCCATAGCCTTGGCCCGAGAAATGCCAGTGCCGGCAGCCAAGCCCCAAGCGCCTTGGCCGTAGATAATGCCGAAGTTCACGGCTTTGGCCGCATAACGCATCTCTTTGGTCACTTTGTCTAAGGGTACATCATTAATTTCCGAAGCGGTGCGAGTGTGAATGTCTTCGCCCTTTTTAAATGATTCAATCATTTTTTTATCATTAGCCAGGGAAGCAATAATTCTTAATTCAATTTGGGAGTAATCGGCCGAAAGGATTTGAAAACCTTTGGGCGCCACAAAAGCCTGACGAATCTTTTGGCCCAGTTCGGTTCTAACCGGAATATTTTGTAAATTCGGTTCCGAAGAAGACAAGCGGCCAGTGGCCGTAACGGTTTGGTTAAAACTAGTGTGAATCCGGCCGTTTAAATCAACCAGTTTTGGCAAAGCATCAAGGTAAGTTGATTTTAATTTGGCCAACTCCCGAAATTCCATAATAAAATCAATAATTTTATGCTGGCCGCGCAGTTTTTCCAATTCGTCGGCAGCCGTGGAAATTCCGGTTTTGGTCCGGCCCAAACCCTGAGTGGAAATTTTAAGTTTTTCAAACAAGACTTCTTTGAGTTGCAAGGGTGAAGCAATATTGAATTTAGTCCCGGCCAACTCGTAAATCTTTTTTTCAATTTCCGCTAAGCGGGTATTTACTTTTTGGCCCATTTTTTTTAATAAGCCACTGTCAATTTTAACGCCATTTCTTTCGACCTCAGCCAAAACCGCAATTAAGGGCATTTCAATTTTTTCCAATAAACCCAAGTTATTTTTTTCAATCAGCTGCTTCTTTAAAGGTTCAACCAGCCGCCAGGTGAAATCCGCGTCTTCGCAAGAGTAATCACAAACTTTTTGCAGCGGTACGTCCTTTAAAGTAATTTGATTTTTACCTTTGCCGATTAAATCCGTAATTGGTTGCATTTGGTAACCCAGCTCGGTAAAAGCCAGACCGTCTAAATTATGTTGGCGCGAACCAGGGTTAATTAAATAAGAAGCAATCATGGTATCAAAAACTGCCCCGTTTAATTTCAAACCGGCGGTTTGTAAAGTTTCAATATCAAATTTAATATTATGTCCGACTTTTTGAATTTTTTCGTCGTTTAAAATTGGTTTGATTTGTTCCAACCATTTTGGTTTGGTCGGCAAGTAATAAGCCGTGGCTTTTTGCCAACAAAAACTAATACCCAAAAGTTCATCTTCAAAAGTATTTAGCCCCGAAGTTTCAGTATCAATGGCAAAAATTTTTTGCTTTTTTAATTTATCCAAAAAATCTTTAAAATCCGCCTGAGTTTCAATCAATTTATAATCAGCGCCTTTTTCTTTGGCCAAAACCGGTTTGGCGCCAAAATCAAAACTGTCTTGGGTTTGGACTTTACCGCTTTGCAATTCCTTGGGCAATTTACTGATTAAAGATTTGAATTCCAATTCTTGAAACAAGGGAATGACTTTGGCTACATCGTAATGTTTTACTTTGGTTTCTTCTAATTTAAAATCAATCGGCACTTGGTCAACTAGTTGGCTGAGTTTTTTGGAAAAGAAAGCGTCTTCTTTGTGTTCAGTCAATATCTGCCGGGAGCGTTCTGAGATTTTTTTTGAATCTAAATTTTGGTAAAGATTTTCTAGGCTTTCAAATTCTTTTAATAAAGTAATGGCTCCTTTCTCACCAATGCCTTTGACCCCGGGAATGTTGTCGGACGGATCGCCGCGTAAAGCTTTGTAATCAACCATTTGTTCGGGCGTTAAACCATCAAATCTTTCTTTGACTTGAGCCACGTCGTAAGTCAAAGAATCAGAAATACCTTTATGCATAGTATAAACAACAGTATTATTATCAACCAACTGCAAAGTGTCCATATCGCCAGTAACAATAATTGATTGTAAATCTTGAACTTGTTTATCCTTGACCAAAGTCGCAATGACATCATCTGCTTCAAAACCTTCTTTTTCAAAGATGGCAATATTAAAAGCCCGGACAATTTCTTTAATCCGCGGAAATTGGATATAAAGTTCGTCGGCTTGTTTAACCCGCTGAGCTTTATATTCCTTGTATTGCTCATGACGAAAGGTCGGAGCGGCCAAATCAAAAGTCACGGCCAAATAATCCGGCTTTAAGTCTTTTAAAACTTTAAGCAGAATCATGGTAAAACCATAAACGGCATTAACCATTTCACCGTTTTTGGTCCGCAAAGTCGGCGGTAAAGCGTGCCAGGCGCGGTGGATTAAGGCATTACCGTCAATGACAACAAATTTTTTTTTAATTTTGGACATAGAATAGTGTGTCATTCTGAGGAGGCCAAAGGCCGACGAAGAATCTCCTTGACTTAGTGGATCCTTTGGTCCCAAACCTAATTAAGCGGCGACCTCAGGATGACCAGAAAGAGATTCTTCGCGCTTAAGCCAAGCCTAGAGCTCAGAATGACAAAATAAAAGGCTGTACTAATTATATCATTTTTTGTTTAATAAAAATATATAAAAATACGAAAATATTGACAAAAAATATTTTTTGTGGTAGTCTTGCATGTTTGTGTTCCTTAATATTTCAATATTCATCGTGTTGACCTGTCGTCGGCATGATGCTTTGGTTCAGGCAAATAATGATTACGGAAAGAAAGGTTGGAAAGATGAATACAATGGTGCATTTTTTAGGTTTGGTTCTGTGCGTTTTGGTTTTGGCCGGTTGTCCAACGGCGGATTTCACTTTTGATTCGCGCACGGAACTGCTCTCGGTGAAGTTTAACTTCCCCCAGGACCCGCGAGTGACCTTGCCCAAGATTTTCCCTGGCATTAACAGCTCAAGTGACATCACGTCACTTGGTGTCGAGTACCTCGACAGCGCTGGGGCCAGCCTGGGTTGGGAGATGCTTCAGTCCAGTTTCTCGGGCTGGCCGATGAGTGGCACATTTGATAGTCGTAGCCATCTGCTGTTTGACTACCCGGAAATCAAGATCCGCCCGGTGGCGGTGAAGTTTCTGGGTTACAGCCAGGCAAAAGGTGGCGACCCCGAGCCCCAATATCAAGTTTATCCGGCTGACATGCACTACTGGCTGGGCAGCTTAGACGGGGTGCTATTGGGCAACAATGGCTTCGCCGCGGACTTGCTGGGTTGGAACCTGGTTCTGCCGCTTGACCCGCCGTCGACTTTGAAGCGCTTGTCTCATATTCAGGCCGATGCGGCTGAGCACATGCAGATTGTCGGCAACCTTGCCTATGTCTCTTGTGCTTACGGTGGGCTGATGATTTTTGACATCAGCAACCCTGTCAAGCCGACCTACGTCGGTGGGTTTTACGACGGCGTTGATAACTATGACATCCGGCGCTATGTCAATAGTCTGGCAGTAAGCGGGCAGTATGCGTATCTGGGTTGTTTTGATACGCTCAAAGTTCTAGATGTCAGCAACCCGGCCAACCCGGTACTGGTCAGTACCCTGCGTTCGTACACTATTGAGGGTTACTCTGACTTGGTTGTTTTGGGTAACTATGTCATCTTTGTCATCGCTGACAACGTGACAACCAATACCACCCAGGTAATCGATGTTTCCAATCCGTACCAACCCCGAGCGGTCGCCTATTGGCCGCATGCCGACCACGTCAGTACAGGCGGTAATTATCTGTATTTCTCTAAAGGCAGTGATGGCCTCACGATTGTTGATGCAACCAGGTTGCCGAACTACCTTTTAGTTGGTTCCTACTGTGACGGCGACCTAATCTTTTCATGCCAGGCTCTTGGTAACCGGCTCTACGCTTCCGGTGGTATGGATGGCCTGAAAGTATTGGATGTGACCAACTCCGCATCGCCACGCTTACTTGGGGAATACCGGCAAGGGCTTAGTGGCTATGATGTCCTGGACGAATTTGATGTTCGTGGCAGTCAGGTCTATATCGCTCACTGGAATTGGGGCCTGGAAGTGTTGGATGTTTCCAATCCGACGGCGATTGTCAGAACCGATTGCTACCACGACAGCCAACAAGCGTATAGCGCCAGGCTTTCTGCCGGCAGCGTTGTCTACCTGTTGTCGGGTTCAAATGGCATCAAAGCCATTGCTCTACCCTGACACCTGGGTAGCCTGAGCTAACTTTTTTATACTCCTTAGATCAACTGGTCCGAGGAGTTTTTTTTATTAAAAAAAGACTCCAAGAAAATCAAAGAGATTAATTTGGAGTCAGATATTTCCGTTTAAAAGTAAAATTCCGCCCGACCCTAGTTTTTTATTAAGCTTTTTGTTAAAATAATACTATGTTTTTACAACGTATTGAAATTCACGGTTTTAAATCGTTTGCCCAAAAAACTATTTTGGAATTTCCACGGCCCGGCCAGGGCTGTCCTTTAGTTAGAAACGGCGTTGACCAAAATGGTGTGTCCCATTTAGCCCCGGGCTTATGCGGCGTGGCCTGCATTGTTGGGCCCAATGGTTCGGGCAAATCCAACATTGTTGATTCGGTTCGTTGGGTTTTGGGCGAGCAAAGTTTAAAAAGCCTGCGCGGCAAAAAATCCGAGGATGTTATTTTTACCGGTTCGGAAAAAAAGGCCCGGTTAGGCATGGCCGAGGTGGCGTTGCATATTAATAATGAAGACGGCGTCATGCCCATTGATTATAAGGAAGTAGTAATTTCACGAAAAATTTATCGTACCGGCGAAAGTGAATACCGGATTAATAAAAGTAAGGTTCGGTTGCAAGATGTTTTATTGCTTTTAGCTAAAGCTAATTTTGGTCAAAAAAGTTATAGTATCGTTTCTCAAGGCTCAATTGATCAAGTGATTATGGCCAACCCTTCCGATCGGAAGGAATATTTTGATGAAGCGGTTGGCGTCAAACAATTTCAAATTAAACGCGATCAGTCAATTAACAAATTGGAAAGCGCTTGGAATAATTTACGCCAGGTGGATGCTTTGTTAACCGAAATTAAACCGCGTTTAAATTCCTTGACCCGGCAGGTCAAAAGGCTGGAGCGGCGAGAAAAAATTGAAACTGAACTTAAGGAAGTTCAGCAGCAATATTTTGGTTGGCTTTGGCATGATTTAAGTCTTAAGATTAACGAGGTTAAACCGGATTTATCTAAAATTGAAACGGAACTGAGCGAGAAAAGCAAAGCCCTAAGAGCTTTTCAAGATCAACTGCACTCTTTAGAAAAAGAAGATTCGCGCAGTAAAATTTTTAATGATTTACAACAAAAATATCAAAAAGTTTTAGACCAAAAAAATAAATTACGCGAAGAACAATTAATTTTGCAAAATAAAATTGAAATTGCCAAGCAGCGCTTAACCCAAAAACCAGTCCCCTTGGCTTTAGGCGAAATCCTTTCCCGCTTGCAAGAAATTAATGATTTAAGAGGTCGGCTAGTTGATAATTTAGACCCAAAAGATTTAGCTAAATTTTCCCAAGCCAAGGAAGATGTTCGCGAGTTGGGCCGGTTAATTAAAGATCTAATTGAACAATTAGAAAATCCTAAAGTCAAAGAAAAAGTTAAAACTGAAGTTGACCCAACTTTAGTTGAGGACTTAAGGGGAGTAGAAAAAGACTTATTAGCTATTGAAAAACAATTGGAATCTGCCCGGCAAGAAATTACCAATTTTAATCAATCCGAAGAACAAAAGAAAGGTAAATTTTTTGATTTGCAGCGGCAAATTACTACCAAGCAAAACGAATATAACAATTTATCAAATCAAGCCTCAACTTTAAGGGTTCAAATGGCAAAATTGGAAACGCACCAGCAAGACTTGCGCCAGGAAATAAAACAAGAAATGCAAGATTTAGCTTGGCTGGATAATTATAAAGCCCAAAAGATAAATGAAACTCAACTCCATTCGGAAATGATGCAGCATAAACATCAACTGGAATTAATCGGTGGCGTTGATCCCGAAACGATTAAAGAGTATCAAGAGACCAAAGAGCGCCATGACTTTTTGTCCGACCAGGCTGATGATTTGCGCGATTCAATTAATTCTTTGGAAAAAATTATTGGTGATTTGGACGAAAAAATTCAGCTCCAATTTGATTCGGCCTTTAAAGAGATTAATAAAGAATTCAGCAAGTTTTTTAAAATTTTATTTGGCGGCGGCAAAGCGGAGTTGGTTTTGATTAAAGAAGAGACCAAAGAGGAGAAATTAGAAAACAGAGATCAGAAATCAGAGGGTGAAGCAGAACCTACGGTTCAACCTGGAATTTTAGAAACCTTAACTGAAGCCGAAGAAAAACTAAGTCCGAAAAGATTTTTAAAAAAACGAACCGGCAAAGTCATTACCGGCATTGATATTACCGCCACTCCCCCGGGCAAAAAAGTTTCTTCAATCAATATGCTTTCCGGCGGTGAACGGTCGCTAGCTTCAATCGCTTTGATTTGCGCCGTGATTAATAACAATCCTTCGCCGTTTGTGATTTTGGACGAAGTTGACGCTGCCCTGGATGAAGCCAATTCTCAACGTTTTTCAAAAATTATTACCGAACTGGCGCACAAAACTCAATTTGTGGTCATTACTCACAATCGAGCGACAATGCACCAGGCCAATATTTTATACGGGGTGACTATAAAAGAAGATGGCGTGTCACATGTCATTAGTTTGAAATTGGAAGAAGCCCAAAAAATGGTGCGGCAATAATTTTTTACTTCGTCATTCTGAGGTCGCTTCTTAACTCTGCTTGTGGTGACGCCAAGGATCCACTAAGGTTAAGGGATTCTTCGCGCTTTAAATTTTCTTGGAGCTCAGAATGACATTGGGTGAATAATTTAAGATGACAACAGTCAGCTTTGAGGAGCTGATTTTTTGATAAAAAAAGAGCTAAGGATTTTCCTTAGCCTGGGACGTCGCGACAAAACTGGTATCTGGTTGTGCCGTCAGATGGGATTGGTACGCCACCAAAAGTGCGGGCTATAAAGTGTTGACGGCAAATTGCCTCAATGACCTGATGGACCAGTTCTTGTTCTTCTTCAGGACTGAGTCCTACCACTGTTTGTTCAAAGTAAGACTCTGGAACTGGAATGGCTTGGTCGTCTGGACTTAACCATATCGTCCGTTGAGAATCACTATCTTGTAGTCTAGGAATTCCTATTGACAAGGTGACGCTTGAGACTTGCAGTGGAATCTCTAATATTTTAATTGTCTGGGCTACCATATGCTCATTCACCTCCTTAAAGGGCATCGGTAAGTCGATACTGTGATTTAATAATCAAAATTAACTTACTACTTATTTTTAGTACTGTCAATTAGTTTTAATTTATTAATATTGTTTTTTGATTGCTCATTATTAATATGTATGTTAGTTTATTTGTAGATATTAACTAGGAGGGATTGCTCCATGACAACTCATATTCAACTGGTATTTTGGGCCCTCCAAGTTTTGTGGGGGCAAAAAACGATTCACTGTTTGAATCGTTTGCGACTTTGGAAAAAGTCAATCAACCTTTATCTGAGCTTGCTGGCTTTTACTGACAAACACCGTCCTGCCGACCAACTGTTTCGAGTCATGGTGTCAGCCGTGCTTACCGCTGTTTACGATTATGATACAGACTGGGAGCCGGGATCTGACGGTTCTCGCTTCAAGGAGCTCATGTGTCAGTACGTGAAATCGGAAACAGCCGAAACCATTGCTGTAAAGCTTTTGGAAAGTGAGAAAACCAATGCACTTTCAGAAGATGGCTTGGAACGAGGTAGCGTTGCTTTCAAGTTCTACTGTTTAGTAATAGATAGTGAATGGCTAAAGCAGTATTCCCCCGCTCAACTTGATACTTTTGGAAAATTCTTGCAGATACTGGATGACATACTCGACTTCAATCACGATCGGGCGGCTGGAGACAAGAACTGTCTTTTGCTTTCAAATCGTGATGAGTATATTACTCAGGCTCGGGAATTTCTCAAAAGTGATTTCTTCCAAAAGCTCAAAGGACACTCCCGGATCTATTGGCTGCTTGAGCTAAAAGTCAGGTGGATATTTTCCGGCCTAGAGAAAAACCGGGCTACATTTCGGCAACTGTTGCAGACTACCCGGCCGAGTACTGGTGTCTATGCGCTAGTACTAACGATTATCAGCTTTCGTTTCTTTACTGAATTTTTTTGGCCAGCAGCGATTGCCAGTGGCTTAGCCTATTTGTTGCTGACAATGAGTATCATGGCCTTTAACGACTTCACCGACCGGGAGATTGATGCGAAGAAAGGTAAGACTTTTGCCAAGCAACATCCAGCTGAACTCAAACGGTTTTGGTGGCAACTCAATACTATAACTACCCTATGGCTACTGTTGGTGGTGGGGTTTGACTGGGCTACGGCTGGTTATTGTCTGTTGGTCTGGCTGATTGGACTTAGCTATTCCAAGCTAAGGAGTTGCTATTTGGTTAACAACCTAGTGGTTGCCCTTTGCTCAGCGAGTCCGGCCCTGTGCGGCGTTGTTTACTACCGCCATCTAAGCGATTCGGCTATCGTGACCTTCTTTGTCTTTTTAGCCCTCATTTTTTTAAATGAGATCTTCAAAGATGTTGAAGATAGACGCTTTGACTCGGGTAATAAGAATACTATGCCAGTCAAGATCGGCCACATGGTTACAATGGCTTATCTCAACTGTCTATTATATATTCCGGCTACGATTATCATCTTTCACCCTAGCTGGTGGGTAAAGACCGTGACCATTCCCTTGCTGGCCGTTATCGCCTTTCAACAAGCCCTGGTGTTTTTTGAACCAAAAAGGATTTTTGGTCCAAAGGCAACCATGCGGTTGCTACTTGAGTTTCTGCTCGTTATCCTTTTATTATCACCCTAGCGCTTTTGCCCTGGGGTTCTTTTTTATATGATGAAGTTAATTTTGTTTACTTTTTAATTTTTGAAAAAAAGAAGAACCGCGCAGACTAGATGATAGCAGCGCGGTTTTGGTTTGAGCGTTACTTTTGGTCAAATTCGCTTTGACCTTTTTGTAAGCGCTCAATTAGTGCTGCTAGCACTCGGTTAGCTGTCTGTTGGTTGTACATCATGTGAAGCCACTCAAGAGTAGCTTCGCCCATTTTAATCCCGGCTGCCTGTCCTCGCGTTACTTGTCCTTTTTTCACGATGTTTCCCTCCTGATAAAGAGCTTCAATTATCGGTTGTCCCGATCCATTATAAAGTTAATTTGGCAGTGTGTCAAACTATTATTGACATATTTGTTTTATTATGTAATAATGCTTTTACCCATATCTATGTAGATAAGGTTAAAGGTCTAGCTCGCGATGCCGGCTTCAAATGGCATCATTATTAATTCATAGGTATTTTTTAATAGCAAGATAAGTATTAATTCTGATGAATCAATCTTTATCTTGCTTGTTCCACTAACTACTATTTACTATGCTTAAAATCAGACTCGCCCGCGTGGGCAAAAAGAAAAAACCAACTTATCGCTTTATTGTTTCGGAAAGCGCCAAAGATCCCTTTGGTGTGGCTTTAGAAATTTTGGGCCACTACAATCCTTTTTCCAAAGTTTGTGAAGTTAAAAAGGATCGAATCCTTTACTGGGTTTCTAAGGGTGCTCAAGTTTCTCCAACCGTTCATAACATTTTAATTGATCAAAATGTTTTGTCCGGCCAAAAAGTTAAAGCGTCTAAGGGCAAGAAAAAAGGTGAACCCCAAGCCCCGGTAGCGGCTGAGGCACCAAAAGAATCAGCGGCTCCAGTTGAGCCAGCCCTAGCGGCTGAAGTTAAGTCAGAAGAAAAACCAGCCGAATAACCTCACCCCCACAAGTATATTCTCTAGCCCCCTCTCCTTTTTAAGGAGAGGGGGAATTTTGTTTTTAAAAAGTGGGGTGAGGTTATTCGGCTAAGTTCTTACCAGGATTGACAAAATAATAATTTGTGGTATAATGTTTTTGTTCCTTTAAACCCCGTCACTGTTTTACTCATCAAATTAATCAAGCATTAAAGTCATTCTGCTGTTAATACAAATTTGCCACTTAATAACTGGTCAGTAAAACAGTGACTGGGTAAAAACAGGAACTGGTACCAGACTGTTTTTCGACAACCTCCAGGTTGTCCGGAAGGTCGGCAGCACTGGTGTTTATGAAAGTAATTCACTTTTTGGAAATATTGCCAAATAGTGAGATGGTAAATTGATCTATGGCTGCAAAGCATTCCGATCAAGATTTTGTCGAGTTCGTCGTCAAAGCCATTGTGGCTCATCCTGAAGACGTCAAGACAGAACGTACTGTTGATGAGATGGGAGTATTAATTACTCTTCATCTTAATCCAGCAGATATGGGTTATGTCATCGGCCGCCAAGGCCAGACAGCTAGAGCAATCCGCACCTTACTCAAAATTGTTGGTGCTAAGAACAATGCTCGGGTTAACCTAAAGATCCACGAACCAGAAGGTTCAAGACGATCAAGAAATTCTGAAGCCGACACTTCAGTAGTTGACGATTTAAAAATCTAACTTAGATTTTTAGCAAGCCCTCGCCTCTAGCGGGGGTTTGTTTTTTTATATTTAATTAATTTGCTAGACAAAGGGCGAAATAAACCATAAAATGTTAGTATGTTTTATCAGTAAATCGGTTTGTTTTATGGCCAAATACCAAAAATTTTTATTGGCAATTACCCTGTTGGTGGTTTTCTTGGTAGTTTATTCGCCGCATTTTAATTATTCTTTTCCTTTTCATGTTGACGAGTGGCACCATATTTCCGAGGCTTTGAGATTTCAACAACCCGGCGCTTATTTTAATTACTTGACCATGGAATCCGTCCGCCGGGCCAGTGGACTAGAAATTGGTTTTCATTTCATTTTATTTTTAATTTCCTTGGTTTTTAATTTGGTTTTAGTCTATAAATTTTTACCGGCAATTTGGGCCGTGGTTTCCGCCGCTGTTTTATTCTGGGTGGTTTATAAAAAAACCGGCAGCAAGTTCTTGCTGGCTTGGTTAGCCGTAGTCTTTTTTGGTTCAATTAAATCAAATGTTAATTTGACCGGACTTTGGTTTTTCACTCCCCTGACTTTTTGCATTCCTTTTGTTTTCTTGTATTTTTATTTTTTTAGCGAAGGAATTGAGAAAAAAAACAAAAAGCTGATTTTATTGAGTTTAGCCATGATGTCGGTTGTAGTGGTAATTCATCCGGCTTCAATTTCTTTTGCTATCCCGATTTTGGCTCTTTATTTAATTTTTAATTACCGTTATCTGTTTTCGGAATTAAAGTTTTTCTCGGTTTTTTTAATCTTGCTTTTGGTCGGGATAATATTCTATCAAATTATTTTGGGCTTGTCTTGGCTGCAATTTTTGCCTAGCTTGTTAGATAAGTTACAATTTAAATCCGGCTGGGGCGTTTTAGAGCTTAAAAACACGCCGACCGAAATTTATAGTTGGTTGGGGTATCTTTTGGCTCTGGTTGGTGCAGTGGCAATAATTTCCGAGAAGCAAACAAAAAAATATTTGATTTATTTAATTTGGCCAGTTGTTTTATTTTTAGCCTTAGTTCTTTATCGATTTACTGGTGTGTCTTATCTTAGTCCTTATCAAAGAAATTGGTATTATTTTGCCATCAGCTTGCCGTTGCTTAGTGCGCTTGGGCTTGGTTATATAATTGATAATTTTATTTTTTATGTAAATGACTTTATTACTAGTCAGCCTCTCAGAAAATATTTTTACCAAATTGGACTAGTTGTTATTGTTGGTTTAGTTTTTCTCTTGTCATTTGCTGATTATTATTCTTTGCCCCAACAAGCTGGTTTATATCAGGTTATCAATCAAAACGATTATAATACTTTACTCTATTTAAAAACTCAACCAAAAGGTTTGGTTTTGGCCTTGCCCTTCATTTCAACTGCCTTATATCCCCTTGCCGCTCAAGAACCGATTGGCACCATTGCTTTTTATGGCAACCGGCAAGATGTTGAAAAGTTTTTTCTTAGTGAGAATTGTTCTGACCGCCAATTAATTATTGATAAGCATAAACCCAATTATATAATCTCGCCTTATCCAATTGACTGCCCATTTATTTCTTTAATTAAACAGATTGGTAGCAATTATATTTATCAAGCAAAGAAAATATGAACACCCAGCCTTTAGTTAGTGTCGTTTTACCCTGCCGTAATGAGCAGCCGGCTTTAGCCCAATGTTTAACGCAAATTAAACAGGTTTTGCAGCAGAATAATATTAATGGTGAAATAATCGTTTCTGATTCCTCCACTGATTCTTCGCCGGATATTGCCAAACAATTTGGCGTGGTTTTAGTTAAGCACAACCAAGACGGATATGGGGCTGCTTATCTGCAGGGTTTTAAAGCGGCCCAGGGGCGGTATTTATTTTTGGCTGACTGTGATGGTACTTATGACTTTTCTGAAATTCCGAATTTTATCAATTATTTAAATCAAGGTTTTGATTTTGTAATCGGTAACCGTTTGAATGGCAAGATTGCTCCCAAGGCAATGCCTTTCTTGCACCGATATTTTGGCAGTCCCCTGCTTTCACTTATTTTTCGACTGTTGTTTTGGTATAAAGTTAAGGATATTAATTGTGGGATGCGAGCCATTACCAAATCAGGTTTGGAAAAAATAAATTTAAAAACTACGGGTATGGAATTTGCTTCTGAAATGTTAATTAAAGCGGTTCGGCAAAATTTAAAAATCAGGCAAGTAACAATAAATTATAATCAAAGGCTAGGTAAGTCCAAGCTCAAACCCTTGGCCGACGGCTGGCGCCATTTACGGTTTATGCTTTTGTATAGTCCCTGGTTTTTATTTTTATTGCCTGGCTTGATTTTTTTTATTCTTGGTCTTGCCTTGATGTTGGCTTTATATTTTAACTGGTTGGCTATTTTTAGTCTGAAGCTTTATTATCACCCAATGTTTTTTGCTTCAGTTTCAATTATCATTGGTTATCAACTAATTATTTTTTCGGCTTTTGCCAAGACTTATGCCATAAGTCATCTAGGGGAAACCAGTCCGTTACTTAATAAACTCCATCAATATTTAACCATTGAAAAAGCCAGTTTGCTAGGGCTATTGTTTGGTTTAGCCGGTACAGTCATTTTTTTTGTAATATTTTGGCATTGGTACCAATCTGGTTTTGGCGCTTTAGCCGAAATAAAGAATTTAATTCTGGCTCAAACCTTAATTGTAATTGGCGTTCAAACCATTTTTTCTTCCTTTATGCTAAGTATTTTGGGTATTAAAGAAAAGTAATGAAAATTGCCATCTTTCATAATTTTTTGGATAATATTGGCGGCGCAGAAATTGTCAGTTTAACTTTAGCCCGCGAGCTTAAAGCCGATATTTATTCTACCAATATTGATCAAGAAAAAATCAGCAAAATGGGTTTTGCTGATATCAAAGTTAGATCAATTGGCCGCGTGCCGATTAACGCGCCGTTTAAGCAGCAGCTGGCCTTGCTCCGTTTTCGGCTTTTGAATTTAAAAAGCCAGTATGATTTTTTTATTATCAGCGGTGATTGGGCCATGGCCGCGGCTATTAAAAATCAGCCAAACCTATGGTACGTTCATTCCCCGATTCGCGAGATTTGGGATTTGTATGAATATACCAGAAACAATACTGTTGCCTTTGAGTTGCGTCCGGTTTTTGATTTTTGGGTTCAGTTTAATCGTTTTTTGAATAAACGTTATGTTAAAAAAGTTAATAAGATTGCTTGTAATTCTATTAATACCCAAAAACGCGTTGAAAAATATCTGAATCGAGCGGCCATTGTAGTTAATCCCCCGATTGACCCAGCCAAGTTTTTTTATCGGAAAAATGGTGATTTTTGGCTAAGCGTTAATCGCTTAATCAGTCATAAACGAGTTGATTTGCAGCTCAAAGCTTTTGCCCAGTTACCAAATGAAAAATTAATTATCGTTGGTAGCTATGAACAGTCGCGGCATTTTAAACAATATGCTAATTATATTAAAAAAATAAAACCAGCCAATGTGGAAATCAGAAGTTGGATTAACCAAAAAGAATTAATTGAGCTTTATGCGGATTGCAAAGGTTTTATTACTACCGCCGCTGATGAAGATTTTGGTCTGACAGTTTTGGAAGCCATGGCTTCGGGCAAACCAGTAATTGCGCCCAATGAAGGCGGTTACAAAGAAACAGTGGTTACTGGCGTAACCGGTAAGCTAATTGATGGGATTGATGAAAATAAATTAACTGCGGCGATTACCGAGATTGGCCAAGAACCGCAAAAATATAAAGAGGCTTGCCAGGCTCAGGCCAATAAATTTGCAACCAATATTTTTATTGAAAAAATTGGGAAATTAATTGTGTGATCAAAAAGTTTTTATTTAAAAAAAATCAGCACCAATTAAAACAGTCATATCTTAAACGTAAAGTAATTTCTCAAGGTCAGCCAAACGTTTTAATCATTGAACCGACTAATTATTGTAACTTGAGTTGCCGAATGTGCCCCAGGAGATTAATGACCCGGCCCGAGGGTTTTATGACCCTTGATCTTTTTAAAAAGATTATTGACCAAGCCCCGCTAGCAGAATGGGTTTGGCTGCATTTTTTTGGTGAACCTTTGTTTAATCAAGAAATTTTTGCCATGATTGACTATGCCAAGTCTAAAAAAATAAAACTTGGGCTTTCAACCAATGCTACAATTCTTGATCAGGAAAAATTTGATAAAATTCTGCAGGCTGAAGTGGAAATTTTTATTATTAATACCTATCAATCTTACCAACAAACCAAAGATGTTGCCCTTAAAGAAACTGAGGCGCTGATTCAATTATTAAAAGTTAGAAGAAAAAACCAAACCAAAATTATTATCCAAGGCCTTGATGACGGCGGCCAATATTTTTTGGATATTAAAAAACAATTTAAAGGTTTTTATCAAGTTTTTCCTTTTTTAAAGAATTTCCATTCCTGGGCAAATCAAGTTGATGAGATTAATGATCTTAAAAAAATCGATAAAACCAAGATCAACCAGGCCGCCGTTTGTTTTGAACCTTGGCGGCAGCTGGTTATCACTTGGAACGGCACGGTTCTTTTGTGTTGCAATGATTATAATGCCAAAATGGTTTTAGGAAATATCAACTTTCAAACTTTAGCTGAAATTTGGAACGGTCAGTCAATACAAGCCATCAGAAATAGTTTTATTAAAGGTAATTACCAAAATGACTTATGTCGGTTTTGCCAGCCGCCTGATTTTTTGGCTGGAAAAAATAATCCCTTCAAACCTTACCAATATGAACTTAAGGCTTATGGACTTTTGCCTTAAAATTTTTTATTAAAACCGGCCTCAATTTTTCAGCCGGTCTAAAGAATATTTCCGGTACAATCCGGATTTTTTTAAATTAATAATTTTCTATTACTTTTTGGTAAGCGGAAATAATTTTTTCCCAGCTGTAATTTTGCCGGATAAATTTTTGGCCATTTTTGGCTAAGTCCGGATGGTTGATAATATATTCTAGACCCAGCTTGAATTCTTCATAATTGTTGTACCATAAACCGCATTGGCTGCGCTTGGATTGGTCAACGGTGGTAGCGCATTTAGCATCAACCAAGGTTGGACAATTAAACGACCAAGCTTCTAATAATATTAGGGATAAACTTTCATAAATTGATGGGTTAATTACTGCTAGGCAGCCGGCTAGAGCCTCATTTTTTTCTGCTTCGCTGATAAAACCTGGCATCAAAATAGAAGGATGGTTTGAAGTTGGCATATATATTTGGCCGACTAAAACCAATTTTAAATCACGGCCGGTCTCAGCAAGGTACTGTAAAAAGTAATCAATTAATTTCTGGCAGTTTTTTCCAACATCAACTCGACCAAGATACAATAAATAATTGCCATCAAGGCCATATTTTTTTTGGAAATTAATTGGTGAAATATTTTTTGGCAAATCAATTCCTATGCCACCCAACTCTCCTTTAAGATTCAAATTCGGAAATTTTTGGCCTAACAGCCTTTTTTCACTGGGTGAAGAAAAGATAATTGCCCGGGGTAAGGCAAAGAAATTTTCCAAAACTGACAAATTAATCAAAAAATCATCATGGGCAAAAGGAACAAGGAAACTTTTTTCCGCCACCAATTCTAAGCCAAATAAAGTTGTGGCATAAGCATAGGTGAAAAAGAAAAAAAAGTCATAGTTTTGAGCATTGGTTTTTATATAATCAAACAATTCTTGGCTGAATGGTCCGGCTTCCCTGCCCCATTGCCGAAATTCCGCCCAAGAAACCGGATGGTTTGATTGATACAAAGCTTTGCTGGCTTCTTCATATTTTTTCAGGTCACGCAAGTCGTTAGAAAATCTTTTGACCTTTATGCCATTAATGTTTTCTGCACCGGGTTGATAATAATTTTCCCAAGTTTGGTAATTATTAGCGCAAGTAGTAATAATTTCAATCTCCCAAATTTTCGCCATTCTTTCGGCTAATTTTTGGCAAAGAAATTCAGCGCCACCATTGATTTCCAATCCGTAGCGCTGAATCACAAAAGCAATTTTTGGTTTGGTTGCAGCCATTCCTAATTTTAGTTAGATTTTTTGGGCGATAATCGCATAATCTCTTGGCCCTAAAACAAGATTATTCAAATCAGTATTATTTTTAGTCCAACCCAAATCAGGGTGAAGCCGTAGAACTTCTTGGTTAACAAATCCAGCTTCTTTAAGTAAAAAATCCAAAAGCAAAGGCGGCACTGGCCTTTTATGGCTTGGATCTAGATAAAAATAATGATTAGCCACAGACAGATTTTCCGGGTTAGGAGTTTCAATAATTACCAGGCCACGAGGAGTCAAAATGCGGTTGATTTCAACCAGCAGTTTCATTTGTTCTGAAAATGAAAGATGCTCAATTAAATGAAAAGCCGTGACCAAATTAAATTGATTGGCCCGTCGGGTTTTTAAATAATCAAATAAGTTGCTGGTAACAGCAGTCAATCCTTGCTCTTTGCAAAAATTAACCATGGTTTCGTTTTGGTCTACGCCTAAAGCGTTATAGCCAGCTTGCTTAATTATTTTTAGCCATTCGCCGCGGCCACAACCCAAATCTAGGATATTGGGATTTAAGTTAACCTCGTTTTTGATCTTTTCCAAATAAGGCAGGTAGATTTTTAGCCGATTTTCAATTTCAGCGCTTGGCCCACGGAAAGTATTGGCTAAATTCAGAAAAAAATCTTTAGCTAAATAACCTTTACCTCCTTCTTGTTTGGCTGTTTGTTGGTTACCTTGATTTGTTTTTTGGTTGCAGTTATCAATTTTTTGTCTAATCGTATTGAGCCGGCCCGATAGCCTCAAAACATCCGTTGTCCAGTCCATCAATGGTTTTAAAAAAGGCAAAAATTTTATTATTAACCGCCGTAAGAGATAAAGAGAATACATAATTTTTAGCCCTGCCACTTTAACGCCAATTTTTTTGCCTTCAGACGAATAGCGAATATGGCCCAAAATTTCAATTGGTTCCATAATCCTTTGTTTTAGACTGGTTGAGTAGAAATTAAAACCCGCCTGATCTGGCCAGCGTTTTAAAATCGTTAGGTACAAACAATTAATCAGGTCTTTATCTTCGTAATTAATCAAATCCCAAAGCTTGTATTTTTTTTGATTAAAAATTGAGTCATTGATTTTCCGACTAGTTATTTCGTTTTGTTTAATTTGAGATTTAATTTCGTCGGTAATACTTTCAACTTTTGCCAATTTATTTTTGCGGGCTAAAAGAATTAACCGACCGCCTTCGGGCGTAGAATTATAATCGTCAAATACTTCAACTAAGCCAAAGCCGGCGGCCTTGGTCATGCTTACTATCGCCGAAACATTTGGTCCCCACCAATTGGTTTCATCGTTGCCCAGTTCCTTGCCGGGATAAAACCTGGCCATTGGGGTATCGTCTTGGGTTTTAATATAATGAGTTTCAATAATTAAAATATCCTTAGTAATTTGGTAAAGAGTTTCTAAGGCTAAAAGTGGATTTTTTAAATGATAAATTACGCCCAAGAATAAAACAACGTCAAATTGTTGGTTTAATTTTTTAGGCACATCAAAAAAATCCAGATCATAATATTGTACTTTTGAGTCAAGAATTGTTTTGGCTATTTCAAATCCCTTACTATTTTGTTTATGCATATTATTATCAATTGCCGTGACGGTCGCCCCTCGTTTTTCGCATTCAAAAGCGTAATAGCCATCCCAAGTGCCAATATCCAAAACGGTTTTACCGGCTAAGTCTTTGGGAAAGGATGAAGAAATAAGATCATGAATTTCTTTTGAAATATGGCCGTTGGACACTACGCCATCGCCAAAATCAATGGTGTGCCACCAAAACGGTACTGTCCGGATTAAATCTTCTTTTTCAGTTTTAGTAAGAATTTTTTCAGCCATAATAAATTAGTAGTTAGTTATTTCCTAGCCGCAATAAATGTGCGCGGACCGTTAAGGTGATCATAATTATTATACATAACTTCCATTTTTTCAAACCCACTTTGACTAATCATTTTTTGGAGTGATTCAAAAGTCGGCCAAAAGGAATAGCTGCTCATTCCGGACCAAACGTGACTAGGAGTCTCAGGGTAAAGATAGCCGATTAAACCATTTTTTTCAACCGTGGTATGCTCTTTTGAAGCGTAATGAGTGTCAATAAAAATATTATTGGTTATTTGGGAGAGTTTAGCCATTAGTTCCCAAGGTTTGGGCAAATGATACAGCAGGCCGCTGCAAAATACTGCATCAAAGCGGCCCAAGCTTGGTAAATCAAAAGTTTCTAAATTACCCTTAATAAATTCAACCTTGGCCAAAGACAATAAATTTTTAATAAACCGCGCGCGTTTAATGCTTTCGGTTCGGCTTTCAATGGCAATTATTTTTTCCACTTTTGGGTTTTGGCATAATCTGACCGTATGGCCGCCTTCCAGCGCGCCCAGTTCTAAAATAGTTTTGGCACCGTCAAATTTTTGCCAAAAATAATCTATCCTCACATCACTAGGATATTCGGTGGTGCCGCCGTATTCTTTGCCGTTAATAATAAATTTGCTTGACCAAGGTTCAAGTTTTTTGAATTTCTTTTTTAGCCAACGTTCATCTTTGATTTTATCTTTTTTATCAGCGAAAAGTTTTTTTATTAAGTTAATCATACTTTCTTTAATATTCTTTAAGGTTTGGATTATAATAAGGGTCGCCTTGATCTAAAACTGTTTGCCATTTTTCCAAAAATTGTTTTTTGTCTTGGGGATAAATATCCAAGCCGCGGGTGGCTGATTCAAAATGGTAAAGCTTAGCTAAAGGTGTATAGACAATTAAGTAGCCTTGTTGTCTTAATTTTAAACATAAATCAACATCACTATAAATTATTTGATAGCTTTGATCAAAACCGCCAACTGAATTAAATAGATTTTTTCTAATCATTAAGCAGGCACCGGTCACAGCACTACAATCTCTGATCGCTTCGCCCAAATTAAAATAAGTCTGACCATCAGGCCAAAGCCGAAAGGCATGAATCGCTAATAAGTTTTTTTGTAAAACAATACCAGCGTGCTGAATTAAGCCGTTGGGATAAATTAGTTTGCCGCCGACCGCGCCGATTGTTGGTCTCTGGGCTTGCTCGAGCAAAGCTAGCAGCCAGTCTTGATCTATCACTTCGGTATCATCATTGAGAAATAAAAGAACATCGCCCTTGGCCTGGTTCGCGCCAAAATTATTAATGGCTGAATAATTAAATTCTTTATTATAATTTATAATTCTTAGCTGCTCATAGCTTCGGACTAAACTTTCAAATACGGTTTTTGTCTTCGTTTCTTTTGAGTTATTATTAATAATAATAATTTCATAATTTTGGTAGTTGGTTTTTTGAATAATACTTTCAACACATTTCAAAAGTAAATCGGGCTGATCTTTGGTGGGAATAATAATACTGACTAAATATTGCCTGGCTAGCTGATAGCGGACATAGTAAGGCGGAAAAGGATTATTCATTAGGTTAGCTTTGATCTCTTTTTGGGTTATGGCTTGTTCTAAAGCCTTTCTGGCGCTTGAATAGCAATAAGGCTTGACTTCTTCGTTAAAAGCCATTGATTCACTGCTCATGCGCCAGTGGTACAAAACTTTTGGCAAATGGTAAATATTTTTTGTGATTTTAGTTGCCCGTAAAATCAAATCATAATCTTGCGAACCGTCAAAATCTTTTCTGAAACCACCCAGTTGGTCAATGATTTTTTTTCGGTAAACGGTTAGGTGGGAGATATAATTCATTGAGAGCAATAAATCTGGTGACCAATCCGGCTTAAAAAACGGCCGGCAATATTGAATATTGAAATTAATTATATCCTCGTCGCTATAAATAATATCAGCCCCGGGATTTTTTTGCAGCTGATTTATTACTTCAAGCAAGGCGTCTGGGTTTAATTCATCGTCGTGATCTAGTAAAGCAATAAAATCACCAGTGGCTAAGGATAAAGCGGCATTGGAGTTTTGGGCAATACCCAAATTAGCTTCAAGATTTTTTATTTTAATTCTTTTATCCTTTTGGCCGCAGTTATTTAAAAATTTGGTAATTTTATCTTTTTGGTTGCTATTAGCGATGCATAGTTCCCAATTAGGATAATATTGCTGGCTGACAGATTTTAGAGTTAGTTCCAAAATTTTTAGTGGTACTTGATGAACCGGTACAATGATGCTAATTTTAGGCTGATATTTTAGGCTCTTAAAAATATTTTTATCAGCTTCAACTCTTTTCTTACTAAGTTGGTTATTCTTTAAAACCCAATAGTGGTAATTGTTTGAGGCAATTTCAATATTTTGAGGAGAGGCAATCAGATCAAATTTTTGAAGCTGATTAAGCTGTAAAAGATCATAAGCATTTTGAAAAGAGGCATATAGTCCGTGGCGGAATAAAATTTTAAAAAATCTTTTTAATAATTTTGGATCCCGGATAATGAATTTCGGATAACTTCTTATCACCAATAAAGTTTTTTGGATTTTATCCAACCCAAAAGATTTTTTTTGGATTTTTTGTTGTTTTTCTGCTTTTAATATTTTTGCAACAATATCGGCATGTTTAGCGTAAATATAATTGACTAAGTCTTTGGTTTTCTCTTCCTTTTTCATTTTTGTGATCAATGAATCCCGGCGGATTCGGTAGGAAAAAAGTGGCTTTGACAAATGATAAAATCTTGCCCTATTTTTGTAAGCGTTAATCCAAAATTCCCAATCTTCCCCGCCTTTTTTTATATTTTCGTCATAACCACCGCATTTTTGCCAAAGGCTTTTGCGAAAAATGGTGCAAGCATCAATGTAATTACCTTCCAGAATTTTTTTGATGTCAAAGTCGGGAATTTGCACTTCTAAGTCGCAGAGCCCAAATTTTTGGCAGTCAGAATAAACAACATCAATATTTTTATTTTGCTCAAGTATTTCTAGGCCGGCTGAAATATATTCTGGCTCAATAGTGTTGTCAGCGTCTAAAGGCAAGATATACTCCCCTTTTGCTTTGCTAATGCCAAAATTTCTAGCGGCGGAAAGGCCATTGTTTTTTTTGCTAAAAACAAGATAATTGCTTTGCTTCAAATTATTTAATATCCCAAGTGTTCTTTTCTCAGTTGAACCATCATCAATAATAATAATTTCTGCCAAGTTAGGGTCTATTTTTTCCGTGCTTTTGATTGCTTCTGTTAAATATTGGCCGTCATTAAAGCAAGGAATTATAATTGAAATTTTGATGTTAGTTTTTTTCATCATTGGGTATTATATAACAAAGCGCGTTGGGTATTTTTTGGGTTTAAACTCTTTTGGTCTAAAGCCGCGTCAAGAATCAATTTTTTATCAAAATAAATATATCGGTAAAAATAGAGATTTGGGTTATATTCTGAATTTTTGTAATATTTCATTAATTCATTATATTCATAGGCATTTCTTTGGCTTATTTCAATTGATTTTCGGGCAATCGCTTTGGTTGAAACGGCTAAAAACAAAAAGGTCAGAAAGCATAGTAAAAAATAAAGGCTAAATTTGTATTTTTTTAATTTTATGTTTGAAAGAAAGTAGTCAATAATGGTAAAAATCAAAATTAACAGTCCGGCTAAAAATAAATAATGATAACGGTCAGTGAAGCTCTGGCTAAAACCGCCAACAAAGCGTGATGGCGCTAAAAGCAAAAAAACCAGGCAGTAGGCCGAGTAACCAAAAATAATTAATTTACTGTATTTAATTTTTTCTTTTTTATAAAATAAGCCGGTAAAAAAAATCCAAGCAGTTGCTAAAATTAAACCAAAGCCGATAGTTAGGCTGTCAAAAAATTTAGGTGAATAATCAATCAGTATTGACCTGGGTATATTGCCATAAATACCCCTGAAGAAATATATTGCAATATCAGTCAGGTCATTTAAAGTAATAATTCCGGTGGTGTAAAATATGGTGGTTTTTGCCAAGTGAATATAAAGCAGCAAGTCAATATAAAAAATTAATATATAGGGATAAATTAATCTTAAGGAATGGTGTTTTTGTCGAAATAATAAAAAGAAGATAATTATTAAAATCGGATACAGCAGGCCGCTGCCAAAAGTAAAGGCGGTAAAAATTAATAGAATGTAAGAAGTTATTAAATAGGAATATTTGTCATTTTGAAGGTAGAGTTTTAAAAGTATAAGGGATAATAGCAAAAAAAGAACGTTTAATATTATTTGGGCTTGAAATCCCCAAAAGATATTTTCAAAATGAGAAAAATGAACCATGAATAATAATGAGCCCAAATAGAAATAAATTTTTTTTTGCAGGAGCAAATAAATTAACCAGCCAAAACAAAGCGAAGTAATAAGATGAATTGCAATAATTGGGTATAACATCAAATTGGTATTGCCTTGGCTGATATAGAGTTGAAATAAATAAAATAATTTAGAAATCGGCAAAATATGTTCATTGTGCGGATTAAAATATTTAAGTCCGCCTTGGCTTATTTCCATCAACCAACCCCATTCGTCAAAAAAATAATAATTAAAACCCAAGTGCCATAGCCAAAAACCAAAGGCAGAGAATATTGCAATGAAGGCAATGTTATATATTGTTGGTTTAAATAAAAAAGATTTTTTTTCTAAACCATTAAATTTATCTAATAATTTCACGGCGATAAAAAATAATTAATTAAGCATTGGTTTTTATGTATTCTGAAATTATTTCTTGAGGTAAACCTTCTTTAAAAATTCTGCCTTTGTCCAGCCATAAAACCCAATCACAGAAGCGGTTAATCAGCTCCAGCTCGTGGCTGACCAAAATAACCGTAGCTCCGCCCTTAATTAGCTCTTCTACTTTTTTAATCGCTTTGTTTTTAAAATTCAAGTCCGCTCCCGCTTCTAAGGCCTCGTCAATTAAAATGATTTCTGGATTTTTATGTTTAACGCAGTAAATTGTGGCTGAAAAACTTAAACGCGAAATCATGCCGGAAGAAAATTTATAAACTTTTGTATTGACATAATCCTTTAATTCGGAAAATTCAACAATTTCATCAAAACGCTGCTTAATTTCTTTTTGATTCAGATTCAGTAAAGAACCAACCAGATAAATATTTTCTTTCATGGTTAATTTTGGCATTAAACCTTGGCCAAAACTGGTGATATAGACAACTTCGCCGCCAATTGAAATTTTTCCTTCATCAAGTTGGTAAATACCAGCCATAATTCTCAAAAGAGTTGATTTGCCCGAGCCATTGCAGCCGATAATACCAATTATTTTTCCGTCCTGGGGCACCAAATTTATATCTTTTAAGGCCCAAAATCCATTACTATCTTTTGCCGCAGTATTGGCCGCTGAAAATAAATTTAGGCATTTAAAAAGTATTCCCTCTTTTTTAGTTGGGCTAAGGTTAAACTTTTTTCCTACTCCTTTTAAATTGATGTGATTGGCGGATTTGGCATTAATCATAAATTTTCTGCGAATTTATTTTTGGCTTTTTGAAAAACAAACAAACCGATACTAAAAATTATTAGGCTCATGGTTATAATGATCAAGCAAAATCCGATTGTTGGCCGCTGATGATAAATGATTAAATCGCGGCTGATTTTTAAATAGTAAACCAAGGGGTTTAAAATAAAAATAATATTTGGTTTTTTGATTGAATAAAAAATCGGCGTGGCAAAAAATAAGATTTGAGTCAAAAATCGCCAAATATGGTTTAGGTCGGAAGTATAAACTCCAATTGTTGCTAAAACAAAAGATAAGCCTAAAGTCATTAAGGAAAAGAAAAAGATAATTGGTATATAAGCTAATAAATAAAATGGATTAATGCCATAAAAAATTAACAGAATGGCAAAAATGATTATTTCAAAAAAATGAGAATACAAAGTTTGAATTATCAAAGAAATAACCAATGATTCTAAATTAATTTTTATTGATTTAACAAAAGTTGCATTGTTAGTAATTGCCCCAAGAGCATTGGTGGTCGCAGTTGAAAAAAAGTTAAACATAATCAACCCTAGAATTAAATAAATTGGAAAGTAAGCAATTTGGCTGCCTAAGTTTTGAGAAAAAATTATAAACAAAACAACGAACATCAGCAACGGATCAAGCAGATACCATAAAATTCCCAAATAGCTGCCTTCGGTGCGAAGTTTAAAATTAGCTTTGGCCAAAGATAAGCTTAGGTTGGTGATTTCTTTAATTTTTTGCCAAAATTTTGCAGACATCAATTGAAATAATTATTAGTTACTAGGGCAAAGTGGTTTTTTCTACAATCCACTCTTCTCCTGTTGTATCTTGAGTATCCGGATTTTGGGTGATTGTTTGTTCCGGATAGGTACAACTACTGTCGTCTTGATTGGCCAGCGGGTTGTAGTTTGTTGCAATCTGATCAGTACAGCCTAAAACTGTTAGTGGTTCTGTGACCGATTCATCCGGCAGGGTAGGAGTTTGGGTTGTTGAATCCTCGGTTGGCGTAGTGTTGCTTGCTTGTTCAAATTGGCAAGAACCATCATCCTGGGTGGCTTGAGAATTATAATTGATTGCGGTTTGGTCGGTGCAACCCAGAATTACTACTGGCTCAATGGCTGGTTCAGTTGGTGGAGTTTCAGTCACTGGATCAATAACAGTGCCGTCGGCTATTGGTTGTGATTCATTATTTTTAACCGCTAAAGCAATCCAGTCAAAAGACAAATCAGTAGTTTGAGTTTGGGAGATTATAATTCTAAAACCTTTATTTGTTTGATCAGAAATCAGCCAATTAACAAAGATTGGACTGTCGTTGCTGCCTTTGAGGTTAGCTGCAATCTTAGGTATGGTTTCGTATTCAGTGGCAAAAATTATTTCAGTTGAAGTGGCATTGGCTGGAATTGTTACTGTTCCGGCTTGGTCGGAAGAAGCATAGATTTTACCTTGGACCTCAATATCTTGCTTGAAAACGACTTTGTATTCAAAGCCAGCTTCACCCATTACGGTCATGGTGCCGTAGAAGGTAGCAGCTTGGCCAACGACCAAAGTTTGAATATCTAAGTTAGCCGGATCCACCGTTAGTTCGGTCGTGGTGGCATTAGCTTGGAAGTTTTCCAGCAGAGAATAGAGATCGCTAATTTGACCTTGCAAGGCAGCAATAGTAGAAGAAGCATTAGCTAAATCCTGCTGAACTGTGTTTAATTGTTCGCTGAAATTGGTTTGGTTATTTTCCAGGTCAGAAATTTTTGTCCCTAAGCCAAGCAGGGTTGCCTGAGTAGAGGAAGTAAATTCTGTAAAGGTGGTAACAGCATTTTCTAAAGTTGTTAACCTTAAATCATTATCATTGACAGTGCTTAATAAATCAGTTGTTAAATAATTAAGACTATCAATTCTTGAACCCAAGGCATCAGTGGTCACGGTTAGCTTACTTTCCAAAAGCAAGAGTTTGGGATCAATCGCACCATTGATTTCTTCATCTAAATTTAAGTTATCAACGGCATTGGCAACCAAGAGATTAACTTCATCTTCAATTTCCATGTCCGCAATGTGCTGAGTAATTTTTCCTTCAACTTGTTCAACAGTTAAACTCTTGTTTTTTCTGGAGATTAAAACATTAATTGTGCCTTGGCCTGCGTCCAGGGGCTCTAAGGCAATACCAACAGTGGAATCACCAGCATTGGCCTTCATTAAATAGCCTGGAATTGAAGCGGAAGTCAAACTGTCACCCGGCCGGATTTCGCCATTCTCAGCGCTAACATAGCCAGGAATTTGGCCCAATAAGGCAACAATAGTATAATCAGAACCTCTTTTTTCGTCGTCAGGTGCATTACCAATAACCGCCGGGTTAGTGGAAACTATACCGATAACATTGGAATCTGCTCCTTGAGTGCATCTTTCTACGGCATCATTATTAACAATATCAATACAAACTGTTTCGCCTGGAACCAAATCTTGATCTTTGGTCTTAAAGTACTCAGCGTAGTCTGCATGGCCACTTCTTAAAGCGCCATCAGAGTAATAGCCGCCATCAGCCATTACTTTAAATTTTATATTTGGCGTAGTAACAGCATCGGTACTGGTAGAAACAACGAATAAAGTAGCATCAGCTGCCGGATTATTACTAGCATTGACCGATAGTAGATAGAACGGGCTGGTGGTACCAATACCAACATTACCAGCAGGAGAGATTGTCATTCTTTCCGTATGTACACCTGATCCAATGCCAGTCCCAGTGCCAAATTTAATGCTGCTAGAAGCAGTGAGAAGAAGATTTTCATAGCTGATTAAAAGTAATTCTTGACCGGTAGATACCAAATTAGAGAAATGACCAGCTACGGTTGGAGCTGCTAGATAACCTCTAGTTGATCCACTTGATTGAATCACATAAGCTGGATCAACTGTACTATTTAGGGTTATGCCACCTAAAGCAGCTCGATTAACACCCAGGCTTGAGGAAATAATATCGCCATTAACCGCTAATTTATACCCAGCCCAAGGCGTAGTCGTTCCAATACCGACATTACCGTCATATGTAATGGTTAATTGTTCAGCCAGTGAAGCAGCAGCCATAGTGTAAAAACTTAAACCAGCATTATAACGAGAGGTAACATCAAACCAACCAGAACCGCCAGTGTTGTAGTCTTTAGATGAGATTTTGCCAGTTACGACCTGGTTGACTCCGCTATTGTAGCCAAATTGGTATGAGCCAAGTTCAGCTCCTGTTGGGGTAACATTTGTCTTTGTAAATTCAACTAAAACTGCATCACCGACATTTGTCGTACCAGATAAATGGAGTTTTTGAACTGGCGTCGCCGTCCCAATACCGACATAACCATTGCCCTTAATTGTCATTAATTGGTCAGACCAAGTCTTGTAACCACCATTATAGAAACCACCAAAATACATATTTGTATAAGTTCCATCATATGTTAAACCAATATGGCCAACCTGTCCTACCGAATCCGTCCATTCCAGCCCATATAGATTATTAAGCCCAGGATATGTAGACAAGCCAGACATTGAGGTAATTTTTATTTGCCCTTGACTACCAGTAGTATTAATTAGCGAAGTTAAAGAATTAGTCGTCGTAACATTACCCGAACCATCAACCGTGAATTTATCGCCGTTACCAACCGTAAATAATTGAGCGGGTGAAGTATCGCCAATACCAACATTGCCATCATACATCAATGTCATAACTGTTTCAGCTGATGTGTCCGCATCCCTAAATTGTAAAGCCCCATTTGATGAATTTGATATAATTTGCCACATATTATCAGTGTTTGGATTTGAAGCATAATCATCATAAAATTCTAAAACTGGATAATTACTAGCTTCTATTCTTATCATGGTTTCAGTTCCGCCATCATTATTTTTGACGTGTAATGTTTTAGCCGGAGCATTTGTGCCAATACCAACTCTGTCATCACCAGTGCCAGCTGGGTCATGCAAAACTACCAAAGTTGAAGTGCCAACAGTTAAGTTACCAGTGCTAGTAGCATTGCCGCCAATAAATAAATCACCAACACCAAATTCAAAGTCAGCTGGATCAGTCGTGCCAATTACTAAATGGCCAGTAGTCGTAGCATTGCCAGTCACAATTAAATCATTGTTTCCACCCGCCCAAGTGGTGGTGGCATAATAATCAGATTGTGCCAAAGCCCCTGTAGCCCAGTTGCCCCAAGAGTAAGCCAAGTCCCAGTTGACAGAATTATTGGTAAAGCCGTTTAAGGTGGTCGTGGCATTGTAGTATTGAGCAAACTGATCAGCAAACCCAGCCTGAGTCGTAGTGGCATTGTAAGCTATCTCAAATAAGTTTTGGAAACCAGCCCAGGTGGTGGTGGCATTAAACTCACTATTCCAAAGGTCAGTAAAGGCAGCCCAAGTAGTCGTGGCAGCAAATTTATCATCCCAAGCCGTATCAAAACCAGTACCGCTAAGAGAGGTATTAACTGTTAGAGTATCAATGTTAGTGGTAGTGGCATTAAGAGCTGAAAGACCTTGGATGCTAAGAGGGCTATTAAAGGTAGTCTCGCCAGTAATTATGACATCGGCATTAATTGTTAGCGGACTGTAGCTGTAGATTCGGGAGACTTGGAGGTCGTAACCATTGGCGATTTGGACATCACCGGCAAAAGTGGAAGTAGCAGTTCCGGTAATTGCTAAATTATTAAATTGAGGGCTTGAAGTCGTGTCTAACCATTGGTCAAACAGGTTATTGGCACCTGGCCAAGTTGTTCGGTATTCTCCGCCTAAACTGATTCCACCGCTTGAATCCAAATAGATACTGCCAAAATTAGTAAGGACAAGGTCTCTGTCAGTTCCGAGTTTTAAATCAGAACCAAAAGTGGAAGTAGCAAAGCCATTATAGCCGTCAATCTGTAATTCTTTACTGGTTGTGTTGTATCTAATTATTGCTCCAGAAGATAAATCCGAAGGCGCAAACTGCAAAGTTGGTGATCCGTCATAACTTAAAGACGGGGAGCTTGTTCCTTCGGTTATAATAAATCCGCCCTGGGTTTCCCAATAAGTAGCGCCGACATCTAAAGTATAAGGCAAAAATGAAATATAGTTACCAAAAGAGGTGTTTCTGTTATAGATATCAATATAATTAGAGTTGCTGCCAATTCTTACTTTCTCATTACTATTATCAACTTTCATTAATATTGTAGCCGCATCATCAAAAGAAATTGTATCCGTTGAGGTTGTGTAATAGATGTCTGCGGTATTTTGCAAATCAATGCTGACAAATTTTAGATCCAATGTTCTGTTTTCTTCTCCGGTTTCTTGGATAACCAAAGCATCAGCAACTGCACCATAATCGGCTTGGCCGCTGCCAGGATTAAAGGTTGGTGAATTAAATTTTATTAACGGGATTGTTCCAAATCCGCCAGCATTCCAATCCCATTGTTCAATTGTCAGATAATCATCGCCATTAGCAGTTCCTATCTTACTGCCATATCTCATCGTAGTGGTAGCCAGGGTAGCAATATCTTGTACCTGTAAGGAACCGGTAGTGGTGGCGTTACCAGTAAGATAAGAACTACCCGAAACCTGCAAGGCATAACCGCCAGCGTTTGAATTGGTAGCATATAAAGCCGCTCCGCCTAAACTACTGGACTGGAAATAACCAGCATAGCCGCCCATTGCCATTGAACTTACAGCCCTTAAGGTATAAGTGCCACTGTTTTCCAAATAGGTTTGGCCATTGTTAACAGAGAGGCCATAGGTACCGGAATCAGACCT
>JBAZMQ010000015.1:0-39837 GCA_041649675.1 Patescibacteria group bacterium | reverse complement strand
TTTCTACTTTTTCTCAATACAAGAGCACTGGCGCTGACATCAATGTTGCCGCTGACTACAATGTAGCCAACGAAACAGCTGCCTATGCAAATGTTAATGAGCAAAAAAACATGGGTGGCAGTAGCGCTGCTACTGGCACTAGCTTAACAGTCGCTTTAGCGGCTGATACGCCAGCTGCTGGTATTGTTACTTCCAATGCTGCTCGCTATTATTTCACCAAAGTTAATTTGACTGCTTCTTCTGATGGTGATGTAATCGTTGATTCTTTAACTATCACCCGAGCTGGTTTGGCCCATGATGCCGACTTTGCTTCCGTTGATATTATTGATGCAGCTACTGGTTTAGCAATTAATGCTTACAGCAAAACCTTTGGTTCAACTCATTCAGCAGTTGTTAACGAAGATATCACTATTCCAGCTGGTACCACTAAATCAATTATCTTAGCTGGTAATATGGGTGCCTTAGCTACATATGCTGGTGAAACTCCAATCTTACAGTTATCAGCTGTTGTCCTAAAGGGTTCAGCTACCGTTATTGGTACTTTACCAATCTCTGGTAATTACCAAACCACCAATGGCACCATTACAATTGGTACTGTTGATGTTGTTGATGGTGGCGATAATCCGTCAGCTTCCACTCAAAACGTGGGAACAACTGGCTATATTTTGAGTTCAGTTAAATTAACTGCTAACTCAGTTGAGCCAGTAACAGTTGAAAAAGTCAGCTTTACCCAAAACGGTTCAGCTGGTTTAGGTGATCTTCAAAATGTTAAATTGATTAAGGCTAATACTGGTGAAGTTTTGGCTACTTTAGCTACAACTGCCGCCAAGAAAATTACCTTCCCAATCAATTTAGTTTTGGATAAAGGTAAGAATGTCTCTTTAGACATTAGCGCTGACATCGTTGGCGGTTCTGGCCGCGATATCTCATTTGATATCGACCAGACAACTGACATCGTTGTTAAGGGTAATACCTATGGTTACTATATTACCCCAACCTTCGCTACCACTGGTGCTGGTTCAACCCCACAGTACAATGCTGCTAACACTGTAGTTGGCAACGGTACTCTAAACATTGAATCAGGCGTAGTTACTCCAACTAACGTTGCTGCTAACAAAACCCAGAGAACCATTGGTAAACTTAAATTCACTGCTAAAGGTGAAAAAGTTAACTTAACCTCAGTTGGTTGGGTAGCTAAAGTTGTTGGTATTACCGGTTCTGCGGCTACCACTTCTGACGTTACCAACTTAACTGTTTACGATGAAGCTGGCAGCGTAGTTGCCGGTCCAATTGATCCAACTACAAATGCAGAAGATTCTACCGGTACGACTGGTTACATGACAGCTACTACCACTGATACAATTACTGTACCAATTGGTACTACTACCTATACCGTCAAAGCCGATTTAAGTAGTGACTTCTCAACCAACGACACCATTGCGGTTGGTATCAACCCGGGTGTAATGGTTGGCAAAGGCGACAGCACTGGCAACAGTATTACTGCCACTCCTGCTGGTACTCTTTGGTCCACTACCTTAACGGTTAAGACCGGTAGCTTAGTAGTTACTATCAGTGGCAATCCAGCTGCCCAGAGTGTTGTAGTTGGAACTCAGAACTTCACTTTCAGCAATTTGAATTTTGATGCTTCTGACTCAGCTACTGATGTTGTCATCACTCAGCTTAAAATTAAGATTAAAACCGCTGGCAATGCTTATCCAGATTTAATCTCCGGAATTAAGCTTTATGACGGTTCAACCGAGATTCTTCCAAATAATTATCCTGGTTCAACTTCATATGGCACTTCTGGTACTACTGCTGCTGATTCCGCTACAACTACTTATTTGTTTAACACCGGTGCCTTCAAGATTTTGGCCGGTACAAGCAAAGTAGTTACTGTTAAGGCTAATATTGGTTCTGGCCCGACTATCTCTGGTTCTGACACTATAACTGTTGGTAGTGGTGAAGGTGGTTCAATGTCGGTTCAAGACGGTGAAGGTAATACTATTACCCCAACTTTAACTGGTGGTAATGGCTCAGCTATGACTTTGTCAAGCGCCGGCACTGTCTACTTAACCGGTAAAACTACTCCAAACCCAGCCATAGTTGTTTCTGGTACCACTATTCCGGTTCAGTCATTTGTCATGCATGCAACCAATGAAAGCTTGAATATTGATAATATTGGTCTCACTGTTGGTGCTCCTGATGGTGGTATTGTTGGTTCCTATGCTGACTTAGTCTCTTTGACTTTGTATAAAGATGGTACTGCTGATCCAATTGGTAGCGTGGTGGTTAATGGTGCTTCGGCAACTATTACCCCATCTACCACTTTAACTTTACCAAAGGATGCAGATGTTAACTTTACGGTTAACGCTACATTTTCCACTTTGAATGCTTCTTCCGCTGCTGCTTCTGGTGAGGGTCTAAAAGTGACTGTCTCCAATTACAGTGCTACGAGTGCTCAATCTGGTGGTACAGTAACCAGAAATGGAATTGGTGCAGCTTCTAAGACATATACCATCTTTAAGAGCGTACCGAAAATTGATTTAGGTACTAATACTAGTAAGCTTACTGGTAATGGCCAGACAGTTAGCATCTTCAACTTTAAAGTTAGTGCTGATACAGCTGGCCCAATTGGTTTATTTAAGTTGAGCTTTGCTGTTAGCACTAGTACTCTAACGCTTGACCCGACAACCTATACTTTATGGGATACAGATAGCAATACTAAAGTCAGCGATCCGGCTTACAATGTGACAACACTAGATACCGTTGCCGCAAATGGCGCTGATAGAGTCACATGTTATCTTGATCCAAGTAATATCGGGGCGACTTGGAAGAGCCAGCTAATTATTGACGCCGGTACTACTAAGAATCTGTCCTTGAAGGCTACAGTGGCAAGCGGATTTGATGGTAGTTCCGCCGGTAAGAGTTCTGTTTCCGCATCCTTAATTGGCGATTCAGCATTTGCTGGTACTGCTGCACTTTTTGCAGGTAATATAGCTGGTGATGGTGGTGTTAATGATACTGAATACAATCATTTCATCTGGTCAGATTTAAATGATACTCAGTATGCATCAACTACCGCTACCAATTCTCCAATGTATTACAGTGGCTTCCGAGTTGCTGGTTCAGCAATGTCAACTGCTACTGGTACAGGTCAAAGTATAACCAACTAATAACTGGTTATTGGATAATTCCGAAAGTTCAGATATTTCACAAGAGTCCCGACTTTACGTCGGGACTCTTTGTTTTGGGCAAAGTAACCTTTACCGCATTGACTTTTTTACATTTTTGATATAAAATAGAATAGAAATATTATTTTTATTATTTATTTCATGAAAAAGATCGCCCTAAGAATAACCACAATAATTTTAACCCTGGTAATTATTTTCGGGGTTGCTTTTTATTTTTATAACCATTTTAAAACAGCAGAGTCAAAAGCAAAATCAGAAAAAGCAATTAATGAAATTACCACTCTGAATTTTATTAAGCCGGATTTGTCCTCAGAAGTAAAAGATCGTTTTCAGAAAGATTTTAACAAACAGGCTCAAAGTTTTTTGGAAGACAAGGGTAAGTCCGCCGGCAGTTACTGGCCACTTTTATCTATTGGTGCCATAAAGCAGGAAGCTGGGGATTATCAAGGAGCTGAGCAAGCCTGGCTGTTGGCCGCTAAATTACAGCCAAAAGCTTACCCGCCTTATGGCAACCTTGGGTATTTGTATTTTCACTATTTTAAAGATTTTGCCAAAGCTGAAACCGCTTATTTACAGGCCATTGCTAACGACCCGGAACAATTACAATATTATGTTGCCCTGCATCAAATCTATCGTTATTTTTATAAACAAGATACTAATTTAGCCGAGGAAATATTATTGCAGGGTCTTGAAGTGCAGCCTGATAATATTGGGCTGCTTGAGGAATTAGCTAGGTATTATAAAGATACTAACAAAAAGGATCAGGCAGTTGAAATTTACCAAAAGGTTTTAACGTTAGATCCAAAAGATGAGTTAGCTTCACAGATGCTAAAACAATTGAAGTAATTTTAAATACTCATCATTCATTGATTGACATTATGATATGCTAAAGCCAAGAGCAGAATTAATTATTATTATTTTAATTTTGGCTCTGGCGGCAATCCTTCGCTTAGGAAACTTAACAAGTGCAGATGTAATTACCGACGAATCATTAATTGCTTTTCGGTCAATTGGTTTAATTGATTTTTTGGCCTCGCCGAATCAGACCACTCCTTGGGAGTGGTTTTCTGATGGTTCAATCCCGGCCTGGGCTAAGTTGTCTTTTCATGATCATCCACCTTTAGTTTTTTGGTTGCAACATTTCACCTTTAAAATTTTTGGTCAAAATTTGTTGGCTTTGCGTTTGCCGTTTGTTTTGGCCGGAGTGCTATCGGTCTATTTAATTTATCTATTAGGTAAAAAGTTATTTTCTGAAAAGGCTGGTTTAACGGCAAGTTTTCTTTTGGCAATTTGCAGTTATCATGTTTGGGTTAGTCGCATTGGCTTGCAAGAATCAATAGTAATTTTTTTAACGCTTTTAACTTTCTATTTATTCTTAAAAAATTTAGAAGATAAAAAACATTGGCAATGGGGGATAGCATTAGGTTTAGCTTTGCTGACAAAGTATACTGCCTTAATAATTTTGCCAATAATCATAATTTACCTTTTAATTTTTTATCGGCCGGTTTTTAAAACCAAAAATTTTTGGCTTGGTCCGATTTCAGCGGGTCTAACCTTTAGCCCGGTTGTAATTTATAATTTTAAACTTTATCAAGCCTTTGGTCATTTTGATTTGCAGTTTTCGTATCTTTTCGGCCAAAAAGTTTTAGCCTGGCAAAACTTACCCGGCAAGGAACAAATTGGTAGTTTAGCAGAAAGAGTAATTAATTTGCCGTTAAGCTTATATAATAATTTGTCTTTGCCGTTTTTGTTTTTGGCAATTTTTAGTTTATTGTTTTTTATTTACTTTTGGTTTAGGCAAAGAGATAAAAAAACTAGTTTTATCTTAATAATAATTTTAAATTATTGCCTACTTTTCTTGTTAATTGGTTCCAGCATGCGTTTTGTTGTCATTCTAATTCCGTATTTGGTTTTAATTTTAGCTTTTGTCTTTGAGCGATTAAAATTTTTTCGGTTCAAATTAGTTTATGGAGTTTTAATAATTTTTGGCTCATTTGAGCTATTTTTTAGCTATAATTCTTTAATTTCACCTTATCCTGTTAGCCAAAAATTTTATTCTCCTACCTTAAGAACTGAAAGTTACCGTTGGGGTTATAATCAGCTTGATAATTATTTAGACAATTTATTAAAAAATGAAATGCCGGCCGCAACTTTGCAAACTCGTTATCAATTTTTAGAAAAAATAAAAACCCAAGCTTTAGCTAGGGCTGTAGCGGAAAATAAAAAACCAAAAGCCAGGCTTTTGATTTATGATTCCAATATGTATGATTTGGCAACCCTATGGCTTTTTCATCGGCGCTTAGTTTATCAGGGCTGGCCAATTGTGACGGCCGATATTTATTTGCAGCAAGGCAAAAATTTTTGGCAAAAGCAGGGAATTACCGATTTTTATTTTATAGAAATTTTGGATCAAAATATTTTGCAGCAGCCAAAAGACAAGAGAAGCGATTTAGCGATAAATTTGGCTGGTAGTCTAGGTAATTTAAAGCCAGAAATTATTTCGCGATTGGATGGTAAACAAGTTTTTGCCGTTTATCATTGGTAATTATTTATAAGGAATATACTTTTTCTGTTTCTTTAGTCATTTTTTCTAAACTGAATTTTTTGTCAGCATCAATTTTAGCCTGGCTACCGAGCTGGTCGGCTAATTTTTTATTTTCTAGCAAGTCAATTATTGCTTGGGCTAAAGTGTTTGGATCGGCTGGTTTAACCAGTAAGCCATTAATATTATCATTTATCATTTCCGGAATACCGCCGACTTTAGTAGCGATAATTGGCAAACCCGCTTGCATGGCTTCCAAAATGGTGTAAGAAAATCCTTCTTTAACCGACGGTAAGACGTAAAGATCAAAAGCCTTTAGATAAATTTTGCCGTTGCCATTCATTTCTTTTCCGTTTAAAACAAAAAAATTATTTTCTAGGTTTAATTCTTTGATCTGAACTCGTAGCTGATTTTCCAATTGGCCAAAACCAATAAGTTGAAAAATTATATCAGGATTTTTTTGGACAACAATTTGGGCAGCGGCAATTAGGTAATTTAGCCCTTTGGTCAGATAAAAATTAGCAATTGTACCTATAATAATTTTATTTTGAGGTAAGTTTAATTTTTCTTGAGCTATTTTCTTATCTAAAAAATTTATTTCGTCAATTCCATTATTGATAGTGATTAATTTATTTTCATTAATGATTTTGTTTTCAGTTCCCGATTGACGGTCAAACTCTGAAACACAGATGATGGCATCTTTATAACGGGCAGAAAATTTTTCCGCCCAGATATAAAATATTTTTTTCCATTTCGGCATTGGCTCGTTAAAAACAAAACCATGGGCAGTATAAATAATTTTTTTGATTTTAGCCTGATTACCGGCAATGGCGCCAACAACTCCGGCCTTACTGCTGTTGAGATGCAAAATATCGGGCTGAATTTGCCGTAATAGTTTTTTGATTTCCTGGTAGGCTTTTAAATCTTTTACTGGGTTTATTTCACGGACCAAATTTTTCAGCCAATAGGTTGTTATGCCGATTTGTTTTAAATTTTGGAAAAGTTCTTCGTTGCCGCCGGCCGCCACCAATACTTCATATTGGTCTTTTGATAAATTATTGGCTAAGTCAAAAATATAGCGCTGAGCGCCGCCCCATTCTGACTGGGTAATCAGGTATAAAATTTTGGTTTTTTTAGCCATTTTTTTGGGTTAAAAATCATTATTTTAACGTATTGACCAAAAATTGATTTTATATAATAATAATAAGGTATAATCCATTAATAAGCAAGTTGGATTTTTTGCTAAAATAGCGCATTTTGGTTATTCCGGCAGAGGCCGTCTTTTTTAATCAAATTTTTGGCAAAATTCGACTAAACAAGCAAATTTATGCCTACAATTTTAGTTACCGGCGGGGCAGGCTTTATTGGCAGTCATGTCACCAAAGCCTTGATGGATAGAAAAGACGAAGTAATAATTGTTGATAATTTTAACGCTTACTATGATCCTCAATTAAAGGAGGATCGAATTAATAAATTTTTAAAGGGTTATTCACCAAAGCTTTATCGGGCCAGCATTAATAATATTGATGAACTAAGAAAAGTTTTTGCCGAAAACAAGATTGATAAGATTTGCCACTTAGCGGCTCAGGCGGGCGTTCGGTATTCTTTGGAAAATCCCAGCGCTTATATTCAGTCCAACATTGTTGGCACTCATAATCTGTTGGAATTAGCTAAGGAGTTTGGGGTTAAAGATTTTGTTTTTGCTTCCTCGTCTTCGGTTTATGGCGGTAACACCAAAGTTCCTTTTGCCGAAAAAGATCCGGTCGAACAGCCGATTTCTTTGTATGCGGCAACCAAAAGATCAAATGAATTGGAGGTTTATACTTACCATCATCTTTTTGGTTTAAACGCCATTGGTTTACGCTTTTTTACGGTCTACGGACCTTGGGGCCGGCCGGACATGGCGCTTTTTAAGTTTATCAAAGCAATTATTGCCGAACATGCGATTGATGTTTACAATAACGGAAAAATGCAGCGCGACTTTACTTACGTTGACGATATCGTGGCCGGAGTTTTAGCGGCAATTGATAATTGCAAAGACTATGAAATTATTAATTTAGGTAATAACAAACCGGTTGATTTGGAATATTTCATTAAACTAATTGAAGAAAGTATCGGCAAGGAAGCCATCAAAAATTATTTACCCTTACAGCCCGGTGACGTGGTGGCGACTTACGACGATATCAAGAAAGCTCATAAAATTTTGAATTGGAAACCGAAGATGGAAATTGAGCAGGGGATTAAAGAATGTATTCATTGGTATAAAGATTATTATAAAATTGATTAATCAATAAAAATAAATAATTTAAACTATGGAAACAAAGATTTGCGTTGTTGGTTTGGGTTATGTAGGTTTGCCCTTAGCCTGTCTATTGTCAAAACATTATAAAGTTTACGGTTTTGATATTAGCCGTAAAAAAATTGCTGATTTAAAAAATGGTTTTGATGAAACCGGTGAAGTCGAAAATGTAAAACAATACAACATTGAATATTTTGACGATGAGCAAATAATTAAACAAGCTAATTTTATTATTGTGGCCGTACCGACGCCGGTTTTAGAAGATAAAAAGCCGGATTTATCTTTAGTTCAAAGTGCTTCAACGGTGGTGGGTAAAAATTTAAGTGCCGGTTCTATTGTGGTTTACGAAAGTACAGTTTTTCCAGGCTGCACTGAAGAAATTTGTTTACCAATTTTAGCTAAAGAGTCGGGTCTAAAACCGGGCGTTGATTTTAAAATTGGCTATTCGCCCGAACGGGTTAATCCCGGCGATAAGGTTCACACAATTGATAAAATTTTTAAAGTGGTTTCCGGCAGCGACAAAGAAAGTTTAGACAAGATTGCCGAGGTTTACGGTTCAATTACGCAAATTCATAAAGCCTCAAATATTAAAGTGGCGGAAGCCGCCAAGGTGATTGAAAATATTCAACGCGATTTAAATATTGCTTTAATGAATGAACTGGCTTTAATTTTTGACCGGCTGGGGATTAGCACTAAAGAAGTAATTGAGGCAGCTGGTACGAAATGGAATTTTCATAAATATTTACCCGGTTTGGTTGGTGGCCATTGTATTGGTGTTGATCCTTATTACTTAACTTATAAAGCTCAGCAATTAGGCTATGATCCCAAGGTAATTTTAGCCGGCCGGGAAGTTAACGAATTTATGTCCGAGTTTGTAGCTTCAAAGCTTAATGGCTGTAAAAAAGTTTTGGTTATGGGTTTGACTTTTAAAGAAAATGTGCCTGATGTCCGAAATAGCAAAGCCAAAGAGTTAATCCAAAAATTAAAAAATCAAGGCAGTCTAGTTTTTGGCCACGATCCAATTTTGAAAAATTTTGATGGCATTGATCAGCGGTTTGGCATTTCTTTGCTTGACGAATTAACTGGCCAAGAACAATTTGATGGCATTGTTATTTTCAGCCCGCATCAAATTTTTCTACAAGACAAATACTCACTCAAGAATCTAAAAGCTGTTTGCGGGCCTAACCCAATTTTGTTTGATATTAAAAGTATTTTTACTAAAAATGAAGCTGAGGCGCTTGGCTTTAAATATCTTACACTCTAATGAAAGTATTAATTATCTCTTTGGCTTATTTGCCATTTATCGGCGGCGCTGAATTGGCGGTCAAAGAAATTACCGATCGAATTGAGGGAATTGATTTTGATATGATTACCGTTGATTTGGACGGCAAGCAAAAGCCAATTGAACGAATCGGTAAAATCAATATTCATCGGGTGGGCAAAGGTTGGTTGGCTAAGTATTTATTTCCATTTTTAGCCGGCAAAAAAGCCGATGAATTGAACCAGCAAAATCATTACGATGCAGTTTGGGCCGTAATGGCCAATCAAGCCGGTTTGGTGGCTTTGAAATTTAAACAAAAAAATCCGCAGGTCAAATATTTGTTGACTTTACAAGAAGGGGATTCATTAAGAAGAATTTGGAGCCGGACCTGGTTTATGCGTTCAACTTACAAAAATATTTATCGTCAAGCCGATTTTGTTCAGGCCATTAGCAGTTATTTGGCCAAGAGGGCAAAAAAATACGGATTTTCTGGCGAAATTAAAATCGTTCCTAACGGGGTTGACTTAGAGGCATTCAAAAAAGATTTTTCCTTGGCCGAATTGGAACAGCTAAGAAAAGAATTAGGTTTGTTGATCCACGAAAAAGTGTTAATTACCACTTCTCGTTTGGTTTATAAAAATGGAATTGATACTTTAATCAAAGCGGTAAAAGATTTGCCAGTCAAAGTTTTGATTATTGGCAGTGGTTCTTGGGAAGTTAAATTGAAATCCTTAGCCCAAGAAATTGGTGTTCGTGATAAAATTTTATTTTTAGGTTATATTGAACAAAAAAATTTACCGCAATACTTAAAGATTTCTGATATTTTTGTCAGGCCCTCTCGGTCCGAAGGCTTAGGCTCGGCTTTCTTGGAAGCCATGGCAGCCGGACTGCCGGTGATTGGCACCAAGGTTGGCGGAATTCCTGATTTTTTGCAGGATGGCCAAAATGGTTTGTTTTGCGAAGTTAACAATCCAAGCGACCTGTGCGGCAAGGTTCAGCTGCTCTTAAGCGATGAAAATTTACGCCAAAAATTAATTACCAATGGTTTAAATTTAGTTTTGCAGCAATATGATTGGAAAAAAATTGCGCAAGACATGAAAGAAATTTTTCAAGCCCTATGAAATTATTAATTGCCGCTGAAATTTTTTCACCCGACATTGGCGGGCCGGCAACTTACAGTCAAGAACTTGCCCAAGCGTTAGTTGAGATTGGTTGGCGGGTTAATTTAATTTGTTATAGTGATAAAAAGCAAGAAGATAATTTTAAATTTAAAGTTTTTAGGATAACCAGAACCGGTTTGAAAGGCTGGCATCATCTAAAATATTTTTTTAAATTGTTCGTTTTAGCTTTTGATTGCGACCTAATCTATGCTCAAGGCCCGGTTAGTTCCGGTTTGCCAGCCGTGATGATTGGAAAAATTTTTAGAAAAAAAGTGGTGGTTAAAGTGGTAGGAGATTATGCCTGGGAACAGGCCAGAAATTTGAAAAAGACTGAATTAGGAATTGATGATTTTCAAAATCAAAAATTTAACGGTAAAATTGGCCGGTTACAAAAAATTGAACGGCAGGTTTGTAGAAAATCTAGTACGGTAGTAGTACCAAGCAAATATTTAAAACAGATTGTTGAAGGTTGGAAAATTAGGACTGAAAAAATTAAGGTAGTTTATAATTCATTTGACTTACCAAAGTCTTTAAATAAAAAGCAGTCTGACCGAAATTTAATTATTTCGGCCGGCCGATTGGTTCCCTGGAAAGGATTTGACACTTTAATTAGTTTAATGCCTGATTTACTAGAAGAAAATCCAAATTTTGAATTAAAAATTTGCGGTCTTGGGCCGGATAAAGAAAAATTGGAGAAATTGATTTCTGACTTAAATTTAAGAGGTAAAGTTACGATTAATAGTTTAAGTCATCAGCCGATTCTGGAAGAAATGTCAGGGGCTGGAATTTTTGTCCTTAATTCTGGTTACGAAGGTTTATCTCATACTGTTCTTGAGTCAATGGCTTTGGGTGTTATAACTGCTATTTCAGCTGTTGGTGGAAATACTGAGCTGGTTAATAACGGCATTAATGGTTATTTGTTTAAATATAACGACCGTGAAGGAATAAAAGCGGTAATTTTAAATTATTATAATCATCCCGAGATCAATAAAAGATTAATTGCTAACGCTAAAGAGTATATAAAAGACTTTACGCCGGAAAAAATGATGGCCGATACAATTAAAACTTTGCAGTCAGTATGAAAGTGCTAATGATTTCAATTGATAAAGGGTTGTTGGGTAAGGGCCAGCTGGGTGACGTAGTTGAGCGGCACCAGGAGTATGCCAGAAATGTTTCCCAATTGGATATTATTGTATTTTGTTCCAAGGGTTTTGAGCCCTATAAAATTTCGCCAAATTCAACAGCTTATCCGACTAATTCTAGCCGTAAATTAAGATATGCTTGTGATGCCAAAAAGATTGGTAAAAAATTATTTAAAGAAAACCAGTACGATTTAATTGTTACTCAAGAGCCGTTTCTAACCGGGCTAGTTGGTGTTTGTTTGAAAAAGAAGTTTGGTGCCAAGTTGTTGGTCCATTTGCACGGTGATTTTAAAGGTTTATTTTTTTGGCTGGCTAAACTTCTTGTTTTGCCAAAGGCTGACGGCATTAGAGTAATGAGTCAAGGCCAGATGGAAAAACTTAGTCAGTATAAAGAAAAGGTAAGAGTAATTTCAACGCCGGTGGATTTGGAGAAATATCAGAGAACAGAAAACAGAGAACAGAGAACAGAAATCAGAGATCAGAGAACAGAAATCAGAGATCAGAGAACAGAAATCAGAGAACAGAAAACAGAGAACAGAATTGTTTTGCATGTTGGGCGAGATGACAAGGTTAAAGATTATAAATCATTGCTTAAAGCTTTTGGTCTAGTAAAACAGAAATTAGCAAATGTTAGATTGGTTAAAGTTTTGGGTGGTAAAGAATTTTCTAAGGCAGTCAAGGAATATAGCGGGAATGATTTAAAGGTAGATGTTTATCCTAAAACTGACCATAAGAGTCTGGTTAATTTTTATCATCAAGCCGAGGTGGTAGTTTTAAGTTCAACTTCAGAAAGTTTTGGCAAAGTTTTAGTAGAAGCCAATGCTTGCGGCAAACCAGTAGTTTCAACCGCCACCACCGGCGCTAAAGAAATTATTCAAGATGGTTATAATGGCTACTTGGTGCCAATTGGTGATTACCAGGCTTTGGCCGATAAAATTATTTATTTATTAAACAATCCACAGAAAGCTAAGGAGCTGGGGGAGAATGGCAGAAAGTTGGTTAAAGAAAAATTTAGCAATAACACCGCCCAGATTATTAAATTTTGGAACGACTTAATTTTTAAGAATTGAAATAACTTCAATTATATGAAACTTTTAATGATCACTCGAAAAATTGACCGCTTAGATCCTTTAGCTGGCTTTGCTTATGGCTGGGTTAAAAAAATTGCTGGTAATGTTTCAGAGCTCAACGTTATGTGTTTGGAAAAAGGTGATATTACTGGCTTGCCTGAGAATGTCAAAATTTATTCCTTGGGCAAAGAAAAACATAACAGTCGGATTCAAAGATTTTTTCGTTTCCAAGTTTTGGCATTAAAATTGGTGCCAAGAAGTGACGGGGTATTTTGTCACATGAATCCGGAGTACACCATTGCCATTGCCCCTGCCGCTAAATTATTTGGTAAAAAAATAATTTCTTGGTATACGCACGGGGCCATTACACCAAAACTAAAATTGACTGAATTTTTGGCCAATAAAATTTTAACGGCTTCAACCCAGAGCTTTCGCTTGCCGTCAAAAAAAGTGGTTGTCACTGGTCATGGTATTGATACGGCTTTTTTCCATCCGCCAGCCCCGGGCCAAGAAACGATTTCCAAGTTTTATTTAGCCGGCCGAGTACCAGGCAATTTGGCCAACTTTAAAATTTTAAGTATTGGCCGAATTTCACCAACCAAGGATTATGAGAGTTTGATTAAAGCCGTTGATCTTTTAGTGAATCAACAAAAAATTAATGGCCTGAAAGTTGATATTATTGGTGGTCCGGGTTTGCCCCAACACCAAGTTTATCTTGATAATCTTAAAAAGATGGCAGAGGTCATGAAGTTGCAGGGGATTGTTAGTTTTGTCGGCGCAATTTCTAATTTGGAAACTGTTGGTCATTATCAAGATGCTGATTTATTTGTTAATTTGAGCCATACCGGCAGCGTTGATAAGTCGGTTTTGGAAGCCATGGCTTGCGGTTGTTTGGTTTTAACCAGTAACGAAGCGTTTGAAAAAATTGTTGGCAAAGATTTTATGGTCCAGCAGAATCAGCCAAGCGATTTGGCTAAAAAGATTGAATGGGTAATGAATTTACCCCAGACGGAAAAAGAATCAATCAAAAATAAATTGCGGGCCGAAGTCATTGCTAATCATGATTTAAACAATTTAGCTAAAAAGATTGTTGCTCAGTTCTAATAATAATTATGAAGATTTGCGTTGTCGCTTATAAATTTGGGACGGAAAAAGAAATTGGTCAGCATCTTGGGACCTATCATTATTTTATTGAAATTTTAAGGCAATTGGTGGTGGCTGGTCATGAAGTAACAGTAATTGCTCCCTGGCTAAGTTTTAAAAATAAAGGTAGTGAAGATGTCTGGGGGATTAAGGTTAGTCGTTATTATCCGCCGCTTTGGAATAAAATTTGGGCCTGGCCGATAAATCGGCTATTACGGTTTTGGTATATTAAAGCAACCCAAAATAAAGTCATTAAACATGTTAAGCAAGCACAGCCGCAGGTCATTATTGTTTGGCAGGCAAGAGAAACTGGTTACGCTTTGGCTCAAATCAAAGATAAATTAAATGTCCCTTTAATTTTTAGACAAATTACTACTTGGCAATGGCATTTTAAACGATCAGCAGCTGAAGTTTTTGGTAAAAGTAATTGGTACAATTTTTTTAAAAACTTTGGTCTTGATAAATTGGTGGACATTGGCCTTGAGTTTTTATTAGACAAAAAAACCCAAAAAAAATACGCTGAAAAAATTTATCAGCAATTTGATAAAATCGCTTTTGTTAGTAAGATTGCTTCTCAAGAAGGAATTACTATGGGACTGCCAGAATCAAAAGTTAGCATTTTACCAGTTTGCATTGAAACTGAAGTTTTTAGGCCACTTAATCAAAAAGTTGAATTAAGACAGAAATTGGGTCTAAGCAATTTAGAAACAATTCTTTTTATCGGCCGGATCAATTTTGCGGAAAAAGGAATTGGCCATTTGGTTCAAGCCCTGCCCGAAGTGATTTCAGCCGTACCTAACGTTCAATTAGTTATAATTGGTGCTGGCGGGGAATATCAACGGCTAACTAAATTGATTGCTGATTTAAAAATTAGTGAACATATAGTTTTGGCTGGTAAAAAACCTTTTGATCAATTGGTTGAATATATTAACGCTGGCGACGTTTTTGTCATGCCGTCTTTGTGGCTAGAAACTTTTGGCCAAGTAACCATTGAAGCCATGGCTTGCGCCGTACCAGTTATTACTTTTGACACGGGCGCCAGTCCGGAAATTAATATTGATAATCAAACCGGACTAATTGTTAAAGAAAAAACACCGGCGGCTTTGGCCCAAGCTATTATTAAACTTTTGAAAGATAATAATTTATCAAAAGATTTAGGCAGCAAGGCGCGACAAAGAGTTTTAGATAATTATACTTATCAAGTTGTGGTTAACGATTTATTAGCAATTATTAAACAAACCGAAAATGGCAAAAGAAAAGACAACTAAAACCGTACTGATCACCGGCAGTAGTTCCGGTATTGGTCAGGCTACAGCTTACCGCTTTGCCCAAGCTGGCAGTAATTTGATTATTACTTATCATCAAAACCAGTCAGAGGGTGAAAATACTGTTAAAGAGTGTTTGAGGTTGGGTGCTAAAAAAGTTAAGTTGGTAAAACTTGATTTAGCCAATGATTCAAGTTTTGATAATATTTTGCAGACAGTTTTAGCTGATTTTAACCAGATTGATATTTTAGTTAATAACGCTGGAGTTTTAATGCGGAATAAATTGGTTGATCAAAGTTTTTTTGAAATTGATAGTCAAATTAAAATTAATTTAGCGAGCTTGATGAAAATTACTAAAATATTTTTGCCCTATATTAAAGAATCAATCATTAATATTGGCAGCAATTTAGGCATAAAAGGCAAGGGTAAGTTAGCCGCTTATTCAGCCACTAAATTTGGGGTGAGGGGATTTAGCCAAGCCTTAAGCCAGGAACTGCCTGGTATTAGAGTTTATGCCGTCAATCCGACTTTAACGGCCACTAAAATGGGTGGGCCAGAGGGATTGCCGGCGGCAAAAGTGGCTGACATCATTTATAATGCGGCGGTGGGTAATTATCAAGCTAAGTCTGGCTCAGACATTAATGTAATTGACTATCAGTACGGTGAATTTTTTGGCCGGTTTTTTGGCTTACTAAGATTTTTAAAAAATTTAATATGAGAGTTTGTTATTTTGGGACATACGATCCAATTTATACTCGCAATCGCTTAATGATTAAGGGTTTGAAGGAAAATGGTGTTGAAGTGGTTGAATGCCGCACGCCGCAAATCAAAAATAAAATTGAGAAGTATAAACAGTTAATTAAGCAACACAAAAAAATCAAAGACACGGGAAATTATGATGTTATGATTGTTGGTTTTGCCGGTCATGCCATTATGCCTTTGGCTTGGATTTTAGCAAAGTTAAATGGCAAAAAAATTATTTTAGATTTGTTTGTTTCGGAATATGATTCAGTTGTTATGGACAGAAAAAAATATTCCCCCAGAAGTTTGCCAGCTTTAAAGTTTTGGTTATTGGATTGGTTTTCTTGCCGGCTGGCTGATTTATCATTATTAGACGCCGATGAACATATTAAATATTTTGTAAAAAATTTCAAAATTAAACCGGAAAAGTTTAAAACAATTTTGCTTAGTACGGATAGTGAAATATTTTATCCGCGACCAAAGTCTGAAGCCCAAAATTTTGTTGTTCATTACCATGGCAGTTATTCGCCGATTCAGGGGGTAAAATTTATTGTCCAAGCGGCTAAATTGTTAGTCAACGAAAATATTAAGTTTAACATTATTGGCAAATTAAAAAATCATCAGCCGGAAATTGATTTAGCCAAAAAAATAGGCGCAGACAACATTGAGTTTATTGATATCTTGCCCTACGAAAAATTGGCTGACCAAATCGCCCAGTCCGATATCTGTCTAGGCATGTTTGGTGACACGGATAAAGCTATGCATTGCAGTGCTTTTAAAATTGTTGAAGCCATGGCAATGAAAAAAGCCGTGGTCACCGGTGATACTCCGGCTTTACGCGAATTAATTAAGGATCGGGAGACTGGTTTATTATGCCGCATGGCTGATGCCAGGGATTTGGCGGACAAAATTTTAGAGCTGAAGAATAACCCCGATTTGCAAGATAGAATTATTGAGAATGCTTATCAGCTTTATTTACAATCATTGACGCCTAAAGTGGTTACTCAAGAGTTAATTAGAATTATTAAATTAATCTAACCAATTATGTTTTATTTTAAAGGGACTAGAAAGCCAGACTTCAAGAATATTAAAAAAGTTATAGATTATGATCAGTATTGGCGGGTGAGGGGATTTAAAATTAGAGATAAACTGATGGCTCGAGAAAAAATTTGTTTTGACTGGATTAAACCGGACTCATCAGTCTTAGATGTTGGTTGCGGCAATTCAAGATTCTTATATGAATTAAAAAAGAATAAAAATTGTCAAGTTTATGGTTTAGATGTCTCCGGCTTAGTTATTGATTCTTTGGCTCAGGAGGGAATAGCTGGCAGAGTAATCGATATAACTAAAACCGATTTTGACTTTATTAAAGAAAAGGAATTTGATTATATCATTTTAAATGAAGTTTTGGAGCACGTTATCAATCCGGAAGAAATTATTGGCAAGTTAAAGGGTAAAGGAAGATTTTTTATTTTGTCAGTACCTAATACCGGTTTTTATCGCTACCGGATTGGTTTGATGTTCTTTGGTCGTTTTCCGACGCAGTGGGCGATGCATCCGTCGGAGCATGTTCGGTTCTGGACGCATAAAGATTTTTTGGATTGGATAAGTGATTTGGGTTTAGAAACCATATCTTGTAAGACAACTGATGGTTTTCAGTTTTTTGGCAATAGTTGGAAAAATATGTTTGGGCATTTAATAAGTTACTTAGTGAAAGAAAAAAAATAATATGATTACAATGTTTTGGCCTTATATGCCACAAGAAGCAATTACGGCTGTTAGTGAAATACTAAAAACTCGTTGGATTGGTCAAGGACCAAGAGTTGACGAAGTGGAAAAAAAGTTTTGCCAGCAATTTAACATTCCCTATGCGGCGACAGTCAATTCGGGAACGGCGGCCTTGCATCTGGCCTTGCGTCTCGCTAATGTTGGTGAAGGTGATGAAGTAATTACTACACCAATGACTTGCACGGCCACTAATATTCCAATTCTTTATTCTAAGAGTAAAGCGGTTTTTGCCGATATTCAGTCAAATTCAATGAATATTGATCCAGCCGATATTAAGCGTAAAATTACGCCAAGAACCAAGGCGATTATGGTGGTACATTGGGCTGGTTATCCTTGCGACATGGCAGAAATTAATGAGATTGCCAAAGAGCACAATTTAAAAGTGATTGAAGATGCTGCCCATGCCTTAGGGGCCGTTTATCAGGATAAATATATCGGGGCAGTTTCTGATTACACCTGTTTTTCTTTCCAAGCGATTAAACAGATTACAGCCATTGATGGCGGCATGTTAACGATGAAAACTGAAGAAGACTACCGCCGGGCTAAGGTTTTGCGCTGGTATGGCATTGACCGTGAATTTAAAGGTGACATTTATTGGAAATATCAGATCAAAGAAGTCGGTTATAAATATCACATGAATGATGTGACGGCAACAATTCTAGCGGTTCAACTTGATAAAGTTGAGCAAGTATTAAAGAAGAGAGCGGAAATTGCCAATCGTTATTTAACGGAGTTGAAAAATATTTCTGGTTTGACGCTTTTAGAAAGAAAGGCTGATCGCCAAAGTGGTAATTGGCTTTTTACAATTCAGGTAGAAAATCGTGACGACTTTCAAAAGAAGCTAGCGGAAAACGATATTGAATCGCACATGGTTCATGTCCGAAATGACATTTGTCCAATTTTTGGCGGCACCAGATTGGATTTGCCAGTGATGAATAAGTTAGAAGGTAAGTATATTTCAATTCCACTGCATAATCAGTTGACTGACGAGGATGTTTCAAAAGTAATTGAAACAATTAAAAGCGGCTGGTAAACATTCAAAACTTATGAAAATAATTTATTTAGCTAACGTTAGAATTCCGACCGAAAAAGCTCATGGTTTGCAAATCATGAAAATGGTACAGGCCTTTAAGAAAGCTAATAGAGAGGTTGAATTAGTAGTCGCCGAAAGATATAATCCTAATCTGGATAAAATAAATCCATTTGATTACTATGGTTTGGACTCGGAGTTCAGCATTAAAAGGCTTTGGCTATTAGACTTGGTTGATTTTAAAAAATATTTGCGAAATTTTAGCGTTTTATTACAAAATACCAGTTTTGGCGTTTCCGCTTTGATTTATTTATATCTATTTAACAAAAAATCTGATTTAATTTATTCCCGTGATGAATTTTCGCTTTTTTTCCTTTGCTGGTTTAAAAAAAATTTGGTTTTTGAGCTGCATACGTTTCCTAAAAGCAAAAAATTTTTATATAAAATCATATTTCAACGCGTAAAAAAAATAGTGGTCATTACTGATAAGCTCAAGCAATTAGTTCTAGAGCTAGGCATTGCTGCCGATAAAATAATTGTTTGTCCTGACGGCGTTGATTTAAATGACTTTCAATTGTCAGGTGATAAAAAAAGTTTACGGCAAAAGTTAAATTTACCCCAGGAAAAAAATATCATTCTTTATACCGGCCACCTGTTTAATTGGAAGGGAGTTTATGTTTTAGCGAAGGCCAGCAAATACTTATCCGAAAACGAGCTAATTGTTTTTGTTGGCGGCATGGAACATGATTCTAAAAAATTAGCTGATTTCATTGCCCAAGAAGGATTGAAAAATATTTTGCTGGTTAACCATCAAGCGCCGACAGCTATTCCTCAATATTTGGCCGCCGCCGACGTTTTGGTCTTACCGAATTCAGCCAAGAAAGCAATTTCGGTTAGTTATACTTCGCCAATGAAAATGTTTGAATATATGGCCGCTCAAAGACCAATTGTGGCTTCTGATCTGCCATCAATTAGAGAGATTTTGAATGAAAATAACGCCATTTTAGTTAAGCCAGATGACAGCCAAAGTTTAGCCGAGGGCATTAAATTAGCCTTGCAAAATGGGGTTTTAAGTGGTAAAATTTCAGCTCAGGCCTTACTTGATGTTCAAAAGTTTAGCTGGCAGAATCGGGCAAAAAATATTTTAGAATCAATTAAATAATTATGACTATTTGGGACGATTTTTTTGACCAAAAAATTAAAGAAATTGCCAAGGAAAAAAATATCTTGGATGTTGGTGGTGGCAAAAAATTTGGTAAAGCCTTGGCTCAATACCAAGAACTTTTTAAAAACTGTAATTATCAAACCTTGGATGCCGTGGCTGACTATCAACCCGATATTTTAGGCGATATTACCGCCATTCCTTTGCCCGATAGCCAGACTGATGCGGTAATTTGCAAAGCGGTTTTGGAACATGTCAAAGAGCCATTTAGGGCTGCAGTTGAAATTCATCGAATTTTAAAACCGGGCGGTAAGTGTTTGGGCTATGTCCCGTTTTTATATCCTCGTCACGCCGAAGAAGGCAAGTACGGTGACTACTGGCGATTTACCGAACAGGGGATTAAAGAAATGTTTAAGGATTTTTCAGAAATTGAATTGTGCGCGGTGCGGGGTTCGCTAGAAACTTTAGTCTATCTTTTGCCAAATTATTTTTTAAGAAAAATTTTAAGTCCGTTAGCCAGATTGGTTGATAATATTTTTAAAACTAAAAATCAACCTTCCGGCTATTATTTTTTTGTAGTTAAATAAAATGTTTAAAAAAATTAAAAGAAAAATTAAACAGCAGCTTGGGTCTTTAATTTTGCCTTTTTGGCCCCAGGGTCTTTATTATTTTGGTTTCTCCGGCCACGTTATAATTGAAGCGACTAATAGCTGTAATTTACGCTGTCGGTTTTGTCCAACCTGGCAAAGTATGAAACGAGCCAAGGGTTTTATGAGCTTGGAGAATTTTAAAAAAATTATTGATCAAGACGGCGGCATAATTAAAAACATTGACATGAATTTTGCCGGTGAGCCGACTTTGAATCCGGATGTTTTTAAAATGGTTAAATACGCTTCGCAAAACGGAATTAATGTATTAATTAGTACGAACACGACTTTAATACAAAATTTTAGTTTTGCTGAAATTTTTGATTCCGGCTTAAAAAGTTTGATCGTTTGCCTTGATGGCACAACGGCTGAAGTTTATTTACAGCATCGCCAGGGCGGAGATTTTGAAGTGGTCAAAGAAAATATTAAAAAACTTTGCGAAGAAAAAAAGAAACGGCAATTGGAGTTTCCAATAATTAGCCTGCAATTTGTAGTTACCAAAAATAACGAAAAACAAATTCCCGAAATTATTAAATTAGCCAAAGATGTAGGCGTTAATAATTTAAATCTTAAAACTTTGTCGCTTGGCAGCTTTGTTGATTTAGGTAAAAAATTGGAATTAGCGAAAGAGTATTTACCCAATGATAATGAATACAGCCGGTTTGAGATTAAAGATGACAAGGTATCTTTGAAATCACGTCCCAAATATTGTTCTTGGTTACGGCAAACCGTTATTTTTTGGAATGGCGATGTGACTATGTGTTGTTATGATTATAATGGTGATATGACCGTGGGTAATGTTTTTACTGGTGGCGGACTAAAGGCCGTATTAAAAAGTGCTAAATATAAAAAATATCGCAAGCTGGCAATTAAGCGCCAACTTAAGCTTTGCCAGAATTGCAATTTAACTTCTGATTACGGCAAAACTATTCGTTTTAATTAGCCATGAAAACAATTTTTGTTACCATTCCAATGGGTTTAATTTACCGCAATATTGTTCAAAGCGGTATTGTTAATTATTTGCAAAAGGCTGGTTGGCGCATTGTTATTTTAACCCCAGCTTATCAGGAGCCGGATTTTATTGCTGAAACTGCGACGGAAAATATTGTAGTTGAGCCATTAATTGACTATTCACCCAAGGGATTAGAAAAAATAATTGTTAATTTCCGCAATAATTTGGTTTTTACCGATACCACCAAGGTTAAATTGGCCGTGGCTAAAGCTAATAAAGAATATTGGTCTTGGTTTTCAAAAATGTTTATTCATGTTTGTTTTGGCAAGATGAAATGGTTAAATAATATTTTAGAAAAAATTGATAATCATTATTTTGTTAAAAACTTGTATCAGGACTTGTTTAATCAGTATCAACCGGATTTAGTTTTTGCCACCAATTTAATTTATCATAACGACATTGAACTGATTAAGGAAGCCAAGAAAGCCGGAATCAAAACAGTTGGGATGGTCATGAGCTGGGATAATCTGACTTCCAAAGGAGCGGTCCATGTTAAAACCGATAAATTAATTGTTTGGAATGAAATAATGAAAAAAGAGGCTTTGGATTTGGCCGGTTTTAAAGAGCAAAATATATTTTTATCCGGTGTGCCACAATTTGATTTTTATTTTCAGCCAGATAAAATTATTCCCCGTGATGAATTTTTTGCCAAAAATGGATTGGATCCAAAAAAGAAACTGATTGTCTTTGGCGCGGGAACTGATAAAACGACGCCAAACGAAAAAGAGGTGATTAAAATTTTAGATGATTTTATTGATCAAGGAAAAATTGGCTTACCAGTTGAAATCATGCTGCGGCTGCACCCCAAGGCTTTTTTAAGAAAAGAGTATGGCTGGGTAAAAGATTTAAAGCATATCAAATCAGAATTGCCCGGACGATCACTGGCTAGTTTTTCCGACGTTTGGTTTCCGACAATGCCTGATATTTGGCACATGGTTAATTTGCTTTATCATTGTGATTTGGTGATTAATACTTGTTCAACTTTTACGATTGACGGTTTGGCTTTTGATAAACCGGTGATTAATATTTATTTTGATGGTAATCAGAACAATGTGCCTTACGGCAAATCAATTAAGCGTTATTCTCATCAGGCTCATTACCGGCCCATTGCTGAGGGTGGTGGCGTAAAATTGGTCAATAACCAAGATGAATTATTGCAGGCAATAAATGATTATCTTAAAGATCCTAGTTTAAACCAAGTGGCCAGGCAAAAAACTTTGTTGCAGCAAGCCTATATTTATGACGGCCAAGCTGCTCAAAGAATTGCTAATTATTTAATTTCTCAACTTAGCTAAAAAAGTATGAAGTGTTATCTTTGTCGTAGTGAAAATTTAAAAGTGGTTCGGACCAAACTGCGTCATGATATTTCCCGAAATGTTTTGGAATGTCAAGACTGCGGATTAAATTTTTTAGAGCCAAAAAATAAGGATTTAAAAGAGTATTATCAGCAAGATTATCGTCAGCTCTATACCCCGGTGATTGGTAAAAAGTTAAGCAGTAAAGAAACTTTTGAAATGTATTTGCCTCAGCAGCAAATCCATCTTGATCAGCTAAAGGATATTCTAAAACCAGAAATGAAAGTTTTGGATGTTGGCTGTTCTTCTGGTCATTTTCTCTATTCAATTAAAGATAAAGTTAAAGAGGTGACAGGCATTGAATTCAATAAAGATGACGCGGAGTTTGTTAATAAAGAGTTGGGGATTAAAGTCTATAGCCAACCAATTGCCGAAACTGATTTGCCACAGCAACATTTTGATTTAATTACGGCTTTTCAGGTGCTTGAACACGTTCAGGATCCGATAAATTTTTTAGTTGATTTAAAAAAGTATTTAAAGCCCGACGGCTATATTTGCCTTGAAGTACCCAATGTTTGTGATGCTTTGCTTTATTTATACCAAATTGAACCATACGCGGCTTTTTGGTTCAGAGAACCGCATTTATTCAATTTTTCGCCAAAGACTTTAGGTTTAGTTTTAGAAAAAGCCGGATTTAAAGGCAAAATGCAAACCGTTCAGCGCTATAATTTTGTTAATCATCTAAACTGGGTTTTAACCGGTCAGCCCCAAAAAAGTGCGGACGTTGGCATGGGTCAATCAAATTTAAAGCTAGCTGATAATGTTAACAAAGATATTAAAGAAGAGCTGCAAGCCTGGCTAGGTAAAGTTGACCAAGAGTATAAAGATTTGTTGAATAAACATCAGCTCGGGGACAGTATTTTGTTTATTGGTCAAAAGAATAAATAATAATAAAATTTGTTATGCCAAAAATTATTGCTGAAATTTGTCAAAATTTTAAGGGTGATAAAAAGATTTTAAAAGAAATGATTTATCAGGCCAAAGAGGCTGGAGCCGATATTGCCAAAGTTCAGTCATATTTAGCCAGCGAACTGACTTTGCGACCAGAATTTGAAAGTGACAATCCGAGTGGAATTGTTCGGCCGTATCAGCAAGAATATGACCGGCTAAAACCAGCTGATTTAAACGATGAAGATATGGCTTGGTTTGTCTCGGAATGTAAGAAAGTCGGCATTGAACCAATGACAGCGATTTTTACCCGCGCTCGGATTCCTTATTTGGCTACTTTAGACTGGCCAGCGGTTAAAGTCATTCGTTTTGATTGTTGCAGCTTGCCTTTAATTCGCGAGCTTAAAGAAAGATTTAAACATTTATATATTTCAACTGACGTGACTTGCGACCAAGATTTGGGAAAAACCGCCGAGCTTTTAAAAGACAGCAGTTTTACTTTCCTTCATTGTATTTCACCAACTGCACCCTGGAATATGGCTCGTTTGGATTGGTTAAAACAATTTACGCCCTCAATTGGCTTTTCGGATCATACCATTGTTGCTAAAGACGGAATTCTAGCTTCGGTTACGGCCTTAGCTTTGGGCGCGGATGTAATTGAAAGGCATTTTACCATTTTGGATCCCAATGAAACTAAAGACGGCCCGTTTTCAGTTAACCCCAAAGAATTAAAAGATTTGGTTGAGTTTGCCAAAAAGCCAAAAGAAGAACTTTTAGAATATGCCAAAAAAAATGTTTCTGACTGGCAAAAAGTTATGGGCGTGCCAACCTGGACACCAACACAAGATGAATTAAATACCAAAGCTTATTTTGCCGGGCGGTTTGCCTCGAAAGTGGGGGATAAATGGATTTACAATTGGCAGGCAGAAAAAGTTTTTTAAACTCAAATTTTTATAAAAAAATAGAGGCACTTCAATTAGAAAGTGCCTCTTGACGAGAAATCGCTACGGTTGCCGCTGCGGTAGAAAGTACTCTTCTCCGGTCCGGCATGATTTTTGTCTCCTCGGTGATATCTCCAAGCAATTGATGCGGTCTTGGTACTCTAAACATTTGGCTGGAAGGAAAACTGCCATCATCAAGTTGCAGCCGCAGCAATCTAGCAAGTAGATTACGGTCAGTCATTTTTAGTTTGGCTTTCAATATTAAAGCCAAACTAATTTCTACCGAATCGGTGCGGACATAATCGTTACCTATCCAGCCGATTTCGGCTCGGACATACCAAGGTGTCCGCCACCAATAGGCTTGGGCGTTGCCAGTTACTAGGCGATTAGTTAAGTATCGCCAAGCCTTTTTCCGCGCCAAGCAGTCTGGTAAAATATTAATCGCCAGCGCGGTGACGCAAGGATGTGAAATTGTCCATCCACCTGTTGGATAACCCATGGCGGTTAGCATAGTTGGTAGGTAAGTGGCGATTCCGCCGTCTGGTTGCTGGTGAGCAATCACGAATTTTTGGGCTGCGGTGATTATTGCTTGATTGGAAAATCCAATTTTGCTAATAAACTGCAAGACTCGTAAAGTTGTATCTGCGTCGGGCGAAACCTTCTGATTGTATGACCAACCGCCGCATTTATGCCGCAATGACATGATAGCATCCAACATCTCTGGTGGTACGGCGCCAAATTCGGCAAAAGTTGACCCCGCGCAGGAAGCTGTCCAGGCTTGACTGAAGCCATGACTGAATTCATGGAATTCTGGACAAAGGCCGTCTGTGACTTGCGAGAGCAGATATGACGTGCCGCCTTCTACATTGTCGCTATATCTCATTGCCTTTGACTCCCTTCAATTACAGTCCAAGGATTTGGTTAATCCTGGCAATGACGCGGTCGGTAGCACTCCCGTCGTTTGGGTAACTCTGTTGCTGGTACGCAATGACTGCGTCCCGGTAGACTTTATTGCCCAGTAGCCTTGTCAGGCTAGTTGGTTGGGTGTCGTCCAGACTTTCAACCGAATTATTTCTGACGCAGGGCAGTCCACCACCCATACCCAAGCTTTGGAGAAATTCCCGTCCTTGCCGGCCAATTACTGAAACTGCCGGCACTTTCAGCAGGCAAGCTGATAATAGCTCGGTACTGCTGATGGCTGCTGTGACGTCACTGACGCAGACCAATTCGGTTGGGTCATTAACAAAAGCATACGCATCTAACCGAACGGGGAACGGTGCGTTTTTCGGTTTGGCCGCCCAATTGCGGAACATGGCTTCAAACCCTGGTCCCAGCGTTTCATCCTTGGGATGAAAAATTGGCAGAAACAACGCCTTTTGTTCGGTTAAGGTTGGTGCCAGCAAGGCAACGGCCTCAAACAGGCGGGCCGGATATTCTGATGAATACCCTGGACCAAAAAAGGTAACGACCTTTTGATCCATGCTAATCCCCATTTCTTGCCGTCGGCGTTGGCGGATTTCAGCGACATTCCAGTTTGCCAGTTGGTCAAAGGCTGGATTGCCAGTGATAAACTTTTGGGCATTGTTTCGTCCGGGACTAGCTGAGTCTAAGACGAACAGATAGTCGGGCGTGACTTTCTTGACCCCGGCATTATTGGCTGTGCCCCAAAAATCTTCCAGCCAGACAACGGGAATATCTTTGTCTTGAGCCAGCTCAGTTATTTTTACCTGGGCGGTGATGGCGGTGGCGGAAGTGCCAATTAAAACCAGATCAGGTGGATACTGGTTCCAATGGTTCATAAACGGACTTTGGTTGACGGCTGAGAAGGGAAGGTAGCCATAAGGGCTTTTTTTAAGGATTTGAACTCCTTTTCCCTTATCATCGGCAACGACATTTATTTTGTATTTTTCATGGTGGGCAAAAAGCCACTGAATGATTGGCAGTAAGGCTTTGGCGCTGCCGATGTCGCCAATAACGATCATTATACTTTTCAAGGTGCGTTCTCCTAAAGTTGTGTCAGCAAATATCAATGATAAATACTGACGATTTTCATATTTTTAGCCCCCCAGTTTTATAACTAGAGAGTATTATACATTAGTAAATAATCGTTGTTTTGTCAATGTTGTCCTGGCCGTATTTTTATGTTATTATAAAATGGTATTTTGTCCTTATTTTTATTAAAAAATCAGCCTTTTTTTAGATTATGAAAGTTTGTTTTATTACTAATCGCTTGGTTTATACTGACGGTTTTGGCCGAAGTTCAATCAGTATTATTAAAGAATTGCAAAAAAAAGGAATTGAAGTGGTGGTTTTATTAACTGCCAAAGCTCCGGATAGTGATTTTAAGGAAGTAAAACAGTATCCGGTTTTACAGTCAATGAAAAATAATAAAATTAAATGGTTGAATCTGATTTTAGATTTACTGAAAGTAAAATCAATAGTAAAGGACTGTGATTTGATTCATTGCGAAATAGAACCGTTTGCGCCATTGGCCTGGCTGTTGGCTAAGTTTTACCGCAAACCTTATTTTTTAATGGTTCATGGCACTTTTGCCGTTAAGCCGCTTAAAGTTTGGTATTTGAAATCACTTTATATCAGATCATACCGTTTGGCGAAAAAAATTTTTTGCAATAGTAATTATACTCAACAGCGATTGTTGCAGGCAGTTTCTTTGAAAAATACGGAAGTAATCGGTCGGGGAGTAAACCTGGAAGAATTTGCATCTTTCAATCAGCCCGTGACCAAAGATTTGGCCAGCAAAATAATTTTGAGCGTTGGCATAATCAAGCGGCGGAAAGGCTATCATATTTCAATTCCGGCCGTGGCTGAGGTGGCAAAAAAGTATCCTAATCTTAAATATCTAATTGTTGGCTGGAATTCCAATGATGGTTATTTTTCCGAGCTGCAAGATTTAATTAAAAAAAATAATTTAACGGGCAAAGTGGAATTTAAAGATCATTTGTCCGAAGCGGAATTAGTAAAATTATACTTTCAAGCCGATATTTTTCTGCTGACCCCGGTTAATTACGATAATCGGTTTGAAGGCTTAGGTATGGTTTATTTGGAAGCCAATGCGGCTGGTTTGCCGGTGATTGGCACTTATGACTGTGGCGCCCAAGATGCCATTAAAGACGGTGAAAATGGCCTTTTGGTGCCTCAAAACGACGTTTCAGCCACCGCCTTGGCGATTTTGAAGCTGTTAGACAATCCGCCATTGGCAACTCAGCTAGGCCAAAATGGAAAAAAAATGGTTTCTAGCATCAGCTGGGAAAATGTGGTTTCTAAAATTATTGAAAATTATTTAATTATTATTAAGGAAAAAATTTAATATGAAAGTATTATTAGTTAATCCGCCGCTGTGCAATTTTAGAAAAAGCTCTGCCCATAGCATGCCCATGGGTCTTTTATATTTAGCGGCCGTGCTGGAAAGGGATGGCTATGAGGCAAAAGTAATTGATGCCGATGCCCTAAAGCTTACTTGGGAAAAACTAAGAGAACGGTTAAAGGCGGAAAATCCGAATTTGGTTGGTATTACTAGTACTTCTTTATCTTGGCCGGCGATGACTGAGACCGCTAGGATCTGTAAAGAAGTTTTACCTAATTCAAAAATAATTGTTGGCGGGTTTGGTGCGACTTTGGAGCCGGAAAGAGCTTTAAATGATTGCGCAGAGATTGATTTTGTTTGTCTGGGTGAAGGTGAAAAAACAATTATTGATTTAGTCAAAGCCTTAGAGAGTAATTTACCAATCAGGGAAGTTAAGGGTTTGGTGATTAGAGACGGTAATGGTTTACTTAGAACCGAGAAACAAGAAACCATTATGGATTTGGATACTATCCCGCCGCCGGCTTATCATTTGCTTGAACCTGGTTTTGAAAGCTATTCTGGCGTTCATGGTGATTACCAAGGCATAGAACCGCCATCAATTGTAATGTTTGCTTCCCGGGGCTGTCCTCATCGGTGTATTTTTTGCAGCCTGGGTTCAAAAGTGGTGCGCTCCAGGAGTCCTAAAAAAGTGGTTGATGAAATTGAATTTTATAAAAATAAATTTAAAGTTAAGTCAGTTTTGATTTACGACGATGAATTTATTGGTATGAGTACCATGCAGAATAAATGGATCTTAGATATCTGCGATGAAATAATTAAGCGCGGTCATGATGATTTGGGCTATTTAGTTGAAGGCCGCTGCAGCCAATTTGTTGATTTAGCAGTTTTAAAAAGAATGAAAGAAGCGGGAATAAAATGGGTTTGGTGGGGAGTAGAGTCTGGTTCGCAAAAAGTTTTAGACAGTATTAAAAAAGATATTACCATTGCCAATATTAAACGGACTTTTGCTTTGACCCGTCAAGCTGGTTTGAAATCGCTGATGTTTATAATGACTGGTTTTCCCGAAGAAACCGAAGAAGACGTTAAAAAAACGGCTGACTTATTAGCTGAAGTAAAACCGGATAAATGCCGGATTCATATTGTGACACCGATGCCCGGTTCCGAGCTTTTCCGAATTTTAAATGAGCAAAAATTAATTGATGAATATGATTTCTTGGAATATAACATGCGCGGCCGGGCTGTTCATCATACCAAATATTTTTCTCAGGAGGAGATTAAAAAGAATTACGAAATGCTTAAATTTAGATTTGAAGAAGGCCATAAGAAATTTATTAAAGTATTTTTTACCTCATTTCTTTCCGTTAAAGGTTTAAAAAAAATTCCGCGGCGGATAAAAAAAGTATTTGTCTATGGACTGAAATGGTTGAAATGGGGAGTGAAGTACTAAGTTATGCCTATATTTCAACCAGATCGTTTTTTAATCAAGCAACAAATGGCTAGAATCGGCCATTATATTACTGGCCGAGTTTTAGATGTTGGCGCGGGTAAATATAATCGGTACAAGGGTTATTTTAAATCTAGTGAGTATATAACCCTGGATTATGATCCAAAGAATAAGCCCGATATTGTTGCTAGTGCTGACAAAATTCCTTTACCTGATAAAGACATAGATTCAATCGTTTGTACTGGAATGATGGGGGATTTACCTGATTTACAAAAAGCCATTTTGGAATTTCATCGAGTTTTAAAATCAACAGGAAAAATTTTGATTACTGAATATTTTATTACGCCAATGCATGATGAACCAATTGATTTTTGGCGCTTTACCCCTTTTGGTTTAGAAGAGCTATTCATAAAGAATGGTTTTAGAAAGTTATTTTTAGAAAGACGCGGTGGATTTTTTACGGCCATTGTTCAAATAACAATTAGATATTTAATTGAAAAATTTAATTTCAATTCAAAAAAATGGGCTAAAATTTTTAACCCAATTTTCAGGTTAAGTTTTCGACTCGCATTTTTTCTTGACCGAATTGATAAATCGCAGGCAAACTCCCGCTGCTCCATTGGTTGGACTGCGATTTTTGAAAAAACATGAAAAATTTAATTTTTACTACCAGCTGGGATGACGGTGGCAGGGACAATCTAAAGCTCCTAGACCTTTTGAATAAGTATGGTTTAAAAGGTACTTTTTATATTCAAGGTCAGGAAGCTAGCGACAATGCCGGACGTCATGACTTATTGGAAATTGTTAAGACTCAAGAAGTTGGTGGCCATACTCTAAATCATCCTAAACTAACCAAAATCAGCCTTCAGGAGGCCAAACAAGAGATTATTAGTGGCAAGGGTACGCTGGAGTCGCTTTTGGGCCAAAAAGTTGAAATGTTTGCTTATCCCTATGGTATGTTTAATGAAGAAATAAAAAATATTGTTTTCGCCGCTGGTTTTTTAGGCGCTCGGACAGTCAAAAAATTTGATTTTAATTTACCAAAAGATTTTTTTGAATTTAATACAACTTTTCAAGTCTATCCTCATCCTTTCAGAAAAAGAGATGCTAAGCATTTACATGGGCCAAAAGTAGTTTTACAGCCGCTAAAAAATAATTTTTCTCCAATTTTAAAACTGAAATTACCCTTAAACAGTTTTCTGACCTGGCCATTTTTGGTCAAGAATTTGTTTGATTATTCCCATAAAAATGGGGAAATTTTTCACCTTTTTGGTCATGCGCATGAGATTGAAAAATATGGTTTGTGGCAAGATTTAGAAAAGTTCTTTAAATATTTAACAAAAAGTGAAGGTATCATTTATTTAACTAATAGTGAGGTTCTAAAACAGACTACAAATGTTCAAACTAAACTTCCAAAAGAGAATTAGAGACTTTCAAAGAAGCCGCTTTGTTAAGGATATATTCAAGCTTCAGGCCGGCTCAATTTTTTCACGGTTACTTTCAGTTTTTAGTGCCATTGTTTTTGCTAGAGTGTTGGGGGCAAATGATTATGGAATATATTCTTTGATTTTTGGTTTTGTTTCGGTTGCCACAATTTTTATGGGAGTAGAAGGCGGTTCGGTTGTCTTGATTTTGTTACCCCAAGCCTATGCCAGAGGGGATCGAACAGAAATAAAAAATATTATTTCCTATTTTATTAAGGTTAATTTAGCTACTTCTTTGGTTATTGGCGCTTTAATAATCTTAATTGCGCCATTGCTAACTCAATGGTGGTATCATGATTATAATATTGGTAGTTTGGCCAGGATAGTGCTTGCGGGCGCAATCTTAAGCTCATTTTCCGATTCTTTATTATTATGTCTTCAGGCAGTCAGAAAAATTAAACATTATGTAATCGTCAGTACGCTAAACAGTTTTTTAGCAGTTATTATTCCTTTAGTTTTGGTTTTTTTCTTTGGTTTAAGCGGAATAGTTTGGGGTAATTTTTTTAATAATTTTATCTTTTTTACTATAGCCATAATAATTTACGGTGTTTGGATAAAAAGTAATCCGCTCCTACCTAAATATCATGAGATTGTCTCTGGTATTTTTACCGTAAAAATAAAGAAGTATTTTTCTTTTGGTTTTTCAATGTTAGTTGATAAAAAGATTGCCTCTTTTTATTCATCACTGCCATTAATGATTTTAGGTGCATTTGTTGCTCCAGCCACGGTTGGTTATTTTAAAATCGCCGTAAAATATATTGGGCTAATTGGTGTTTTAACCAAGCCGATTGCTAATTTACTGATGGTTCAGCTGCCTAAGTCATTGGTTGACGGAGCAGTAGTTTTTAAGAAGAATTTTGAAAAAGTTTCTTTTTACACGCCGCTTCTGTCCATCCCTTTCATAATTGTGGCGGTTATTGCTGCTGAATTTTTGGTTGTAACTCTTTACGGTAGCGAATATAGACCAGTGGTACCATTAGTTTATCTTTTAGCGATCGGACCAGTTTTGAATGGTGTTGGAATTGGCATTGGTTCAGCTTTTCGGGTCTTGAATAAGGTGAAGGGTAGCATTATTATTAATATATTTATTTTGGCTTTAGGGTTACCATTAGTTTATTATTCAATTAAATACTTTGGAGTAGTGGCCGCCGCCTTAGTTAATATGCTATGGCCTTTGGTTTCAATTATAATTTGTTTTATTTATGTTGAGATTATTTTAGTTAAAATGATAAAAAAACCAGCCAATAATTTATGAAAATAGTTTATATTTTGGATGATTTTTTGCCTTACAGCAGCAGCAGTCCGGCTGTGCTGACTTTTCGATTAGCCCAAGAATTAAAAAAGCAGAAACATGAGGTATATGTTATTTCGCGAGTGGGTGATAAAGGTCAGAGTGGCTGGCAGACTTATGACGGTCTAAAAATTTATTTTATCTATTCTCAATATCCCAAAGCGCTGCAGAGCTATTTGAGCTTGTTTAATTTCCAAACAGTTTTTAAAGTTAAAAAGATTCTGAAAGAAATTAATCCGACGGTGGTTCATTTTCAGCATATCCATCGTTATTTGTCATATTATTGTTGTAAATTGGCCAAAAAATATAGCCAAGCAGTTTTTTTGACTTCTCACGATTCGATGTTGTTTAGTTATGGCAAGTCTTACCATTTTATTGATAAAGATAATTTATCAGTTCAAACCAATTTTAATTACCATCTTTCTTGGTGGCAACTGTTTAGGGAGGCAAAATTAAGATATAACCCTTTTCGGAATATAATCATTAGGCATTATTTGAAGTATGTTGATAAAATTTTTGCAGTTAGCAATGCTTTAAAAGCAGCTCTATCGGATAACAAGATAAAAAATGTCGAGACGATTTATAATAGTATTGATATTTCTGATTATCAGATAAATCAGCAGCAAGTTGTAATATTTAAAGAAAAATATTCTTTAGTGGGCAAGCCGGTTATTTTTTTTGGCGGCCGGTTAAGCCGTTATAAGGGCGGGGAACAATTGATTTTGGCTTTAGCCCGGATAGTTAAGGAGATTCCCAATGTTATATTGCTGATTGCTGCTGAAAAAAAAGGTAATTGGGGAACAATGTCGCGTTTGATTGAAAAATTGAATTTAAACAATCAGGTAGTTATTACCGGTTGGTTGCCACCGGCTGAGATGGCAACTGCTTTTTTAGCTATTGATGTTTGCGTGACGCCATCAACTTGTCTTGATACTTTCAATTTATTCAATGTTGAAGCCATGGCAGCCAAAAAACCAGTGGTCGGAACTTGCTTTGGTGGTACGCCAGAAATTATCATTGATGGAGTTACTGGGTATATTGTTAATCCTTTGAATCAAGCAATGTTGGCCGAAAAAATTATTGATTTATTAAAAAATCCCCAACGAGCTAAAACATTTGGGGAAGCTGGCTATCAGCGGGTGATTAATAATTTTTCTTTAGAAAAACAAACTCAAGAAACTCTGGCTTGGTATAATAAATATTTAATTGATTAAAATGTGTCTCGGGCAATTTCTAAAACATCTTGCGGGCTAAAATTCTCGGTTTTAATATAGCATTTGTCGCCAGTCACATAGATTCTTTTTGAATCATAGTCAGAAGTAATATAACCTTTTTCAATACATTGTCGGTAAAGATCGGTGTTAGGAAAGGGTTGATAAATAAACCTTTTAACCCGGTCAAAACCGGCATTTTTTGCAAATTTTGCGGTTTCCTTCATGGTTTCAATAGTTTCACCCGGTAGACCAAAGATGAAAGCGCCCTCAGTCCGGATATCTAATTTGCGGCAGATGTCGGTTACTTTTTTTACCTGGGAAAGGTCTATTCTTTTTCTGATTATTTTATCTAAAACCATCTGATTGCCGGATTCAACGCTGATTCTGACCAAATTAACCCCAGCCTTTTTTAGCCAGGTTAGCACTTCTTCATCTAGACTAGGCAGATATAAGCCCGGAGGGACTGATATTGTAATCCCATATTTACTTTCAATTAAACCTTTACAAATTTTAATTGTTCTTTCTTTGGAAACATTAAAATTGTCATCTTGAAAGTTGATATGCTTAATGCCATATTTTTTAGCCAATTCTTCAATTTCATTTAAAACATTTTCAGCTGAACGCATCCGCCAACTGCGGCCCCAGACATTATGAACCGCGCAGAAACTGCAGTTATTAGGGCAGCCCCGAGAAGTAACCATATCGGCGGCCGGCACTTGATTGCGATTAGTCTTTTTGCGGTTATGCAACCAATAATAAACCTGGTCAATTATTGGTAAAGTACTTAGTTTGGCTGTTACTTGTCGGTTTAATTCTTCTTTGCTATTATTTAAGCCCAATCTTTTTAATTTTTTATAAATTGAAGTATAAACTCGCTGCCGGCCGTAATTTTTAAATTTTAATAAGTCTCTGGCTGGGAAAGGTATTTCGTCCAGGTTTTTTATTAATGGCCTTGGTTCATTTTTAATTATTTCATTGGTTTGTCGGTAGGTGATTCCTAAAATTGAAGGCAGGTCCTGTAGTTTTTTAGCCAATAATTCTTTCAAAGTTATTTCACCTTCGCCAAAAACTACCATATCAATTGCTGGATAATCTTTTAGAATTTGGATCGGATCCCCTGATGGTTGTGGGCCGCCAACAATGATTGGTATGGCAGAGAAATTTTTTTTAAGATGATTGGCTGTAATTTCAACGCCATCATTTTGTGACGAAAAAAACCAGTTGATACCAATTACTTCTGGTTTAAATTCTTTTATAATTTTGTCTAGTCGTTCTAATTTAGCTCCCTGGTAAATTCTTTCCGGTTCATTAGGCACCTGTCGGTATTGATTGAAACCTTCAAGCAGGGAATCAAATATTTTTACTTGATGGTCGTTTCTTATGTAAGCAGCCAAATATTCCAAGGCCAGTGGCTCATCAATGAAACGGGGGAAATAATTTTTCTCTAAACTATAGAAGGTTCTTAGTAGTAGTATTCTCATAAGCGAAGTTGATTTTGGGTTATTTTTTCGTTAGGCTTAAATTAGCTTTTATTTAATTTAACTATATTTTTGGCAAAAAGGCAAGATTTTGAATCAGGTAATCGGCTTTTTTATGCCAAAAAAGCTAAATTGATTATAATATGGTATACTTAAATTGAGGGTAAGTTTAAGACTAAAATTTTAAATTACATTTTTAGTTATTAGATTAGGTATGAATTATAATTTAGATGAGAATAAAAAAATCGGGGAGGCAAAAATTAAGCCAGCTAACTGTGTAGTTGATTTTGATGAAACATTGTTGAGCGTAGATTCCACGGCTTATATCATTAAAAATGAAAAGTTGTATTTTAATTGGCGCCTAGTTTTTTGGGTAGCAATGTTTTTTTTGGTCAAATTTTTTCTGCCTCGCCGATGTCAATTTGCAGTCCGGCAGCGAGCCAAGTATGCAGTACTAAATATTTTGCAAAAAAAAGGGCAAGACAAGATGATTACTAAATATGCCAAAATTTTTTCTTCGCGGCTAGACTTTGAATTAATTAATCACATTCAGAAAAATTATTCTAAGATTTATGTCATTTCTTCGGCTTGGCAGCCTTTAATTTTGGCGACTTTAGCCAGTGCGGGAGTGGCAGGCTTTCAGGTGATTGGTACGGTTATGACCCAGAATTTTGCTGATTTTAGAATTTGTTGGTACACTAATAAAGTAGCGGTTATCCAAAAGATGAAACTAGATAAGTTTGATCTTTTTACTGATTCTGACGATGACCGGCCCTTGATGAAATTAGCTCAAAAAGTGACAATAGTATAGTTGTTATAGGTATTTATTATGATAGAAAAAATAAAATTAATTTTTAGTGTCTTTAGAATAAAAAGATGGTACCGTAATTCTTTTATGCTTTTTAGTTCTTTGATTGCCATCCAGCTCAATGGTTTATCATTCACTAAAAATATTGGAATTATTCTTTTGAGTTTTTTAAGCATTAGTTTGATTGCCTCGGGTAATTATGGCATTAACGAAGTCTTTGATGCCAAGACTGATAAGCTCCATCCCCAAAAGAAATTTAGGGCAATACCGGCGGGAAAAATAAAAAAGACAACGGTAATTATCATTTCCTTGCTTTTGTATGTTGCTGCTTTTTGTTTAGTTTACCCGCTGAAAAATTTTTGGCTAAACGCTTCGTTGGTTTTGTTTATTCTAAACACTGGGATTCTGTATAACATTCCTCCCATCCGGCTAAAAGATTTACCTTACCTTGATTTTATCGTTGAATCATTTGGTAATTCAGTTAGATTATTGGTTGGTTGGTATGCGGTGACGACTAAAATTGTGCCAATTTCATTTATTTTGATATTTTGGTGTATTGGTATTTTTTTGATGGCCGGTAAACGTTTTGCTGAGATTCGTTACCTTGACGGTAAGATGTTATCACCCGATTTATACCGCAAAAGTTTGGGCTATTATACCCAAGAGAATCTATTATTATCTATGATTTGTGCCTCAAGCGCCTTGATGTTTATGTTTGGGGTGCTTTCGGTTAAATATGAAATAGATATGGTAATAATGTTGCCGCTGCTGTTGGTTTTTCTTATTTGGTATTTTCGGCTGGCTTACCAAGAAGATTCAATCGTTAAAGATCCCGAGCGGGTTTTTGAAAATAAGCCTTTTGTTTTTTACTCGCTGTTTTTAGCAGCAATTTTTTTGTTGCTTATTTATTACCACCTCAATATTTTTGGTTTTCTTCTAGAGAAGTAGGGAGCTAAGTTAAAATAAATCGTTTTATTTATAATACTCAACTTCAAACAGATCGGCGCCAGTATTTTTGAATACTGGTTTTATGTTATCCGGAATTTCTTGGGGTAACCAAAATCGGTAGTATTTGTCATTTTCTTTTTGGGGTGTTCCCATCCAAATTATCCATTTAACTTGGTATTTTTTAATGTATTCTTGGACACCATCAGCATCGGCGTAGGGGAAAGTGACAGTTGGCCGATCAGTAAAATAATTAACTTCATAAGGTCGCCGCGAGGTCATGACTACATCAGTGCTTTCAGTATTATTCTTTACATAGGAATAGAAATCCTCTAGGCCGGAAAAATATCCTTTTTCATCAAACCTTTGATAAAAATTATGGGGCACTAGGGCAAAACTGCCCTTAATCACACCGCCTAAAAAGTTTAAAGTAATAAACAAAAATAAATAGATCATTAATATTGATTTAAAGGCCAAGTCATCTTTAAATTTGACCTCATAGAGCTGTAATATGCCAAGGGCAGCTAGCAGATAGAAGATAATAATAAGTTCAATATGGTATCGATCTTCAAAGCCAATCGCTAATACCGGGACCAGAAAACCAGTTAGGATTAGTATGAATATAAAATAATATTTTTTTCTTTCCGTTTTGCAAACGTAGAATATTCCTATCAATGTAAGTAGAGTAATTAGGTAGCTGCCAATTAACAGTTGAGGGGTAAATTTAATGCCATCAATAATTTTTGTAATTGCCATCTCGGCGGTTTTGTAAGGATTATGCCAGGCTAAGTCATAAATATCCTTGTATTCAGCATTTGGGCTTTCAATCAGTCGGTCATGGCCGACATAGGCAGCCATGGCTATTTTATCAAAGTCGCTATAAAAAGGATTTTTGGTTATGATATAATTTCTTGCCAAATAGGGTGAAGCGACGATTAAAAATCCGATGAAAGTCAAAAATAATTTTCTAAAAAATAGTTTTTTGTCTTGTTGGTAAAAATAAAAAAATAGTATTACCGGCAGCAAAATTAGCAAGCCTTCAGTTCTGGTTAGATAAGTTAAGGCTAAAATTACCCCAACCAAAAAGCTGTGTGAGTTAATTTTTGTTGACGTTTGATAAAGCAGATATAATAGTAAAATGATCAGGCAGCAGTAAACAATTTCTGGATAAGTAAATGCTACCCAGGAAATGATTAAGCCATTAAAGCTGATAAAAATTAAAAGGAGAGTGGCAATTTTTTTTGATTTAGTCAGAATTAAACCCAAAAGAAAAGCCAAAATTGGCAAAAGACTGCCAGCAATAACATTGACTAATTTTGCGGCCAAGAAATTAAAGCCAAATATTTTATACGACAGGGTAATTAAAAGCGGGTAAAACGGTACCCGAAAAAAATCAGGTCTGATAATTGTTTGATCTTGCAAGAAATTATTCCAAATGACAGCAATAGTAAAACCCTGCCCGCGGTACATACTTCTGGCCAAATCTAAATAATGAGGGGCAATTTTGTCCAAAGCAATAGCTGGAACCGGTATAGCCATGATTAGCCGGATAATGAAATTGATAATAAAAAATATCAGCAGCAGTCTGAAAGTTTTTGTTTCGCTTATTTTGACAAATATTTGGTAAAGATAATTTCCCAAGGCAATCACTTTTTTACTAATTAGTAAATTGGGCTTGTATTTAATGATAATTAAAAGTAAGACTAAACCGACAATAAGGTAATTATCAAAATTGAAGAATAAATATTTTGCCCAAGGCAGAACTTTTTCCAGCATAAATTTTTAGTTGATATTGAATAAAAAAGACTTTTTTGCTAAAATTAAAGTAGTCATTATTAATTTTAGCAGATGAAAGCCTTAAGTTCAATCTGGACAAAATACCATTGGTTTTCGTTAATAATATTAGCGATTATTATTTTTATTGTTACTTTTTTTGGCCATTTAATGCCAGTTTTGGTCAAAGGTTATTCGCCGGCGGTTGAAACTGATAATTTAATTTTAGCCAGAAATCTTCATTTTACTGGTCAAAGAGTCATAGAGAGCGATCTAAATGTTTATCTTTCAACGGAGGTATTAAAGGAAAAAGGAGGCCTTCAGGCCGGTACCCAAAATATTTTAACCCCGTTAATTTATAGCCAGCTATTTGATATTTTTGGCTGGCAACCCAATTTGCCTTTGTATGTTTCTTTAGCTTGTTGGTCGGCAGTTATTTTATTATTATTTTTTCTAAGTTTAAGACTTTTTAATCTGACGGTTGCACTTTTGACCGTTGGTACTTTAACTTTAATTCCAGCTTTTTGGTGGGGGTCAATCACCTTGGGATTTTACGAATTTGCGGTATTATTTTTTACCCTAGGTTTATTCTTTTATTTTTATCCCAAGAAGAACAAAAATTTTAGTTTAGTTTTGGCAAGTATATTTTTTGCTTTGGCCGTCCTCTCCCGAAATGCCTTTTTAATTTCAATTTTGTTAATTTTTGTTTTTGAGTTTTTTAAACAACGTTCATTTAAACGTTTAGCTTGCCTTGTCGTCCCGCTGGTTATTATTGTTGGTGGGGTATTCTTGACTGATTTTAAGACTGGTTCAAATGTATATTTTTCTAGTGATCAAACCAAAACTTTTGGTTATTATACTCATGTATTTCCTGATCCCTATACTTATCATTTTGATAAAGAAAATTATTTGGCAAAAATTAAAGCCGCCGCTTCCGGAGATATTGCTGGCAAAATTATTGACATGGGTGGTTATCAGGGGAAAGCCTTGTTTGTAAAATATTTGGAACTATTTGCTAATTCTTCAAAATATTATATTGTTCAATGTTTTCGGCCAACCATTTTGGGCGGGATATTAGTGCTGTCGTTATTGTTTTTTGGTTTTTACCATTTAAAAAAATCCAATAAAGATTTATTGCAATTATTTATTTTCTGGCCAGTAGTTTTATTTTTAGCTTTAGTTGTTCTAAAAACTAGTAATTCTGACCATTTCATGGAGCTAGTCCCGATCATTTCAATTGTTTCGGCTTTGGGTATTTACTATTTACTAAATTTAGTTATTAATAGTGAGAGTAGTAAAAATAAAAAAATATTTTTTGGGGCCATTTTGGTTATTGGTATTTTGGGAAATTTGTTAGCCATTGATAAAATATTGTTTGGTCGTGAGTATGGCGGTCAAAATGTTATTGTTAATACTCAGCCATTAATTTGGCTGTCCA
>JBAZMQ010000014.1:0-40099 GCA_041649675.1 Patescibacteria group bacterium | reverse complement strand
TATCAGGCAGCCCAACAATAAAAATTCCCGGTAAAGCCGGCGAGACATCAGCTTCAACTTCAACCAGTTCACAGTTAAGACCAATGACGGCACCGGATAAAATTTTGCTAGACATAGAAAGTGAAATTATGAATTACGAATTAAGAATCAAGGATTAGAATAATCAATTCATAATTCTTAATTCATAATTCCAGACTCATAATAAAAACGCCCCAAACTGGCGCGCTATGTTTACCTCGCCGTATTCTCTATTCAAGGCCGAGAAACGAAGACGAGTTGATTAGTTCAAATTGTCTAAAATCAGCTTACAATAACTTCCATAATTAGTCCAGAGTTGACAAATTAACAAAAATAGTATTAAATTAAAATGTTTTCTGATACAATTCTCAGATAAAATTCTTTACGAAGGGAGGTGAAAAGAATGACTGAGACCCTTATAACGGCCGGTATTGCCTTACAGCTAATTGGACAAAAGGAGACTATCTTAATAAGCATCGGCTCCTGCAAATCTTTAGACGTCAAGGCAATTTGTCTGGCGCTGAATCTGCTGCGTTTAGGAGCCCAGGTTCGCCTGGTAGTTGAAGCACCAAAAGACGAAAAGATAAGCAGTGCTGAGGAGGAGATTGGAAATATTACTAAATTAATTGCAGAATTCAACAAAGGAGGCGAGGAAATCTGCATCAAACCCGACAACAAGACAATTACCCTGGATGGTAAAAAAACATTTCAGGGCTGGATATTTTTCGACCTCAGCCAGAAGCCAGGAGAACATTAAAATTTACCCCAAGCTCAACAAAAATCAACTGAAACAATTCTGGACTAGTTTATTTTTAAATACTGGTCCTCTTTTTTTATAAACTTTTTTTATTAACCAGCTTTGGTTTAAACCAAACGTCAAATATTAAAATTATTACTCCGGTGGTTATTAAGCAATCAGCCAAATTAAAAACCGTAAACCAAGGCACGTTGATATAATCAATCACATAACCAAAACGAAGCCGATCAAACAAATTAGAAATCGCGCCGGCAATAATAAAAGTTAAACTGCCAATTTCCCAAAAATTTCTTTTTTGGTAAGCGTTTATTAAAAAACTAAAAAGAATTAAAGTAATTACTACAACAAAGGGTACTAATATTATTTGGGTGAATAAAATTCCAAAGGCGATTCCAAAATTTTTAGCAAATTCAAAATTCAATAAACCCCAAAAAAAATCACCACCAATAACAATGGTGGGATTTTCTACAAAATATAATTTTAATATCCGATCAATAATGAATAAGAGCAAGGCCAACAAATTTACAACAAGACATTTTATCAACATTCGTATCATTCGCATGTGTTCGTAGATTATTATTACGCTTCCTCACCTTGCAATTTTTTCTTGCAAGCTACACATGAACTAGAAGTTGGTCTAATCATTAGGCGTTTTTCTTCAATCACTTGACCACAATATTTACAGATGCCATAAGTTCCACTTGCAATACTGGCCAAAGCCTTATTAACATCGCGCAATTGTACTTCCAAAGTATGTTCTAAAGAAAGCCGATCACTGTAAGCGGCGACTTCAGCGGCGTTTTCATCTTCTTTGTCACCATATTCGGGAAACTCGGATTTATAATTGTCTTCAATGGCATTATCTTTTTTTGCAAAATCAACCAGTTCCTTTTCTAACCGATTTTTTTCTACTTCTAAGGTTTGTTTAATTGTCTCCAAAGTCTTTTTATCCATATTATTGTACATTAATATTATACCACCCAATAATTTTGTCAACAAGCTTGTCTTAAGGCAAAACGAAAAGGCGCAGATAGCGCCCGATATAATTAATATATGGCGTCTGCGCCTTAGAAACTTTCAGCAGACGCCTGAGCATGCAGGAGGCAGAAAACCAATTTGATTTTCTCTCTTCTGATGCTCAGACAATGGCCACTGAAAGTGGCTAATCGCTTCCACTGACTGAAGCACCCCTCTACCCCTCTTTGGTTAGGACTCTTTCATAGGTCCTTCAACCGCTATTTTGTTTTTGTTTTTGCAAGGCATAGTCAGATTCATGCCCTAAAAGTTTGAAGAGTAGTAGAGAAGAAAAAAATTCCTCCAATAACTTGGGGAAACTTTTCTAGGTTTTCAAAATAGCAGCCTATATTAATAATATATCACATACTAAATGCTCTGTCAATGCATACAACCAAAAAATAAAAAAAGTGCTTTATTTTAGCAACTTTTTACTCTTTACAAACTAGAAAAAAATTTGTTTATTAAATAAAATAGTATTAACACTTTATCCACAGGGACTAAAAATCAACAAAACAACCATTAACTCCGCTGCTCCCTTCAATGGCCATAATCCCGCCATCTGGCAAGTACGGATCAAAGGTAAAAAGACTCCTTTGGTTGTTCAAAATAAGGTAGCGGTTAAGCAGTCCGCTATGCCGACACTTACTTTCTAAACCAGTAATGGACAAATTAGAGGCAGACATAACATCTTTTAATCGCTGAACGGAACTGGCAATCATTAGCTGATTATCTTTGACCGCATAGGCTAACTCAAAGTTTAAAGCTGGTTCCTGTAAATAATTAATTACCAAATTATTATCAACTGTTTCCTGCTTAAGCTGCCAAACTTCAGTGTCGGCTAATAGTTCAGTAACCTTAGTTTCGTCCGGCAGAGTGTGGCTCACTTCTTTTGGCATTTTTTCCGCCAAAATAATCTTTACCAATTTAATTAGGTCACCAATTTGTTCTGCACTCCTTTTATCAAAGACTAAAACATAATCAAACCCCAAAGCACTAGCCTGTTCTTTTTTAAAAATTATCAAGTCTGCCGGCTGCTTAGCCAAAACTAATAGTTGATTGGGCGAAAAACTGTAAACTGTCCTTAAGCTGTCAGCTGTTTGTTTTAAAAAATTAGAAAACTCATTATCCATTCCTTGCCAACCCTTAAACATCTCAAACAAATTAACACCCGATAAATAAATGCTAAAATCGGGAGGCAAAAATTTAACCCGGGGCGGATAAATTTGTTCTGACAAAATTGAATCGCTGTTGTTCAGTTTAAACTGCCATTGCTGATTTTGCTTTCGGTAGCTTGAACTAATATAAATATCTTGACTTAAGAGGTGAGTAAAAATTTTATCCACCAAACCAGCGCTGGCGCCAAAACTTAGTTTTAAGTTATCGGCTGACAAAAACAAAGTTAGCCGACTGTTGCCAAATTTATTTATTTGTACTTTCAAAGTCAAGGGAAAAGTTTTACCATTTTCAACTTCCTTAATCCGGTCAATCCCCTGCTGACTCGTGGCGGCTACTAAAATATTTTTTTTAATCAGTAAACTATATTTCAATTTTGCCATCGCTGGTTCAAGTGCTAAATAATTTTTAATTTTAAAAATAAAAACTAAATCAAAGTTGGAATTTTTGCCGGGCAACATAATCAAAGACACTTGCTGCGAATTAGCCACTAAATCTTTTTGCAAATCAACTCCGGAAAAAATTTCTTTTTCGGCGATTTGCTGGTAGAAATTTCTTAAGGGCAAATCGGAAATGCTTTGTTGAGATTCGGGCCAAACCGAATCACGGGCCGAGACATACAAAACTGAATCAATTGGCGCAAAATTAATTAAAGAATCTTTGGTCTGTTGCTGATGCCAAAAGTAAAATGAAAAAATAATTATTAAACCAAATACAAAGACTCCTCCCAAAGTAATTTCCCGCTTTCTTCTTTTTAACAAAGAATGAAACTTTGTTTTTGACTCGGGCGTGAAATTTAGGGAGGAGTCTTGCATTGTTTTATCTAGAGTTATTAATTTTAGAATTTTTTATGGCGATTACCAAAGAATCCTTTCTTATTAGTATTGGGCTGAGAATGGTTAGAATTATCAGTAGCATCACCTGGCTGTCTTGGCTTCATTGCCTTAAGCGATAAATTCACTCTGCCTTTTTCATCAATTTTGATAACCTTAACGGTAACGACATCACCAATCTTTACAACATCATCAACTTTATTGACCCGCTTCCAATCAAGTTCTGAAATATGAACCATGCCTTCTTGGCCAGGTAAAGTTTCAACCATCGCACCGAAATCAAATAACCGAGTAACTTTGCCGGTAAATACTTCACCGACTTCAACTACCCGAACAATATTTTTAATCCATTCAACCGCTTTCTTGCTGTTCTCTTCGTCAGTACCCGTAACCATCACTAAACCGTCAGGTTCAATGTCAATTTGCACGCCGGTTTCTTCAATAATTTTATTAATGATTTTACCGCCCGGACCAATGACTTCGCGAATTTTTTCCGGATCAATTTTGAACGAAGTAATTCTAGGAGCGTAAGTAGAAAGCTCGGCTCTAGGCTGAGGAATAATTTTATTCATTACCGCCAAAATTTCTAACCGGGCTTTTAGGGCCTGATTCAAAGTTTGTTTAACCACCGACATTGGTATGCCTTTGGTTTTGGTATCTAATTGAATAGCGGTAATTCCATCTTTGGTTCCGGCCACTTTGAAGTCCATTCCGCCCGGACCATCTTCTAAATCCTGCAAATCGGTCAAAACCTTATATTTACCATTTTCTTCATCCGAAGCTAAGCCCATGGCAATACCAGCCACTGGTTTGGCTAATGGTACACCAGCATCCATTAAGGCTAAGCTGGAACCACAGGTTGAACCCATGGACGAAGAACCGTTGGAACTTAAAACTTCCGAAACAACCCGAATCGTATAAGGGAAATCTTCTTGAGCTGGCATTAACGGTCGAACGGCTTTTTCGGCTAAAGCGCCATGACCAATTTCGCGCCGACCCGGCGAACCTAAGCGTCCGGCTTCACCAACGGAATATGGCGGGAAATTATAATGATGCATAAAGCGCTTACGGCCACTTTCTTCCAAACCTTCCAAAAATTGTTCATCACCCGGTGCACCTAAAGTGACAATTGATAAAACTTGAGTTTCGCCCCGGTCAAATAAACCAGAACCATGAGTTCTTGGCAAAACTCCAACCTGGGCCGCCAAAGGGCGGATTTGATCCAATTTTCGGCCATCAACTCTTTTATCTTCTTCTAAGATTGCTCGGGTAACTTCCTTTTCCACAAATTCTTCAAACATCGGTACGGCTAATTTTCTTCGGTCTTTGCCAATGCCTTCTTTTTCTAAGTAAACCATTAATTCATCTTTGGCTTGGGCTAAAGCCGCTTTACGGGAAGCTTTGGTCAATAAATGTTTATCAAATAAAATTTTACCAACATTACCTTTAATCCAATCTTCGGCTTTTTTAACTAATTCTTTGTGTGATTCCGGAGTTTCTTCTTCTTCCACCATGACTTTTGGCGTAACTTTTGGTTTGCCAACCGCTTTAACCACATCATTAATTAAGTTAATGGCTTTGCCAATGTGCTTTAAAGAAAAATCAATGGCTTCATAAAAGACTTGTTCAGGAACTTCAGTCGCTCCGGCTTCAATCATTAAAACTTTGTTATCAATACCGGAAACTATCAAATCCAAATCGCTTTTTTCTCGGGCGGCAAAAGTGGGATTAATTACCCATTCGCCGTCGACTCGGCCCATGCGCAAACCGGCCAAGGGACCAGCCCAAGGAATATCCGAAATAGCCAAAGCCGCCGAAGCAGCAATTAAACTGACAACATCAGAGTCATTTTCCGAGTCAAAAGACAAAACTGTCAAAACGACTTGGACTTCGTTTTTAATGTCTTTGGGAAAAAGCGGACGAATACAGCGATCAACCAGTCTTGAAGTTAAAATCGCTTCGTCTGACGGTCGGCCTTCTCGCTTAATCCAACGGCTGCCTTTAATTTTTCCAGCCGCATATAATCTTTCTTCGTAATCAACCGACAAGGGAAAATAATTAGCGCCTTCGCGGATACCGCCCATGGTGGCAGTAGCCAAAACAACCGTATCGCCATAGCGCACGGTACAGGAACCATTAGCTTGTTGGGCCAACTCACCTGTCTCAATAATAAGTTTACGTCCGGCAAACTCACTTTCAAAAGTTTTTTTGGACATACATTTCCTTTCCTTAAACTTTTTTGCCAGACCACGTTACTAGTATTTATCAAGACATGATGCCAATCTACCAATACTCGTAGATTCGCATCGCGTTCTAATAGTTACTAACAACGCTTTTTTAGCAAAAAAAGTTTATGTTATTAATATTTAAAAAATCAATTAAATTTTAGTAAACCTTTTAATCCCGGGGATCAATTTAAGCTTTTTCTGACTGGTAATCAAATATTTCTTCAAATCCTTGCCTAAATCAATAAAATCATCAGATGCTTCCATTAATTTTGCGGAAGTGGTTTTGCCAAAAGCAATAACTTCAACTTGGCAACCTTTGTTTTCTTTCAAATAAGTGATCAACGGTACGTAATCACCATCGCCACTGACCAAAACCACGCTGTCAATTTTATCAGCCAACTTAATCGCGTCAATCGCAATACCAACATCCCAATCAGCTTTTTTGGCCCCGCCGGCAAAAACTTGCAAGTCTTTAGCTTTGACTTCAAAACCCTGACTGTCTAGCGCGCCAAAAAAACCGCGCTCTTCTTCGGATTCGGAGCGAATGACATAAGCAATTGCCCTAACCAATCTACGGCCGGCAATAGCCGTTTTTAAAACTTCTTGAAAATTGACTTTGGCCCCATACAAATTCTTAGCTGAATGATACATGTTGGCCACATCAACGAAAACTCCTACACGTTGTTCGCGATGTTTAATCATATAAATATACTTTAATACTCAAATAAACTTAAAAAGGATCAAAACTAAAATTTTATACTTCTCGCCCCGCACTAATTCTCCAACTAAACCCATCTACTAATTTAAGATAAGCCGTAGGCGACTCCGCGAGTGATTAAATCCCCTTGACATTTAACTTATCCGCGGAATTCAGTGCGGGGTGTTTAATCATATAAATATACTTTAATACTCAAATAAACTATTCTTCGGTTTCCTCAACCTTGTCTGGTTCAACTACTTCCTCCACTTTAGCGATTTCATCTTCCAATAATACTTCCGGTTTTAGCTCTTCTTCAATTTTAACCACCTTTAGCTTCAAATCTTTAACAATTTCACCATAGGCTTTTTCATCTTCACGCTTTAAATAAGTTAAAAGTCGCCGACGTTCAGCCACTTTTTTAAGTAACCCTCTACGAGAAGAAAAATCTTTTTTATGGGATTTTAAATGTTTGGTTAATTCTTTGATTTCTTCGGTTAAAATCGCAATTTGCACTTGGCAAGAACCCGTATCACTGTCATGGGTCTTGAATTTGGCAATGATTTTTTCCTTCTTTTTTTTGTCTAACATTTTGCTTGGCCTTTCCTAGACGATTTCCAAGGTTTGTCTTAAGGCAAATCCGAGAAACCGGCTTAAAATGAATGATTAAATCAAACTTTACAATATCATATTATAATTTGATTGTCAATATTAAAAAAACCATCCTGCAAAACAAGATGGTTAACGTTTAAATTTGTCCGCCTCCGCTTTGGCAATATTCCTGCGTCGCAATGGTATGACTACAGATACCATGCTGGGCATAAAAACCGCAATTGCACACCCACACCTGGCCATCAAAATAGATTCTTCTAAACCCATGTTCAGATTGAAGCTCAATTTGCCAGCCTCTTTTTGCGAATCGATGCGGCTCGGACACATACCTCTTTGCCTTCTCTATTTTCCGGAGAAACTCTGCCACGAATATTCCTTGCTTCTCTCGGTTTTCCGGTGTGATTTCAACCAAGATGATATCATCTCGCCGCTTCAGGCTTTCAATAAAATCATGCTGATAGACGCAGGAAAGTGTGGCTAACAGAGTGTTACCCGAGTCTAGGAATCGGGAAACGAGCTCACAAAAGCTTGGCGAAAAAAGTTGCATCTGGCCAATTTCGTCAATGTACAATAACTGACTGGCCCGAAAAACTGAAACTTGGGGAATCATTAATTCCAAGGCTTGGACATCAACGAAATATCGTGACACCTGACGTGGTGTTTTGATGTCAACATGAGCCAAGATAAAATGATTACCCAAGTGGGTTTCCATTTCAAAACCCACCCTTTCGCCTGCTTGCCGGATTTCACTGGTGACAAAGCCAACCTTTGGCCAAGGACCGGAAACCAGTTTCTTCAAGAGTGTTGATTTCCCGCTTCTCGGCAGACCGGTGATAAAAACATTTTTTCTCATAGCAATCTCCTACTGCCCAAGCATCGGTTATACTCCGTCCGGAAAAGGCCGAGGGGTCTTTTTTTTGACTGACTGAGCCGAGAGATTGGTAATCTGCAAAAACAACTTCAGATTATCTTTTTGCAATTCAGTCACTCGCCGCTCCAACACATTTAAATAAATGCGCTGATAATACACCTCGCAGCCCAAAATGGCTATAACAAGGATCAGGAACAAGTCGGCAAAAGTTAAATACTTATTTTGCCAAGGGTCTTTAAAGGAACCAAACATTGCAGCATCCTCCATAGTTGTATTACCCAAATTTCTGTATAGTCTATCTGTTCGTTTATACGTTAACGCTATTATATTCTCTTGTCAAATATGAATTTTAAAGGTTGGCAAAAATCCTAAAGTGTCGTAAAATGATACTAGAAAGTAGGTGATAGATTGGTAGAATGGTAAGTATCATTATACTACACTCCTATCAACCTACCGCCCTACCAACCCAATCTATGCAAAAACTTATCCGACAATTTCTTGAGTATTTAGAAATCGAAAAAGGCCGAAGTTTTAATACGATTGCCAATTATGATTTTTATCTGCGCCGTTTTCATCATTGGGCCAATATTGATAACCCACAAAATATTACTTCCGACTTAGTCCGCAACTACCGGCTTTGGCTCAACCGGCAAACCGATGCTAAAGGTCAATCCTTAAAAAAATCAACCCAAAATTATCATTTAATTGCCCTGCGTTCATTTTTAAAATATTTGGCCAAGCGCGACATTAAATCTTTGGCACCGGAAAAAATTGAATTGGCAAAAATGCCTGCTCGGCAAGTTGATTTTTTAGAAGGCAGCGACTTGGAAAGGTTATTAGATACTCCCCTAAAAACCGATGAGCTAAGAATTATTCAATTGCGCGACAAAGCTATTTTGGAATTACTGTTTTCCACGGGGCTACGGGTTTCGGAACTGGCAAATTTAAAAAAAGATCAAATTAATTTAGCCAAAGAGGAATTTACAGTCCGCGGTAAAGGTGACAAATTGCGAATTGTTTTTTTAGCCAATCAAACTAAATATTTTTTAAAACAATATTTGGAAGGTCGCCGCGATCTTTCCCCTTACCTCCTTGTCCGCGCCGACAAGGCCAAGGGTAAACAAGAACCAAAAAATCTTACCCCGCGCAGTATTCAGCGTTTAATAAAAAAATATTCCAAAGCTGCTGGCATTACCAAAAAAGTTACACCCCACACAATGCGCCATAGCTTTGCCACTGATTTGTTGATCAATGGGGCTGATATCCGCTCAGTCCAGGCAATGTTAGGCCACTCTTCAATTACTACTACCCAAATTTATACCCACATTACCAATCAACAACTAAAAGAAGTTTATCAAGCATTCCATCAAAGAAAAAAGAAATGATTGAATAATTGACTTTAGTCGCTCTTTCTGTTAGAATCATTTTGTTTTTATACCTTTCAATTCAAACGAAAAAACTGACCCGTCTCTCACCACTCGCCCTATTCTAATTTAACGGCCGCGACATTATTTTCGGGCCCCTGTAGTTCAACGGATAGAACGAGGGCCTTCTAAGCCTTAGATCGAGGTTCGATTCCTCGCGGGGGCGAGTGGTGAGAGACGAGCTTGCCCGCCATGGCCCAGGCTCCTATAGTTTGCGCCAAAGGCGCACCCGTCCTTAATTAATGCTGAAAAAATTAACCCAGCGCCCATAGCTCAACTGGATAGAGCATCAGCTTCCGGAGCTGGGGGTTGCAGGTTCAAGTCCTGCTGGGCGCACCAACTTACATATTTATATAGTAAGGCGCACACCCGCCTCTGGCGGGCAATGGATACCTGCCCGCCACGCAAAGCCGAATAATTAGCTTTTTGATTGCGAGGCGTTGCAGGCGGGGAACGTGGGCTTTGGGCTTATCCGCCGAAGCCGTAGGCGTAGGCGATGACAGGCAAAAACAACCTTTAACAATTAACTTGTCACTACTACGTTTACTAACCAAAAATTAATTGTTAATTGTTAATAGTTAACTGTTATATGGTGGCCTTGGTGAAACGATTATCACTCTTAGTTTGTGGAATATAATGATATTGCACCTTGCAAAATTAACCACAGCATATTAAACTGTATTATATGACTTGGAAATATATAGCCGGATTTTTTGATGGTGAAGGATCTCTTACCTTTAACGGCAAAGGTTTTAGAATCACCATATCACAAACGAATAAAGTGGTGCTAGAAAAAATCCAAAAATTTACCGGCAAAGGAAAAATTTTTGAAACCTATAAGAGACAGAAACATTGGAAAGATGCCTGGGTTTATTATATTGCCAAGCAAGAAGACGTATATTATTTTTTAATTAATACCCAAAAATTTTTAGTTGTGAAAGCCGAATTGGTCAAAAAAATCATGCCAAGCTTAAAAAAGATTATAGATGACCAAAAAATAAAATCAAAGAAGAGAGAAAGAACAGCACTACAAGTAAAAAAACTAAGGGAACAAGGCTTAACTTATAGACAAATTGGCAAAAAGCTTGAAGTTGATTATGGGTATGCGAGACGATTGGTTCTTAAAAAATAGCTAAGTTATGGTGAGCGTAGCTCAATTGGTAGAGCTCTGGTTTGTGGCACCAGAGGTTGCCGGTTCAAGCCCGGTCGCTCACCCCTTTGCGCTTTATTAGGGGCTAAAACCCCATTTTGCGCACCACCTAAGGGGTAATTAACAGGTTCTAACCGAATTTGCGCCACACAAATATTTGCAAAGCCTTTTGAAACTATTTCAAAAGGCTTTTGCAGTATAATATCAAGCTTTCTGTCTTTTAAAATGAAGTTCGAGCCCAAAGCCATGAGTATGGCTTTCTTCGCGTTAAGGTCGCCATTTTTAAACCAATAACGGGCATAGCAGGCAAACTCAAAAGTCTTTTCAACCTGCTCCCGCCAACTATCCCCTCCCGCCTCGGTATCATTTAGTTTTTCTTTCAATAGGCTTCTTTCCTTGCTAAGCCTGTTTTTGTGTTTAATGAACTCGTCGTCATTTATCTGCTCCTTAATTTTCATTTCTGTTAAATTATTTAACTGCTTTTCTATATCTAACAAAGTGCTTTGCTGGGTCTTATAAATTGTTTCGCGGGTTCCGGCCTCTTGGTCATTAATTTTATTTAACCATTTAACCGCCCAATTTTTAAAGTCCTCGGGTATTTCAATCTTTTGTAAATATTCATCAATTTGTTTTTCCAACTCTTTTACTTCAATGGTTTTTTGCGAACAAGGTGATTTCCTTTTAGTGCAACGATAGTAAGTGTAGAAATGTTTATCACCATCACCTTTATTGATTTTAAATTTATCTTCAGCCGTAATCATACAGCCGCATTCCCCGCATCGAATCATGCCCGTAAACGCAAACCTATGCGTTTTAGGCTTTGCCTTGCCAACTCTGCCCAAAAGCTTTTGTATTGTCCAAAATTCATCCTCAGTTATCATTTTTTCATGCTTACCATCAAACCATTGGCCACTGCCCAAAGGGTATTCAAATTTACCGTAATAAAATGAATCTACTAAAACTCTATAAAATGAACTTTTAGCCATGGGCTTGCCGCCCTTCCGTTTTTTTAGCGGAGTCCTATAGCCCCATTCATTATTAAGCTTCTTCAAAACATCAGTTGGACTGTAAATTCCAGTTAGGAGTAAGCTAAAAGCTTTTTTCAATAGATCAAAGCGTCCAGAGTCAGTTAATATCTTTTTCTCCCCTTTCTGGCCCAGCCCGTCGCCCATGTAACCAGGCTTAGATACGCAAGGGATCCAACCCTGTTTTGCTTTCGCCATTAATCCTCTTTTTGTATTCACCTTTAAATCTTTTATAAATTGATTGGCCATTCCAAATTCAATTGTCTGAAGCAGCACATTATCGCCGGGCAAATAACTTCTATGGGGAGTTACTATTTCCTTAATTATTCCTTTTTCCAATAAAAACATAATCAGCCCAGCGTCGACTGGATTTCTGGCCAAACGGTCTAACTTCCAGCATATTATGCCTTGAGCCTTTCCACTTTTAATTTTTTCTATCATTTGGTTAAAAATTTCTCTACCGGGATCCTTGGCACTCTTGGATTCTGAAAATATTTCCACAATTTTAAGATCCTTAGTTTGAGCTAATTTTTTCCCTTCATCAATTTGAGATTGATTCGACAAAACTTGCCTGTCATCAGACTCCGTTGATTTTCTGGCGTATAGAAAGTATTCCATAATAAGTTAAATAGTTAGGATCATTCGATGGACATCATACTCCAAAGACCACACTTGAACAATATGGCAAGGGAGTATGGGTTAACCTCTGCCTTTATTTTTGTGATATTGTTTTAGCCGTTTACTTTTTTGCTTTTCCCTTTTCTTGGACATAATTTTTTTTGCCACACCCAAATACCGGAGCAAAAAATTTCGTTGTGTTATGCCCAACTCTTTAATAAACCCAACTACCTCCTCAAATTCTTCCTCCCTAAGTCGAATTTGAAGTAATTTAACTGTTTTCTTTCCATAAAATTTTGTGTCTTCAAGCATAAGTGTAATATTATTTGTAATACCATTGACCTTTGGTTATTCCCTATTAGTAATTAATAGGCTATATATTTTAATTTATTATTACAATTGATTTATAAAGCAGATTCTGGCCAAAGGGAATGCCACGGCTTAAAAGGTCAAAAGTCCCGTGGTCTTATACTCTGGCCACAATTTGTCCCGGACTTCCCTTTTGTCCGGTTAGCTGTGTCTTGATTAAGATTATCCAGCAAATCAAGGGTAAAGCTGTCCAATTGTAATGTTTGTTAATTATTATTTATTGGCCTAAAAATTGCCCTAAATAATTCCAAAAGTCTGATTGCGCCATCCTTAGCCTCATCTGCAGACAACTCAATGCCGTAATGCTTCGAGTAGATATCTTGTAGTTCTTTTACCGCGGCATTAGGAATCATAAATAATAATGACCGTCCAAGAGGTGACGACCCGGACGGTCATTATTAGTAAGGTGTCACCTCAGGGGAGAATTAAAAAAAACTGTAACCCTGATTACAGGATGACAGTTTTATAAATTTGGCGAAGCTACATTACTTGAGCCTCAACTAACGTTACCTTTTCGCCTTTCGCTTTCTGTAGGCTCGCATTTTGATATTATCAGAATATATTTTTTTATCTTTCAGTTCTTTTTGAATTTCTGAACCAATGAAGCTGTATTTGTTTCGAGAATTAATGCCAAGGCCCCTTGGCCTATCGTTAACAAAGGCCATAAGATTCATAATTTTTTCATTAATATTATCTCGATCAGGTTGAATAATTTTGGAAGTCCCAACTCTGTGTGGAGGTTTAACAAACTTCCAATTACTTTTGATAAATTCAATAATATCTCTTTGAGAAGCTCCTTCGTAGATTCTCAAATTAATATAAGAACAGTCATTCCTGCCATTCACTCTATCAGTAACCTCAACAAACGGATCAACCGGGTATGTTCTTGGCAAAAAAATAATTTTCCCACCTGATAAAACGTACTCAATAATTTTTTTAAACCACCAGTCATTGTCTGGTAAAATGTTACTGCATAAAAAAAGATGGATTTCATTTAAAAATTCATCCTTTAAGTCAAAATAGTATTTTTGATACCAATCATATATATCTTTACCTAAGGCAAACCCCTGATTTGGGATATTAAAATTATGACGAATCTTCCTAATCTCTTTCTGGACTTTATTACTATAAATTATTTTTTTAAATAATTTATCTCCTCGATTTTTATTAATTTTTTTCATCAAAATTCGTATTTAGGTATAGATGGTAAAATATAGTCCTCTGAAATAGAATCCTCTTTTGATTTCTGAACAGCTTGTCGAGCTTCTACTAATTTCAGCCGGCTATTGTCGACACACTTTAAAATATCCTCATCCTTGGCTTGATCAACTGCGTTAAGGGTGCATAACCCATTAACAGCCAGGGACAAATAATTATATCGGGATATTTTTGATCCCAAAACTTTTGCAATCTCTACGGTCGAGGCCGGGGAACCAGTTTCGAGACGACAGATTAAATTTTTTATCCTTTCTTCTTCAGAAAAATCTGAATGTAATAGTTTGGCTACTTGAAATGTAATAGACAGTAAGTCGGAAGTCCTACTTGAGATAGAGCGGACTGCTCCAGATGCACCATCAAACTTGCCACCATGCCTGGTTAATATATTTTCAACCTCATTCATTGGTAAACCACTGACCCAAAGCAAACATGCAGCCGCTTTCTTTAGTCTGGATGCCGCCTGATATGCGTTTAAAGATTTACTAACGAGTTTATCTAATAAATATGTGGGTACATTTTGATTTTGTAATTCAACATACCATGATTTTTTTTCTTTTTCAGCTCCTTTGGAATTCACAGTTATGAATACATTATCTAATTCTTTTGTAATTTGCGTTGCAACGACTAAAGAAGCTTCCGTTAAATTGCTGACGTCTAAAGGTCTTACAATATCAACTAACCGAGTCACCGACTCAACTTCAATGCCTCCTTGACCGCAAAGCCATCCGATGTCAGTAAGTTGGTATTTATCATTTTTATTTCTTTTCACTAAATCGTGAGCTTCAAGATTAATAAGGGCATCCATCACTAATAAATTATCCAACTTCCACGAGGCATCTTCCTGAGCTTTAAGATAAGATCCAAAACTATACTCTATAAATCTATAAATTTCGTCTGCCGTCATACCAACCAAATTGTCATTTGTAGTTCTGTTGGCGGTAACAAGAACCCTAACAATGAGAGTTCGCGGATCTGTTCGATCGTCATGAAATCTTGATTCTAATGGTTCTGGTTTAGCAAGTACATAATCTTTCCAATAATTAAATTTATCTTGTGAACTTAGTGCAATAATAAAGGATTGACCGTGATTCTTAATTCCAAACCTTCCGGCTCTTCCAATGATATTTTTATACTCCGCTACCGAATAAGGGATAGGACTGATGCCTGGATGAGTCAGCCCCGCTACAATAACGGAATCCGCTGGTGTATTTATACCCATTGCTAATGTCGTAGTTGCCGCAATTACTCTTATCTTACTATTAGCTTGCCGAAAACCTTTCTCAATCGCTAATCTTGAATCCTTATCTAAATCTGCAGTATGAAATGCTACGCCACCTTTCAAACAATTCTTAAGTGCATCTAAATTAATGTAATTATCTCCCTGGGGCAGTTGATTTAAAATATCATCAGCCGATGGTAAGTTGAGTTCCCCGGCAAGATAGTTTGCAGTACCTCGTGCCTCGCCTTTTTTTTCACGAAAAACTATAACCTGCTTGCCCTCCGTAATAAGCTTTCTAACTAATGGGATGATGTAATTCTGACTTGAATTACTTTTCCTAAATTCAGGTACTATAAATCTTTGTTCGATTATTTCCTCTTTAGTCGAGGGATCAATAAATACATACGATCCTTCAGGAGAAATTAACCCTTCGTCAAGTGGTACTGGTCGTTCCTCTCGTTTCAAAATGCGACCACCAAGCCAATTCTCGAATCCATGAGTATCTCCGATGACTGCCGATAAAGCGACAAGTTGAGGCTCTACTCCAAACTGTCTTTTGGATTTTATTAAAGTAATTATAAATTCTAAATTAATGCCTCGGCTTTTGTCAGTTATCATCTGAACCTCGTCAACAACAATGACTCCAATATTTTCCAGAACATGAGGAAATGTTAAAATAACGGATGCAAATTTTTCAAAAGTCATTAAACAAATATCATATCTTCCGCGGATAAAATCCGGCATTTCGTCATTTGTTTCTCCCGTAGCCTGTATTATTTTAAGGCCATATGGTTCATACCTTTGCTTAAATTCTTGATCTTTGTCATTAACGAGTGCCCGCATTGGTAGTAAAAAAACTCCTCTCTTTCGGTTTATTACGCCATTTAGAATGGCCAATTCTCCAATAAATGTTTTTCCGGAAGATGTTGGAGCGGATACTACTAAATGATCACCCCTAAATAATTTATATTCATTTATAGCGTCTTGCTGCAATTTGTTTAGTTTTGGTATAGATTGCTTTAGAACATCTATAAGCCCGGTCGAAAAACCATAGCCAGAGAGATCATCAAGTTCTTCGGAAATTTGTTTTTGGCCTCGTTCTGGAAAATAAGATAAATATTTATCACCCAGATTAAAGATTGGCCACGTAAATGAAGAATCTATTTGTCCTCTCATGGTCGGATTTTGTTCTTTACCAATTTGTTTAGCCGCATCTATTACCCTCTGAGTTACATATTGCAATAGATTATAAGTATCTATTTTTCCATTTTTTCTAATTTCGTTTGCACCAAGGAATGCTTCCATTAAAAAATTGGTTAATAGGCCGTGACCAACTTTTTGATTTTCAAATGCTTTTTGATTAGCTAATGACGCTGTAAAAATGAATCTACCTTCACCTGACAACTTTTTTAATTTTTCATCAACTGATTCGATGGTCCTGGGTTTTGCTGGTATCTGTATTGCTTTAGATCCCATACCACCAGAGAAACAACAGTCAAGGACAAGTACTAATTTTTTAGAAGGTATATTGTTGAATAAATCTACTAATTCTGCAATGGTTATGCCAGTTTCTTCCAGCTTGTTTGGGTCTGAATCGTAAGCAACAATTTCATGAGTATCACTTCCATGTCCAGAAAAAGAAATAAAAACTAAGTCTTCTTCCTCACATTGTTGCAAATTCTCTAAGGAAGTAATAATAGCTTTTTTTGTTGCCTGCTCATTAGTTAAAAGTTTTAAATCAATGCCCAAATTATCAAAAAATAAACCATAAAGAGCTTGAGCGTCATTTGTCGCACAAGACAACCAACCAATACTTTTAGCTTGATATTTATCTACTCCAATAAAGAGTCCTTTTACACCCATAATTAATATTAAAGAATTAAATAAAACCACCAAAAGGCAACCTCCCCGCCGATAACTTTAAAAAGTTGTCAGCAGTGTTCCAGCACCCGACAACCTTGCGGTTAGCGGGGTGGTTCCCTTTTAGTGGCTTTGCGAACCATTTCGGTTGCCTGCCCCGGCTGGAATCGGAGCATAATTATTATACTAAGTATAATCCTGCTAAAAATTGTTGGCAATACCATTTGTGTAGAAAAAAGAGCCCCTCAATAACGAGGGACTCCTGCTATTTCGCGCTTATGTTGAGTAATTAAATCATAAATTAAAATTTTTTTTCGGTCAACCTGAAAACGATGAACCGTTGATTTATTTGTATACCTTCAACGAGCCACCGAAGGCTGTAACCTCTCCCACTTTTTCATCTGAGTTGGCGTCCCTAACTTCAAAATGCTGGTAACCCGTTATTCGTTTTTTTAGCATGGCTATTTTTGCCATAAAGTCCTTTTTAAACTGAACGGTTTGAGTATACCAAACCTGGCCAACGTAAACTACTGTTGCACTGTTTGAAAATTCATAAGAACTAACCAGTCCTGACTTTTTAGCCAAAGCCATTACCTCGTCCAGCTCTTTTTGCGCAGCCGCCTTGTCCTGGCTGTCTACGGTGCTGTCTGCAGCGGCTTGTGCGGTCTCTGTCTTTGGTTGTTCTGCCGGCTTGCTTGGTACATTTACCGGGTCAGCCGGTTTGACTGTATCGGTTACCCGTTGCTGAGCCGGCTGGTTGGTAGTCTGGCTTGCCGGAGGATTGGACTTACCTCCGTCCATTGCGGAAGCAATAACCACCAATACAAAAAACGCCAAGATTACAGTGACGATTTTGTGACGCATAAACCAGTTCTTTGGCTTCGCGTCTGGACTATTTTTTTCGCTCATACTGTTTTATGTTAACTATTAATAAGCCTACCGTTTTTATAACACAAAGCCCGCCACCAGGAGGCCTTGCGACCCTACGTGAGTTTCCCCACGCAACGTACAGCACGCCCTGAATGACGGGTTTTATATGCTGTACGTTTTAAGACCATGCCCGACCAAAGCCAGGTTTAGGCCTATAAATTGTTAATTCCATACTACCATAATTTAGTCCAAAAAGTCCATCGGAAAATCGTGATGGATTGTAATTTTATTACTAAATTAAGCTATTTTTAACTACTTTCTTTAAAATGACTTTTTGGACTCTTGTGATTTTTTAAAAATGACTTTTTTGGCATCAATTTGTATAAAAATCTACGCCCAAAAACTGTCCAAAAAATACCCTAAGCTTTAAACTTCTACCACTAAATTTTAACTAATTTTAGCCATTTTACTACAAACCTGCTTTAATTAATTTCTGAACAACCACCACTTACGGCAAAACGAAAAATTTAATTGATTTTCGGCTCAATTTAGAATAAAATTTAGGTATGATTAAACAGACTTCACCGATAACCTTTTTTAGCAATTTGACCGACTACTTACCTGACGGAGTGGTTAGTTTTATAAAAAAATATTTAAAAAATGCAGGAGACAATAAGGTAAACCAAAGAACTTTAAATAATTACGCAAATGGATTTAAAAAGTTTTATGAATTTGCGGGAGATATAAAATTGGACGAGATTACAATTGATTATCTTAATAACCAGTACGTAAAATATTTATTAGATGAAAAAAAATTATCCCCATACACGGCTGCTTTAAATCTACAAATATTAAGGTACCTTTTAGAAAGTGCTGACGAAGAAGGCTTAATCAATCTACGCTTAAGTCAGCTAATTGACAAAAAAATGATTAATGTGGATCTTAAACAACACAGAACAGTCTACCATAAAAATTTTCTTGATGATGAAGAATTAGATAAAATGGTCAATTATTGGAGTGAATCTGAAGAGTCCTTTACACCCAGAGGGCTGAGAAACCAAGTCATTCTAAAATTATTAGCTGATACCGGCATGACTGCTCACGAAATGACTTTATTGAACAGGGACAATATTAATTTTAAAGAAGGGAAAATAAATATTTATTATAAAGACAACAAATACCCATATAAAAATAGGGAGATAACTTTAAAGACTGATACCCTTATACTATTGAAACGGTATTTAGATATTAGGGCCGATCATTGTCAATGTTTAATTGTTGCATTTAATGCAGAAAACTCATTCATTGTTTATGCCTGGCCTTTGACAGAAAGAAGTATTCAAAGAGTCATTAAATCAACGGCTAAATCTGTTGGAATCACGAGAAGCATACCTCCCTCAGTTTTTAGAAATACTAAGTTTGTGGATCTATACAGGCGAGAACTGAGAAAAGACGACATAAAAAAAATGATGGGCCAATACCCTACCTCAACCCAACACATGCGATACGTGAAAGGCTATGATGAACAAAAAAAAGCTAACAAAATATAATATGAAAATTAAACAAGCAACAAATGAAGCGCGAGCGTTATACAAGGCTTTAAAAATGAGACAAATAAATTGTATACTTGAACATTGGGACGGACACAAACATACAGATATTTGTATCCCAGGGGCCAAAATTTATATAGAAGTTGATGGTATGGCCCATTACACAAATGCTCGCCAAATTAAAACTGATTTTATAAGAGACCATTATTCTGACGACAATGGATTTGACACCATAAGAATCCCTAACGAATTGGTTTTCGCAAATTTAAATAAAATTGCCAATGCCATAGCTAAAGTTGTTGAACCACGGGTAAAGTAGCTGGTTCTAACTTTTAGTCTGAAAATATTGCAAGTTAATTTTACTGGTGTTGTTCAGAAAATATGCCTTTAAATCCTTAACTGTTTTTAGCATAGAAATTCTAATACTGTCCCCACCAGTACCCCAAAAAAACATCTCCTGTAAAAAGGAGGTGTTTTTTATTATAATAAAATTATATGGAAAACAAAAAAATAAAAAATTTTATTATAATACTAGAAATAGTAATAGCTATTATATTCGTTTTTACTTCCAAAATCAGCGATTTGGTCATAAAAACATTTCATGATAGATATTTTGCTGACATTGTGATTCCCTTTAGTTTTTACTTCTTACTAATACTAAATGGGAAAACCTTTCCGCAGTTAAAACCTTGGTTTGTTAAAGCAATATTAGTTTTCCTGCTATGCGCCCTCTCGGAAACACTACAATATTTTGGAATATATGCACTCGCCAGCGTATTTGACCCTATTGATTATGTAATGTATGGAGTAGGAGTAATTTTAGCAGCTTTGGTGGACAGGCAGCTGTTCAAAAGATTAGTTTCGTTTTGGGAATAATTTTCAAAAAATATAACCTCAATTTTTTGATTAACTTTATCAAATAGGTTCTAACGTCGTCCCTTTCCTGATCTAAACCTGCGACGCAGTTCGTGGTTTCAGGAAAAAACATCCCCGATATTTCATCGAGGGTATTTTTTATAAAAAAGGGCCCTTACCAGATTAAGCATCTAGTAAGGGCTGATAGAAAAATTGACTATTCCTGTTCCCCGAATTCCTCGAGGACAACGAGAAATGGGTATTTTTTGGTCCCATAGGCATAGCCACGGAGAATGTCTTTCATTCCCCGGTGCTCGTCTTTATAGCCTAGGTTGAAGGAGAGCCGGTTAGCAAACCACCAAAGACGCCAGCCTTCGGTCTTAACAAACAGTTCCCATTCTTCGGGCACAAACTGAACCAGCTTGCCGCTGTAGCCGTGGCCGGCCGAGTCAACGGTTACCCGAATAGGCCTAGTGTCAATATGCGGTACCAATACCCATGGACACTTTAAGTTCCAACCACCTTTCTGAACCCACGTCTTGCCGGTAACCAGGTTTCTTGCAATGCCAATCTCTGTTGGCTCATTGTAGTTCAAAAAACCTAAACGGAAAAACAAGAGTACAAAGAGGACGATAAGTACTCGCCGCACCCATTTATTGCGCAGGATTCTTGTAAGTTTCATATACCCCCCGCTATTTTTTAACGATCATCTCGCCTTGGTTGGGTGAGAGCTCACTTATGACAGTCAGAAACGGGCAATCTTCGCCGTTCTGCTTGTCAAACGCATAACATTTCAGAATCTCTTTAAGAGATTCTACGTCTCCACCAGCACCGCGGCCATGCCAGGCGATAAACGTGTCCAGGCCTTCGGGATTAAACCGGACCAGTTTGGCATTCAAAATGCGCTGGCTGACTTTTAAGTCAACCGAGATTGAAACCTGGTAAGGCCTTAAATCAATGGTGTTCACGTCATACTTAATGGGCCACGTGATGACCCATCCGCTGCGGTCAAGCGCCTTGATTTCACCGCTGAACCGGTTAAACACGTAACCGAGTTCATGCTTGTCAACAAAGGTCATCCAGCCGACGCGAAACACTAACAATGCCAGCAAGGCAATCACGACGGCTGCGCCCAAGCGAACCAAAACCTTGCGTTTGCCGATCCAATCACTTACATCATTCACTACGTTACTCATCGTCTTTCTTCCTTTCTCTCTAAGTTAAGGGGTTTCAACTTTAAAGTTTAACTTGGTGTCCTATTGGACCCATTACTTTATCACAAAAAAGATCTATTGTCAATAACTAAAAATTAAAAAATTACCTTAAACAAAGTTAAAAGGTGGTTTTTTGTTAATTGTTAAAAGTTATTTTAAAGAAATATTTTTTTGCCTGTCTGCCCTCGGTAGAGTATAATTAAAGAATAAATTAATTAATAACTTTAACCTATGAAAATTTATGCCATCATAATTACTGTCGTTGCAGTTTTATTTGGAGTGGCTGCTGGTTATTTGCTTTGGCAATTAACCGGATTAAAAGCGGAATTAGGCCAGGTTCAGTATCAACAACACCTTACTGAAGATGAACTGGAAAAAAACGAAGTTAAACTTCAGCAAGCCCAAAATCTTATTGACACCGGATTTACCAGCGCTAAAGAAAATTCCGACATTTTAAAAAATTCCCTAGAAACTTTTTTAGTAGCTGGCGATTTAAAAATCTTTACCCTTAGTGAAACCGAGGCCCAAATGATAACTGACAAAATTCAAAGTCTTTCTGATAAAATGGACAAAGTTAGCTTGGAAAAAGCCTGGTCTGATTTCTTAAAGAGTCAGAAAATTACTGACTACTTCGCTTTTGCCCGCACCGCCGCTTCAAATATCAACGGCAAACTACAAAACATTCGTTAGTAGATCAATAATCATAAAAAAAGCTGGTCGTTATTGATCAGCTTTTGGTTTTTAACGGTAAGAGGTCAAAATAATACTTACCAGATTTTTAAGTTGCTCCTCGGAAAGAAGGACTTTTTTCTGATCAAAATCAGAAATAGTTTGAACCGCGGCTTTGGTACATGAAATATGCACAAACAAATATGGGATGAAAAATCCCAAATCTTGCATGGCCTGTAACGTCCTGAATATCAAAGCATTGCAACAATAAGTACCTGCATCTTGCGAGATGGGAAATTGAAAAGGGATGCCATTTTGGCCAAATTTTCGATATAGCTTATTTATATCCCATCTTTGCAAATCAATCATCAGCGCTGCTTGCTTTGGCAACGATTCATCAATCAGTCTTTCATTTTCACCGGCGTGGCAGTAAGTTTTGTTTTCAACCCAATTAACTGCTTTTGATTCTATTCTTAATCCATTTACCGCCGAAGCCATCCCAAATGATACAATAACGCTGGCTTGCAATTCCATTGCCCGAGAGACTATTTGCCTGCCATAATCTTGCTGATCAGGAGGAAAAATAGCCGGCGAAAAAACCAATGAATGGATGATATGGTCCTGAACAATTGTTCCCTGAAGCGGGCTGACTAGTTGCTCGGTAGAATTGGCCGCATAATTACCAAAAACTTTAAAGCCCGATAAAAAAGCTACTTTCATTTTCTCCTCCTTCTTTATCCTAATTGGCATGTTAAAAGATCAAATTTACGCCTCCTTTGACAATTGTATCCTATTAAGGTTGCTCAAAAAAGTCAAGAAAAAATGACAGTGTTTTCCTATCTTCAAAAATTGATAACAATAAAATAAAAAGTATCTGTTACCTACAGTCCCAAGGATAGGTATCTTTTGCCAGTCTAAGATAGTATAATAATATTAGATAGACAAATTATATGAAAAACTCAAAACCAGCATCAATTTTTGCTCTTTCCTTCGTTCTTTTTGCCCTGCCTTGCCTAGCTTTTGCCGCCAATGACAAAGGCAAAGAAGTCAGCGCCGAGCATCGCAGTAAAGTTGCTGAAATCGTACAACAATTAACTGCGGTCGTTGGTCAAGATAAAAACATTGGCCAAGAAATCCGCCAAATCGCCCAAGAACAAAATACAACAACAGAAAGAATGGTAACAAAAATTGAAAAAATTGAAACCAGAGGCAAGCTCAAAACTTTTTTGATCGGCACGGACTACAAAAACATCGGGGCTTTAAGAAGTGAATTAGTCACTACGGCCAACCATATTGACCGTTTAGAAAAGGCATTGGAAAGGACCGATAGCGAAGAAATAAAAACCGAACTCAACGCCCAAATAACTGCCTTAAAAGAAGCCCAAATAAAAGTTGAATCATTCATTAAAACCAATGAAAATAAATTCAGCCTGCTGGGTTGGTTGGTTAAACTATTTAATCAATAAAAACTTCTATCTGCCAAAATGCCGGCTTAACCAGTCGGCATTTTTGCTTGGGCCTCTAATTTATATCAGGATCTTTTATCTTTATAAACTATTTGAAATCCGTTGCCTTCATAATTTTTGCCTGTTTATCTCTGACAGAGTATTATTAAATTATGGATTACAAAAAAGCCGCTACTATCTTAATAGATTTACTAAAAAAGAATACCTTAAACGCCGAAGAAAAAGAAGCGGTTGAAGCGGCCATTGGTTTTTTGGTTTGGGCTGACTTATCAAAAAGCCGGATAAAAACAATAAAAGCCAAACGAGACAAAAGCATTTATTAACAGATTGGTTTAAATATTATATGATATAAATATTGGTTAAGGCGGCTAAACATTTCAATATGCATTGGTATAAATATTTTTTTATTATTACTCTGGGATTATTATTAGGCCAGGGTATTTTTATTGGTCCGATTCCAGTAAAGGCTAGCGATACGACAATGGACCTTTCGGTTGAAAGTATTACCTTTTCTCCAACCGAACCAAAAGTCAAAGACAGTGTAACCGTTACTATTGTAATAAAAAATACCGGTACAGCTAATGTAACTAATTCAACGAGCGCCAAAAGCATCCAATATCATGTTGCAGATTTTACCGTCACCAATAACGTTGCCAACAGCATCAGCCGCACACCGTCATCTTCTTCTCCTTTAAAACCCGGCGAAACCTTTACTTATACTATCAAGGGCTCATTTACCAAGTCAGGCAGTAAAACCACTTTTTTCATGATTGACGCTGGCTATTTATTGGAAGAATATAACGAAAATAATAATTACAAATCCCAAGAAATTTTTGTTAAACCGTCAGAGGCTGAGCAAAACTATATGGATTTGATTGCCAAAAGTATTAACGTTTCTCCTTACTGGCCGCTTGTAGGACAAAAAACCACCATCACTATTCAAGGCTTTTGCTCCAACACTTCTACTCTGGCCGTTATTGGCAAGCCTTCTTACTCTTTTCCCGGATTTACCGTGGAAAATGACGTGGCTAAAACTGTTATTCCCTACCCGACCGAAAATAATCCTTGGACAATGCTTCAAAATTTTGAATACAACGCCTTCGGCTATTTTACCAGCGAAGGCAGTAAATTATTATCATTTACTATTAATCCGCCAAGCGGCTATACCGATTATAATACCAATAATAATACCGTCACCACAACTGTGATGGTTAATCCGATCTTTGATTTATCGGCCGAATCAATGAAAGTTGAACAGTCAACAACTACCAGCTCGTTGGTCAATCTAACCGCCAACATTAAAAATAAAGCCAGCGCCTTTACTTCAGTTTTTAGCGTAAAAGTTTTAGTTAATAATTCTTTGGTTAACACTTATTCTTACAGCAATGGTCTGATAAAAAATGAGGTAAAAACTCATAAAAATACCATCCCTTTAACCCAATTCAAAATCGGCAGCAATGAAGTTAAAATTGAATTAAACGAGATTTCGGGCAAAGAAGTAAATTTGGCCAATAACATTTTAACCACTAATTTCACGGTTTTAGCCGCAACGTCATCAGCCCCATTACCAAATCCACCAGCAGTCCAACCAAAACCTGAAACCAAACTCGAGACTGCTCCAATTTTGCCAGCTGAATCTTGGTTGGTCCAAGAAAAATCTTTAGTCAGCGCAGTTGATCAGAATTTAACCAATAGATTAAAAGGCTATATCCTCTTGCAGGTTCAAGCTAGCGGTGAAGCTTGGTATTTAGAACCGCTAAGCGGCGAAAAATATTATCTTAAAGATGGCCCAACCGCCTTTGAAATTTTAAGAAAGTTTGGTTTGGGTATTACCAATACTGACTTGAACAAAATTCCAGTTGGCATCGAAAAAAGATTTTCCGATACTGACACTGATGCTGACGGTTTAAGTGATACCTTGGAAGAGAGTTTAGACACTGATCCTAAAAATCCTGATTCCGATTCCGATGGCTACAAAGATGGTATAGAAATTCAAAACAATTATAATCCCACCAAAACTGGCATGATGACAATTGATACTAACTTAGCTAATCGACTGAAAGGCAAAATTGTTTTGCAGGTTCAGTCTTTAGGCCAAGCTTGGTATATCAACCCCCAAGATGGCAAACGTTACTATTTAAAAGATGGTCCGGCTGCCTACCAAATTATGAAATTTTTAAGTTTAGGCATTAGTAATAATGATTTAAGAAAAATTGCCGTTGGCGATTTTTAAGCAAAATAATTTTAAAAATTTTTAGTTTACACAAAAAATCGCTACAAAAGCGATTTTTTGCCTGCCAGCTAAAGTCAGTCGACAAACAGACTTTGGCGGGCTATACTCACTATATCGGTTTTAATCCACTAACGCCTAACTATGCCTAACCATTTAGAAACAAAATCCAATAAAACTTTTGACGAACTGGGTATCGCTCCCAAGCTTTTAGAAATTTTAAACCGGCATAAATTTTTCCACCCAACGCCGATTCAAGAGCAGTCAATCCCTTCGGCCATTGCCGGCAAAGATTTGATGGGTATTGCCCAAACCGGCACGGGCAAAACTTTGGCTTTTGGCATTCCCATGATTCAACGCATCATCCAAACTCAAGGTAAAATTATCGGCTTGGTTGTTTTACCAACCAGAGAATTAGCTTTACAGGTTGATCAAAGTTTAAAAAAAATCGGTGAATCAATCGGACTAAAAACTGCTATTTTGATTGGCGGGGAAAACCCGGCCAAACAGCACAAAGCTTTAAGTTTAAGACCGCAAATTATTATTGCCACCCCTGGCCGGATAAACGACTTTATTGATAATTCCCGGCTGAATTTATCTCGGGTTGGAATCCTAGTTTTAGATGAAGCTGACCGGATGTTGGACATGGGTTTTGCTCCTCAAATTAAAAAAATTCTTCAAGCCGTACCAAGACAGCGCCAAACCATGTTATTTTCCGCTACTATGCCTCAAGAGATTGTGGCTATTGCCAAATCCTATATGTCATTTCCCTTACGAGTTGAAGTGGCGCCTTCAGGCACAACCGTAAAATCAGTCACTCAAGAAATATTTTTCGTCTCCGGCCAAGACAAGATATCACTGCTGGCAAATATATTAAATCAATATACCGGCAGTGTTTTAATTTTTACCCGAACCAAATTTGGTGCTAAAAAAGTTACTCACAAAATCAGAGCTATGGGTTACACTTCAAACGAAATTCATTCTAACCGAACCTTGAACCAAAGGCTAGAAGCTTTAGAAGGCTTTAAAATCGGCCGCTACCGAATTTTAGTTGCCACTGATATTGCTGCCCGGGGAATTGATGTAACCGGCATCCAACTGGTTTTAAATTATGATTTGCCGGATAACCCCGAAGATTACGTTCATCGAATCGGCCGAACCGCCAGAGCCGGCCGCACCGGACACGCGATTTCTTTTGCTACGCCAGACCAACGTGGCGATATTAAAGTGATTGAAAGACTGCTTAGAACCAACTTACCGGTTTCACCAACACCAACCTTACCAAAAATAGAACGTCTGCCTCTACAACCCAATTTCAAAAAACCTTTTACCCCTAAAATTCAAATTCAACAAAATCGCTTGCGTCGCCCTGGCGGCTTTAACCGGCAAAACAGCCAAAACCGAAGTAACCCATACGGCAACCGAAGAAATAAACCAAAACCCAATCGCTCGTCTCGGCCAAGACAATGGTCTAGATAAATAAAATAATTATAATTAATATGGAAACTAATAAACTCAATATTCAAGTCTTTGGCTCAGGTTGTCCAACTTGCAAAAAACTTTTTGAACTTACCTCAAAAGCAATAGCCGAGTTAGGCCTAGACACTAAAGTTGAATATATCACCGATATTCAAAAAATTGTTAGTTCAGGAATTATGCAAATGCCGGCCTTAGCGATTAACGGCAAGCCGGTTATGACTGGCCTGGTTCCCAATTTGGAAAAAATTAAAACCCTAATTAAAGAAAATATTTAAGATGGATATATTCTGGCCGCTAAAAATTTTGGCAGAGATAATCACTTCTGAAATTTTAAGGATTCCGGCTCAAACTTTTTTGGCCGAAGTGGTTAGCTACTTTATTTATGATGTAATAAAAATATTCTTACTACTGATAGTAATCATTTTTATTGTCTCAATCATTCGTACCTTTTTACCGCCCGAAAAAATCAGAAAAATTTTGGTGCAAAAAAACCAATACTTGGGTAATGTTTTAGCTGCCCTGCTGGGAATTGTTACGCCTTTCTGTACTTGCAGCGCCATTCCCCTCTTTTTGGGTTTTATCGAAGCCGGCGTGCCTTTGGGCGTGACTTTTTCTTTCTTAGTTTCTTCACCAATGATAAATGAAGTGGCTTTAGTTTTGCTTTTTAGTTTATTTGGTTACAAAATCGCTTTACTTTATATTGCCAGCGGTTTAATCATCGCTATTCTTGCCGGTATTATTATTGGCAAATTAAAAATGGAAAATTTAGTCGCCGACTTTGTTTACCAAAATAAAATTCAAACAACAAGCAACGATATTAAAATGTCTTGGCCTGACCGGATTGATTATGCCAAAAATTATACTTTAGAAATTTTTAAAAAAGTTTGGTTATACATTGTTATTGGTGTTGGCATTGGTGCTTTCATCCACGGCTACGTCCCGGCTGAATTTCTGGTTAAATACGCGGGTGCGGACAAATGGTATGCCGTACCTTTAGCGGTTTTAATCGGTATTCCTCTTTATTCAAACGCTGCTGGCGTTATTCCTTTAGTCAGCGCTTTGACCGAAAAAGGCATGGCCATTGGCACGACCCTGGCTTTTATGATGGCGGTAACGGCTTTATCATTACCGGAATTTATGATTTTGAAAAAAGTAATGAAAACTAAACTAATAATAATCTTTGCCCTTATTGTTGGTGGTGGCATTATTTTTACTGGCTATCTATTTAATCTTATTCTCAAATAGATATGAGAATAACAAACCTAAAATTAGTTGCCGTTGGAATAATTGTATTTATTATTTTTGGTATTTATTTAATAATCAACCCCAAACCAATTATTCAGTCAAACAATTACAATAATTCAACCACCCAAACATCTAAGCCGCTAACACCAGTCGTTACAGCCACACCTGATCTGCCAGCGACAAAGAATCCGGCAATTACCCAACCAATTAATGATGCCTTAACCCGGGTAACAAAAAAACCTTTTGGCATTTATGTTTCACCAAAAAGTTCACCCACAATGCCTGAACGGTTTACCGGTTATCATACCGGTGTTGATTTTGAAACCACCGCGGCTGAACAAAATCAAGACGTTACAATTTATGCCATTTGCCCAGGCCCTTTGGTCTTAAAAAAATACGCCAGTGGTTATGGCGGCGTGGCAGTCCAACAATGCCAAATTCAAAGCCAGGCTGTAACCGTAATTTACGGCCATCTGAAATTAAGCAGTATTTCAATAAGTCAAAACGAGGAGTTAAAAGCGGGCCAACAAATTGGTATTTTAGGCCAAGGCTACAGTACTGAAACTGATGGCGAAAGAAAACATTTACACTTAGGCATTCATTTGGGCAAAACTATTACCCTGCTTGGTTATGTTCAAAATCAAAACGATTTTAAGCAGTGGCTTGATCTTGCAACTCTACTAAAATAAGCTAAACTAAACATAAAATTGCTCTAAAAAGCAGTTTTTTTGTTTTATTTAAGCCATTTTTAAATAATAATATTGACTTTTTCTAATAAGTATGATATAATCAAATATTCCTTTGCATCAAGATTGCATAGGGATTGGTTAGTAGCACCATCAGGCTACTGTTGCTTCTAGAAGGAAAAGAAAATGTTGAGTTTAACAATTTATTGGCCAAGGGATATTGCCGTCCCTGAAGGTTTTACCAACCCAAGTAAGTGGGTGGTTTGGCAGAAGTTGGCCCCAACCCAGGAACAAAGAGGTTTTTTAGAATTTGTTCCTTCTGACCAAAAAAAGAAGAAACTGGAAGAAAGGGAATCCCACCTTCATTACCGATGGATTTCTTCAACCGATATCAGCAGCTTAAATCGGGTTGGAGAAATTTTGGCGAAGATTGGTGAAAGCGAAATCGAACCAATCGCCATCTCCGTCACCTTCCAAAAAGTGGGGTGCAAAATGGATTGGGAGCCAGAAAAAATTCTGGTCATTGACCCAAGCAATCCGATCAACTCCCCTTTACTCCCATTCTCTTTGCGGGGAACAAAGAGAAGCAGCAATGACATTGAAGTCCTGGTCCAAGGACCGTATTGTCTGCCAAAGCACTACGAGCACTTCCAGCAATTGCTGGCCATCTGTGACGGAATGTTTGCCAAGAACGTAGTAGACTTCACCAACCGGCAAACCTGGCGCACAGCTAAGCGCCGCTACGTCGGCTGGCTAAACGTTAATGGCCAAGCCGGCCCTGAAGAGCAGCAGCGGTTCCAAGACGCCCAGCGTCAACCAGGCGCCCATGTCGGCGAATATAAAAATGCCGACAAAATCTGGCAAGGCGCGGTGCAAGCCGAACTTCGGCGGCACCAGTACGCCAGCAAATAAAAACCAGAGCCGCGGAAGAGCAGCAAGCTATTATCCGCGGCTCTTTCCTTTTATAAAAGTGATTTTGATTTAATAAAATGATATAATTCAATAATGAATAAAACTGATCAAAAATTTGATGTCGCAGTAATTGGCGGCGGACCGGCTGGCATGCTAGCCGCTGGCATGGCCGCTAAAAACGGTGCTACCGTAATTTTATTAGAAAAAAATATAAAGTTGGGAAAAAAATTACTCCTAACTGGCAAGGGCCGTTGCAACATTACTAACGATACTAAAGACAATCGGACTTTTATTAACGAACTGGGTAAAAACGGTCCCTTCCTGTTTTCTGCCCTAAATGCTTTTAATACCAACGACGTTATTCAATTTTTTAAAAAATCCAAAGTGCCAACCAAAGTTGAGCGCGGTAATCGGGTTTTTCCAATATCCGATAAATCAGTTGATGTTTTAAATGCTTTGACTGAATTTTTAAACCAAAATAAAGTTACGACTTTAAATAATGCCAAAGTCGTTGATTTAGTTTTAGAAAAAAATCAAATTAAGAAGATTAAGTTAGCTAGTGGCGAAATTATTGCTGATAAATACATTTTAGCCACCGGCGGTTTATCTTACCCGCAAACCGGCTGCACTGGCGATGGTTATGCCTGGGCCAAAAAGCTGGGCCATCAAATTATTGAACCTAAACCAGCTTTAGTGCCAATAATTGTTAAGGAAAAATGGATTAACCAACTTCAGGGTTTAAGTTTAAAAAACGTTACCATCAGTGTTTATCAAAATAATCAAAAAAAAGACCAGCGGTTTGGTGAAGCGCTTTTTACTGATATTGGTTTAAGCGGACCAATAATTTTAGACTTAAGTCAAAATGTTGGTAGTCTTTTGACCAAAGGGCCGGTTAAGCTGCTGATTAATTTTAAACCGGCTTTGGACTATAAAACTTTGGATCAACGGCTGCAAAATGATTTAAGTGAAAACAAAAACAAGGCTTTTAGAAATAGTTTAGATGCTTTGCTGCCTCAAAAATTAATTCCCGTTATTATCAAATTGTCAGCAATTGACCCAAACAAAAAAGCTGGCCAACTGACCAGAGAGGAAAGAACCAGATTGATTAAATTACTTTCGCAATTTGAATTAAATGTTGATTGCCTTGATGGCTTTGACAAAGCAATTGTCACTAGCGGCGGCATAAACTTGAAAGAAATTGACCCAAAAACCATGCAATCTAAAATTATTCCTAATTTATACTTTGCCGGCGAAATAATTGATTTAAATGGCCCAACCGGCGGTTATAATTTACAGATCAGTTTTTCTACTGGCTATCTGGCCGGCAAAAGCTGCAGCCAAAAACAAAAAATTATTTAAATTGTTTAATCGCCCAGACTACCGATGGCAAAAATGCCATTGGTTTTTTTATAATTTTTACTTCTAATTCATTTAGCTTAAACCATTTAACTTCTATCACCTCAGCTTTATTAATTTTAAACTCATTAATTTCCTGATCAACCACCGCCAAATACCATTGAGTAAAATAATCATAATTGGTTTGGCGCCGGACTTTTTGCATCTTTTTAAACTCAAAATCTTTCAAACCAATCTCTTCCAAAGCTTCTTTGATAATATTGGAATCATAATCTTCTCCTTGTTCAACTGTACCGGCCACGGCCGGTCCCCATTTACCCGGATCATGGCTTTTGGTCAAAGCCCGTTTGGCTAAAAGAATTTCTTTTTGAGAATTAACAAGCCATAAAGCTGAAACTCGGTAAATGTCTTGAGTCGTTATTAAATCCCTTCTTTTATAATCAATAATTTCATCATCTTCGTTGACCACGGGAATTAATGTTTGATCAGCCATACTATTTACTAAAAAATTTTTTAGAATAGGATTTCAGATTTTTAGTTAAAGTTTTTTGGTAATAACTTAAGCGGCCCTTTTTACTCGGATAACCAACCAATTCCATAAAACCCAAACCGCTTATTGGCTTATTGCCATAACTGCCAGTCACTTCTAACCCGCCCTCCCAATAATTAATCAAGCCAAAAATCATTTCCTGCTCTTTGACAAAAGGCTTAACCTGCAAATCAATATGAGCTGACGGTATTTTTATTTGCCAAGTCAACGGATAAATTGTGCCAGTCTCTGGGCTTTGCCAATTTTGGCCCAAACTTTCTAACTCTAAATCATTGTAAGTTTTTTGGCGGCCATCATTATAAATAACCGAGGCCAGATTGATAGTATCCTTTTTACTTTCAAACCTGAAACAAACGATTTCAATATTATTTTTTAATTGCAGACTAAACCAACTCCATTTAAAACTGGAGTAAGTCGCATCCGCCCATTGGTGATCCATCCAAGACTGGCCACTAACCGCAATTCGCTTACCCTCAACAATTATTTCGCCGCTGGTTTCCAAATCAGTTAAAGAATAATAGTAAGTTGAATTTGGCCCCAGATCCAAAAAACCATTGCCCGCAACCAAAAGTGGCGGTTTTTTATTTTTCAATGTCAATTCAAAATATTGAGTTTTTAGATACCAACTATTCTCGTCAATCTTTTTTATTTCTGAATTGAAATAACCGTTAAACGAAGGGGCGGCATAATTAACAAAGAATAAATCCTTGGTAAAACTGTCTTTGGAAACCAAAACCAACGGATTAATTTCACTATAAAATTTATTTTTAGAAATATCGCTTAAAAGGGCGTGCGAAAAATAAACCTCTTTTAAAGGTACCACGCGCAAAAATGGAATTTTAACCCGTTTTGGATCAGCTTTAAAAAGACAATCCATAAAAGCATAACGATTACCTTTGGCATCCGTTAAATTACCATTAAAATACCACCATTCAATGATATTTTTATGGGGCAATTCATCATTAAAAAATTGGATTGGTTTGTATTCAAGCATAAGTTTCCTCACTTGCCATTATACAACATTTTGATCAATCACCAAATATTCATTACCAAACAAATAACTGCTATAATATAAGTATGTATTTACCAAAATTCAAAAATTTCAACTTTTTCAAAGGATTACTCCGTGAATCCGCGGCCAAAGCGAATTCTTCTTCTAATATCTCCCCGGCCGTAATAAAAAATTTGATTAAAATTGCCGGTCAAGAGCCAAGAGCAGTGCTGAGTGATTACAAAACCACCCTTAAAGGCTTAGAAAAACAAGACGTTGTTGCTCGACGGCTAAAATATGGGCTCAATTTAGTTGAAGGAAAACCAGCCGTTAAATGGTGGTTTCGTTTATTAGGTAACTTAGCTGACCCTTTGAGCCTTCTACTTTTGACCTTAGTTTTTGTTTCATTAATTACTAGCGATATCAAATCAACACTGTTAGTTTTAACCATGGTAATTTTAAGCGTGATCTTACGGTTTTTCCAGGAAGCCAAAGCAGACAAAGCAGCGGCTGAACTGAAAGCTATGGTCAAAACCACTACCCGGGTAGTCAGAAACGGCAAACTTAAAGATTTTGATATAAAATATTTGGTTCCGGGCGATATTATTTTTATTTCCGCCGGTGACATGATTCCAGCCGATATTCGGCTTTTGGAATCAAAGGATTTATTTGTTAACCAAGCGGCTTTGACCGGCGAATCAGTGGCGGCGGAAAAACACGCCCAAGCCCAAAGCAACTTAAAAAATCCCTTGGAGTCAACCAATTTATGTTTTTTAGGAACTAATGTTGAAAGCGGAACTGCCAGGGCCATTGTAATTTCAACCAGTCATAATACTTATCTTGGTTCTTTGGCCCAAGCGCTGGATGTCTTTGAAAGTACCACCAGCTTTGATTTGGGCATAAAAAAATTTACTTGGCTGATTATCACTTTTATCTTAGTGATGGTACCAACAGTTTTTTTCCTGAATGGATTTATCCGCGGCGATTGGTTTGAAGCATTTTTATTTGCTTTGGCTGTTGCCGTGGGCTTGGCGCCGGAAATGTTACCAATGATTGTCACGGTCAATTTGTCCAAAGGTGCCTTAAGCATGTCAAAGAAAAAAGTAATCGTTAAACATCTGCCCGCCATTCAAAATTTTGGCGCCATGGATATTTTGTGTACCGATAAAACCGGCACCCTAACCGAAGGCCGGGTAATCTTAGAAAAATGGCTAGATATTTATGGTAAAGAAAATAAAAATATTTTAAACTATGCTTACCTAAACAGTTATTACCAAACTGGGCTGGCCAATTTGATTGACATAGCAATTCTAAAGCATAAAGATTTGAAAAAAAGTCTGAATGTTGAAAAAAATTACAAAAAAGTTGACGAGATTCCTTTTGATTTTGTCCGACGCCGAATGTCAGTTGTTGTTAAAGATTCAAACGGCCAAAATATTTTGATTTGCAAAGGAGCAGTTGAAGAGATGCTAACTGCTTGCAACCAAGTCCAAATCGGCGATAAAATTGTTGATTTAAAAGATATTGAAACAAAATATAAAACCGACATTGAAAATAAATTAAATGGTGATGGTTTTCGGGTAGTGACTGTTGGTTATAAAAAAGTTCCGGACGATAATCGCCGCTATTCTGCCCAAGACGAAAACAATTTAATTCTACTGGGCTTTTTGGCCTTTTTGGACCCACCAAAAGAGTCGGCAAATTTAGCTATCAGCGAATTGAAAAAATACGGCATTGATGTAAAAATTTTAACCGGCGACAATGAAATAGTAACCAGAAATATCTGCAAAAAAGTTGGCATACCGGCCGATTCTATTATTCTAGGTGACGAGATTGAAAGGCTGGATGAAAAACAAATGGCTGAAGTGGCAGAAAAAGTTTCAGTTTTTGCCAAATTGGCGCCGTTTCATAAAGAAAAGATCATTAAAGCCTTAAAAGCCAATAATCATGTCGTTGGTTTTATGGGTGATGGCATTAATGACTCTCCGGCTCTGCGTTCGGCCGATGTCGGAATTTCGGTTGATTCAGCTGCAGATATTGCCAAAGAATCTTCGGATATCATTTTATTAGAAAAAAATCTGCTAGTCCTTAAAGACGGCGTCACTGAAGGCCGAAAAGTTTTTGGCAATATTGTTAAATACATTCAAATGGCTGCTTCTTCCAACTATGGCAATATGTTTAGTGTTGTTGGTGGCAGTATCTTTTTGCCATTTTTACCAATGTTACCAATCCAAGTGCTAACCAACAATTTGCTCTATGACATTTCCCAAACTGCAATTCCAACTGACAAAATTGACGAGGAATACCTCCTTAAGCCCAGGCGCTGGCGCATTGATCATATCCGAAAATTTATTTTAATCATTGGCCCAATTAGTTCCCTTTATGATTATTTGACCTATTTTGTTATGCTTTATATTTTTAACTGCTGGTCCAATCCATCGCTGTTTCATACCGGTTGGTTTGTTGAATCATTAGTCAGCCAAACTTTAATTATCTATATTATCAGAACTAAAAAGATTCCATTTTTACAAAGCTGGCCAAGCAAATGGCTGACCCTCACCACCTTAGCCGTTGTCAGTTTTGGGATGTATTTACCATTTTCTCCCCTGGCGCCAATGTTGGGTTTTGTAGCCTTGCCGCCGCTTTACTTCTTAATTTTAGCCGGCATGATTGCCACCTATTATATTCTGACTCAACTGGTAAAAAAATGGTTTAGCAAAAGGTACGGTTGGGAATAATTTGAATTTTTCCATTAAAACAGTAGGGACACGTTGCTATACGCCTCTACTATTTTAATAACCCTTGACAAAAATCTAAAAACCTATATAATTAAGTATTACTTGTAATACTTGTTTAACTTTTATTTAAACTCTATGAAAAAAGAATTCAATTGTCATCCTATCCCATCAATTTATGGCTCGGCCGAGGTTGGCATTAAGGGCCAGGTGGTTATTCCGGTAAAACTCCGAAAGGAACTTAATATTAAACCGGGCGATAACTTGTTTTTTTTGGCCGAGCTAAGCAAGGGCGCGATAATCATTCTAAAGATGGAAACGGTTTTAGCCTTTAGCAAAAAAATAACTGAAATTGGCAAAGATTTACAAAAGCTTAAATCTAAAGTAAAAAATTTAAATTAAAAAATTAATACTAATACTTATAGATAAATTTGATTATGAAACAACTTAAAAGAATAAACTTAATAAAATCTATTTCTTTAATAATTTTATTGACCACTATTTCAATATCAGTTTCTGGTTGTGGCAAAAAGACTGATACCCAAGAAGCGGCCAACCCAATAGTAACTGTTAAAGGTAAAACTATTGCCGAAAGTAATTCCGCCAAACAACAAATTGAATACCCGGCAATTGTTTCTTCTGGTCAAGAAGCAAAATTAGTTGCCAAAACCAATGGTACGGCCAAAAATATAAATTTTGAACTTGGTGATAACGTTAAAATCGGAGATATTCTAATAAAGATTGATGATGTTAACCAAGGCGCCAGCTCTTTGAGCCAAGGCTTTTCTGCCAACCAAATCCGACAAGCCCAACTAGCGGCCGAACAAGCGGAAACTAATAAAAGAAATGTTGCCGCCACCACCGCCGAAAACTACAAAAGCGCCCAAATTGCTTATGACACCAGCCAGGTCGCGGCCGAACAAGCTAGAATTAACTTGGAAAATAAAAAACAACTTTTTGGCCAAAATAATAATGATACTCAAACAAATGCTGTTACGGCAGCCGACAGCGCGGCCAATCTTTGCGATACTGTTATATCTTCAATTAATAATATTGGCGGATTTAAAGTCCAAAGCAATGTCAACATTTCTTACAAAGACTGTTTGGGAACAACCGACTCTCAATCCTATTACATTACCCAAAATGCCTTCTACCGAGCCGAGAATGACTACCAAAATTATCAAGCTGAATTTTCCGATACTAAAAGCAAAGTTGATGCTAGTATTAAATTAATTAAGGATACAGCCACTTTAGTTGACTTGACCAAAAAACTTTTGGAAAAAAGCGTTGCCTGCCCAAACTTGACCTCAGCTACCCTCAGCGGTTTTCAAAGTTCAGTAGCCGCTTTCCAGCCGCAATTGAATGCCAGCTTAAGCCAAGTTAATGCCAGTCGACAAGCTTTAGATAATACCCAAATCAATAACGAGGGCAGCTTAGAATCACTCCAGAAAGCCTACGAGCTGGCCTTACAACAAGAAAAAACCGCTGCCCAAAACTTAGAATCTTTAAAAGCGACCATTAAATCACAAATTGATGGGGCTGATTTGCAATACCGTAATGCCTTAATTACTCTGCAGGGCTTATATGATTCACATTTAGTCATTGCCCCGATTAGCGGTAAAATTACCAAAAAAGCGGTGGCTAATGGCGATACTGTGTCAGCCGGCCAAATTTTAGGTGCCATCAGCCAAACAGAAGATATCAGACTTCAATTTTATGTTGATCAGGAAAATTTGTCTGCTATTACCGTTGGTCTGCCAGTTTCAATTAAAAACAACGACAATAAAATATTACCGGCTAAGGTGGTTAGTGTTTCACCCCGAGCCGACGACTTAACCAAAAGATTTATGATTGAAGTCAGTCCTGATGAAAAAGATTATGAATCTTTTGTTTTGGGTACGGTAATGAGTGTTTTGGTTGATATTGAAAAAAAGGTAACTGACCAAAACAGTATTATCGTTCCCCTTTCAGCCGTTGAAATCGGCCAAGGCGCTAATTACATTTTTACCGTCAAAGATAATATTGCCAAAAAAGTTGAAGTAAAATTGATTAAAGTTGAAGGTGAAAATGCCGAAATCCAAACCGATTTGCCAGCCGAAACTATCATTGTTATTGACGGCAATAAATTAATTCAAGACGGCGATCAAGTTTCATTAACCCAATAGATATGGCTGACCAAAATAATATTGAAAAAAAAGATAATCAATCGTCCGATTACCTTTATCTCAACCAATTAAAATTCAACCCCGAACTGAAAAAGGGCTGGCTTAATTTTTTCGTCTCTAATTTTCGGGTAGTAATTTTAATAATTATGCTGTTGGCTATCGGCGGAATTTACGCCTTTACTAGCCTGCCGCGCGAATCCCAGCCGGAAGTTAAAATTCCAATCGCGATTGTGGCTACCGCCTATCCGGGTGCTTCGCCTTCGGATGTTGAAGAATTAGTCAGTAAAAAAATTGAAACCGGCATTGCGGGTTTAAAAGGGATTAAAAAAATTACTTCCAAATCCTCTAATTCCATTTCGGCCATCACGGTTGAATTTGATGCTAAGGCTAACTTGGACGATTCTTTAAGGTCCTTGCGCGATAAAGTAAATGATCTTAAAAAAGATTTACCGACTGATTCAAACGATCCAGTAGTCAAAGAAATTTCTTTTGACGATACGCCAATCATGAGCGTATCCATCACTGGGCCTTATGACGGCTTTACCATGAGAAAATACGCCGATGAAATAAAAGATGAACTGGAAAAAATATCTGGGGTCCGCGAAGTCATAATCTCTGGCGGTGATCAAAAAGAATTTGAAATTGCTTATGACCCACAAAAATTAACTTTTTACAGCCTTTCGCCCGATCAAGTAACTCAAATAATCAAAGCCACCAATTTAACTATCCCGGCCGGTACTTTTGAAGGCACTAAGTTTTCTTTTCCAATCAGAGCTGATGCCAGATTTTATGATGTCTCAGCCTTGGGCAATATTCCTTTATTTCATACTGATAATGGCGCCATTGTTTACCTTAAAGACGTGGCTAAAGTTTCTGAAAAAGCCATTGATAAAACTGTCTACTCTCGCCTTTCCAGCAATGGCAATCAGCCCCAGCCGGAAGTTTCTCTAAACATTGTTAAAAAAACCGGCGGTTCAATCATTAATGCCGCTAATTTGTCAAAACAAAAAATTGATGAAATGGTTAAATCTTTTCCACCGGGTGTTTCCTATACTATCGTCTCTAACACCGCCGACGAAATCAATAAAGATTTTGATCAACTAACTCATGATTTTACCCTGACTATAATTTTAGTCGTTGGTATTTTATTTTTGATTGTTGGCTTAAAAGAAGCTATTGTCGCTGGCATGGCCGTACCTTTAGTATTTTTCGCCACTTTTACTGTCATGATGGTTGAAGGTATCAGCCTTAATTTTCTTTCAGTCTTCTCTTTAATTTTAGCTTTGGGCTTGTTAGTTGATGATGCCATTGTCGTGGTATCGGCAACCAAACAATACCTAAAAACCGGAAAATTTACCCCCGAAGAAGCAGTGCTGTTGGTTTTAAATGATTTCAAAGTTGTCTTGCTAACCACTACTCTCACAACGGTTTGGGCCTTTTTGCCGCTTTTGCTGGCCACTGGAATCATTGGCGAATTTATCAAATCAATCCCAATCACCGTTTCGGTAACTTTAATATCGTCGCTGATTATCGCTTTAATCATTAATCATCCTTTAGCCGCTATTTTGGAACGGGTGCGACTGACCAAAAATTTATTCTTTTCAGCTTTAGCCGGGATTCTTGGAGTTGGCATTTTAAGCTGGTTTTTGCCTAATCTGATGCTAAAAATCGTTATCCCTTTTTCCTGCCTTGGCGCCATTATCCTTTTATTCAAATGGTACAAAGTCAGCGGCTGGCAGATAATGCTAGATAATGCCGAATTGGTAAAACGAGAATGGCAGGATGACGAACTGATTAAAAAGAAATTAAGAGAGCAAGGCAGCCACGATGACGAAAATACTTTTAGTCGAATTATTCACGGCGTTATTCATTTTAATCGAGTTCTGCCCATCTACGAAAAATATTTACGCCAAATTTTGGCCACCAAAAAAACCAGAATGAAAACCTTGGTAGCCGTTGGCGTTTTGTTTGTTATTGCTATTATGCTACCAATTACTGGCATCATTAAAACCGAATTTTTTTCCGCTTCGGATTTTG
>JBAZMQ010000013.1:0-40370 GCA_041649675.1 Patescibacteria group bacterium | reverse complement strand
GCCGGTGTTTCCGGTGACGTCGTCAAAAAGGCTAACAGTCAAGCGTTGTATTACCTTGGTTCTGACTCGAAACTTCATAATTTCCCATCATTGCAGGTGTACCAAACTTGGTATTCCAGTTTTGCTGGTGTCAAAACCTTGTCCGACACTGAATTCAATTCCTATGCCTTTGGTGAAAACGTTTTCCCAAAAGCAGGTGTGAAATTGGTTCAGGCTGTTGACGGTGATACGCCTTGGCATGTAGCCAACCCTAAAGTCTACGCCTTAACTGGTGACGGTATCTTAAGACAAATCATGAGCGCTGATGTTGCCGTTGCTTTGTATGGTGCTAACTGGGAATCAAAGATTATCCCAGTTCCAGTTTCTACTTTTTCTCAATACAAGAGCACTGGCGCTGACATCAATGTTGCCGCTGACTACAATGTAGCCAACGAAACAGCTGCCTATGCAAATGTTAATGCAGTTAAAGATTAGTCTAATAAAACTAAAAAAAGAGACCCTGTAAGTAGGGTCTCTTTTTTATTTGAATAAATTATTCAGCTAAAGCGGCTAAAGTTACTGCTTTAGTAAAAATCTTTCCCTCTCGAGATATCTCCAAACTAATCTTGTCGTTTGGCTGATACTGTAAAATTAAATCCGTTAAACTGCTATTTTTATTTACTGTTTGGCCGTCAACGCTCAAAATTATATCATTGGCTTGTATGTCAGCAAGGCTGGCTGGACTTTTTTCTTTTGGCTTTTGATAAACTAAGGCTCCGCGAGTTAAGCCTTTGGTTAATGATTGGTCTAAGCCAACTGCCAAAGCCAAATCAATATAATTGATTCCCAAAAATGGCCTAACTATCTCATTACCCTTCAAAACATTTAAAACCGCTCGATGAAATTGATTAACTGGTATTACTGTTGCCAAGCGACTCTTAGAATCAGCCTCCCTGATTATTCCAATCACTTCCCCGGAGAGATTAACCAACGGACTACCTAAATAGGCATCAGCCAAGCTAGTATTCAATGATATTAACTGACTATAGGTTTCTGAAGACATAACCATATTACTTGCACCCAAAGCCGGTTGCCAATTAACATTTTTAACATTAGTAACACCAACTTCCCTCAAATCATTTAAGGCAATAACCACTTGGCCTAAAGTAATTTCTGAAGAATCACCAATTGCCACTACCGGCAAATTGTTGGCATTAATTTTTAGAAACACAACTCCAGTTGTAGTATCAACCACCTTATTCTCTACGGCAAAAGCTTTTTGATCATAAACCACAACCAACTGGTCTTTTTTAGTAGTGCTTAAAATCTTTCCATAACTGAGCAACCAACCATCGCTAGTCAAAATAAAACCATTCGCCTGTAACTCGGCGGGAAGATAAATTTGATTCAAAATACTACTGCCAGAGGCTTTCTTGAAATAAACTCCGATTACTGAAGGAGCCATTTTAGTAACAGAATCATTAACTTCAAAGTCCTGCTGAAGCCCCAATGATTTCTGGATCTTTTGCAATTCCGGAATAGTGGCAGTAATCCGCTGCTTGGGTGTTAGAGTTTCGTTAACATAGTTATCTTTCCAAGGGTCAATGTAAACATCAGCAATGATTTGTCCAACCACACCCGAAACCAAACCAAACACCATTGATAAAATAACAATTTGAGAAATAGATTGATCTTTTGATTTTTTAATAAATTTCATAATAAATTAAAACCATTTAGCGGTGGCTAAAATAATAATTAAACAACCAAAGCTAATTAATAAATACCTTTGAACCACTCTTTTCTCCCGAATTTCCAAAAGCCAATTTCTGGTCAAACCAGTCATTAAATAATAGCTGATAGTAACTAGTAAAGCGCTAAAATAAACACTAGTTGGCAAAAAACTGACCGCTACAAAAATTTCTGTTATGACGATAGTAATAACTGAGATATAAGGATAACCAACGGACCAATTAACACCACTAATCCAAATTAACTGATAAGTTAAAACCGCGCTAACACCGGCAAAAATTGCCACCAAAAGCCAGAGCGGGGCTTCCAAAAATAAAATTAAACTAAAAAAACCGGTGGCCAAGAAAAAAATAATAATCAAATTTAAATGGGTTGAGATATTTTCCAAAGCATTGGGTTGGTATTTTGGCCGAAGATGAAACCATAAAAATATCGTTTCCAAAAAAATACCAACTAAAAATACCAAAATAATAACAAAAATTTGCTTTATCGCGCCACCTTCCAAAAACAGGAAGAATAACAATCCGCTGGCAAATAAAAAAACTGGGGTGATAGAAAACCGCCAAAATTTTTTGCTTTTTAATAAACCAGTCAATTGCCAAATACTAATAACCAAAAACACCAAAGACAATGGTCCTAGCCAATAAATTTGTTTTGGCACCCTGATGATTTCTTCAAGCAATATTAGGATAACGAATGGAATCAACCAAGGAATAGCCCGATTAAGTAATTTTATCATTTGTTGGTGGTGTCAATTAAATTAGCATAGTTTGGATTACCAGCCAAACTAAGATTAACCCAAAAAACAATATGAATTTTATTATCAACTAACTCAAAATTTTGGATCTTTATTTTATCCTTCATCTGCGCCCAACTCACACCGGATTTTGACGTTTTTAGTTTATTTAGATCAACCAGCCGATGGGCAATAAAATTAGCCGTACCAGATGGAATTGACAGGTTGCCAATTTTAAACTGGGTAATTTTAAATCCAGGATTACCATTAGAGATATAAAGTTTAAGCTTGGCGGTCAGATTAGCCTTAAACGGTTTAATTAGTAAACCGAACACTTCAACTTGCTGATTTTCAATTACTGTCTGCAAATTACTGGCAAAAAATGAATCTGGTTTTCCGGTCAATTTAGTTTTTGCCAAATAGGTTAATTCTTTCTCCGGAATATACATATAAACTAAATTTTCTGATTTGGCGATTCCTGCCTTGAAACCAGTTGGTTTAAAAGTGTTAATATCTCCAATGTCCACTACTCTAATTGGTTGGGGTACTCGATATAAAAATTTAGAAAGAACTGGCACTTGAGCAATACCAGTTTTTGCTAAGACTACTGCACCTAAAACACCAAAAACTACCAAGCCAACTAACAAAAAAAGGCAGCAGTCAGACTTTTTGCCCAACCTATTTCTTTTCTTGCCTAATCTTGGCTCGTCCAGTTTTTTATTACTATTTTTTATCTCTGTTGATTGTTCAAGAGTATTAATTCTTGCCATATTAACGAACAATTATTAAATAAGAAGCAGATTTAACATTACCTTCTTCCGAACCGGTCAAACAAGAATTTTGATGATAGTCACGATTTGAGGTTTCAACAGTCTGAGCAGAAACGGTGGGTAAAACAGCATCGGTGCCAAAACAATTATTATTAGCAACATAATAATAGTAATAGTTGGTATCACATTTTCCTTGTGGGTCTAGCGGATCACGAGGCAACCCCGGAATATATTTTTTAATTTCTTCATCAATCAATCCCCCGCAACCTAAATAACCATTGAGCGCTAAATCAGGATATTTACCATCATGCTCACTAGCATAAATTATTAAGGCTTTGGCATATTGCTGAATATCATAAATCCTTTTAGCGTCTCTAGCCTTAGCCCTTGAATTTTTCATTGCCACCAAGGCAATGGTAGAAATTAAGGCAACAATTAAAATTCCAACCATCAGCTCAATCAAAGTTAAACCTTTATTTCTCATATAATTATTCTAACCAATTATAACTGTCTTTTAATTGAGAAAGTTTATCTAGACCAGATTTAGTTTTAGTCTCATCTCCAGCCTTTTGTCCTTGCTCAAGCAAATCAAAAGCAATAACTAGATTAAGATGCAAATCAAGATATTTAGCCGGTGCCTTTAAATTCAAAATCTTATCCCTTACGCCAGCAATATCTCGGGTTTGCCAATAAGGCGCTAAAACCTGTTTTAAATCTTGCTCATAAGATCGCTCAAGCTGCAAATTTTCTTGCTGCAAAGTATTAGTTCCTTGGTTACCATTGGAAATATTGGTTGATTTACCACAGCCGGAAAACGACAAAACTAAAAAAAACAATCCAGCTACTACTAAAAGATTAAAAGTCGCCTTTGATTTTGCCATAATGATCAATTTAAATAAAAGAAAGCAGAATAAAACTCAAAATTCCAATAATTGCCAAAGTAGCTAAGGTAGTCAAAGCTGTCATTAGCGCCTCGATAAATCTATTTTGAGTTGCCAGATAAGCGGGATAGCCAAAAACCAAAATTCCCGATACGGCAGCCGAAAAAACAAACAATAATAATACCAACATGAAACCAGCAATTTGGATTGGCGGAGTAGGCATTACCTTATCCAAAATAGAAATAACCACAACCACCAATAAACAGTAAGTGGCCTGGGCAATCCCACCTAAAAATCCAAATTTCATAATTTCTGACTCATTGATTTTTTGTTTTCTTAGCATACTTTTGGTTTTTAATTTTTTAAAATAAAATAATTAAAAGCTCATTTCACCTCGAGGTATTTCCATCTCTACCCAAACCTCATCGTTGGGGTCAAGCCGATAAGCTTTAAACTTATGAACTTTTTCCGTGTCCGAATAGATATATTCAACCGTCGCCTGGCTACCAATTCTTTTTGAGCCGTAAGTTTTCTTATCAACGACCAAAGGTTGAGTAGTCCGTTCCAGCTTCATTTGCCCTAGCGGTCCGTTGAATTCAATAATTTCAACCGTACCCGGTCCGAAGTTTTCAGATAAACCCTCGGCTCGTTGGTCAGTCACTTCAAACTTATCTTTAATCTGGCCAATTATGCTTTGCCATTTTTCATCAGTCATAGATTAGCTTCTTAGTTTTTTAGCTTGTAGCTTATTAGAAATTTAAATTTTAACTTCTTAACTTAATAATTTTTCCTAAAAAGCTAAGAAGCTACAACCTAACTAGTAATAGGTACTTAAAGTCTCGCCATTGGCAATCCGATTTTGATAAACCTGTTTGTCAATTAAACCTTGCTCATAAAGACGTTTGATTGAAGAGGCCATGGTGATCATGCCTTCGCTGCGGCCGGTTTGCATGGCTGAAGCAATGTGGGCAATTTTATCTTCCCGAATTAAATTGGCAATGGCCGGCGTGTTAATCATAATTTCTCTGGCCACTAATATTCCCCCGCCTTTCTTGGGTAACATTTGCTGACAAATAACTGCTCGTAAAACCGACGCTAGCTGGTATAAAATCTGCTGCTGGCGATGAGCTGGAAACATATCAACGATTCTTTCAACGGTTTCAGCCGCGGTATTAGTATGCAAAGTTGAAATAACCAAGTGACCGGTTTCGGCCGCGGTTAAAGTGGCGGCAATCGTATCTAAATCCCGCATTTCACCAACCATAATCACGTTAGGATCCTGGCGCAATGCTCGTTTGAGCGCTTCGGAAAAAGAATGGGTGTCTCGACCCAACTCTCGCTGCTCAATGATACTTTGCTCTTCTTTAAAAATAAATTCAATCGGATCTTCAATGGTAATAATATGAGCCTTGCGCTCTTTGTTTATCAAATTAATCAAAACTGCCAAGGTTGTTGATTTACCTGAACCCGAAGGACCGGTCACTAAAATTAAGCCTTGGTTTAAATGACTCAAGTTATATAAAGTCTCATCAAAATAAACTTGAGCCGGTGTTGGAATAGTTTCGGGAATAACCCTAGCTGAAATTCCAATTCGGCCTTCTTGCTGGTGTAAATTAACGCGAAAATGACCACCGGCAATATCTAGGGCGATATCAAGCTCCTTGTCTTTTTTGTAATTAGCAATATCATCCTGATGCATTACCGAAAAAATTGCCTGTTCCAATTCGTTAGAATCCAAATTATCATCAGAAATCACCTGCAAATTACTATCAATCCGCAGGGTTGGCTTATTGCCAGAAACCAAATGAAGGTCAGAAGCCTTCTTCTTCAAAGCAATATCAAAATATTCTTGAATGCTCATCATAATTTTAGTCGTTAGCTATTTGCTCCTCACTAGCAATTATAACACAAAACCCTGTTCTTTCAAAAGAAATTGATGTGCCTTTTTTAAAATATCCTGACCATTCTGAAAAAAAAGTCGTTTTAGGGCAATATCATAATCACACCAGCCAAAATCCAAGTGCTCGTCAGATATTCTCACCTCACTGGTTTTGACTTCACCTAGAAAAAAAATCGCTTTCTTATAAAAAGTCTCGCTAACGCCACCTTCAATTTCCCGCTCAAAATCATAATCATATTCTTCCTTAAATCCTTCAATAATTTTAACCTCGGTAATCCCGGTTTCTTCTTGCAATTCCCGAAGTGCTGTATCCTGTTCGGTTTCCAAACCTTCCCCTCGGCCTTTGGGAAAATTCCAATATTCGCCTTCATGATGCAAAAGCAAATATTTAATCATTTTTTCTTGGCGCCGAAAAATTACGATGCCAATTGTTTTTTGACGAAGCATATATGTTTTAGATTAGTAGATTGGTAGAACGGTAGGTTGGTAGGAAATTTTGACCCTACCGCTCTACCAATCTACCGTTTTACTTACTATTTAAATACTTTCTCCCCTTCAAGCTTTCCGGCAAATATTCCTGGTCTTCTTTCCAGTCATAATCGGGTGAATATTTATAGTCCTTGCCATAATTTAAATCTTTCATCAGCTTGGTTGGCGCATTGCGCAAATGCAAAGGTACGGGTTGGTCCATTGTGTTTTTCACGTCCTCTTTAACTTTACCATAGGCCTGGTAAACTTCAACTGATTTTTTTGCCCGCGCCAAATAAACCACACATTGGCCCAAAATTATATCACATTCCGGCATGCCTAAAAAATGGCAGCCTTGATAGCAAGCCACTGCCTGCTCCAAGGCTCGCACGTCCGCTAAACCAATATCTTCCACTGACATTCTGACTAAACGCCGGGCAATATAGAGCGGATCTTCGCCCGCTTCCAACATCCGCGCCATCCAATACAGCGCCGCATCGGCATTGCCGCCCCGGACTGACTTATGTAAAGCCGAAATTATATTGTAATGCTGGTCACCGCCTTTGTCATACAGAAAACTTGATTTTTGCAGCGACTCTTTAATAATATCTTTATTCAAAACTATCTTGCCTTGAGAATTTGGCTTGGTTGATTTAACGGCAAACTCCAAAGCGTTTAAAGCTACCCGGGCATCACCATTAGCTAAATTAGCCAAATAACGACTAATAAGATCATCTAGCTGAATCTTTTGATCACCAAAGCCGGTTTTGGCCGCCCGGGCTAAAATTTCTTCCAAGTCGTGATCGCTTAGCTGTTGCAAAACAAAGACCCGGCAACGGGAAAGCAGAGCGGAAACAACTTCAAAACTCGGATTTTCGGTGGTGGCACCAATTAAAGTAATCACTCCCCTTTCAACGTATGGTAATAACCCATCCTGTTGGGCTTTATTCCAGCGGTGAATTTCGTCAATAAATAAAATCGTACGTTGACTATGAAATTTCCGCCGATCCTGAGCCGCTTTGATAATTTCGCGAAATTCTTTTACGCCCGAACTGACCGCAGAGAGCTGAACAAAAACTGACTTGGTCATTTTGGCAATGATTCTGGCTAAAGTGCTTTTGCCTGTTCCTGGCGGACCCCAAAAAATCATGGAAGGAATTTGATCCTGTTCAATGGCTTGGCGCAAAAGCTTACCCGGCCCGACAATTTCTTTTTGGCCGACAAAATCAGCCAAAACTTGCGGCCTTAACCGGTCAGCTAACGGCGCATTTAAATTTATTTCTTTTTCTAATTTTTGATCGAATAAATCCATACTATTTTCTCGCTTTTTCCCAAACTAAGCCGAGATAACTTTTACCAGCAATAATATCTTTTTTGCTTAATCCTAAATTTGGTAAAAAATCATAAATTTCTTTCAAACTTTCTTTCTCATTCTTATTCATAATTTCAATTTCAACAAAACTGCCAAGACCTTTAACTGAATCAAGATCTATATTAATCCGGCCAAGCCGATACTTCTCTCTTTTTTTATCAACCATCAATCCTGGCTTATAGCCAAATTTTTCTAAAATAATCTTGGCCATCTTAGCATTAGAAACTTCAGTCTCAAATTCTTTGGCTTTAAAATTATTAACCGCTTCGTGATATTCCAAAAAAGCCTTACCTTTGTTTCTCTCTTCCCGAATTCGGAGTTTAGGCACTCCTTTTAGATAATAATTTTTTGAAACTTGGTAATAAGTATCAACCTGCCAAACCAGCCCGAGATATTTAGCTTTTAAAAGCTTTAGCCTCTGCTTAATCTTAGCCAAACTCCGAACTTTTAATTTTACTTCAATTTCAATATTCATAAACTCAAAATGGTTAAAATTCCTCTATTTTGCCCTAAAAACCATCTCAATCAATCAAGGTCAATTTTAGCAATAAATAAGCGTTAAATCGCCAAATTTTAACGAATAAGGGCATATCTATTCTACCGCTAAACTACCTTTCGGTCAAAAAGGCCATGAGTATTGACAAAAAATATTAAATATGTTATACTATATAAGTTCCTGGTTTTTGGGCACCGATGTGCCTGGGCTGCAAAACCAGCAAAATCAATCCCAAAAATAAGGGAACAAGAAATGAAAAAAGTGAAGTTGTTCTTTGCCAAGTTGGTAGCCGGCATCATCTTCTTTGTCTTGATGTCGGGCATCGGGGCCATCGTAGTACTACCGGAAGGTTCGGTAGAATCCAGCCCTTGGTTTCTTTGGACGGTTGCAGGAGCTTTCTGTCTTCTCCTCGCCGGACTTGGGCTGGTCCGCTATATCAATCGCAATGATGCCAATTGCTGACCCCCTCCCACTTCCCGCAAGGCCGTTAAGACTTGTAGTGCTTTTCTCAAAAAAGTACTACTTGATTCTAACGGCCTTGAATCATTTATACTCAGTCGCAATTTTTTTATTAAAATTATTAAATGCAACCCAGGGGTTGATTTTTATCTATAAAATTATTAGACTATAATCTACGGGCTGTAGCGCAGCTGGCTACCCGCCCGAACGACTGTGCAATTTTCTAGAATCGTTCAGTCGGGCGGGGCGCGCATCGTTCGGGCTGCCCGCATTGCTTTCGCCACAGGTTAAAAGCTATAGATACAAAACCGTTTTAAGTCGGGGTATAGCGCAGCTGGCTAGCGCGCATCGTTCGGGACGATGAGGTCGCCGGTTCAAATCCGGCTACCCCGACTTAGGACAGTTTTATTTAAACCGCAATGTGAAAATAGAAGTCCGACCAAAAAATCCCCTAACTTAGGGGTTATTTTTTTAATGTAACAATTTAACCAATACTGCGTCTACATTATGCTAAAGGCAAGAGTTAACGCTAAAATACAATCTAATAATAAAAATCAAAGATAACCCAAAGGCTTAAAATAAATAATTGCTATTTAAAAGCAAAAAAAGTCGAGGTTATTCTTTAATGACTACTAAAAACCAAAGACTGATAATAACCTCGGCTAAACCCGAGGAATTTTATTTACCGTCTAGTCAATTTACATACCGGCAAGTTCTTTGAGAAGTAGAAAGGAGGGACTAGCCATGAAACCGAAAGCAAGCAACGGCAAAGTAAAGTCTGTAGTCAAAAGACTTTCCGCCCAACGACTGGAATCGAATCTGATCCGACTTAATACAGTTTATCTGTTTACCCTGATAGTAACGACCATCACGCTAACCATGTTTTGGGTGGAGTTTTTTGCCCCCACCTACCACGTTGGCCTGACTCGATCGTTTGTCTACTATGCCATGCTGACGTTCTATGTGATTTACAAAGAACTCCAGCGTTGGCTGGGTGAGAAAACCGAGAAACGAATTGGCGGCATTTGGGTGTTTGTTTGGTGGACGTCCACCATGCTGATGGAAGTAATCAGCTTTGCTTGGCAAGACCAGCACACCCCGATGTTTGAGCAATACGTTGTCACTATCGGCGTAACGGTAAACTACCTTATCTCGCAGGTATCTAAAAAGATCCACCAGCGACTAGACCAAAGATGGCTGTGAGATATCCCTCGGGAAAGGCCTGACCTTTCCCCTTTTTCTTATAGTTAACATCTTAAATAATTATGCTACAATGAAATCATAGCCTACCCTTTATCTATTATGTACCTTTAATTTCGTTCTATTTAAGCTAATTTGGAGGGTAAAGCTATGTCGCAACGCAGTAAACGCCATGAACGCCGAAACGGTCTCAAAAAGCTTCACAAGAGCATTAAAAAAGCATTTAGACCACTCAGGCACCTGGGTAGAAACGTGGTTGATTTTATCGCCAAGTTTCTTGACAATCACGGATTTTAAAATGCTCATTAAGAGCAAAAGCACCTACCTTTTTAAGGATAGGTGCTCATTTTTTCTATAACCAAATTTCTTTATTTAAATTCTTTAAACAGCTGATTAATATCTTGTTTTTTTACTTCTTGTTTAGCTAAAGGCATTGAAGCTAGCTGCGGTAATTGGCTTTCGTAAGTCGCCCGCTCTTCTTGGTATAAAACACCAATTGGCAACTTTTCAGCTTCTGCCGCTTTAAGGTAAGCAGCCATTTTATCAGTTGGCTGGTAATCAGTCTCTTCCAACTTATAAACTTTTTCTTTGTACTGCTCCCGAATATTTTTTTCGTTAAAAATTACGCAAGGCTGTAAAATATCAACGAGCGAAAAACCTTTATGTGAAATGGCTTTCTTTAATAATTCCTTAAGGTGAACGACTTCGTCAGAATAACCTTGAGCCACAAAAGTTGCCCCGCAAGTAATTGCTACCTGCATACCATTGAACGGATACTCAATTAAACCATCCGGCGTTGATTTGGTTTTAGCGCCATGTTCAGACGTTGGCGAAGACTGACCAGTGGTTAAGCTGTACCGATGATTATTATGAATAATATAAGTGATATCAACATTACCCCGGCAAGTATGAATGAAATGATTACCACCTTCACCATATCCACCACCATCACCAGACACGGCAATAACTTTTAAATCATGATTAGCCAACTTAACCGCATAAGCCACCGGCAAAGGCCTACCGTGAAGACTATGAAAACCATAAACCTTATGCCAATTCGCACCATTACCACAGCAACCAATGTCAAAAGACATCACCACTTGATGGGGTTCTAAACCCAGCTCGGCCAAGGCCTGGCGCAAGGCGGTCCAAATACCAAAATTACCACAACCCGGACACCAGGTTGGTTGGACAGGAGTTAAAAAATCTTTTTCGGTAGACATATGCTTATTTGGATTGTTATAAATTTATATTATTTAATCCCCTCACTCGTCCCTCTGCCAACGATAAACTTAGAATCGGGACACCCTCCCCCCACTTGAGGTGGGGCGAGGGGCAAAATTTAGCCAATCCCTTCTCCCCGTCTCAAACGGGGAGAAGGTGGTCGCCTGCCCTAAACAAGACTGGGGCGACCGGATGAGGGGTGATAAAAAATCAAAATTATTTTAAATTACTGACTAATTCAACCACTTCTTCCGGGAAAAACTGAGCGCCATCATATTTATTTAAACGCTGATTAACTTTAATGCCATGCTGCTCTAAAATATTTGCCAGCTGGCCATCATGATTATTTTCAATTACTACTACCATTTTTGCGCCCTTGAGTTGCTGGGCTACTTCATCTTTATCCAGCGGCCAAGGCGTACTAACATGCAAATAGTTTACTTGGTCTAAAACTTTTAACGCTTCCAAAACCGGCCCTTTAACCGAACCCCAGCCAACCAAAGTAATTTTGGCCGTCTTTGACCCATACATTTTTGGCTTTGGTAAATCTTTTAACAAACCAGACAACTTAGCTGCCCGTTTATCTACCATTTTCTGCCTGGTTAAAGCGTCAAAACCTTCAATAGTTAAACCATGCTCATCGTGCTCATCACTATTAGCTAAGTATGCTCCCCCTTTTTGCCCGGGAATAGTTCGGGCCGAAACTCCTGACTCGGCATATTGGTAACGTTTGTAATCAGTAATTTTGGCCAGCTGCTCATCGGTTAGAAGTTGGCCGCGATCTATCTCAAACTGATTTAAATCTGGCTGAGCAATCGATTGGTGGCCCTCGGAAATATATTTATCAACCAGGATAAAAACCGGCACCTGCCATTTCTCAGCTAAATTAAAGGCTTGAGTAGTTAAATAAAAAGCTTCCTGGGGATCACCCGGCGCTAAAATCACTCGGATAAATTCACCGTGAGCCGCCGTTGCCAAATAGGCCAAGTCACCCTGCTCGGTCCAAGTTGGTAACCCGGTTGCCGGCCCTGGCCGCTGCGATTCAACAATCACTACCGGCGTTTCCGTAATACCAGCCAAAGCTAAAGCTTCAGTCATTAAAGCAAAACCGCCGCCAGAAGTGGCAGTCATTGACCTGACGCCGGCAAATCCCGCGCCAATAGCCATGTGCATAGCCGAAATTTCATCTTCCGGATGTTTAACTACCATGCCGGTTAAATGGGCCCACGCGGCCAAGCGCTCCAATACCGAAGAAGCCGGCGTCATTGGGTAAGAAGCGAAAAATTTACAACCGCAAGCCACTGCCCCTAAAGAAATTGTGTCGTTGGCAGTAACTATGACTGACTCGTCATTTTTCTTCAACGGTTTTAATTTGTAAGGAAATTTATCAACATCAAAATTATCTTTGGCGTACTGATAGCCAAACTTAACAGCCGTGATATTCATGTCAACTACTTCTTGGCCCTTGTCGGCAAATGTATCTTTGATTACCTCGTTTAAAATTTCTAAATCATAATCAAGCAAGGCCGCACAAGCCCCCGTCACGATAATATTGGCGGCAATTGGTTTAATAGCAGCTTGAGTCGCTAATTTTGCCAAAGGTAAAGGATAAACTTTAACCCCCTTGGTCTCCCCTTCTTTAACCTCAAACTTGTCGCTATCATATAAAATCACGCCGTCGCTGACCATGTCAGGCAAGCAATAATCAAAGGCTTGCCGATTCAAAGCGATCAAGAGCTGAGTAGTTTTATAAATTGCCGTTACCGGTTGCTGAGAAATACTAACCCGATAAGTTACCAAACCGCCGCGGATCCGAGATGGATATTCGGAACTGTCAAAAGTGTAAAGCCCACCATGAACGCAAGCTTTGGTAAAAATTAAACCGGCCACTTGTTGGCCGCCGCCGGCAATCCCGCCGATTTTCCAGGTAAAAATATTGTTTTTGACGTTTTTATTATTTTTCATACTAAAATAGTTTATCACAAAAAAAGTAAAGTTGAAAGGTCAAAACTCAGAAATTAAGCTTAGCGTTTCTTATTTCTTTAATTTTTTAATTTCTTATCATCATGTCTAATACTGCAAGACCATTTTTGGTTCTTTGGTTTTTTTAAATTGATGACAAACAACCTTTTCAATATTATAAGTACCAAATTTTGGCGCTTCCAAAAAGCCATGCATTGCCGCTTCGGCAAACCAACCGCTATTAACCCAATCAAAAATCCACTCATTGCAATATTTAGGGTCATCTTGACTAACCGCTGCCCCAATTGTCCGAAGCCAGGTTCGATTAAATTCTTCCTGTGAACCAATCGGCGGCGCGATTATAATCGGCAAACCCAAAGCCGAATAAAAACTCAATTCTGACGGTTTGGTCCAAAGGATATCAGTTGTTCTTAAAGCCAAATTGAATTTTTTAAAATAACTTTCCTTGTTATCAGCAAAGATAATTTTTACTCCTAAACCAAGTTCTTTGGCCAAGCCAACGGACTTAGCCGACTGCCGGAAATAACGATTCAAACTATTATGAATACCGGCAACTAAAATCATTCTGATCCTTTTAGCCAAAATGTCATTCTTTAAACTGGCTAAAGCCGTTGTCCCAATTTCTCTTTGGGCCCCGGCGCCACCGACCGAAAACATTAGGGTCAAAGGATGATTACTTTTTTTCGGCAATTTTTTTGCCCCTAAATGACGAGTAACCGTCTCTTGGTCTTTATTCCAATAATTTCTCTGTGGGTCTAAATTTATCAACCGCTGGATCAAATCATTCTGTAAAATATCAAGCTTGGAATTACCAATATTTTCCAAAGGTAAAGGAAATCCGGTTAAAAATATTTTCTCTGGCGATACACCATACAGCTTAAGACGTTCAACAACGCGGTAGCTGGGGGCAAAATAATTAATCCGCGAAGTCGCGGGACTTTTTGGCGCCCAGGCCCGATTAATGTCAGTATCGGTGGCCAAACAATAAATTTCGCCCGGATAACCAAAAACTTCGGCCATAAAAGCCGGGATGAAAAAAGATGAAATTAATGGCAAAGGATTTTTAGACAAATTATTAATCAGATGTTTACCCCAACCTTGGTGTTCAATAAAATAATAAATCTGCTTAACTTGCATGCTAAGTTTAGACAGATCGCGACGCGGATAAAATTTTGGAATTTTTTGTAAATTATCATAAAAATCCCAAGCCGGTTGGCCAACTACGGGTAGATTTTTAAACCGCGACATAAATTCATAAAACTCCCGGCTTTCACGCCAAAAAGTCCGATCTTTACTGGGAATACCCGGATAGGTATTGGCCGTAATAATTTTATTTTTATAGGCCAAACCCTTGAGCGGATAAGCCGCTCGTTGGTGACCATAGCCCATATCAACCGAAACTATCCAGGCTTTATTTTTCCCTTTACACTTTTTCATGCTTTAATTTTAACAAAGAATTTAACTTAATAAAACACAAAAAGAAAGCCAAAAGCGGTATCAGCTCAATTGCTAAATTGGCTAAATCAGTCAAGTTAAGAAACTTGAGATACCAAGAAAATATATTTAAGCGATTTAAAACTAAAAATGAAACCCAGGGAAAAACGGTAATTACCGGAAAAACCCAAAAGATAAACAATTGAAAATAATTAACTCGCTTAGCCCGCAAAAAGATTATTGAAGCTAAAACTACTAAAGGGAAAAAAACCAACAAAGCTTCATTTTCGGTCCAAACCGCAAAGGCCAACGCCATGCCGGCTAAATAAAAATATGAGTTACCAATTCCAATCTGAAAATAAAACAGGCCGGCGATAGTTAGAAACAAAAATATTGAAGACAATATTTCTGCCTGGGCAAAGCTGGGATAAAAATAAAAAATCGGCAGGTTGCTTAAAAAACAAACTGCTGACAATCTAGCTGGCCGACTGATCGCTGGCGCAAGAAAAAAATAAATAATTGCTAAAAAAATCAAATAATAAAATAGGCTGGCAAAAACCATGACTGGCCAAGCCAATCCGCCAGCCGCAGTGGCCAGCCAAACTTTAATTAAACTGTCATTAGGCGGATACTTAGCCAAACTGGCGGTAAAATAATGGCTAATGTCTTTGGCCGTATAGAAACTCTGATCAATAGAAAATTGCCTAAAAATTATATTGGAGTTGTTAGCCCCGGCAAAAGTTGTCCCCTGCCCCAAAGCGATTGCTGACCAAAAAATTGCGGTTAAAATAATTATGCCTAAAATAATTTTTTCCCAATTAGGCCATAATTTAAAACTTTGCAATTGGGTTTGGCAAAAAGGAATAATTTTTTTAAAATTGGGCAAAAGAATTTTTCTTTCAAACAAAAAGATAACAAATTCCAAACCAAAAATCTGGCCAATGGCCGAAAACCAAAAAAGCCAGGGGTAAAGTTTAAACCCACCAAACACATTGGAAGAAAAAACGTCCAAAGCAAAAGCGGCCAGACCAAAAATCCAGCCGACAAAAAATTTATAACCAAAACTGAAATTTTTACTCCGGTCAATCACGTAAACCAAAAGATAACCGCGCGGCAAGATCAGTAAAACCGCAAAAATTAATTTTAAAAAAATATAAATCATTTTATTTCCTTTTTAAACCAATATCTCTAGTAATACCTTCAGTTCACATCTTAGCGATTCAGAAGCCAAACTGAATAAGTTAAATAAGTGGCAAACATCACCCAAATTGCATATGGCCAAAGCAAGGCCGAAGCGACTTTTGAAATCGGCCAGGTCAAAAATACCAAGACTAAAACAGAAACTTCCAGCAGCCAAGCTTCCCAAATTGCCAAATTAATCAAATGTTTCTCAAAAAACAAATAACTCCACAGAATATTAAGGGCGGCATTAAATAAAAAGAAGACCAATATCAGCCAATGACGATTATTTGTTTTTTGATTCCAAACTAATAAAGCGGAAATTGCTGCGAGAGTAAAAATTACAGTCCAGACTAAACCGATAACTGAACCTGATGGTGTAAAATTTGGCAAATCCAAAGTTTTGTACCAAATCATGCCTTGACTAGTAAAAATACTGCCCAAAACTGCGGTAACTAAAGTCAGCAAAGGAATAATAATGTAATTTATCTTCATATCTATTAAAGAAAAAGTGATAACCCTAAAATTGCATGCAAAACAGCAATAACAATGGTTAACCGAGCCAGCCAAACATGAATAGCTATCGGTACCTTTTTGCCTTTCATAATCATTAGCCCGATAGTGGCAGTGATCAGCAGTAAAAGCAAAGTGGTTAGACCACCGTAAACAATAAGAGGTTTACCAAAAATCATGGTTAAGGCGATTTGTTTTAACATAACTTTAAATCAATTACTTAATTTTATAATTTATTGTTACCTCTATAATCAATTCCTGGCTGCCCTCAGGCACAACTGGGCTAGACGCGCCAACGCTAATATTGGCACCACCTTTGCCGTAAGCGGACAAATCCGGCTGGGCCAAAACGTTTTCCCACATACCAACAACCTTGCCCAATCTCACGCCCAAAGCCGAGGCAATTATTCCGGTTTTGGCTCTGGCATCGGCAATGGCTTTTAATCTCGCCTGCTGCCGAAGCTCATTAATATTTGAGGCTTCAAAAGTAACACCATTAATCTGGTTAGCGCCGGCCTTGCTCGCTTCAGAAATAACTTTTGTCACCAAGCCATTATTGTTTTGAATATTTCTTACTTTTACCACGACTACTTGGTTGGCATTGTAGCCCGAAAGTTTTGAGGTATTGTCCGGCGAGTAATCATACTGTGGATACAAGGAATAATTTTGGGTTTGAATATCTTCTTTACTAATACCTAATTTTTGGATGGCATCATAAACTTTATTCATTTTATCATTAAGCTGACTTAGGGCTTCATCAGCCTTGGCTAATTTATCAACTTGAACACCAACGCTAACGTTAGCAATATCAGGTTGATAGCTAATTTTTCCCTGGCCGGTAATTGGCAACTGAAATTGCGGTTCACTAACAATTCGTTCTCTTAAAATTGCCGTGACAATGATTATGGATAACAAAATCATGCCACAAATCAAAATGACTGTTTTGCCAAAAAAGTGATGTTTTGGCTGGCAGCAGTCCTCTGAAATTTTTTTCATAAAATTACTCCTCCTTTTTTATTTTTAAAATGATTAAAATTATTTTCCCGTTGGACAAGTACCAACTAAGTAGCCTAAATGGAGATATTCAGCGTTATCAATTTTTTTAGTACCGGTTTCACCATAAAACCGACAGGCCAAACAAGCCTGATTGTATTCCAAAACATGAACCGAGGTTATGCCGTTAACAATAGTTTTGTAATAGGAACAAACTTTATCCGGCTCAAAAGTAGAACAATCAGCCACCCGACCGTTGTCGTCAGACTTAAAATACTTACCGGCACACTGGATTAAATCTTGTGGTACGGTAATCTTTTTATTACTTTTCGCCGCCTGGGCAGCCGCTTTTTCCAAATCAGCCATAGTTTGTTTGCCACAACCAACGGCTAACACGACAAAAAATAAAATAGTAATACTAAACAAAATTTTAGTATGGCGCATAAATTATCTTTTTGATATTTAATAATTAACCTATTATATTATAACAAAAAACCAATCAAAATACTACAAATAAAAGAACCCTACGGCTGCAGGGTTCTTTAAAGAGAAACTGTTGATTATAAAACTGCTTCTTTTGCGGCTTTTGCAACTCTGAATTTGACAACGGTTTTGGCTGGAATCTGGATTTGTTCGCCAGTGGCTGGGTTGCGGCCCATTCTGGCTTTTCTTTTGACTTTCACTAACTTGCCAATTCCCGGCACGACAAATTCACCACTGTTTTTAACCTCACTGTAAGCCAATTCCACCATTTTTTCCAAAAGCAGGGTGACGTCTTTTTTGCTTAAATTGGCGCTTTCGGCCAAGGAAGCGAGCAATTGAGACTTGGTCATCTTTGCCATAATTTTTGGTTTTCATTAATTATTATTTTGAGCGGGTTTTCCCCTCCCTACTATTATACACCATAAATAAATATAATAAAATAGGGGCTTTTATAGATTACCAATCCTTCCAATTCTTAGGCCGAGTGGTGGTAAAATTATGTTGGCAATTTATACTATTCATTTTAACCAAAGATATCAATATTTTTGTAATCCTGACCGGTTTTTATTAACTAAAACTAGATAAAATGTGACTATCAACTGATATCGTAGTAAAATAAAGATATGAAAGTTTACCTTTGCCTTATAACAATTATTATTCAAATCTGGTTTTTACCGGCAATTTTTTTGATCCAAAATGCCCAGGCAGCCACTTCCGATATTGCTGCTACCCGTCAACAGCTAGAGCAACAACTTAAAGATATTGAAAATCAAATTGCTCAATATCAAAAACAATTAACCAGCATTAAAGGCCAAAAAAATACCTTAACCAATAAAATTAAACAGCTAAAAACCCAGCAAGCCGCTTTGCAGCTGCAAGTCAAAGAAACTAGTTTGAAGCTTGACTCGTTAGAAGAACAAATGATGCAAACCCAAGCGGCCATAACCACGATAGCCAACCAAAACCAAATGCTTCAGATTCAGTTGAGTGACGTCATTCGTCAAATTTATTTCTTTGACCAAAAATCACTTTTGTACAATGTCATCATGAGTAATAGCTTAGCTGACATATTTAACGAAATACAAAATTACCAACAATTGATTAGTAATCTTCATTCAATCTTTGTTCAAGTAAAAGAAACTAACAATCAACTTCAGGAGCAATCGCAGTCTCTTAATGACCAATGGGAAGAATCCCAAAATTTACTTTCAATCAAAGTCCTGCAACAAAAACAGCTAGCCGGCTCAGTTGGTGAACAAAATGCTTTGCTTTCTCAGACTAAGGGCAAAGAAAGCTCTTATCAGAATATGCTAAAATCAAGCCAAAAACAGGCCACCGAAATTAAAAACCGGATTTACCAATTGTTTAACGTTGGCAAGCAAATTACCTTTGGCCAGGCAGTTGAAATTGCTCAATGGGTATCGGGCCAAACCAGCGTCCCAACGGCTTTCTTGCTAGCGATTCTAACCCAGGAATCAAACCTCGGCCAAAATGTTGGCACTTGCAACCGAGCTGGCGATCCTGCGGAAAAAAGTTGGAAAGTAATTATGAAACCGGAACGTGACCAGCAACCATTTTTAACTATCACTAAAGAATTGGGATTAGACCCGGATACCACTCCGGTTTCCTGCCCGATGCGCGATAAAAGCGGTAAGCAAATCGGCTGGGGCGGGGCCATGGGACCAGCCCAGTTCATCCCCTCAACCTGGATGGGTTATAAAAATAAAGTCAGCGCGCTAACTGGCAAAAGTCCAGCTAGCCCTTGGGACATTCGCGACGCGTTTTTGGCAGCAGCCATTCTGCTAAAAGCTAATGGTGCCAGCTCTGCCCGCCAAAGCCAATGGAATGCGGCCATGCGCTACTTTAGCGGTTCAACCAATCCGGCCTACAGTTTTTATGGTGATAATGTCCTAGTATTGGCTGATAAATACCAAGACGACATTGATAAACTAAATAACCAATAAAAAATCATTTTTTTCCAAACAAAAAACCGCCTCCCTGAGAGTGGTTTTTTAGATTAACTAATTAAAATATTTTTCAACCGCTAGTCCTAGGACAAACCTATTCTTCTTTTAAATCCTAATTTTATTGCCGCTAAAATTATTAAACTCGCTAAACAGATATACAGTGGAAAAGCTAATAAAATAAGATTCAAACTGCCAACAGCAATGCAAGCCAGCAAACCGCCAACGAAAGTCAGCACCCAGGCACTAACAGTTTCTGTTGCCGGATTTTCATAAGCCTTCAACGCAGTCAAAATCGCACCAATCGCATCAATAAAAATGACAAACAATAAAGCAACGACCGCTTCCCTGGTCAAATACCATAATAACAAGCTAATAGCCACGCCAGTCAAAGAAATAATATCTCTTTTTTTAAATCCACCAAAACCATATTTAATAGCTAAAACAAAAATAAGCAAATCCCCAATTGCCGAGGCACCGGTCATAACTAAAGAGTAAGAAGCACCTTTAGCTAATTGAGAAAAGAAAGAAATTAATCCCAACATCGCCCAAATTAACCACGAAACTCTTTGCGGTTTTGTCTTTTTGGCAAAAATGTCTTTAAGGTAAGGCCAAAAAGACAACAAGATTGCAATGCCTGATAAATAACCGGCTATTTGAGTAATCATAAATTAAGTTTACCAAAAAATCGCCTTTAGGGCAATTTCTTACAAAACAGTCGCTGGGGGACAAAGTCGGAAATTATTATTCAATAACGAATCTTTATTCCGTACAGTAAATTAATTATGTTAAGTTTGAAAAAAATTCGTCAATCTTCCAAGTTTCATCACACCATTTCAAATAAATAATTTCCATGCTTCTATGATTATTTTTGGACTTTAATCTATCGGATATTATACCCAAAAAATTATCAACAAACAAATTTACTCCTTTTAAAGCATTTAAAAAGTTTCTTTCCTTTTCTATCCTATAAAAATAAAAGCATAATTTTACTCCGCCCAAATTTACGTATAATTTTAAATAACCGATTGCATTATCTTTTCCAAATAACTGAATTGATTTATTTTGAATATTAAAAAGAGATTTTACTTTTCTTCCAATAAAAACGAATGGTTTATCTAAATCAATCCCTAGCCCCTTTAAAAATCCCACCAAGGCAATTGAGGAGATAAAATCAATTACAAATCCTTGAAATAATTCCATCCCTGGACAGCCAAACGGCTTTTTATAAGAATCATCAAATTCTACCGATACATCTTTTAAATCAAGGGATTTCTCGCTGCCCTGCAAATCTATAGGGATTCTAAGTTTAGTTTCTGTCATATTTTATATTATATCACAGTTATGCCTCATTAAAAAATTATGATTTATTTCTTTGTCTGATATTTTTAAAAATCATTTTGATTATCTTTGTAAAACTATTACGGTACGACAAAAACTTAAACTTTAAAAAATATAATAAAGATTTACCAAAATTGTTTAGTCTGAAATTTAACTTATAGAGATTATAATAAATTTCTTTTTGATTTTTATAAATCAATTTTGCTTCGTCTAAGTACCTACTTGCCTCCCCGTATTCACCAAGTTGTAAAAATGCATAGCCTATGTTATTCAGTAATAGATTATAATCTTCTTTTGGTAAACTACTTGACTTAAATAATTCTACTGCTTCCTTTAATCGTCCTGATAAAACTAATGCTGAAATCTTTTTTTCAATAGATAATGTAAAATCAGGTTTAATTCTTAAACTTGTATTAAAAGCGTCTATTGATTCTGCGTATCGACCTAGATGGTATAGAGATACACCTTTTTTATGCCAGATATAATTATCATCTGGCTTTAGAAGAAGTGCCTGTTCTGTAATAGTAAGAGCTTCATCATACTTTTCCAATAAACCTAACGTTGAAACTTTATTAGAAATCATTAAAAAATTATTAGGGTTTAGTTTTATACCATTATTAATTACATCCAAAGCTTCACTATATCTCTTAAGTTCATTAAGTATATATGATTTTGTATTATAAGCAGTAAAATTATTTTGATTACAGACAATTGAAAAATTAACAAATTTTAAAGCCTCATTAAATCTTTTTTTTTGGTATAGCTTTAATGCTTTATTTAAATATTTGTTCGATTGACCTAAGTTTTCTTGTAATTTTTTTACCTTGTTATCTTTAGGATGAATCATGGCCCAAATTTCCAAATGACCCCAAATTTTTATATTATAAACAATCCAATCACTGTCACTAGGATTTACACCATATCTTACGATAAATCCATACCCTCGGTGTGCATTTTCTTCAATAGGTAAAATTAATTTATTCCAATTATTTATTAGCTCCAACTCCTTTTTTCTATGTTCATGGGGTACTATAATCTCTATTTTTCTATCATCCTCTATTAACCTATCTCGCAATCTAAATTCTAATCCTCTTATAATTTTTTCACTCACTATTTGAAGTTTGTCGCCAGGAATCCTAATCATACGCCTAGTTCTAACACCATCTTTAGGCGTACCACCTTTTAATACATATTGGTTCCCTTCCTCGTACAAGTATGGGATAAAAGCTTTTGCCGTATCCATCAAAAGCTTAATTTGTCTTCCTAACTGCCTTTGATTTTTTGATGTTAAAGATATCCTACTAATAAACTTCTTGCTAACACCTGAGGCCGCTAAATCATTTTCGTCTACACAGATAGCCAATCTATTAAATAGTTCCTCTTCTGCGGAACTTAACTTGTTATTACAAGGTTCGCATGACGGTACCGTCCACTTTTCGACATTCGAAGGAGTAGAATCTGAATACCAAGACTTAGGAAATATATGATCCTTAGTCAATTTCTCTTGGTATAAAAGGCAATGTACGCATTTTTGTTTAGTATATTTCGCCATATTTGAATATTTATCGGATTAATTTTATAATATAAATACAATCAAATCAATGGCCTAAACCCTCTTTCGGGGCATGGTCAAAAATCCCAACGAAGATACTGAACCCCAAGTTTAGCTTTTTTTAAACACAAAAATACCCAGCGGTGCTGAGTATTTTTGGCAGGGGCGGAAGGTGACGCTCCCTCGTCTGCGGTTTTGGAGACCGCCGTTCTACTGTTGAACTACGCCCCCTCAAAAACAATTAACAGCTAACTATTAACCTTTAACAAAGATGGTTAATTATTAACCTGCCTGCCGGTAGGCAGGCTGTTAAAAGTTAATAGTTATTTTGTTTCTTTGTGTGGAGTATGCTTTTTGCAGTGCTTACAGAACTTACTTAATTCTAATCTGTTCTTAAGAGTCTTTTTATTTTTTTTGGAAAAATAATTTACTCTTTTGCACTCTTTGCATTCCAGTTTGATCATGTTATCCTGGGACATAAATTTAATGACTAATTTAATTTATTATTAATTATCTAAAGCCACCTCTCGGATTCGGACCTGCCTACCGGCAGGTAGGCCGACGACCTACAGTTTACAAAACTGTTGCCCCGCCTGCCATCGCCTTAGCCAACGGTCGGGCTCGGACCGACGACCTACAGTTTACAAAACTGTTGCTCTACCAACTGAGCTACGTTGGCTCAGGCTATGGCGGGCAGGTAACCTCCGCCAAAGGCGGATGCGCCTCTGGCGCAAACTGAGCTAAGGGGGCATAATAACAGTTAACTATTAACTGTTAAATCTTAACTTCTTGGTCAAACCTCCAAGCTGTCTGGCGATATCCTCGCACTCGGGCCTCAACTTATCAAAATTCTCTTCGCTGATAAAATTGTTGCTCCTCATTACGTCTAGGCAAGCATACAATTCATTAACTGACCCAAGTGAAATTTGCAGAAATCTTGAGAACTCTTTATCAGACCTTTTAGCCGACCCTTCAGCGACATTCAAAATTATTGACAATGCTGCCCTTCTTGTTTGATCCCTTAATGAAAAATCCCTTAGTTGCTCAGTGACTTGTAAAATTCTACTATACAAGATTTTAGATTTTATATAGACTAAAAAGTCTACAAAACGAAATGTTTTCATAGCGCAAAATTAATGCTAAATCGCGCTACGTTGAACTAATAGTTAATTGTTAAGTGTTAATAGTTAAATTTATGGTGGGCCGGGAAGGATTCGAACCTCCGAAGGCTAAAGCCAGCTGATTTACAGTCAGCCCCGTTTGACCGCTTCGGTACCGACCCATGGAGCCGTTGATCGGATTTGAACCGATGACCTACTCCTTACCATGGAGTTGCTCTACCAACTGAGCTACAACGGCGTAAATTGAATAGTCTTTCTATATCTCTAAGATTATATAGGAGTTGCTCCCCGCCCGCAACGCCTCGCAATCAAAGCCAATGAATCGGCTTGCGTGGCGGGCGGGTACCAACTGAGCTACAACGGCGTAAATTATACGCTTTAAATTAACTACTGGCTTGGCCAGACAAATTTTTAATCTCTTCTTCTAAATCCGGCAGCTTCTGGTTGTCAGGATCAGCATCTTTTAAATTAGAAAAGACCTCAAGGGCCAAGGTTTTGTTCTTTAATATTATACTCATTTTCAATAATAAGTCAAGGAATCTTGGATTACTCGGCTCTAATTCAACCGCCTTCTGATAATTAGTTAAAGCATAGCTGTTCTTATTCTCTAATTGATAAATCCAACCTAAGTCAGCATAGGCATTAGCTAAGCGATGTTTATCACCGTCAATACTGCCGGCTTTAAGCATTAATTTAATAAGATAGCGACTTGTTTCCCGGGCTTTTCTATAATCCCTATTTTCCAAATAAACATTGGCTAACATTTGATAGGCGTCTAAATTTTTTGGGTCAAATTCAATAATTGATATACAAATTTCTTCGGTTTTTTCCAAGTTTCCCTCGGCTAATATCTTTTTTGCTTCTTCAAATTTATCAGTTGCTTGTTGTCTAAGATCAATCTGGTTTAACGGTTGGGCCAAATTTTTCTTTTCCAAATCAGCAATATTTTGATAAATACTACTGCCTAAATCAGATAAATTTTTCCAAAGCGGACCGAAAACTTCTAAAAATATTTTTTTAAAAAATAAAAAGTTCCTTGATAATCGATCAACCATAATCCGATTTATAACCTGGGTTTCTTTTTCCTTAGGGATAGACTCAACATTAATTGCTGCTAAATTAGGAAATTTCTTTGCCACAATAAAAAGTATTGCGATTAAACTCGCAACAATAATAATCAAAGGAATCAAATAATAAATCATGGCTTTAAAAATTAACAAGCTAGCAATTAATAAACGCCCTGCCGCTTATTTCTTGTTAGCTTAAAGACTAAACATTTTTGATGATGGCTAAAAAGTCATTAATATTCAGACTCGCTCCCCCGACTAGAACGCCGCTGGTTTTATCTAGGTTAGTAAAATCAGAAACATTAGTTTCATCAACGCTGCCACCATAAACAATTCGGAAATTATTTTTCACAATATCGGATGGGAATAAATCAAATAGACTCTGATAAATCACTTGATGGGCCGCTGCCGCTTCATTTGGATCAATGGCCTGGCCTGAACCTATTACCCAAACTGGTTCATAAGCAATGATGACTTGCTGCGAGGCATTTATCTCCAAACCTTCTAAAGCTTTGGTGGTTTGTTGAATCAAAACATAGTCTTTTGCTCCCTGTTGCCGCTGTTCAAAAGTTTCACCCACGCAAATAATCGGCATTAAACCAGCGGCCAGTGCCTGACTGACTTTTTTATGAACCATCTCGTCGGTTTCGCCTAAATATTTACGGCGCTCGGAATGACCTAAAATTACAAACTCACAACCAACCTCCTTTAATTCCTTGGCCGATACTTCGCCGGTAAACGCACCGTTGGCTTCCCAAAAACAATCCTGGCCGCCTAATTTAATATTACTGCCGCTAAAAATCTTTCCCACCTCAGTCAAGCTAATAAAAGAAGGACAAACCGCAACTTCAATTTGAGCCGTGACCTTATTTTTTATATCGCTAGCCAGACTCTTGGCTTCTTGCAGCCCAAGCTTCATTTTCCAATTAGCAATAACGATTGGCTTAATATCTGACATAAAGTTAGGTAAAATAATCGCTTTACTATTATACAATCTTAGACACTAAATCTCAAGCTAATTAAATTGGTAATTTCTAAAGACCCAATCAACCAAGCCCTTGGCCTCTTGCCAACGATCAGGCTGACTTTGGGCACCCATTAAAGCAATAGTTAAACTGGCAGTATCTTTCTTTTTAATCTTTAGCAATAAGCAATAACCAGCTTCATCTAAATAACCGGTTTTGGCGCCAACAATTTGGTAATCACCTTGGTTCAAAAAACCATCAAGTAACTTGTCAGTGCTAACACCTAAAACTATCTTAGAATTATCAACCAACTTAAATCTATATTCCTGACTCGTCACGGCTTTAATAATCTCTGGCTGACTAAAAGCGGCTTGAGCCAATTTAATCAGGTCTTTGGCCGAAGATACGTTTTGCGGCGTCAAACCACTCGGATCCAAAAAATAAGTATCAGTCATGCCAAGCTCTTTAGCCTTTTTATTCATCGCGGCAACAAAATTGGTTGGCCCCGAACTTCTGGCCAAAGCAATTGCCGCCTCATTGGAAGAAGCCACTAGCATCAAATTAAATAAATCTTTAACCGTTACTTCCTGACCATCAAAAAGATAATTAATCCCGCCTTGGCGCCGATCTTCCTTGGTCATTTTTACCACTTTGTTCCAATCCGGTTTATTGTCCAAAACCACTAAAGCCGTCATTAACTTACTGATGCTGGCTAAAGGCGAAACTACCGCCGGATTTTTACTGTATAACACTGAACCCGAAGCATCATCAATAATTAAAATACTTTTCGCCGTAGTTTTTAAACCAAAACTATTATTAACAATTCGTTTGGGTAATTGGGCTTTATTACTGACAATGCCACTGCGATAAGAATAGTCAGCGGCTTTTTGAGTAAAAAAATTAAAGCCTGAGGGAATTAACAGGCTGGCAATGATTAGACTGGTTAAAAAATTTAACATACTTTTTTTAGTAATCAGAAACTAGAAAACAGAAATCAGTAAATAATAAGTTTAGCCAGTAAAAAAGTTTATCTTAATTTTTGTTTATTGCTAGTAATCCAACCATAAAGAATTTTACTAGCCTCCTCTGCTTTTTCATTCAATTTATCAAAATTCTGTTGATCTATGAACTTTAAATCAAAACTAAGTATTACTTAGTATTTTAGTTCTTCAAGAGAGCCTTGGGCGATATTATAAAAATTCAAACTGTCTTTTATTGTTTTTCGACGAAACCCTTCCACGATATTACAGGCTAAGGATACAGCTGCCCGCCTCATCTGAGAAACTAATCCAAATTTTTCTTCCGCTGGGAAATCTTTAGTAATCTCATAAATATTTAAACTAACCTCTGTTTTCTGTTTTCTGATCTCCGTTCTCTGATTCTAGTATTTTTTCTAAACTGGCACTGGAATTAAGTTTTTCAAAATCCGGCAATTCTGACTGCTGGTGTAACCCCAAAAAGTTGAGGAAATCAAAAGTAATATTGTAAGCAATCTGCATTTTCTTTTTGTCTTCCTTGCTTTCAATCAAACCGCGCATTAACAAATTGCGTAAAATAATTGCACAATTAACTCCCCTAATTTGTTCCAATTCAGCCTTGGAAATCGGGCCGCGATAAGCAATAATCGTCAAAGTTTCCAATGACGCTTTGGACAATTCGCCAGTTGTTTCTTCTTTAATGAAGTCCTTAACCAGCTTAGAATTGTCAGCTGCCGTTACCATTTGAATTTGATCGCCAATTTTTTGCAGACCAATTCCCTTGTCTGGCTGGCTGTTATATTCAGCCACTAACTCTTTAATTGCTTCTTCAATTTTATCCTTTTCGGCCTTGGTTAGATTAATCAACCGCTTAACGCTTAAAGGTTGATTGGAAATAAAAAGTAGGCTTTCAATTTTTGATTTTAGGCTAGACATACCCCGTTAAAAATCAATTAAATTTTATTTTGTTTACCCCCGTTTTGAAATTAATTTCCAACGGGGCATATAACTATATTATACTAAATTATTTAACAACTTTCAATTACCAAATTCTCGATAAAAAAAAGCTCCGCTATTGTAGAAAAACAGCAGGGCTCAAATTTGTGATAAGACTAAGGTACGGTTGTGGCGGCCAATTTTATGCCTAAACAGTGAGGGCTTGGCCTGGCGCATTGCTTGGTTGCTGATGACGACTTGGAAAATCGGCCGGAGTCTTTTGCAAAAACGCCACTGTCTTGACCGCTTCTTGTTTGAAGTAATCATCGTCTGGCTCCTCTCCAGACTTGATTGTTCCAAAAGCGGCAAACCACGCCGGCATTGCCGGTTTTGGGGTAACCAAGCGTATGATTTCTTCAATCCGCTCCTGGGGCCAACCAAACAACACGACCGGCTTTTTGGCGGCAAAGTTTCCCAAAAGGATGTAGGTCATCACCGCTGTCACGTCAATGTAGCCGTAAAAAAACAAGAAAGCGTTGGCTCCGGTCTCAATGAATGCCAACCGAGTGGTTAGCGCCAGCCGATCGATTGGCAATCCGATTTTGTCGCTGTGAACTCTCACGTTGGCAGCATTGTTTTTTACCTTGCCTGTGCTAATGGAATCCGGAAACAATTTTTTGTGCGCGGCAACGGCTTCCGCACTCAAAGCATAGCACGTTGTGCTAACTTGGTACGTCTGAAGAACTGAAGCGCCAGGATCATTCTCCCGGTAGTTGTAAATGACCTCATTTCCTAATTTGGCAAATTCAATTGCCATTGCCTGAAACGCTGAAAGCCAGCCTTTCGTATGGGCACTGGTTTGGACAAATATTCTGTTCATGCAATTTCCTCCTGTGTGGTCAAAACATCTATTTTCGGATCCAAGAAACAATCCCCAGATCTCGTTATTACTTAATAGAAAACTAGCATATTTCATTTAAAAAGCCAAGAGCCAAATCTTGACTTTTTTGGCTAATTTATGTTATTATAAAATGCTGCTGTTTGACAATACAACCTTTTGCCTAAGCAAAGACAAAATAAGGTTTAAATAGGCTGTCTTTCAGATTGGGACACTGTATGTTCTGAATCTGATTACAGAAGGTAGCCAGGAAACAATAATTTAACGGAAAAAACTTAAAGAGGAGAGACGAACGTGAACGACCAGAATCCAAAAAGAAAAACAGTGACTGTGGACAAAAACCGGCTAGTGGAAATGTTTCTACAATTGGCGGCAATTCGGTCACCCGGATTTGAAGTTGGTGCAATTCAAGACTGGCTCGAACGAGTAATCGGGGTTCTGTTTCATCTAACAGCAACCTTTGATGAGGCCGGCAAGGACCAGGACGGTTACCAGTGCGGCAACTTGATGTTTGTACTGCCAGCCACGGAAGGCTACGAAAATCTACCCTGCATTGGCCTGGACGCCCACGTTGACACCGTAGACGTACCAAAAGGCTTTCGGGTCACGCCCGTGGTTGATGGAGACATTATCAGAAGCGACGGCAGCACGATTTTAGGGGCTGATTGTAAGTGCGGAGTCGCCGCTATTCTTGAAGCTCTGAATCTGTTGCAGAAGGATAATATCCCCCACGGGCCAATCCAGGTAGTATTTTCCGTCGGCGAAGAACTTGGCATGATCGGCTGGCGCAACCTTGACCAGTCCAGAATTCTGGCCAAGCAGTTCGTCGTAGTTGAAAGCGGCGAACTGGCCAAGTTACTGATCGGCTGTGCTGGGAAAATCAAATGGCGGGCAGACTTTTTTGGTCAGGCGAGCCATGGTGGCGAGCCCGAAAAAGGACTAAATGCCCTCCTGGTTGCATCACATGCCTTGCATTGTGCACAGCTTGGAGGAATCCTTGGCCGCGGCGATCAAACTAATCCTTTGGCGCTGGGCCTTGTCCGCGCCGACGCCAAAAAGGACGAAGTGTTTATCAACGTGTCAGAATTTCAAGCCGGCATCCCTTACCCGGCCACCAACGTCTTACCAGCTATGGCGACTGTCAGCGGCGAATTCCGCGGCCACAATATAGTAAAGATGAACGAGCTTTACTCCAACTTGGATCAGGTTTTTAACCTTGCGGCTAATGGCTGTAAATCAGGCAATGGCCAAGTACAGGGAAAAGTCAAAATGGAATTTGATATCCCTTACCTGCCCTATTCCCTTCAAAGCAGCCATCCTTTGGTGCAGTCTGTCCTGAGCGCCATGGCCCACGCCGGGATCAGTAATGCCTACGCTGCCAACTATACACCCGCTGCCACCCATTCAAACATTATAGGTGGCCTGGGCATTCCGGCCGTAGTACTTGGGGCTGGCGGCCGAAACCACCACTCGCTCAACGAACTTTTGATTGTTGAGGAAATGGTCGGCGCCGCGCAAACACTGGTAGAATTTTTACGGGCCGACTAGCAGCCAGTGCAAAAACCGCTGTTACAACAGCGGCTAATGCCAAAATCTAACGCCAGAAAGAGTCAAACTCTAGCTGGCGTTCTTTTTTTTACTAAATTTTTCCCCGATTAATCCAAGCCGCAGTTGAAATTATCGGCCAAAAAAATTTTGAATTGTTTCTTGGGGCATTATTCCAATAAACTCCCTGGTTTAAATAAAATGATGATACCCACGTCCAATCACCCAAATAAACTAAACCTTTGGTCCAAGTATTACCAATCATGCCAATGGCAGGACAAATTAAAGTCCGGCCTTCCCAAACGGCTTTTTCATATTCAATATAGTATTCTTTGACATCATAGCCTTTCTCTTTTAATTCCTTAGCCACGGTTTCGCAGCGCTCAGCAATTTCTTCCAATAAACCAAACTCCCCAACCCGACCAGTGGGCCGCCGGGTACTGGTAATGGCAATAGTTGGCTTAAGGCCTAAATTGCTTTCCAGCCATTCTGCTGCCGCAAAAATTTCTTGGCGCTTGGCTTCTAAAGATAAAGAAGCATAGTTAGAAGCACTAGGAACAACAAACCACTGGTCATCTTTAGCAAAAAAACTGACTGAAATTTTAAATTCATCTTTTGGCCGCTTAAATTCTTTCAAAAATAACTCATGAGTGTATGAGTCTTTAAGCTGAGCTCGCACCACTCCCTGAATTTTTCCTTGTTTAAGCAGGTCAACAATTACTTGACTGGCTTGGTCATCATCTTTTGTTTCAAGGCAATTTAGGCCGTCAATTTTTGTTCCCACCACGGTCAAATCACAATATTGACTAGCCTCAATCACACTTCTAACTACCGTTGGTTCTGGTCGCCAAATACCAACTCCAACCTTAGCTTTCTTCTGCACCGCTTCGTTTAAAAAACGTTTTTGAATTTCGCTTAATTTTTCAGTCATAAATTTATAATCATTTAATTTTTCTCACGATACCGTTAATCGCGTCAACTTTAATTAAATCACCGGTCTTAAAAATTTTAGTGGCAAACTGCGTACCGACCACACAAGGCTTTTTAAATTCTCTAGCAATAATTGCCGCATGAGACAAAAGCCCACCTTCGTTAGTAACAATACCGGCAACTTTTTTGATTAACGGCACCATGGTAGCAGTTGTCATTGGTGTTACTAAGATATCGCCAGTATTAATTTTAACTTTCAAAACATTAACGCCTTCTTCAGCAAAAACCGCTTTGCCAACGGCGTGGCCCGGATAAACCACAAAGCCATTTAAACTTTTAAGATTTTTTGGCTGCTTTTCAATTTTATTTTTTAAAACCGTCAACCTTTTGCCAGTAATCACCTGCCAATGGCCAAAAAGCATTAAAATCCCACTGTCCTTTAAGCGTTCTTTAATTATTTTACGATTAATTTTTTTGGCCCAAATTTCAGATGGAATTAATTCAATCAGCTGCCAGTAAGATAAGTCTAAACTTTTAGCCAAACTATCCAAAAATGGCTTAGCTAGATAGACTGACTTGGTTTTTTCTTCCATTTTATAACTGTGCCAAAAAGCATACTCAGCTAAAACATCCGCTAGAATTTTAAGCTGTTTACTTTTAAATTGAGCTAATATTTTATTTCTGACCTGTTGTCTTTTCTGCTGTTCCTTTTTTAATTGTATTAATACTCGCCCAGGATTTTTGCCGACTAAAATTTTAATCTCATTTCTCAAGTCATTTTGACTTAAAGGATTTTGAATATAGCACCAAGAATTTTTCCAACCCCATTTGTAAAGATGCTGGGTAATTTTCTTTTCGTGTTTTTTCCAGCCGCCTTTCTTGATCCCGGCAGCTAGCTTTAAAAGTTCTGCTTGCTCTTGCTGATGCAAAGCTATTTTTGGATTAAAAGTCAAAGCCGCAATGGCGCTGGCTAATTCTTTTTTTGGCCAACCCAACTTAATTAACAAATCTGATAATTCAAGAGTGATGGCATCATCCATCAAAAAAGGCAAATAACACCACCACCAAACAGTTTCCACTTTTTTCGTATACTGCCGGTGCAGTCTGATTAAATCAGCCTGACTTAAATCAATTTTTTTTATCAATTTATCAGTTTTAGAAATCCACAAAAAAAGATCCTTGACTTTAGCTCGGTAATTATCTAACCAGACTAAAGCTTTTTTGGGATCTGTTTGCAAAACTTTTCTCAATTGTAAAATAAATTTTTGAGCCTCGGGTTCAAAAAGATAAGAAGCACCTTTAACCCGCGCGTAGCTGGTCAGCTTGGTTTTAAAACCGGTCACTCGGTGAGTATTTAGTAAGCCAATATTTAATTCATGGACAAATAAAAGCGGATATTTACCCCGCGACACAATCTTTCGCCAATTTTGGGCTGAAGGAATATTTGGCATACATTGCCCTATAATTTTTCAATGGTAATATCCTCAAAAACTTTATCTTGTTTAACCACCACTACCTTTTGCTTGATTAACTCTAGTAAAGCTAAAAAGCTGACAATCACTTCAGTTTTATTTTGAGCCTGAGCCAAAATCTCGCTGAATTTAGTTGTGGCTTGAGCATAAATCCTTTCCCGAATTTGAGCAATTTTTTCTTGAATATTTATTGTTTTTCTAATGACTTCGGTCGGTAAATTCAAAAGTGGATCTAAACCATTAATAACTTCCAAAAATAGTTGAGCTAATTTATCTTTGGTTAGTTTCGGCGGTGGGGCAAACTCAATTTCGTTGGCTGTTAATAATTTTTGCCGGGCAAAAGAAAAATGTTTTTTAGAAACCATAGCCGTAATCACTTTTGACGCTTCCAAATATTCTTTATAAATCTTTAGTTGTTTAGTCAGCTCTTCCTCCTCTTCTTCCTCACCCCAATCTAAAAATGGCAAAAGAGCGCGTGATTTAATCAAAAGCAGCCTGGCGGCCACCACTAAAAAATCAGCCAGCTCGGCGGCCGGAATCTGCTCCTTGGCTGACTGATTTAATATTTCAATATATTGTTCGGTAACTGAAGCCAAGGAAACTTTGGTAATTTCCAATTTCTGTTCCTCAATTAATTGTAGTAGCAAATCTAGGGGACCTTCAAATTGCTCAATCTTAATTTTATGCATAATTTCTTAAAAACTGTCATTCTGAGCGAAGGTCGCCTCCTTGAGACTAGCCAAAAGGCGACCGAAGCGAAGAATCTCATAATGTCTAATTTAATAAAGGGATTCTTCGGCCTTCGGCCTCAGAATGACAATAAAAAACTATTTCTTCCTGCCGGTTTTTGATTTTTTGACCACTCTTTTCTTCGCCGTTTTCTTGGTCTTCTTTTTGCTAACTTTTTTCTTGGCTTTTTTCTTGCTGCTTTTAACCTGAAGTTTATAGCCACCAGCCTTGGCAAAATCAGCCAATTTAGCCTGCTCTAAATCAAGAAAATCTTTAACTTTCATTCTGACCGAATCAGTAAAACTGCCAGCTGACAAAATTATTTCTTTGGTTTTTAACAAACTTTTGTCGGCCCAGACTTCAACCTTATGTAAACCGCCAAAAGCCGTCATCGCTCCCGGTTTTACTTTAAACACTTTAATCATTACCTTTTCATTGGGAATTGAAATCTTTTTGCTCTTCAAAGCTTTTTTTAGTTTTCCCAAATCAAGACGCATGTGCGCCGGAACTACGGCGATGACATAAGCTTTGTCCGTTGCAATCAATAAACTCTTGGCAATGTCTTTAAGCTCTTTGCGCAAAGTTTGGGCTGCATCATAGGCAGTGTAAACAGTCTTGTGTGTTAACTCGTCGTACTTAGCCATTTTCTTATCCAAATATTGTTTGGTTGTTTTAGGAATAGGCATAGTTTTATAAATTAAAAAATTAATAAAATAATAAATTAAAACAATATTAATTTTTTATTTTTTTATTTTAAATGGTAATTTCTGCTGTACCCCAAAAAAATTTTTGGCCAACTTTTTACCCTTGGGTGTCAATTTAACTTGGGTAATATACCATTTATGCGTTGTCTTCCAACCATGACCAATAACTAATTCTTTATGGATTAAACGCTCAACACTTTTGGTGATAATATTAACAATGTCTTTGGGTTTATCACTTTTATTACTATAAAAATTTTCCAAAACCGTTTTTGAAATTGCCTTTTCTCTGGCTTGGGCACATTGCTTTAGAATATACTTTTGCAAGGCCGACAACTTCATATTTTATTTTATAGTAATTTAAAATTGTTTATCTCTAAACCGAATTTGTAACTTAAATACTCAGCCGCAATCCGGCAAAAAGCCATCCGCTCGGTAAAAATTTCAAAATATTCCAGCGGTGCAGAAAACTTAGTATCTAGTTGCATTCTCAAAGTTATAATTTTCTTTTTTGGATCAACAATCAAATCATTATCAATAACGGCATAATTAACCCGATCATGAATATCCTCTTGCGGATCATTTTGTCTCATTTTATGATTTTTTACCCGGGAGCGATGGACATCAGACTTATCAGCAAGAATTAAAACCGCTGTAACCTTGTTAACAATTTTTAACTCATCTTTATCATGACTGACTATTGCTTGAATTATCGTTGATACATCGTTTGGATTATCAACCTCGTTTAAAAAAACTTGGGAAAACAAAAAACTGGCCCAATAATGATGCTGGGTCCGGCCCAAAAAATTACCCATATCGTGGCAATAGCCAGCTATTGATGCCAACTCTTGCTCGCGTTCACTTAAGCCAAGCTTATGAGCGAGACTTTTGGCCCGATCAGCTACAATATTAATATGCCTAGTACCATGATCAGTGTAACCTAAAGCATTAAGATACCTTTCGGTTTGATTAACAAAATCCTTAATCTTCGGATTTTGTTTAACTAAATCCAGTGTTAATTTCATATTTTAAGTTAACTGTTAAATATTAATTGTTAACTTTTTTTTAATCCGCCATGGCCGTATCAAAGCCTTCTTCGGCCTTAATGCCTTCGGCTAATCTGATATTAGCTTCCTTTAAGGCTTTTTTAGAAACAAAGTTCGGTGCGTCCATCATTAGATCGCGGCTGTCACCGGTTTTAGGAAAAACTATCACTTCGCGAATATTTGGTTCGTTTTGCAAAATTGCCATAATCCGATCAATGCCTGGCGCAATTCCGCCATGCGGCGGCGCACCATATTCAAACGCTTCCAACATATGGCCAAACCGGCTGGCAATTTCTTTTTGGCCAACGCCTAAAAGTTCAAAAACTTTTTGCTGAATATCTGCCCGGTGAATTCTAATTGAACCACCAGCAATTTCAAAACCGTTTAAAACCAAGTCGTAGCCATAGGCTCGCCATTTTCTTGGCTCGTCGGGCATTTTTTCCATGTCCTCAAGGTTTGGCATGGTAAATGGATGATGACTGGCAACCAACTTTTTTTCGCTTTCTGAATATTTAAACATCGGCGGATCGATTAACCACATAAAGGCCAATTCATCAGGATCTTCTTTGTTAACCCGCAAATCCGGTTTATCAGTTTTGTATTTTTCCATACATTCGGCATAGGTCAAATGAGGAAACGGTTTTTGGCTAATTTTTTTGGTTGGATATAAAGTCTGCACCATTTCAATCATCATCGGTTCAATCAGCTCAAAAATATCTTCTTGCTTAACAAAACTCATTTCTAAGTCTAACTGGGTAAATTCCGCTTGGCGGTCACCCCGCGTGTCTTCGTCGCGAAAGCATTTAGCAATTTGAAAATACTTTTCCGCGCCGGCCACCATTAATAACTGCTTAAATTGCTGCGGCGATTGGGGTAAAACATAAAACTGACCAGCCCAAATCCGAGACGGCACTAAAAATTCCCGTGCGCCTTCCGGCGTACCTTTGGTTAAAATCGGCGTTTCAATATCCAAAAAGTCTTGAGCGGTTAAATAATCACGGATAAATTTAACGACCTTGGAACGCATCACCATGTTGTTGGCCATGCGTAGCGACCGCAAATCCAAATACCGATACTTTAAGCGGTTTTCTTCGCCGACTTGAATTGTATCTTTATCAATTTCAAATGGCGGCGTTTTGGCTTCGTTTAAAATTTCTAATTTTTCCGCCGACATTTCAACCGTACCAGTTGGAATTTTGTCATTAATCATGCTTTTAGGCCGGGCGCTAATTTTACCCTGCAACTCAATAACAAACTCCGAGCGCAATTGAGTCGCTAACTCATAAGCCTCTTTATTTTTTGGTTCGAAAACAACTTGCAACAAACCGGATCGGTCGCGCAAGTCAATGAAAATAATTTTACCGTGGTCGCGCCGGGAATGAACCCAACCGCAAACTGTGACGCTGTCCCCCACTTTATTTACAACATCAGAGATAACAGTCCTTGCCATATTATAAAATTAATAAATTAATGCTTTAATAATACAATTTTTTAACGTTTTTGGCAAGAAAAAAAAGACTCTGCGCGTTAGTTTGGAAAACTAAGACGCAGAGTAAGGTTCAAAGAGCTGCAATTACATTATGCCAAACACCATTGTCATAAGGGTAAGACGGCTGGTCGGACCGCTGGGAATCTGCTCGCGCAGATAAAGAGCTCTGGGGTCAGCGTCGACCGTTCTGGACAATTCCCGGTTGCGCGGGAATGGATGCAGAATAAACGCATCCGGTCGCATCGTCTGCACCCGCGGCAAATCGAGGAGGAACTGGTTCTGGTATTCATCGAACTTCCTGCGATCTTCAAAGTCCAGATCCTCAAACTGGAATCGCGTCGCATAACAAAGATGCACCAGACGTAACCAGGACACGAATTCCTCTGGGTCCACAGTGATGTGGTAAGGAATAGAATGCTCGTCGAGATGGTCAAGAATGTCTTGACCCATTTTCAGGGACGGCGGACTGGCGAAATAGAACTCAACCCAGGGAAAGCACTTGGCAAGCAGGTAAGCCAGCGAGCGGATGGTCCGGCCGTTACGCAAATCGCCAAAAGCTAAAACCTTGAATTTCTTACGACTGCTGTTCAAGCCGGCCAGGCCCTGTTCACCCAAGGTGTCAAGCGAAACCAAGCCAAGTGACCGGCCGTGCGCGAAGCACAACCGAGCGTCTTGGAAAGCTTGAGTCGGATGGTAACCATCCGACTTACCACAACCGGCGTTGAAAACGTGCGAGCCGTGCGTCGCGTCAGCTATTTCTTCAGCCACACCGGCCTTGGGATGACGAATCACGATCATCAGCTTGCTGGGGTCAGCAACCACCGAAACAATGCCTTCGTAGGTTTTGATCATATCCGGGACGCTCTCACCCTTGGCCCACGAGGTAGCGTGTTCCACATCGGTTTCGTCGGCCAAGATATGCATTCCGGATGCGATCTCGGCTAACCGAAATGACGTGCGCGTCCGCGTGCTGGGTGCGGCGAAAAGGTTTACGGCATAATGACCGGCCAGTAATGTCCCGGCAGTGCCACTCCGCAACATCCCTTCAATCTTATCGGCATTGTCGAAAAACCGCCGCATATCTTCTAAGTCGAAATTCTGCGGCCTTAATACGTGCTGTATCATAGACTGTACCTCCTGTACCTATTAGTTCTGCCTTTTGTACCACAATCACAATGTCGTTTCATTACTTACCGCGTTTGCCCCTATTTTGTCCCTCCGAACAAAAAAAAGGGGGTTAAAGAGTTTAACCGGGCATAAAAAAATAACGGCCCTTGCCGTCTTGTTTATAGGTTGTAATGGACAACCTCCTTCGGTAAATGGTAGCAAACCTTTAATAAACCGTCAAGTATGGATAAAAATTAACAAAAAATAGTAATTTTAGCGATTTAGCTTGCCCCGCACCAATTTCATTCACAGATCTATTATTATAAAAAAATAAGCCGACCTGCCTGGCAATGGCCTGATGGGAGGCGACTTTACGCGAAACTAAAATTAAGATTTCAAAAACTTATTCGTAAAATTGGTGCGGGGTCAAGGGCCTGATTTTATTGAGGAATTTCTCACTTTGCAGCTCGGCCTCAAGGTGCTGCTCTAAAAAATTATTGAGTTTTTTTGGATCAGAAATTATCTCAGCTTTTGGACCAATGCCGAGTAAGGTTAATAATTTAACCGTGAAGGCTTTTTTAATCAAATACCAATCACTATCAGAAAAACTATTTTTATCAATTACCCAAAGATAGCGGGCCAGCAAGCTAAAAATTTTAGAATCCGGCTCGTTTTGTTTTGTCATTTTTTCCACTAGCTCCAAACCAAAGCTTGATAAAACTATTTTTTTTAAATCTTGGCTAATGCTGGAAAAATTTTTAAAAATATCAGCCCCGGCAATGTGATCACCTTTGCCGCTGGCAATCATTAAATTAACTACGGCAAATTGGGTTAAATGACCGTTTAATTTACTTTGAACTTTTTTTGTTCCCCGGCCTAAAGCCAATATTTTTCCGTGGCTATTGGTGTAAATACTAAAAAGCTGATTGGCTTCGCCGCAATCAGTCTTTTTTAAAATTAATCCGTAGGTTTGGTAAGTCATAAAAGCTTAAAACTTAAAACCCAAAAGCTAAAACTAGATAATCCCTACAAATTAAAGTTTTGGGCTTTAAGTTTTGGGCTTTAAGTTTTTATCAAGGTAAGTCTGAAGTATTAGCATTGCTGCCACGGCGTCATCCGGACCTTTTTTAACCAAATCTTTACGCAAGCTATTGGCCAATTTGGTACTTAAGCGTTCGTCTTCGGCCTCAATCGGTAAATCAATATTTTGCTTAAGCCAATCAATAAAAGCTAAAACTTCCTTCATCTGTTGATTGTCTAAATCAACTGGCCGCAAAAGTCCTTCTTTCTTTTTAGCGGTAAATGAAACTGGCACGCCAACAATAATTTTTTCAATTTGATTTTGACCACAAACTTCTTTAATTCTTTTTAAAATATCGGCTCTGCCGGTATTAAACAGAATTTCTAGCGGAAAAGCCATGTTGTTTTGATCGTCAGACTTAGCCAAGCCGATCTTTTTTGCGCCATAATCGATTCCTAATACTGCCATAAAAATGGTAAATAAATATAATCTGAATTAATCTAATTATCTTCTCGCCCCGCACCAATTCAATAAAAAAACTAATACTAAATGGAAGTGAGCCGAAGGCGTATTCGCGCCGATAAAACTAAAATTACTTCAAACTTTTTCGCGGAATTTGGTGCCGGGGCGCCATAATCGATTCCTAAAATTGCCATATTTTATTTATTGACTTGCTTTAAATATTGGTCAAAATTTCACATCCACTCTTGGTCACCACTACCGTGTGTTCAAAATGAGCGCATAATTCCCCATCAGCTGTGGCCACTGTCCAACCGTCAGCTAAGGTCCGAATAGCCGGGCTACCGACATTCACCATCGGCTCAATCGCTAAAACCATGCCCGCCTCCAAAGTTACATCTTTCATTCGCGGATCATAGTAATTGGGAATTCTAGGGTCTTCGTGAACTTTGTAACCAACGCCATGGCCAACCAATTGTCGCACAACCGAAAAACCATTGGCCTCAACGTGTTTTTGAACGGCTTTAGAAATATCCGAAATTTTTTTGCCGGCTTTAACTTGGTCAATCCCTAACATCAAAGACTGCTTAGTAACTTTAAGTAATTTCTTAGTGGCGGCACGAACATTACCAATCGCTACGGTTGTTGCCATATCAGTAAAATAGCCATCCGCGGCTGGATATTTCATACCAATATCAATACTAAAAATATCGCCCGACTTCAATCTTTCCTGCCCGGCTGGGGTATGGACTAATTGATCATTAATTGAAGCACAAATAGTTGACGGAAAAGGAATTTCATCAAGTTGTTCACCGCTGTAATTTTTAAAAGCCGGGCTACCCCCACGCTTGATGATTAACTCTTCGGCTTTTCTATCTAAGTCTATAGTTTTAACACCCGCCTTAGCCATTTCTACCAGTTCCGCTAAAATTTCAGCCAAGATTTTACCACCTTGGCGCAAGACTTCAATTTCTTCTGGTTTTTTTATCGTTACCATATTATTAACATTTATTTTCGCCAATTGCACAATCAATTTGTTCATAAACTTCCTCAATTGATTTTGCCCCATCAATCCGGTACAAAACTTTCAATTTATCATAAACAGCCAAGAGCGGTTTTGTCTCTTGATGATATATCTCCAATCTTTTCTTAATCGCTTCAGGCTTGTCATCATCGCGCTTAAATAGCTGGCCGCCACATTTATCACAAATACCCGGCTGTTTTGGCGGGT
>JBAZMQ010000012.1:0-47497 GCA_041649675.1 Patescibacteria group bacterium | reverse complement strand
TGCAAGTGGAACTTATGGCATCTGCAAATATTGTGGTCAAGTGATTGAAGAAAAACGCCTAATGATTAGACCAACTTCTAGTTCATGTGTAGCTTGCAAGAAAAAATTGCAAGGTGAGGGATAATGATGACCAAAAAATATCTCAGTTTGAATGTTTTCATTTTAATAATATTTGTAATTGACCGGATACTAAAATTATATTTTATCAAGAATCCCGCCGTTACCATTGGCGGTGATTTTTTTTGGGGTTTATTGAATTTTGAGTTCGCTAAAAACTTTGGAATTGCCTTTGGAATTTTATTTACCCAAATAATATTATTGCCTTTCATTATAATTATTACTTTTATTCTATTTAGTTTTTTGGTTAAGGCATATAAAAAAAGAAATTTTTGGGAAATTGGCAGCTTAACTTTTATTATTACTGGTGCAATTTCCAATTTGTTTGATCGGCTTCGTTTTGGTTATGTCGTTGATTATATCAACATGCCTTGGTTTACGGTTTTTAATCTAGCTGATTGTCTAATAACGCTCGGAGTTATTATTTTAATTTTTGATGTTTGGTTTAGGAATTCACTGGACAGAAAATAATAAATAAAGTAAAATAATTTTAGACAATTTACAGTAATCAATATAGCGCGCCAGTTTGGGGCGTTTTTATTATGAGTCTGGAATTATGAATTAAGAATTATGAATTGACTATCTTAATCCTTGATTCTTAATTCGTAATTCATAATTCCACTTTCTATGTCTAGTAAAATTTTATCCGGTGCCGTCATTGGTCTTAACTGTGAACTGGTTGAAGTTGAAGCTGATGTCTCGCCGGCTTTACCGGGAATTTTTATTGTTGGGCTGCCTGATAAGGCAGTTGATGAATCGCGCGAGCGGGTGCGCTCGGCCATAAAAAATTCGGGATTTTATGTACCGCGGGGAAAAGTGACGATTAATTTGGCGCCCGCGGACTTAAAAAAGGAAGGTCCGGCTTATGACTTGCCAATTGCTATTAGCATTTTAATCACTACTCATCAGTTGAATTTAAAAAACAACTGGGATCAGCAAGTTTTTATTGGTGAGCTAGCGCTTGATGGTCAGTTGCGCCCAATCAATGGAGTATTGTCAATTTGTTTAGCGGCCATTGAAAAAGGGATTAAAAAAATTTATTTACCAGAGCAAAATGGTGCCGAAGCCAGCTTGGTTCGGGGTTTGGAAATTTATGCCTGCAGGAATTTAGAGCAATTAGTTAATCATTTGTCGGGCCAGAAATTGATTAATCAATTTACCGCCCCGGAATTTTTTTCGGCTGGCAATCAATCAATTTCTCCTTTGTATGATATGGCTTTTGTTAAAGGCCAGCAGCATGTTAAGCGGGCTTTGGAAATTGCCGCGGCTGGCGGCCATAACATTTTGCTGTCTGGACCGCCGGGGGCAGGAAAAACTTTGCTCGCTAAAACTATGGTAACAATTTTACCAGTAATGACAATGGCTGAATCCTTACAGGTGACAAGAATTTACAGTGTCGCTGGTCTTTTGCCGTCTGGGCAGCCGTTAATCACTGAAAGACCGTTTCGCTCGCCGCACCACACGGCTTCGGGCGTGGCCTTAGTCGGCGGCGGGGCTTGGCCGCGGCCAGGTGAAATTTCTTTGTCTCATCGCGGTGTTTTGTTTTTAGATGAGTTTCCCGAATTTCCGCGGCAAGTTTTGGAAAATTTGCGCCAGCCGTTGGAAGATGGCATTATTTCAGTTTCTCGGGCAGCGGGGACTTTGCAATTTCCGGCTAAATTTATTTTAGTGGCAGCAATGAATCCTTGTCCGTGTGGTTATTTAAATGATTTAGATCGTAATTGTAGCTGTCTGCCCGCTCAAATTATTAATTATCAAAAACGAATTTCTGGGCCATTACTTGATCGAATTGATTTGCATGTTGAAGTGCCAAAAGTTAAATTTGATAAACTAACCGGCGATCAGACAGCCGAAAGTTCGGCCGAAATCAGAAAACGAGTGCAACGGGTTAGGGACATTGAACAAAAACGGTTTGGTAATTTAGGCATTATTACTAATTCCGAAATGTCGTCACGGCAAACAAAGGATTTTTGTGCCGTTGATGAAAAAACAATTGAGTTATTGCGTCAGGCCGTTAATCAATTGGGTCTATCGGCTCGGTCATATTTTCGGATTTTGAAGTTATCACGTACCATTGCCGATTTAGCCGGTGAGGAAAAGATTAAACTTGAACATGTCGCCGAGGCTTTACAATATCGGCCTAAAGTGGAGTAAGGTATGTTCAAAAATAAGGCACCAAGAATTTATTTAATTGGTGGGTATTATTTTGTTACGGTAAAAACTCATTTTAACAAGCCAATTTTTTGTGACCAGAATTTAGCAAAGATATTTTCTCAGGCATTAAAATTTTTGAAACAGAGAGGTGATTTTGAATTGATTGCCGGAGTTTTATTGCCTGACCATTTTCATTTATTATTAAAACCAAAAAAGAAGAATATATCCGAAATAATGCATGATTTAAAAAGTTTTACGGCTCAGGAAATTAATAATCATTACAGGCAAGGCATCCTTACCTTGCCTGATTGTAACAATACAGGTGAGGCTTCCAGCCTCACCTGTAAGAATATTATTAATTTGCCATCTGTTTGGCAGCGCAGTTTTTATTATCATATTATCACCTCGGAAAATGATTTTTCTAATCATTATAATTATATCGCTGGTAATCCACAAAAACATAGGTATATTTCAATTAATGAAAATTGGCCGTGGCTATGGTTTGGCTGATTTTTAGCTGGTTTAATTTAAAGCCTAGTAATTTATGGTATACTGTAATTATTAAATTAACACCACAACTGAATGCAAGTACCAAAAAGAAAGCCAGGCAAATATACCAATTTGCAACCTGACCCTCATCTAACCGAGGAAAAATTTAATGAGCTTAAGGATAAATTGCAAAAGTTAAAAGATAGTCATCCCCAAGCCGCCGCTGAGATGAGGCGTTTGGCCGAGTTGGGCGATCTTTCGGAGAATGCCGCTTATCAAATTGCTAAGGGGCGTTTGCGGGGGATTAACCAAAGAATACTAGAACTTCAAGATCATTTAAAGCGCGCCGTTACCATTAGTTCGGAAAAAAATTCAGGAACAGTTCAGCTTGGTTGTAAAGTGATTGTTGAAATTGATGGTCAGCAAAAAACTTATCAAATTCTTGGTTCTTCAGAAACCGATCCGTTCAAAGGGATAATTTCTCACAATTCACCGATTGGTTCGGCCTTAATTGGTTGTAAAATTGGTGACATTGTAAAAATTCAGCTTAAAAATAAAATAGTTGAATATAAAATAATTAAGATAGGGTAATTTTTGTAATAGGGGATTTGTTGGCTGTAAGCGGCTTTGGCTTGACAGCCTTTTTTTAATTAGCTAAACTATACCTACACCTGAGGTACAGGTACCTAATACCTAACGCCCAGAGCCTAATTCCTAACTACTCTAATTTATGGAACATGAAAAAGAGAACCTAATTGCCTTAAAAAAAGCCCAAAGCCATTTGGGTAATGTTATTACCATGATTGAAGAAAAAGAATACTGCGTTGATGTGATGCAGCAAGTTTTGGCTATTATTGGTTTGTTAAAATCAGTCAATCAAAAATTATTAGCCGATCATCTAAAAAATTGTTTTGCCAAAGCCATGAAAGCCAGTGATGAATCACACAAGCGACAAATGATTGAAGAAATTTTACAATTACAAAAAATGAGTACCAAATAACATGACACAAATTGAATTTCAAGTTAATGGCCTACATTGCAAAAGTTGCAAAACCTTGCTGGAAGGCGAGGTGGGGGAATTGGCCGGAGTAAAAGACATCAAAGTCAATTATCAAACCGGTAATTGTCAGATTGAGTTTGATCGAGACCAGATATCGTTTTCTAAAATTAAAGAAAAAATTGAAAGCTTTGATTATCAAGTCGAGGATTGGGCAGAGAACAGAAAACAGAAAACAGAAATCAGAGATCGGGGCGGAGTAAAAATTTTTGCCATTAGCTTACTGATTCCGTTGGTTATTATTATATCCAAAATTCAGGCGCTTTGGCGATTTTGGCCAAGCTTAATGAATCAAATTTGGGATACAGTTTGATTTTTCTAATTGGCGTTCTGGCCAGCTTTCATTGTGTTGGCATGTGCGGTGGTTTAGTAATTACTTATTCAACCAGTGATGCTGCCAAGGCAGGAACCAAAAAAACAAAATTTTCTTGGTCACATTTGCAATACAATGTCGGCCGATTGGTTTCTTATACGATTGTTGGCGGAATTTTAGGTGGCATTGGTTCATTTTTTGCAATTAATCAAATAGTTTCAGGCATTTTAATGCTAGTAGCCGGTTTTTTTATGATTCTAATGGCTATTTCATTATTTACTAATTATAGATGGCTGGACAAAATGAGTTTAAAAACGCCACAATTTATCGCTAAATATATTTTTAAACAAAGTCGCGGCAATAATCCTAAAATGCCTTTGATAATCGGTTTATTGACCGGCTTAATGCCGTGTGGGCCGTTGCAGGCAATGGAACTTTATGCCCTAGGAACTGGTAACTTTGTCCAAGGGGCTTTAAGTATGGCAGCTTTTGCCCTAGGGACTATTCCCTTGATGTTTGGTTTTGGCGCTTTCATCTCATTTTTATCGAAAAAATATATGAACAAAATAATAAAAATTTCGGCTGTCATTGTTGGGCTTTTAGCTTTAATAATGATTGGTCGGGGATTAGCCAGTCTTGGTCTTAATATAACTTTTTCTCCTCCTTCTTCAGTTTCAGGCGTGTCAGATAGCAATCAAAATCAGCCAACACCCGGGAATTATCAAGAAGCAAGAATGGCAATAACTTATAGCGGTTACCAGCCATCAACCCTTTATGTTAAAAAAGGCATTCCGGTCCGTTGGGTAATTGACGGTTTGGGCATGACCGGTTGTACTAGCGTGATTCAAATTTCCGAATATGGTATTAGAAAAAGTTTGGTGCGGGGCGAAAATGTAATTACCTTCACGCCCGACCATACCGGCCAGATTCCTTTTTCGTGCGGGATGCAAATGGTTTGGGGTAAGTTTATAGTAAATTAAGCAAGACATTTTAAGCCTAAATAAATATATGAAACAAATTAAATTAAATATTGCCGGCATGCATTGTGTTAGCTGTGCAATCAGTAATGAAAAAGTCTTGCAGAAAATTCCTGGCGTCAGCAAGGCAGTCGTTAACTACATTAAATCGCAGGCGATTATTGATTATGACGAAAACCAAGTAACGGTTGAGCAGCTTCGTAAAGCTATAGTCAAGAATGGTTATCAAATCGTTGATGAGCATAAAAGTCATGGACAAAAAAGTCATCTTAAACATGGTCTAAATCTTTTTATCGCGGCAGCCATTTTAGCCATTCCGGGTTTAATTTCAATGTTTTTTATGATAAAGTTGCCCGGTAGTTTTTGGGGGGTTGGTACTTGGCAATGGATTCTGATTTTATTTACCACTGCTGCTATGTTTGGTCCAGGGCTAGAATTTCATCTGGGTTTAGTCCGACAAAGTATCAGATTCAAGGCCGATATGGATTCGTTAATTTCTTTAGGGACTTTAGCCGCTTATTTCTATAGCCTTTGGGCGGTTTTTAATCATGGGGTGACTTACTTTGAAAGCGCTTCAACCATTATTGCCATTATTCTTTTAGGCCATTACTTGGAAAGCTTAAGCACCGGTCGAACTTCTCAGGCTATTGAAAAATTAATGCATCTGGGCGTGCGGCAAGCTAGAATTATTGAAGGCGAAATTCAAAAAGAAGTGCCAATTGATTTAGTTAAATTTGGCGATATTTTATTGGTTAAACCCGGTGAAAAAATTCCTTTAGACGGAGAAATAATTGAAGGTCAAACTTCAATTGACGAATCAATGTTGACTGGTGAGAGCTTGCCAGTTGATAAAGAGGTTGGTGATTTAGTTTATGGTGCGACTCTAAACCAGCAAGGGGCGATTAAAGTTAAAGTGACTAGAATTGGTCAGTATACAATTTTAGCTCAAATCATTAGAATGGTTGAGAATGCTCAAAATACTAAAGCGCCGGTTCAACGTTTGGCTGATCAAATTTCGGGAATTTTTGTGCCGGTTGTTTTGTTGTTAGCGGCTTTGACGTTTGTGGTTTGGTATTTTATTTTTGGTGTGCCTTTTTCGCAAGCCTTGATTAACATGGTTGCAGTTTTAATAATTTCTTGTCCTTGCGCTTTAGGTATTGCCACGCCAACGGCCATTATGGTTGGTACTGGCCGTGGGGCACAAGCCGGAATTTTAATTAAAGGCGGAGAATTTTTAGAACGAGCCAAAAAAATTGATCTGATTGTCTTTGATAAAACCGGGACGCTGACTAAAGGCGAGCCAGCCGTAACAGATATTTTGTCAGCTACGGAAATCAGAAATCAGAAATTAGAAATCAGAAATAAATCACAAATCATAAATTCAAAATTCCAAAAAGAAATTCTGCAAATAGCGGCATCGGCCGAGGCCAGTTCCGAGCATCCGTTGGCCAAGGCAATTGTGAAAAAAGCCAGAGAAGAAAAATTGGAACTATTATCAGTGAAAGACTTTCGGGCTATTTCTGGTTTGGGCTTGTTGACCGAGGTTGATGGCCGAAAGGTTTTAATTGGCAACGAGAGGTTGATGGTAGACCATGGGATAAATTTAGAACAGAGAATAGAGAATAGAGAACAGAGAACAGAGCTTGAACAGCAAGGAAAAACCGTGATGTTAGTTGCTGTTGATAGTCAGTTGATTGGTTCAATAGCAGTGGCCGATACTTTGCGGCCGCAAGCTAAAGAAGCGGTTTTGATTTTACAAAAGCAGAGAATAGAAGTGGTAATGATTTCGGGTGATAATCAAAAAACGGCCAATTATATTGCCAGCCAGTTGGGGATTAAAAAAGTTATCGCTCAAGTTTTGCCTAATGACAAAGCTAATGAAGTAAAAAAATTACAGCAACAAGGCAAAACCGTGGCTTTTGTCGGTGACGGCATAAACGACGCACCGGCCTTAGTTCAAGCCGATCTTAGTATTGCGATTGGTACTGGTACGGAAGTTGCCATTGAAGCTGGCAACATTGTTTTAATGTCAGGCAATCCCTTAAAGGCGGTCCAAGCCATAATGCTGGCTAAAAAAACTTTTACTACTATTAAGCAAAATCTTTTCTGGGCATTTTTCTATAATGTTTGCGCCATTCCCTTGGCCGCTTTTGGTTTTTTAAATCCAATGATAGCGGCTTTAGCTATGGGCTTAAGCGATGTTTTCGTGGTTGGCAATTCTTTATTATTAAAAAAGAAAAAATTGGATGGTTGAAAATATTTCGATTTTAGGTTAGAATGCTAGCATTGTTATTAATAATAATTGATAATGAAAGTTAAATTTTTTACTGCAATTTGGTGTCCGGCTTGCATTGTGATGCGATATCGCTGGGAAAAAATACGGTCGCAATATCCCGAGTTGGAAACAATTTATTTTGATTACGACAATGACGTTGAGCCGGTTAAAAATTATGATATTGGCAAAACTTTGCCGGTTTTTATTTTTATAGATAATGATGGCAATGAAATTTCTAGATTAGTCGGTGAAATTGACAAGCATGATTTAATTAAGCAGATTGAAGCGCATAAAGAAAGATAGCATGTTTAGATTATTTCACAAAAACCCAAAAATCCAAAAACCCAAAAGTCTGGTTATGTTTATCAGTCTTGTTTTGTTTTTGGGTTTTTGGGCCTTTGTATCGTTGCCCAGCTTAGTTTTGGCTCAGCCACCACTGCCGGTTAGTCTGACAATTTTTTATGGCCAAGGTTGTCCGCATTGTGCCAAGGAAAAATTATTTTTGGATCAGTTAGAAAATGAATTTTCTAATTTGAAAGTTAGACGATTGGAAGTTTGGTATAATGTGGCCAATGCTAATCTAATGAGCCAGGTTGGGCAAAAAATGAATTTATCTGTTTCTGGTGTGCCGCTGACAATCATCGGTAATCAGGCTATTACTGGTTATCAAGACAGCCAAACTACGGGTGCGCAAATTAAACAGTTGGTCATTGCTTATTCCAAAGAGGGTTGTAGTGATGTGGTTGGTGAAATTTTGGGGGAGACGACGGTTGAAACCGATTCAAAAGCTTGCCCTGAAACCAGCGCTGTTACTCCAAATAAAGTAATCAACATACCTTTTTTTGGTTCGGTTGATTTTAGTAGCTGGTCTTTGCCAGTTTTAACAATTGTTATTGCCGGCTTGGATAGTTTTAATCCTTGTGCAATGTGGGTTTTGTTATTTTTAATCAGCTTACTTTTTGGCCTGGCTGATAGAAAAAAGATGCTAATCTTGGGTTCGGCTTTTCTTCTTGGTTCGGCGGCATCTTACTTTTTATTTATGGCCGCCTGGCTTAATTTGTTTTTATTTTTAGGTTTTATTTATTTTTTACGCATTGGCATTGGTATTTTTGCCATTGGCTCGGGAATTTTTTATTTGCGTGAATGGTACAAAACTCGCGATGCTGGTTGTCATGTTACAAACGACAATCAAAGAAAAAAAATAATGGAAAAAACCAGACAGATTTTAGCCCAGAATAGCTTTTGGTTAGCAATGCTGGGAATAATGGCCTTAGCTTTTGTGGTTAATTTAATTGAGTTGGTCTGCTCGGCTGGCTTGCCAGCAATCTACACTCAAGTTTTAGCTCTAGCTAAACTAAGCCCATTACAATATTATCTGTACTTGTTGCTTTATATTATCATTTATATTTTACCCAGCTTGATTGTTTTCATTATCGCCATGACAACCTTTAGGGCTTTTGGTTTTAGCACTAAGTATGCGCGCTGGGCTAATTTTATCGGTGGAATTATTATTTTAATTTTAGGATTTTTGTTGATTTTTAGGCCTGGTTGGATAATGTTTGGTTAAAAAATTTTTTCAAATAAAAAAACCGTAAAGGCGCATGGCAATGCAACTCTACGGTTTTTAATATATTTTATTTGATGTAATATAGCGGATTAGTTCTGACGCCGCCGACTCTGACTTCAAAATGAAGATGCGGTCCGGTGGAACGGCCGGTTGAGCCTTCAGCCCCAATCTGTTGGCCTTTTTCAACGTATTGGCCAACTTTAACATAAATAACGCTTTGATGGCCGTAAAGTGTTTGGGTGCCGTTGCCATGGTCAATAATAGTTTCATTACCATAACCGCCATTCCAGCCACCTTGAGCTTTGATTACTCGGCCACTGTTAGCAGCGTAAATCGGGGTACCATAAGGGCAGGCGATATCAACTCCTGAATGGCGCCAACCATAGTATTGGCTGATGCGACGACAACCGTTTGGCCAACTCATTTTGCCTGATGATACTACTTTAGTTGAGGATTTGGTTGGTGCCGTATAACTGTAAACTGGTTGAGTGGCAATTATTTTTTTACCACCGGGGATGATTAAAGTTTCGCCGATACGAATATCATCAGCCGATGCCAGTTTATTAAATTCAATAATACTTTGGGCATCAATGCCGTATTTTTTGGCAATTTTTGCTAAGTTTTCGCCTTTGACAATTTTATGTTTAATTCCTGATGTTGGCAATATTGTTAATTTGTCGCCTGGCCGGATTAGGCTGTAGGCAGTTAAGTTATTTTCCCAGAGAATTGTATTACTGGTAACGCCGAATTGTTTGGCAATGCTGGAAATCGTATCGCCGTTTTGGACAGTATAGTAAATGATTTCTCCTCTTTGGCTGGCTTGTTCTTCGGCTACTGGCGATAAAATTTGTTGAACAATAGCGCTACCGCCCACGGCGGTTTGCGGGGCTAATCCTTCTTCTTCTTCACTAACCTGTGGCTTAGCGACCACGGCATTTTGACCCAGGTAATTGGTTACCTTAGTGCTATTTGTTATCGGGCCTTCTTCGGTGACATCGCCCAAGTCTTCGTTAGTGACTAAATAAGCCAAAATCCAGGTTTGGCCAAAATTTTCCCGCCTGGTTTCGTAAGCGTTCAGATTAGAAGCAACAGTTAAGGCTGAAAGTATAATAAGAATAACATGGCTTAGATAACGTCGGGAGAAAGGATGGATTAAACGGTGTCGTCTTTTTTGCGGAGCGTAGAATTTGTTTATTAATTTTTTGGTAGATAAACCGGTTTTGTATAATGGCAAAATTATTATTAATAATAAAAACCGCCCTATTTTTTTTAGCGGTTTGGACAACAATTTTGCCAATTTTATCAGCGCATTTTTAAGATAAACCAGAAACCTCAAAGTACTGGCTAAAGCCTTGATCAAAAAAGTTTTAAATTTTACACTAATATGATTGATTTGTTAATTTTTTGCAACCAAACTAGATAAGTAACATTTATAAAAATACCATGTAACGGCACTTGTGTCAATTGATTTGAGTCTAAAAATATGATAAAATTAAATTAAGATTATTAAATTCTAGCTTAATATATGGTATTTGATTATTTAGTGTTTGGTGCCTTGATTATTGGTTTTGCTTTAATCATTTTTTTGGTCAATCAAAAATTTAAAATTTTATCGGAAAAACCCAAAGATGACCAATCAATGTTAATGTTGCAAAATCAAATTAATGAATTGAACAAGACTTTGGATAATAAATTGGGTCAATCAACTCAAATTTTACAACAGCAGTTTGGCCAAAGTGCTCAAATTATTCGGGAAGTCACCGAGCGTTTAACTAAATTAGATGAAACTAATAAACAGGTAATTAGTTTTACCGATCAACTTCAAAGTTTGCAGGATATTTTAAAAAATCCAAAACAAAGGGGTATTTTGGGGGAGTACTATTTAGAAACAGTTTTAAAAAATGTTTTACCGCCAGAATCTTTTCAGATGCAGTATAAATTTAAAGATAATGAGATTGTTGACGCCGTAGTATTTGTTCAGGATAAAATAATTCCGATTGATTCAAAATTTAGTTTAGAAAATTATAATCGGATCACGGAAGAAAAAAATCCGGTTGAAAAAGAAAAACTAGAAAAAATTTTTGTTAATGACTTAAAGATGCGCGTGACAGAAACTTCAAAATATATTCGTCCCAAGGAAAATACCATGGATTTTGCTTTTATGTTTATTCCCCACGAAGCGATTTATTATGATTTAATTATCAATAAAATCGGAATGGTTACTGAAGATACGGAAAGTATTATTGAACGAGCCGCTCGGCGTTATCATGTTATTATTGTTTCACCAACGAGTTTTTTGGCCTATTTGCAAACAGTTTTGCAGGGTTTAAGAGCATTAAAAATTGAAGAATCAGCTAAAGAAATTCGTAAGCGAGTAGAGGAATTGAGCCGGCATTTGGGCAGTTACTCAACTTATTTAGAAAAATTAGGAAATAATTTATCAACCACAGTAAATATGTACAATGCGGCGGCTAAAGAGTTTAAAAAAATTGACAAGGATGTGGTAAAAATTGCCGGCGTTGAAAGTAATATTGAAATAACACAGATTGAAAAACCAAAACAAGATGAGTAATAATATCCAATTTAATGAACTGCAAAAAGCCATTTTAGAAACAGTGGCTTTTTTTGACATTTTTGAATACCCATTAACTTTGGTGGAAGTTTACAAATGGCTGTATCTTACTGGCAGTCAAAAGGATAAATATAAGTTGATTAATATTATTCAAGCGCTTGGGGGCAGTGATTTGCAAGGCTATATTGAAACAAAGAATGGCTTTTATTTTTTGCGGGGCCGGCCAAAGATTATTAGAACTCGGCTTGATCGTTACCAAATTGCCGAAGGAAAATTCAAGATTGCCTTAAAAACAATTAAACAATTACAACATTTGGCCTTTATCAAAATGATTGCTGTTTGTAATACGGTTGGCTACAATAATGCAACGCCGGTTAGCGATATTGATTTTTTTATTATTGTAAAGAATGGCCGGCTTTGGTGGTCGCGGTTAGTTATAACATTAATTACTAGTTTATTTGGTATTAGGCGGCATGACCAAAAAATTGCCGATCGGGTTTGCTTAAGCTTTTATATTTCTGACAATCATTTGAATTTATCAGACATTGCTTTGAAACCCGATGATATTTATTTAAACTATTGGTTGGTCACTTTAGCGCCGGTTTATGGTAATAGTGTCTATCAGGATTTTTTAGCCGCTAATAGCTGGCTGGTAAATCAGCTGCCAAATTTTTATGCGGCTGGCATGACTAACCGACGTTTTGTTTCTGACAATAACCTTGCTAAAGGTTTGAAAAAAATAGACGAATTTTTATTGGGGGATTTCATTGGCGGATTTTTTGAGTATTTAGCCAAAGCAATGGAGCTGAAAAAAATGAAAAAAAGAATTGCCGCCGATGGTTTGGTGGCAAATACCAATGTTATTGTTAATGATACAATGCTTAAATTTCATGAAAATGACCGACGGGCTGAGTATCAATCTTTGTGGCGTAAAGCCTTGGCTAACTTTGGTTTTAATCGTTAATTTTGTTTTTAAGCCAATGGAAAAATTAGAGAAAATAATTAAATTAAGCTTTTATCTTTTTGTTTTTTTTCTGCCCTGGAACACCAGGTTGATTTGGCATGACGCTTCTATTAATGGTTATATTTGGGAATACGGCCGGTATAGCTTGTATGGCACCGAAATTTTGCTTTGGTTAACATTAATTCTTTATCTTTTTTGGTTGCTTAAAACCAAGCAGCTACAAAAATTTAGCTTTAGTGGCTTTATTTCAAAACTTAAAAAACCAGAAGTTTTAATTTATTGGCTAATTATTTTGTTTGTTTTTATTTGTGGCCTTTCAGTTTTTTGGGCTCTTGATGCCAGTCTAGCTTACAACCGTTGGTTTACCTTGCTTGAGGCCGTAGCCATGTGTTCAATGATTTTAGTTTTTGATTTTAAGTTGGAAAAGATTGCCATCTGTTTAGTTGCTTCCGGTGCGGTTCAGGGAATATTTGCCAGCTGGCAGTTTTTTTCTCAATATGTCTTTGCCAATAAGTGGCTGGGGTTAGCTGAACATTTATCAACCGTCAGCGGATCAGTCATTGTTCAAACCGTCGGTGAAAGATGGCTTCGGGCTTATGGTAGTTTTCCTCATCCTAATATTTTAGGTGGTTTTTTGGCTATTTCTTTGTTGTTTTTGTTATATTTAGCTTTTTTGGCCAAAACCAAAAAGCAAAGAATTTTTGTTTTGTTTAGCTTGCTGGCAATTACACCGGGTTTATTTTTTACATTTTCGCGGGGTGCTTGGGTGGCTTTAATTTTTAGCTTCGGAGTTTTAGGTGCTTGGCTTTGGCAAAAAAAATATTATCTTTGGAATAAAACATTTTTAAAAATTCTTTCGCTGATTTTTTTAATGGTTTTAATTTTAGGCGTAAATTTACATAATCCATTAATTGCCAGATTTCGCGGCCAAGAAAACACCGAAGTTGAATCAATTCAATTACGGGTGGCTTTTGCCAACCAGTCTTGGCAGCTAATTAAAGATTTGCCGTTAATGGGCGAGGGGATTGGTAATTATACATTGGGAATTTATCAAAAAATTAATTCCACTTGGCCGGGTTATTATTATCAGCCGGTTCATAATATTTATCTTTTGGTGCCGGCTGAAGTCGGAATTTTTGGCGCGGCAATTTTTTACTTAATCCTATTATTACTAATTATATTTTTGATTAAATCCGTTTTAACCTTAGAAAAAGTAATTTTACTTCTAACTTTGTTTTCAATTTTAGTAATGAGTCTTTTTGATCATTACTTTTGGACGCTGTATTGCGGCGTGATAATTTTTTGGCTGGTTTTAGGTTTGAATCTAAAACAGCTAGATTTAAATAAGTTGAAATAAAGAGAACCGCCAATCTTATTGTCGTTTGTTTTAGATTGGCGGTTTAAATCGTTTTGAGCAGAGTTCATTGAAGTTCGGGTATGGAGGCATAAGCCGTCTCGATCCTCGATACTTCAGCGGCAGTGGTGCCGATCTGTTCTAGGGTAATTACCCCTTTTTTGACGAACTGGTTGATGATTCCGAGAATCACCTTCCAGTAAGTCAAGCCAAAATTTGTGGCATTTTTTACTTCGTCAAGATAATGATGAAGTTTTTCTGGCAGTTCCATGGGTTTTATCCTTTCTATGTTGGTTGCAGATGCAACAAATGATAATATCATATATTTATTATTTTGTCAACCCATTCTTATTGACACCTCTTGACAGAGGGAGTAAGATTAAATAACATATTAGTATTGGCACTCTTTAAGTTAGAGTGCTAATTTATCCCCACACCTAATTTTTTGCTATGTTTTATGTATATATCTTAAAAAGCTTGAAGGATAAATTAATAATTAAGCAAACAATATGAAATTAAAACCATTAGGCAATCGGGTTGTAGTTGCCCCGATGACTGAAGAAGAAACTACAAAATCAGGTATTATCTTGCCCGACACCGTTGATAAAGAGAAAAAGGCTGAAGGAAAGATTTTAGCCATCGGTGATGGTGAGAAAATTATTAAACTTGGTTTGAAGGTCGGTGATAAAGTAATTTTTGGTAAATATGCCGGCGAAGAAGTAAAAGTTGATAAAGAAGAATATAAAATTTTGTCCGATGAAGACGTGTTAGCGGTCATTGAATAAATTTTGAATTTTGCATCAATTTTCGAAATTCTAAATTCATTTGAAATTAAAAATTAATAATTTATAAGTCTATGGCTAAACAATTACTTTTCGGGGAAAATGCCCGATTAAAAATTAAACGCGGAATTGACCAAGTGGCCAATGCCGTTAAAGTCAGTTTGGGTCCCAAGGGCCGAAACGTGGTTTTGGACCGAGGGTTTGGTTCGCCCGTAATTACCAATGACGGCGTAACCATTGCTAAAGAAATTGAGCTGGAAGATAAATTTGAAAACGTCGGCGCTTCTTTAATTAAAGAAGTAGCGGAAAAAACCAATGATGTGGCTGGCGACGGTACCACCACGGCAACGGTTTTAGCTCAAGCCATTATTGAAGAAGGCTTGAAAAACGTGGCGGCTGGCACCGATCCGGTATCTTTAAAGAGTGGAATGCAAAAAACGGTCAATGCCGCGATTGAAGGTTTGAAAAAGATTACCAAGCCGATTAAAGATAAAAAGGAAGTGGCTCAAGTGGCTACTATTTCTTCTTTGGATCCGCAAGTTGGCGAAATGATTGCCGACATTATGGAAGAAGTTGGTAAAGACGGCGTAGTTACGGTTGAAGAAAGCCAAACTTTTGGTTTGCAAAAAGAAGTGGTCCAAGGGATGCGCTTTGACAAAGGTTACATTTCTCATTATATGGTGACTAACGCCGAACGAATGGAAGCGGATTTCGAAGAACCTTATATTTTAATTACTGATCAAAAAGTTTCAGCCATTCATGACATTTTACCGCTTTTGGAAAAAATTGCTCAAAGCGGCAAGAAGGAATTGGTAATTATTGCCGATGAAATTGACGGCGAAGCTTTAGCGACTTTTGTGGTTAATAAATTACGCGGTACTTTTAATGTTTTAGGCGTGAAAGCGCCGGGCTTTGGCGACCGCAGAAAAGAAATGTTAGCTGATATTGCCGCATTAACTGGTGGCACGCTAATTTCCGAAGATGTCGGTTTAAAACTGGAAAAAGCCGATATAGAACATCTGGGCCAATCTCGCAAAGTTGTTGCCACTAAAGAATACACTACAATTATTGACGGTAAGGGTGATAAAAAGAAAATTGCCGACAGGATCGCGCAAATTAAAAAAGAATATGAAATGTCTGATTCCGATTTTGATAAAGAAAAATTACATGAACGCTTAGCCAAACTTTCCGGCGGCGTTGGTGTAATTAAAGTCGGTGCGGCCACTGAAACCGAAATGAAAGAAAAGAAATTTAAAATTGAAGACGCTTTGAATGCTACCAAGGCAGCGGTTGAAGAAGGTATCGTCCCTGGTGGTGGAGCCGCTTTAGTTAAAGTGGCTAATGCTTTGAATGATTTACTTAAAGAGCAGGGAATTGAATTAACCGATGATGAAAAGATTGGTGCCAAAATTATTCAGCAATCATTGTCCGCGCCTTTAAGGCAAATTGCGGCTAATGCCGGCATTAAAGATATTTCTTTGATTCTAAACGAAATTAAAGATATCAAAGATGCCAACTCCGGTTATGATTTTAATACCGGTAAAAAAGTTGATATGCTTAAATCCGGAATTGTTGATCCGATGAAAGTCACCCGGACCGCTTTGGAAAATGCCAATTCAATTGCTTCCACCTTAATTACTATGGAAACCGTGATTACCGATTTACCGCAAAAGGAAGACGAACACAACCATGGTGGCATGCCGGGTATGGGCGGTATGGGAATGATGTAGAGCCCGCTAGGCGGGAAATTCAAAATCCCAAATTTCAAATTTCAAATAATAAAGAAGAGCCGGGGTGGAAATGCCTCGGCTTTTGGTATAGCCCACGCTAAAAGTTTTTGAATTTTTAACGGAATAAATAAAAAAGAAGTTAAGAGTTGGTATCTTAACTTCTGATGTTTTGATCCGTGGCATAACCAAAATAATACATCATCGGCCAACAGATCCGTTGTACTAGTTTACGATCTGCGTCGGTTAAACGCTGGGTTTGGATTTGGTTAAGGTCTTGTTTAAACTGAGGCAGAACCGGTTTTCTGCCACTTAGATTAAGGAAAGACCAAATTTGGTTGAGGGTAGTTTGAGTTTTAATTACCAAATCCTCATAATGAACGATGATCAAGCGCCGACCTAAAAATTTTTCCGCCAGCAATAATAGAACGTTAGCATTTTCCCATTGTTCGGCTGCCTGTCGAACAGTGGTTGCCATGCCTGAAATCCATGGCCGTTGCGGATCGTGACGGCGCTTGCGGATTGTTCCTTCGACTACGGCAAAGGGATTTCGAACTAAAGCGATGAATTTGGCATCAGGAAATATTCTCAATAACAACCTGACGCGCATCAAGTTGGCCGGGCTGGTCAAAACTAGCCGTTTGTCATTTTGGTTGAACTTACTAAGCACCGTTTCGGTTTGGCGAGCCATGGCAATGGTGAAATTTTTTTCCGTTACAGTTAGTACTCCCTGAAATTGGTTTGCTGCCCAAAGTCTGGCAGTTTTTTTGCCTAGAAAATGAGTTAGCTCCTTAGGCATATCGGGCAAGTCTTGCATCTCTAAATGATGATATTGCCCATAACCGTCTGGTTTTTCTAAGTCTGGTAGTCCGCAGAGATTAGGATGACTCGTCAGAGCTTTGGCCAGAATTGAATTGCCGCTGTTGTTGCAGCCAATGATAAAAACCGGTCTAGTGACTCTCATGACTGCCTTTTCTCCCTAGAATACAATTCGTTACTTACTTTTTCTCTAATCCTTTTAGCTTCAAGGTCAGAAATTCCTAAAATGTCCTTTAGTGCTCCAAGATTGGTGGCTGTGGAGTAACAACTCAGTCGTTCGTCTCCTCTTAAATCCCAAGATGAATCAAAATCAATGTTAGGGATTATACCATTCAATTTAGACTGGAGCCTTTTTAGGTGGAGCTTAAGCAGGTCTTCGTATTCCTTAAATACTTTTTCGATGCACTGACACATTGCTTTATAGGTCTCCGGGTATTTTAACCATTTCAAGTCCCCGCTTTCCCCAATTATGGATTCGTGAGCATTCAATTCAAGGAGTTGGAATGTCCCTTTCTGTCCATGCATCGTAGAGTACCGTAGACAAACTGGACACCTTACGATCAACAAGTTAGAATCTTTGTCATAGCCAACAATGCAACAAAGAAACCCATCTTCTTGCTGATGACTGCATGACTCATATGGACAAAGAGTGTAATTAACCATACGGTTCATATTCGGTTCATATTCAATGCCCCAACTTCTCTGATTAAGCTTTGACATTCTATTAACCCTTTCTTTTATCAGTTGTGAAGAGCGTTTTATCTTCCTCTTCCTGCCTTGACTTTGCGTCAAAAGGGGAGTATTGTAAACTGTGTCGTGAAAATTCGACAACAGTAGCGAACTCTATAAAACTTTGCCTTGGCAAAAACATCACTGCCGAGCAGCTAAAGCCTAACCTCGCATTGTCATTTCGACCGTGCCGAATCTTTTTTTGGAGGGAGAAATCTCATCATACTTTGATATGAACCAAACTATTATGAGATTTCTCGGCCTCTTTACTACGCTTGTGGCCTCGAAATGACATATCAATTATTTTTTGGTGTCAAAATTCCTTTTTATTATTAAAAAATCTATGAAACCCAACAAATTATTAGCCTTATTTAATTTAAAACCAATTGAGGCTGAATTGTTCAGCCAGCTTTTTACCAGTGGTTTAATGAGTGCCAGCCAATTAGCCAAACAAGCCGGGATTAGCCGGACTTCGGTTTATGATTTACTTAAACATTTAATTGAAGTTGGCTTAGTCAGTGAAACTTTGAAAGGCGGCACTAAAGCATTTGTTGCTGCAATACCGGAAAAAATACAACTCTTGGTTGAAGAAAAGCAAAAAGAAATTTCAGCCGCTGGTTTGGAATTGGAAAGTTTAAAAAAGCAATACCAAAACCAGAGCAAATCATTAACCCCAAAATTACAACTTTATACCGGTCAAAAAGAATTGCAACAAATGATGAAAGATATATTGCTTTACCGCAACATTGAAGTTATGGCTTACTGGCCAATTAAAAAAATGATTGAACTTTTGGGCGCGGAATTTATCAAAGATTTTCATCAAAAACGACAGCAGCAGAATATTAGTTTAAAAGTGATTTGGCCCAAAGCCCAGGTGCCAGATTTAAAAAAATATCCCTTTTTGCTGGCGGCACAAAATTTGAAGAGGGAAGTAAGAATTGCTCCGGCTGGTGTTGATTTTACTTTGGGCTATTCAATTTATGGCAATACAGTCAGATTCATTTCTTCCAGTAAAGAAAGCTTTGGGTTTTTAGTTGAAAGCCAGGAGTTGGCCGAGATGATGAAAAGTCAGTTTCAAATTATTTGGCAGGCAGCTAAATCTTTTAGGCAGCAGCCAAGGATTTTGTGAGACTAGAAAGATATAATTTTAATTTTGTATCTTTTGCCGTTAATTGTTAATTATGGTATAATTAGATTAATTCCTAATTACTAATTCCTAAAATTTATGGCCGAAACAAAAAACATTAATTCTGAGGAAAAAATTTGGGCCGCAGTTGGCTATCTTTGGATCTTAAGCCTAGTTGCCCTGGCTGCCCGAAAAAATAATGAGTTCGTTCGTTTTCACGCTAATCAAGGAATATTGCTTTTTGTGGTTTCCGTTATTCTTTGTTTTATCCCGGTAGTTGGTTGGTTGCTTAATATTCTAATTGGTATTACGGCAATTGTCGGCATTATCAAAGCCTTGCAGGGTGAGAAATGGCCTTTGCCAGTTGCTGCTGACTTGGCAAAAAATTTGGGTGATTGGATAATAAAGACTCTTAAGCTATAATTCAGCAAGATAGATAAGATAAGTTTTTAGCAAGATAAGTAAAAATTTAAGGCTTATCTTGCTTATCTCGCTTATTACTTATCTTGCTTAAAATTTATGAAAAGAACCAAAATCGTTTGTACTATTGGTCCGGCTTCGGAAACAAAAACTAAAATTGAACAGATGATTAAGTCTGGTCTTAATGTTGCCCGGCTTAATTTTTCTCATGGCAGTTACAAACATCATTCTTTATTGATAAATAATATTCGTCAGGTGGCAGCCAAATTAGGCCAGCCCGTAGCAATCTTGCAAGACTTGCAAGGTCCAAGAATTCGGACTGGTGATATTGCTAAAGAAGGAATCAAAGTCGAAGCGGGGCAAAAAATTTATTTAGTGCCGGAAAATTTTAAAATTTCTCTAAAGGATGTTTCAACTTTTATTCCGATTCAGTATCCGGACTTGTACCGCGATTTGAAAGCTGGCGATCCGATTTTAATTGATGATGCCAAAATTGAATTAAAAGTTTTAGCTATAAAAAGTAAGGCTATTCAATGCGAAGTTAAAGTGGGTGATGTAATTAATTCTCATAAAGGAATGAATTTTCCCAAATCGCACATTACCGCTGCGCCAATAACCGACAAAGACCGTGAGGATTTAGCTTTTGGGTTAAAAGAAAATGTTGATTTTGTCGCCTTGTCGTTTGTCAAAGACGCTTTAGATATTATTGAACTAAGAAAAATTATTCATAATACGGAAGTGCGCTTAGGCCAAAAGACCAAAGATTTTAAAAAACCGAAACGAAGCGGTAATTGGCCGGGCACGCATACAAAAATTATTGCCAAAATTGAACGGCCCGAAGCAGTTTCTCACTTTGAAGAAATTTTGGCTGCGGCCGATGGGATAATGGTTGCCCGAGGTGATTTAGGCTTGGAAGTGCCGCTAGAAGATTTACCGTTAATTCAAAAAAAGATTATTCGGCGCTGCGTTCAAGAAGCTAAGCCCGTGATTGTAGCGACGCAAATGCTTGATTCAATGATTCGTTACCCGGTGCCAACCAGAGCGGAAGTTTCTGATGTGGCCAATGCAATTTTGGATGGTACCGATGCGATTATGCTTTCGGGTGAAACTGCCACTGGCAAATATCCGCTTAAAGCGGTTCAAGTTATGACTAAAATTGCCAATGAAGTTGAAAGTATGGAAATTAAGGAGCACGAAAAAATTGAAGATACTCTAAACAAAAATACCGGTATAACCGAAACAGTTTCTCATGCTGTGGAAAATATTGCCTCAGAAGTAAAAGCAAAACTAATTGTTTGCGCCACCACCTCCGGTTTTACCGCTCGTTCAATTTCCAAGTACCGATCTGGCGTTTCGGTAATTGCGATTGCGGCTTCGGAAAAAACCAGAAATCAACTTTGCTTAAGTTGGGGCGTACAGTCATATCATTTACCATTTGTGGCAAATTTTAACGAATTGATTGCTAAAATTGAAAAATTATTACTGAGCCAGAAATTAGCTAAGAAGGGCGATATTGTGGTAATTGCCGCCGGTCATCCGTTTGGCTTTTTGGGCCAAACCAACTTAGTTAAAGTTCAAACTATCTAGCTTGTAGCTTGTAGCTTGTAGCTTGTAGTAGTTGCTAAAAGTTAATGGCTAACAGCTAAAAGCTAGTTTATGTTAGTCCAAAAGAAGTTTATCTATTGGTTTGATGAATTGACGATTAAAGATGTTTCTAAGGTCGGGGGCAAGAATGCCTCTTTAGGTGAAATGTATCAAAAATTAGTGCCCCAGGGCATTAAAATACCTAATGGCTTTGCGGTTACCGCTCAAGCCTATTTTTATTTTCTTAAACAATCAGGTTTGGACCAAAAAATTAAAACGATTTTGGCTGATTTGGATGTGGCTGATATTAATAATTTAATGAGCCACGGTCATCGGGTCAGGGAATTGATATTAAAAACCCCATTGCCAAAAGAATTAACCCGGCAGATTATTAAGGCTTACCAAAAATTGGAAAAGCAGTATGGCAAGAATGTTGACGTGGCGGTTCGGTCTTCGGCCACCGCTGAAGATTTGCCCGGGGCTTCGTTTGCCGGTCAGCAGGAAAGTTTTTTAAATGTTTCTGGCCAAACGGTTTTGATTGATGCCTGTCGCAAGTGCATTGCTTCATTATTTACCAATCGGGCAATTTCTTATCGGGCGGATAAAGGCTTTGATCATTTTAAGGTTGGTTTGTCTATTGGCGTGCAAAAAATGGTTCGTTCCGACAAAGCCTGCTCGGGCGTGATGTTTACCATTGATACAGAAACTGGTTTTTCCGGTACGGTTTTAATTAATGCCTCTTTGGGTCTGGGCGAAAATGTAGTAAAAGGTCAGGTTAATCCCGATGAATTTTATATTTTTAAAGGGACTTTGAATCAGGGTTTTAAGCCGATTGTTTCCAAAAAGTTAGGCAGTAAAAAGATAAAGATGATTTACGGCAATCAGAACGGTAAATTTACTAAAAATGTTAATACAACCCAGGCCGAACAGCAGCAATATGTTTTGTCCGAAAAAGAAATTTTGCAGTTGGCGAAATGGGCAGTGATTATTGAAAATCATTACAAGCGGCCAATGGATATTGAATGGGCCAAAGACGGCAAAACCAAAAAACTTTTTATTCTGCAGGCGCGGCCTGAAACTATTCATACGACAAAGCAATTATCGGTTTTGGCAGAATATCAGATTAAAAAACGGGGCAAAGTAATAGTTAGGGGTGCTCCGGTTGGGACCAAAGTTGCTTGGGGCATTGCTAATGTTATTTCTAATACCAAGCAAATAAGGAAGTTTAAACCGGGTGAAATTTTGGTTACTGAAATGACTGATCCGGATTGGGAACCGATTATGAAAATTGCTTCGGGTATTATTACGAATCGCGGTGGCCGGACTTGTCATGCCGCCATTGTCTCTCGTGAATTAGGTATTCCATGCGTGGTGGGCACTGATTTGGCGACTAAGAAAATTAAACCTGGCCAAAAGGTGACAATTTCTTGTGCTGAAGGGGAGACTGGTTACGTTTATGACGGATTAGTGCCGTTTACAGTTAAAAAAACCAATTTAAAAACTTTGCAGCGGCCCAAAACCAAAATTATGCTCAACATCGGCCAGCCAGACACTGCCTTTGCTTCTTCTTTTATTCCCAACGACGGCGTGGGTTTGGCTCGGGAAGAATTTATTATCAATAACCATATAAAAATTCACCCTTTGGCCTTGTTGCATTTTAACAAATTAAAAAATCAAGCCGCGCGCAAAAAGATTTCAGAGTTAACTGTTGGTTATAAAGATAAAAGTCAATATTTTGTTGATAAATTGGCCGAAGGCATGGCTCAAATTGCCTGCGCTTTTTATCCCAAGGAAGTAATTTTCCGGTTGTCTGATTTTAAAACCAATGAGTATGCCAATTTGATTGGCGGCAAACAGTTTGAACCGCTTGAATCCAACCCGATGATTGGCTGGCGCGGGGCATCTCGGTATTATGCCAAAGAATATCAAGCGGCTTTTGTTTTGGAATGCAAGGCTTTGGTCAAAGCTCGCAACATCATGGGTTTAAAAAATATCAAAGTAATGATTCCGTTTTGTCGGACCGTTGAAGAAGGCAAAAAAGTAATTGAAATAATGAAACAAAATGGTTTGAAGCAGGGTAATGATGATCCCGCCTCCGCTAAAGCTTCGGCGGGCGAGTTGGAAGTTTATGTCATGTGCGAAATTCCTGCTAATGTGATTTTAGCTGAAGAATTTTGTGATATTTTTGACGGCTTTTCCATTGGTTCAAACGATTTGACTCAATTGACTTTGGGCGTAGATCGGGATTCATCATTAGTCGCCCATGTTTATGATGAACGTAATACAGCGGTAAAAAAATTAATTTCTCAAGTCATCAAAATTGCTAAAAAGAAAAAACGAAAAATTGGAATTTGCGGCCAGGCGCCTTCGGACTTTGCTGACTTTGCCGAGTTTTTAGTTAAAGAAGGAATTGACAGTATTTCTTTAAATCCCGACACGGTAGTTAAAACCACTTTAGATATTTTGGCCCAAGAAAAGAAACTGAGGAGAAAGTAATTAGCTTAAATTAGTTTTTTGTTGGCGAGATAAACCTCGTTTTTTAATAAGGTTAATTTTTATCCTCCCGCTTGACTTTTTGGGAGAAACTGTGATAATTTAGGTTATCCCAAGAGAGAAAGGAGGTGGTTCCCTTGGGCAATCAAAAGCATGGGCCGCCTATGGCCAGATCGTAACGTTCATGTGTTTTTCTGTTTGGATTGAGTAGATCGAACTTAATTGGAGAACGTTATGACCAAATCTGGTGTCAGCGAGCCAGTCATTGATTTATTTGCCCGCGCCAAAGGCCAAAAAAGTGGTATTGGTAAAGGCACAGTATCTTGTCGGCGTCCAAGTAAGGTTGGTAAGGACAGACAGCCTTGTACTAAACGCCGAGCCCGACAGTTTTATTTTGCTACTTGCTGAAGCGGCATAGGTCGCTAATTTAAGGGTTCAGTGTTTTTCACTGGACCCATTTTTTATCTTTAAAACTATCTATGCTAGAATTAAATTATGATAAACTTTTTTCATCATTATTTACCCCAGCCGATTTTGTTCCAACTTGGATTTTTGCAGATTCATTGGTACGGGGTTTTTATTGTTTTAGCCGCGGTTTTAGGACTTTTGGTAGTTCTAAAACTGGCTAAGCGTCTAGCCGTTGATTCAGACGAGGTTTATAATCTTGGTTTTTATTTGTTGATTTTTAGTTTGTTGGGTGCCAGAGTTTATGCGGTTTTTTTGGATTGGAATTATTATTATCACAATCCTTTTGAGATAATTGCAGTTTGGCACGGCGGTTTGGCAATTCATGGCGCAATTTTTGCCGGCATCTTAGTACTAATATTTTATACTCACCCCCTCACCCTAACCTTCTTCCCCAAGGGGGAGAGAGGAAGAGAAAGAATAAGCTTTTGGCTTTGGGCGGATTTAATCGCGCCAGCCTTGGCTTTAGGCCAAGCAATAGGCAGATGGGGCAATTACTTCAATCAAGAAGTTTTTGGTAAGCCAACTGATTTGCCTTGGGGCATTCCGATTAGTTTAGCCAACCGGCCAAGCCAATATTTAAACTTTCAATACTTTCAGCCGACTTTTTTTTACGAATCAGCCCTGGACTTACTTAATTTTTTTGTTTTGTTATTTTTGTTTTATCGGTTGAAAAATAAAAAATCGGGCATAGTATTTTTAGTTTATTTAATCATTTATTCATCAATCAGAATCGGGCTGGAATTTTTGCGAGTTGACCAAACTTTAATTATTTTTGGTGTTCGGCTGCCGATTTTAGTCAGTTTGGCAGTAATTATTGTCAGCTTGGTGTTATTAATAAAAAGAAATAAGCCTCGTTAGTCTCAAACCGGGTTCGCGGAGTTGTTTGACACCCCAAGGCCACTGATTTATAATTAAATTAGCTATGAAAATAAAATATTTTTTTACTATTCTTGTTTTGTTGACGTTAATAAGTTTATTGATGCCTAGCTTTGTTTTGGCTCAGTCAGCTAGTGGCGGAACTGGTGATAGCACTGAAGCTAGTGGCCAAACCGGTGGCTCTGAAAGCACTGGTATTCAAAATCCGTTAGGCGGCATTAATGACCCGCGCGATATTATTGGTAATGTAATCAAGGCAATTCTTGGCCTTGTCGGTTCGTTGGCTTTGGGAGTATTTATTTTAGGTGGTGTTTATTGGGTGACTTCGGCGGGTAGTGAAGAAAAGATTAAGAAAGGAAAAGACATGGTATTATGGGCTTCTTTTGGTCTAGCAATAATTTTTGCCAGTTATGCTTTAGTGACATTTGTAATTAAAGCCTTGACCGGAACATAAATAATTTTTAAAATTTTATTGGTTGAAAATACCTTGGCTAAGGTATTTTTTGTTGTATTTTGACTTGACAAAGTCAATTTAGTATGGTATTGTCAAAAATCACCTCAGTTAGTATTGAGGTTGAATAAATCGCTCCTTAACAATTGGTTGTTAAGTTGAGTTCACATAGAGATTGAAGGCTGAAAAACAGCGCCTTTTTGGCGTATACGAGGAGAATGTTGTATGAACAGGATTTTGTCGATTAGTGGAATGGTACTGGCCCTGGTTGTTATTGGGTTAGTGTCTTGGTTTGGTGAGCAGTTGCCTGGTTTAGCCAGCCAATTATTGCTGTCAGCGGGCGTGGTATTTTTCATTGGAATGTTGTGGTATGCCATATTTATTCCGGTGCTAAAATCGCCAAACCCAAATGACGGCGAAGCAGCCGTGGCCTATCAGATAGAGCAACTAAAGCAGGCAGTGTATCAAAAACTGCTCTGGTTGCTTGGTTGTGTGGCCTTGGCAATTGGTTCGGTGTTGGTGTTGAATCTGGTGTACTGGCCGTGGAATTTGCCCTTGCTGTTTTTGGGCTGGACAATAGCTGCGGTCGTTGGTTATTTTGTCTGCGACCAGATTATTCGGCCAATGGCTGATTTAGGCTGGTGGTGGGTACGACTGGACGAAATGACGGCGGCATTCGTTGAACGAGATAAGGCATTTTACCTATGCATTATCAATTGTAACGAACCACTCAGGCGAGATCATTTCATTAGTTTAGCCAAAAGCCTTGGTTGCCAGTATATAATTTTGCCGCCAGGCATAGGTATTTATTTTCTCGGTTGGACTGCCTGGCCGTGGAAGATTAAGCTACGGACACCTTGGTATTCAAAGCATGCCGACGAGGTCAATCCAGAGAGAGAACCAGTGAGATTTCTTTCCCTTAGGGAAATACCGCTACAGCTTACGCCCGAGGAAGCGCCAAATCCTGTTGATCCAAAAAAGGGGGAAGAGGTCATTGCGGGGGTAATTCCAACAGTAATGACCAAGGATCCAATTGACGTACTGATTTGGCTGAATGTACGTTTGGAAGTCTATTGGCCTTGGGCGGCAGTATATGGAACGCAGTACACGGGTGAATCAACCTATATGTTGATCCTCGAATGTTTGCGGTTAGCCATTACGGAATTGAACTATTGGAGCGAGGAGGCTGTTAGGTCAGGCAAACCCGATAGTGTTGGAAATGTAGTTCATGTGATGAATCCGCAAATCCAACTCCAGTTGAATAACAAGTTGGCTGAACTTTTGGGTCTTAATTCTGAACCGGAACCTGAGGCAGGGAAAAAAGATCCATTCAACCTTTTTAAGTCGGGCACGGCGGCCGATACAATCCTGCGGCGCTTCGGCTTCCTGATTTTGGCCGTCGCAGTTAAAGACCTTCAGCCCAAAGACCGGTCTTTAATTGATTCGTTTGCAAAAAGGACGGTTGCTGCGGCGGAAGGTGCAGCCGCTTTGACCGCGGCTGAGTATGAAAAAGCCGCTACAATCACCGCTGCTCAGGGCAAAGCCGAAGCGCTTCGGCTCATTAGAGAGCAACTAAATGCTCCTGGCGGTACGATTGCCTTCCAGGGTGATATGGCCATCAGGCTTGCGACCGCGTTTGGTGGTAAGCTGGTTATCACCTCTGGTAGCGGTGGGGAAGTTCCCAACATGATCAACGTTGTCGGAGCTTTAGGTGGTATCCCGATTTCCGCTATTGGCGATCAGGTGGTTGAAGCAAAGACTACGGATCCAGAGGCTGAAAAAGGCCAGGAAGGAAAAAAACCACAAGGCGATAAGGGTGGTGGTAAGCCGCCGGCTGCACCAGCAAGTGGTGGCCACGCCAAGAAAGGTGGTGGCAAAAAGTAGTTTTGTTCATTGTAGATTGTTAGGCTAGCTAGGTGATTATATCACTTTAGTTAGCCTTTTTCTTTTGGCTAATTTTTTCTAATTTTAGCCATTTTTTCTTTTTTTGGCTTGTTAAAGCGATATAGTTATTGACAAACTTTTTAAAATATGCTATTATATAATATTCTGTTTAATGAAGAATTCGGCAGAAATTCCGGGTCTTTGACAACCCGTTACTATATAGAGAAAAAGGAATCGACTGGCTATCTGTTTTAGCTGGTCGTTTGTAGTCTTTGGAAAATGGCAACCAAGAAGGAATAAAGCCATGAGTAAAGTTGCAGGTATTTTAATGGCAGTTTGGCAAACCATCGGTCGGTATATCGTGTTAGGATTAATCATTGTGTTAGGATTAATCTATTTACCGTCACTGGTGGTGAGGGGATTTGACGGGGCAATTCAAACCCATCGGGATTTTGTGGCCGTCCAAGCGAAAGCTAAAATGGCCCCTCCCGCCCCTCCTACCGTATTGTCCCCCCAGCAGAAGGCACTCCAAGAGCAGATGAGTCGCGCGACATCAGGAGCAGAAATGCAAAAGATGGCCGCGGCGATAATTGCCTTGGACAAAAACACGGCTGAGCAGGCGGATCGGACGGTCTCGTACGAGATCAGATCGATCATTGCCGGGCCCGATGGTGTTGAGTGCCGAGACGCTTTAGGCGCGGTGATTGGACAACTGGCCAATGGTCAGCTTGTTCACTACCGTCCCGCTGCCCCGACTGTTGAAGAAGGGGTATGGAGTAATCTGAAATGGAAAGCGGTGGACAAACCGCCGTTTGGATCAAACGACATCGTTTGGGTGCCGGTTGACTGCATTAGCCAACCCGCCGTTGATCCAGCCACATACCAGTGGCTCAAGATCAGCGCCAGCCCAACCGAAGAAATCTGGCAGATCGTTGCCAAGCCGGGTCAACAAACCCCAGGCTGGCACCATCGGTCTTTGGACAGAGACACCAATGGGTATACGATCAATTGGGGTGGCGCTCCGGGAACAAACTGGAGTGTCAATAACGGGCAATGGGAACTGTTGAAAGATGGTTCTGAATTGCCAAAGTTGACCGGGACACCGACTATTCGGTTCCTGGTTCCACCCACTGTCCCTGGGGCGACAATCACCATCAAGGTGAATTTGAAGCCCCGCGCAGCAGTATGAACGAACGCGGTCAGTCACCTGTTTGTGGCTGGCCGCTGCCAACCTTTGAAATGATGGGCAATAACTGAGAAGGAGTTAAGCCATGCCCGACAAGGATCTCAAAGATGAAATCAAGCCGCCAGAAGGCGTGTCCTTACCATCACTCAGCGATTTTGAAGAAACGCCGTCGGACTCTGGAGGTTTGAACTTTGAACCGCCGGAAGAGACGGTTATCCAAGATTTGGAAGAGCCGGTGGCGCAAACGGAAGGGGAACAAGTGTCCCCCGAACTGGAACTGCTTCTCGCAGCCGCCGCCGTTGCCGAACAGGATTCAGGTCAGCCGCCGCTGGGGCCAACGGAAATAGGCCAGCTTCTCGTCGCGGGTGACTCTGGCGATAATCAGTTGCCAGAGTCGGAGCAGCAGCCTCAGAGCACAGACAGTCTCATGGTAACGTTGGAGCAGGTGCTTCAGGCATTAGAGCCCGAAGCTCCCAAGCCAGCACTGCCAGCGGATGCTACGGAATCTATTCATCTGGACCCGCCGTCGCCCGAACCGGTACCTGCTCCTCTGGAGCCGGAGCCAATTGCAGACATCATCCCTATAGATGATGGCGAAGAAGGCGATGACGAAGAAGAGGATACGTTGATGTCGGGGTTGAAAGACCTTGATCTCAACGCTCCTGCCCCTGCCCCTGCCCCTGCCCCGACTGCCGCTCCTGCGCCAAATTCCTCGCCAACCGCGGCCAAACGCAAAAAAGTTGGGCCGGTGGGTCATGACTTGAATGTGGACGCTCCGATTTTCATTGGCGAATCCGGTCATTCAAAATCGGCGGCCAATGCCACCACTCCAAGCAAGGCAAAGTCCGATAAAAAGGACAAGGGTCTTCTGTGGTGGGTTGGGGTGATTGTGGCGGCACTGCTGGTTGCTATAGCTATCGGCCTAATCGCCGTAATAGCATTTGGCAACCGGCCGGATGGATCCGACCCGAGCGGAAAAGCCGAAACGCAGCAGGACGCCAAAAGCGCAAACAAACCCGCTGCGAAGCCTGCCAAAAACGACTCTAAGTCGTCCGACCCGGCTGCTCCCGTTGACAACAACATCGTTGACACCGAAGGCTGGATTATCAGCGCCGGTCATTACGACTGGGCGATGCAGACGGATGAGTGGACAACGTCGGTTGTGGTAACGCCCCTGCCACTAAAAGAGAAGCAACCGGATGGTAATTTCACGAAAGTGAATGACCCTTCTGGTGCTATCGTTAAGATACGCGTTGAAGAGGGTCAAGCGCTGTCTATGCCCCAAGTATCTCTGCCAGATGTTGAAATCAAGGCAGAGGGATCCAGTGGTGGATATCACTGGATTGTTTCCAAGGTTAAACGGCAGTATTCGTTTGAGGATATTGCTGCTAACCAGCGCCAAGCCGCCCGCGCGTTCTACGGTAACTCCAAGATGTGGGAGAAGTTTACCCCGCAACTTGAGGAACACGAGAAGCGCCTGGGCGGACTCGAGGAACGAGTAGGAAACCTCGAGAAGGGCCAAACCGAAATCCTAAACAAACTTGGTGAAATCGGCGACAAGCTGAAGTAACCAAGTTCTCCTACGCACCTGACACACGGTACCTGTTGCCATGACTCCACTAAAGAGCAAAAGAACAGGCCGGTATCATAAGCAGAACTTTTAATAGTTTTAGCCAAGATCCGGGTATTACAAAACGGGCCAACTTGCGCATGCATTTTGGTCCGTTTTCCTTTTCAATGAAGTTTTTGTTTTTTAATATTAAGACCGCTTTTGCTATTTATGTACCCCTCTCTCTAGCCCTCCTTCGCAAGGGGGGGGAGGGGAAACTTTATAAAGGCATCTTGCCTAGCCACCCTCTCCCCTTGGTGGGAGAGGGTCCAGGCTATAATTTAGCGGGTGAGGGGGAAGATAAAAACAAGGCAGGATTAACCCCAGATCATGAGGATAGTTAGGATTAAGCCAAACCAAAATTTGAATGGGTCGGCAATGCCTTGGTCGGTAATTGAATTAGCCATTAAGTAATTGCCCCAGTAAACCAGTCCTTGAGCAATGGGCAGAAAAAGAATTGGTAAGGTAATGCAGGCAGAACACGACAAACCAAAAGATAATTTATCTAAAATATATCTCTTATTGCCAACAATTATTGAGAGTAAAGTGATAATAATACCAACAAGGAAGACAGCTAAAGTAATTGTTAAAATGATAAGAAATAGCCATTTATTGAGAAATAAGGCAGTGTTTAGAAACAGGCTAACTTCTTGGCCAAAATTGAGATTGGCGGTATTGGCAACAGCCAAATAGATTAAGGAAATTAAATAGATTAGACCAGCCATAAATTTAGTAGTTAATGATTATTCTATTTATATATTATAGCAAAATGGCTTAGTTTTGGCGATTTTTGCTAGTCAGCACCATTTACAAAAAGGTATTTTTTCTCTATAATTAATAAAGAAGGATAAACCGATAGAATTTTTTTATTTAACATAAAAACAGTTCCTATGCTTTTTGAGTTTTTAGTTATCATTTTTGGTCTTTGCCTTTTTGAAGTTATTAGCAGTATTGATAATGCCATTGTTAATGCTCATGTTTTAAAGACTCTACCCGAACGCTTCCGGCGGATTTTTTTGGTTTGGGGACTTTTGCTTGCCGTGGTGGTAGTTCGCGGTATTTTGCCGTTTGTTATTGTTTGGATTGCCAATCCGTCCTTATCAATCATTCAGGTTTTCTCTTTTGCTTTTTCCAATGACCCAAAAATTACTGAGTCAGTTGATACATCAAAGCCTTTACTACTGCTTGGCGGTGGTGTTTATTTGTTTTCAGTTTTTTTATCCTGGCTCTTTTTGGAAGAAAAAAAATACGCTTTTTTAGTGGAAGGCTTTATCCATCGGCAAGGAGTTTGGTTTTATGCCGTGACTTCGTTATTTTTCACGGCCATAATTTATTTTTCAATTCAACAAAACCCGATGTTAGCTTTGTCGGCTTCAATTGGGATGACGGTCTTTTTTATTACTGATGGTTTTAAAAAAAATGCTGAAGAAAAAGAAAAACAGCTTTTGGATCCTAATGTTTCTGCCTGGAGCAAGATTTTATATTTGGAAGTTTTGGATGCTTCTTTTTCCATTGATGGTGTAATCGGTGCTTTTGCTTTTACGATCTCGGTACCTTTGATTCTTTTGGGCAACGGCCTTGGCGCTTTAGTAGTTCGGGAATTTACAGTTCATGGCATTAATTTGATTGCCAAGCTGGTTTATCTAAAGAATGGGGCTATGTATTCAATCGGTATGCTTGGTGGTATCATGATTTTAGAGAGTTTTGGTCAAGAATTTCCGTTTTGGCTTAGTCCGCTAAACACTTTGCTTTTACTTTTGTTCTTTTTATTCCTGTCTTACCGAGAGTTGAAAAAAGCTAAAATTATTGATGGTAAGTAAGGCCTTGTCCTTGTTAATTTATTGTAAATTTGATATCATATAATCATTATTAATTAAGTATAAAAATTATGAGTCCAATGGAAAAAATGGAAAAGCCAGTGGCCGCTAAACCAAACAAACCAAATATTTGGCTTATAGTTAGTATTATTCTAGCTATTGGTTTAGTAATAGTCATTGGCGTTGTCCTAACTAAATCATTTTCAGCCAACAAGGCGGTCGGCTCAAAAATGGTGACTTTAACATCTGACCAAGCTGGCAGTAAGCTGCTAAGCTTTGTCAACGAAGTTTATGGTGCCCAAGTCGGTCCAGCTACTTTGAAAGGCGTTAGCGAGACTAACGGTGTATATGAAGTCACTTTGACTATTATGAGCCAAGGCCAGCCAACTGATCAAAAAGTGTACATCACAAAAGATGGTACTTTATTTATGCCTCAAGCCATGAATATTGCCGATATTTTAACTCAATACCAAACCTACAAACAGCAGCAAGAAGCCCAAGCTCAGCAAGGTACTCAAGGTACGGCTGAAACCCAGGGTACTGATACTACCGATACAGCGCCAGTTGAAATTCAACAATAGAAAAAATTTAGATCATATATAAAATTAGGGTTGCATTATAATGTAGCCCTAATTTTTTTGGGAAAGATTTAGTATCTGGGTAGATTGTAAAAATGGTTTATTTAATTCTGGTTTTCTTGTATAATTTATCTGTATGATTACTAACATTATTGATTTATTATCGCAATTTGTCGTGGCCGTCATTGGTTTTTCTGGTTATGCCGGCGTTTTTGCTTTAATGGCGCTGGAAAGCTGCGGCGTGCCTATGCCCTCAGAAGTGATTATGCCATTTTCCGGATTTTTGGTGGCTGACGGCAGGATGTCTTTTTGGCTTTTAGTTTTGGTTGGGACAATGGGCAATTTATTTGGCTCATTAGTTGCTTATTGGCTTGGCGCCAAGGGCGGCAGACCGTTAATAGAAAAGTATGGCAAATACATTTTAATTTCTAAGCATGATTTGGACTTGGCAGATAAGTGGTTTAGTACCTACGGTGATTTAACAGTTTTTTTAGGGCGTCTTTTGCCGGTTATTAGAACTTATATTTCTTTTCCAGCCGGCATTGCTAAAATGGATTTAAAAAAGTTTTCTTTTTATACTTTTGTCGGTGCTTTTCCTTGGTGTGTTTTATTTGCCTGGCTGGGCGTAAAAATGGGGAGTAATTGGGAGCTGGTTAAAGCTAAGTTACATAATTTTGATTTATTGATGGCGGCCCTAGTGGTTTTGGCTATTGGTTGGTATATTTGGCGTCATCTAAAAAATCGTGGAAAATAATTTTGTTATAATAATAAAATCGGTCGCCTCTAGCGACCGATTTTCTAATAAAGATTATTTTTGCAGAGTAAAAATTAGAACCACACAAGCGGCAGTAAAAACTAAAGTGCAAATACCTAAAGCATTAGCCAGCTTGCCGTTTTTATGCTGGCCCATAATTTTTTTATTGTTAGCTACTTTTAAGATTATAGCCAAAAGCGGGGGAGTGACAATGCCGTTTAGAACTGCTGCCAGCACTAAGGCTTTAATCGGGTTAATACCGATAAAATTAATTAGCAGGCCAACCAGGGTAGCAATTGTAATTACACCATAAAAACCATGGGCATCACGTAATTTTTTGTATAAGCCTTCTTTCCAGCTAAAGGCTTCGGAAAAAGCATAGGCAGCTGAAGCGGAAAGGACGGGGATAGCCAAAAGGCCCGTGCCAATTATGCCGATACTAAAAATTAAAGAGGCAAACCGGCCGGCGAGCGGTTCTAGAGCTTGGGCCGCTTGGGCCGTACTGCCAATATCAAAAATGCCATTTTTAAAAAAGGTATTAGCCGCCGTGCCAATAATACAAAAAGTGATGATTTGGGAAAAAGCCATGCCAATCATGGTGTCTTTTCGCATTCGGACAATTTCTTCTTTAGTTGCACCTTTGCGTTTAAAAATGCTGGTGCGGCCAATAGAGATTTCTTCTTCCACTTCTTCGTTTGATTGCCAAACAAATAAATAGGGTGAAATAGTAGTGCCTAAAACTGCGGTCAAAGCCAAGATAAATTCTTTGCTAAAGATAAAATGAGGGACTAAAGTGTTAAATAATATTTCTTGCCAACTGCCCGTTACTATCAAAAGAGTTAATAAATAGCTAAATAAACTTAGGGCCAGCCATTTTAGAATTTTAGCGTAGGTTTTGTAGGAAATAAAAATTTCTAAAACTAGGATCAGAATTGTAAAAATAATGGCAAAGACTACGAACGGAATTTGGGGCAGGATTAGATGCATTGAATCGGCCATTGCGCCAAAATCCGCGCCAATATTGACGGTGTTGGCAATTAAAATAAGAATAACAAATAAATAGATGACCCATTTGGCATAGTTTTTTTTAATCACGGCAGAAATTCCTTGGCCCGTTACCATGCCGATTCTCGCTACCATTTCTTGGACCGAAACCATTAGCGGCCACATCAGCAATACCGTCCAAATTTGACCAAAGCCAAACTGCGCGCCAACTTGAGTATAAGTGGCAATACCGGAAGGGTCATCATCAGAAGCCCCGGTAATGAATCCGGGCCCTAATTTTTTCCAAAAACTTTGTTTTTCTTTTTTTGGTTTTTTCATTGGCTAGATGTAATTCTTTAAGTCGGTTAATAGATTTTTTATTTTTTTCAAATTTTCTTCATCAATAGTTTTGGTTTGGTATAATCTTTCCAAGATATTTTTTATTTCCTCAAGTAATTTTTTTAAGTCAGTTGATTTTGTCTCGGTACCAATTTTTAAGCCGTTTAAATTTTCAATCAGTTGGGGCGAAATTTTTTGGATTTTTTCCCGGATGGAATCTAATTTTTTTTGGTAATTAGAGTATTCAGCCAATAGGGCTTGATTTTTAACCAGCGATTTAATTTTTTCCACTGTTTGGTTAATTTCGTTTTTCAGACTGCTATCATTGCCGCTTAGGGCGACGAGGGGAGCGGAGTTATCTAAAGCCTTGGCTAAATTTGAAATAGTTTTTAGGCTTTCTCTCTGCTGGCTGGCATTAGTTGATTGTTGGGTTAAGTAATTACCGATTTGATTTAAGACAACAATTATCATTTTTTTCTTTTTTTCCGGGGATTCTTTTTCCGATTCAATAATAATTTTTTCGACTAAACCGGAAAGTAGGGTTGGATTTTTAAAAATTTTTTGATAAATTTTTGTTTCGCTTGGCTGTTTAAGCTCAACTTCACCTTTGAGGTAGCCAACCAGCCGATCCATTTCTTCCTGGCTGATTTTTAGTTCGCCCACTGTTTTACCGCCTAATTTGTCTTTAACATTTTTAGGCACGCGGATGTAGGCTGCCTGAAGTGATTTAATATTTTCAATTTGGTTTTTTAGGCACGCTTCGTTTAAATCCGAATAAATTTTTGAACTTTCTTCGCTGTGAGCAAAAATTTCAAGAAAATTTTTCAGTTCTTCCAAAATCAAACCGGAGCTGATTTCTAAATCGGTAATTTTGAAATTGTTAAAATGTTTAGTGATTTTTTCCAGGGCCGAATTGTTGGCTAAAAATTCAGCATTATTTATAATCACTGTGCCTTCGCCGCGGTGGATAGCTATTATTGGGGAAGTTTTAAAAATAGCAGTTATCTCTTGGTATAAATTATTAAGCTGTTTTTCAATGATTGGATGACCGACGGGATACATTACTAAAGCACCGCAAACATTACTGATATCCTTAATCAGCCTTTCGTATTCTTTGGTGTTTTTAGTAGTGGTTGTGGCTTCCGGAGTTGGCATAGGTTGTTATTTACTTACTCTTTTATTATACCTTGCTTAAGCCCAGCAAGCAAAAACTACTTAGCAAAACCGGTTGTATTATTTATTGCCGCATCGGCTTGATCTATAGCTTAGTTTATTTTTTACTCAAAAATAAATAATTTTTCAATATCGGTTTTTAAGGCCTTGGCTACTTGATAGGCCAAGTTCAAAGACGGATTGTATTTGCCTTGTTCCAAAAAAACAATGGTTTCTCGCCTTACGCCGGCTAATTTAGCCAGTTCTTCTTGAGTAATATTTAATTTTATTCTTAGTTCCTTGATTTTATTTTTCATAGATTAATTATTTACACTCGCGGGTTGGTTGAGGAAAATCAGGATGGCCATGCTGGACCCATTGGCCATTTTGACAGAGCCAATCATCTTCGCCGGAAAAAAGCCTGATGCCAAAAATAACTACGGCAACAAATACTAAAATTATTAGAATTGTATAAATTACTTTTTTATCCAAAAAATTAATTTTATCATAGTAGCGAAAAATTAATCCGTAAGTAATCATCAAAAGACAAGTTGAGTAGGCAAGGGTCAGAGCAATTGGTTCGTAAGCGGGGTTGAGGTCTTTTTGGGCATAAAGAATAAACATGGCAATTACCGCCAGCCAGGAATAAACTTGAATAGTTAGCAATGCTGCTTTGCCGCCGATAGCATAATCGCGTTCGTCGGCAATGACGCCTTTAACTTTCTTTTTGGCTAAAATCAAAACGAGAAAGGCTAAGGTAATGGCGGCAATCGGAATTAGGTAATTTCTAAAAATAATTGCTTGGCTAAAAATTATTGCCAAGATAACGGCAATTGTCATTCTCAGCCATTGGTACTGTTTTAAGGTCATAGTTTTGGTGTTAGAATTATTTAACATATTTTAATGTTATATAATTCTAACATTGTTGTCAAGTGGGTTTTATCCCCAATTTTTTTATTTTAATTTCGGCTTCTTGACAGATCAAAACCATTTTGCTAACCTGTGAATATATAAAATTTAGCAGTTCACCCCACCTTCGCCCTTGCGGGGCTATGGTGAGATCAACATAGCGCGCATTTTGTGGGCGTTTTTTGTTTTGAATATGAATCAGGAATTATGAATTATGAATCAAGGATTAGAGAAAATTAAATCTTTTACCGATCTAAACGCCTGGAAAGAGGGGCATCAGTTAGTTATTTCTATATACGAAATAACAAAGCAATTCCCTAATGATGAGCTTTTTGGATTAACTAATCAATTACGGCGCGCAGTTGTTTCTTTTACTTCCAACATAGCAGAAGGTTTTAGTCGGCATTCATATAAAGAAAAGTTACGTTTTTATTTTATAGCTTTAGGCTCATTAACTGAAATCCAAAATCAATTGTTAGTGGCAAAAGACATAAAATATTTAGCAATTAAAAATTTCAATGATCTTGAAGAGCAAACAGTTAAAATCAGTAAAATAACTAATGGTTTAATTAAGAAAACCAAACTCATAATTCATAATTCCTGATTCATAGTTCGTTATTCTAAAAAAGTCTAATTATTAACATACAAATGTATGGCACAGAATCAAAATTCAACCAAACTTGGAGCGCTTTGGGTTAACCAGCCCAAGAGTGAGAAAGGTCCGGTTTTAACCGGCGAGATTGAAGGCAAGAGAGTAGCGCTATTCAAAAACAAGAAATGGACTGAAGCTGAGAGTAAAAAACAGCCAATGTACTACATTTTGGAATCTGTTTTTCAAGGCAAGGCCCAAAAAGCTTAACTTTTGAAGTTAACTTTTATAAAAGCCAGTCGTTTTTAGCGGCTGGTTTTTGGATATTAGTAGTTATAGGGTTAATAGACAACCACGGCTCTTTTATCAAGCATCTCCCAATTTTTTAAAAAATCGGCAGTTTTTAATCTGATTTCGCCATAGATTGGATCTAAAAGAATTATTGATTGAGGATTATTTGCTTGACCGATAAAACCAATTAAAGTCCGGGCATGCTCATCCATTTTGGCATTAATAGTTTGGCCACTAGGAGTTTTCCAGGAAATACTTCGCCCGAGTCCGGAAACGCCCCAAACCACTATTGGATTATTATTACTTAACTCGGTTATTAAGTCAGCCAGCGTAGTGTTGGTAATAATTTTGGCCATCCGATATTGGCTAGCCAAATCATAAATTGGTTTTTCATAAACGCCATAGCCGGTGTCGGGCATGGTGCCGTCAATATTGCCAACAAAACCTAAGTTCGGATCGCCCCAGATGTTATTTACTCGGCGAGGGCCGGGGTCAGATATTGGTAACTGTTTAACTAATTCACTTTCCGTAACTTTTATGCCTTTGTAATTTAAAGCCATTAATAGGGAAGCAACTTCGCAAGAGAGTCGGTGTTCTTGGTGGTGGTAGGAAACGGCCAGTTTAATATCTGGTCTAGCCGAAATAATCGGGACGGCTTGTATTTTTCGTACCGCTTGGTAATAAACAGTTTTAACCATATTTTCTTCGCCCTTGGGATCGTCAAGTGATAATTCAAATACAATCCAGGCAAGCGATAAAAAAATAATTACCAATACCAATAATAAATGCGACTTTTTGATTTTTTTAACCACTGTAGTTATTTTTATTCATAATCAGACCTATATTAATTGTACCAAAAAATCGCCCTTTAATGTAGCCAGGGCGATTTTTGGCAAAAGACTATATATTATAATCTTAGACTTTTTTGACATTAATGGCTTGTCCATTATCACCTTCTTCAACTTCAAAAGTGACGGCATCGCCTTCTTTTAAGTCTTCAAAGTTGACTCCGTCCAATTTTTCGCTACTAAAGATTACGTCTTTTTCGACGCCTTCTTGGCCGATAAAACCGGATTTTTTTTCAACTTCAATTTTTTTTATGGTTCCTTGCATAGTTAGTTGGAAATTCAGTGAATTAACTTGCAATAGCAATTAGAAGTTCGACTACATTTCCAAATTAACTATACTCCGTGGCGTTTACAAAAATTTTTTCCGTAAGCTTCGGAACCTAGAGAAGATTAGTTTAGTCAATCTTCTTAAGGAGCAGAGTAATACTATCATGTTATATGTTTATTGTCAATGAAAAATCGTAAAAAAATTGCCTGGTGGACAATTATTTTTTGGCGGCCGATAAATTATTTTAGTTTCTTTTTCAGCCAGGGCACGATTTCTTTTCTCATTATCAGCTCAGGTCTAACGGCCTCGTTATTTTTGAATTTTAAATTAAGAATCGGACTAATCAAATCTTGGGTATTTTTATCCGGAGTAATAAAAAGGTTAAATCCAGCGCCAAGATCAATAATTGATAAAAATATGAAATCAAGTTTTAAATCTTTTTTTAGTGTGTTCAGTTTTTGGAGTATTTCTTTTTTTCTTTGCTTAACCAATTCTTTCGCTCCAACCATTTCAATTTGGGCAATGCCGACTTTTTTATTATTTAAATTAAACCAAGCAAAATCATTGGTAATCCTTTTTTCAAGTTTGCCGCCACAGAGGTCCGACTTGGCTTTGAACATGTCTTTGGCAAGGGAGTCAGATAAATTTAATTTTGCGTTTAGCCATCTGGCCGCCGCCCGGTCTCTTTTAGTCGTGACTTTAGCTTGAAAATTTAAGGTGTTGGAAATAATTGCAGCATAGAGGAGAATGGCTGATCTTTTTGCAGGAGTAATATTTTCTTTTCTGAATTTTTCGGCAATTAAAGTCGCCGCTGAGCCAACCAACTCAATTTGTCGTTTGGCATTCAAAAAAAGGGGAGCATCGTTTACTTTGCGGTGGTCAATTATTTCTATTACATTTTTCGGGTTTAGTTTTTTGTCTAAACCGTTTAGGCTGCTAGAGTCAACCAGAACAATTTTATCGTAACTGATTATGTTTTTAATTTTGGCCGGATAGCTAAGGTCAAATCGGGCCATTATATATTTAACTTCAGTGTGTGGCTGGCCAGAAATTTTTGAGACCGCTTTATTTTTTTTGGTATTTAAAAATTCCGTGTAAGCAATTACACCAGCAAAGCCGTCTAAATCCGGATTGGTATAGCCAGTGACTAATATTGGTTTCATATTTTTATTCTACCAAAAAATCGCCTTTTCGGCGATTGTTTTGATGACTAAATTATAGTGAAGGCAGCTGTTATTTAGCCGGGTCAATTTATCAGCATGCCGGAGACAAGTTTTTGTCTCGGCTTGCTTCTATTGACAGCGCTGAAAATCGGTGTTATTTTTTTAGCTACTATTTTAAAGTGACGAAAATATTGACACTTTTTTTAACTTATGATAAGCTATTATACAGGGTACTTATTTAAATAAGCATGGCCTATTAGCAGAAAAATCACAAAAATAAGAGAAAAAATAGAAGGAGGTTTAAAATGAGTAAAGACACTGATGGATTAACAGAGCCGTTGATTGAACTAAGGTCAGCAGAAGAATTGGCTACTGCTGGTCAGATTATTGTTTATCAGAACGAGAGCTTGAATTTCCAATGTTATGAAATCTGGGATTGTTTTACCAAATTTGGCTGGAACGATTTTCGTCAGTTGAAGCCAGGTGATATTGTCTGGTATAACACAGAAATTAAATCAGGAATTTCTGGCTTTATTGCCCAGAGGGTTGTTAAAGTTGAGAACCAAGGAGATGATCTTATTGTTACTGTAAGCTTTCATAAAGACCCTAACATTTTTGACAGATGCTATCTCAGTAAAAAATATTCGTTTGCATGTACAGAGTTTAAGTTAACCGATATGGAAAAGCTTTTGAATCTGATCCAAATCTATCCTCGGGCTAATTATAGGAGGGGGTGGGCATTTGAGGAACCTGAAAAGTGATTTTTTATTTAGCTACTGTTACAACCTTGACGGTAGCTTTTCTTTTATTTTGAGACATGAGATAATTTAAACATGAATGATAAATTATTACTGAAACAACTGGAGAAATTCGGTTTTTTGCCTACCCAGGCTAAATTATACCTGGCTGGTGTAAGATTGGGACCGGCTTTAATGACAACCTTAGCCCGTCAAGCGGGTATTAAACGAACAACGGCTTATTATGTAATTGGTGAATTGAAGCGCCGGGGATTTTTTACCGTGGTTAAAATCGGTAAGCGGCCGGGTTACAAAGCAGTAGCTCCAAAAAATCTTTTATTGATAATTCAAAAAAGGGAAAAGTTAGTAAGAAAATTATTATCTTATTTGAGTTAGTAAGATTTTTTGAGTTATTTTTAGTAACTAAAAAAAATTTTTAAAACGGAGAGAAAGGGGCTTAAATTTGTCTACCGGCAGGCAGGCCCTCGACCTCCCGCCTTCGGTCGCCTTTGGCGACCTACGGCGGGTAGATCTGCGTGGTCTGATGGATTTATCACTAGTATTAAAATTTTTACTGTTGAGGTTAAAATATAATAACTGAGCAAAACAAAAAGTTCCAAAGCGGGGACGATGGGGCTCGAACCCACGACCTTCTGCGTGACAGGCAGACGCTCTAACCAACTGAGCTACGCCCCCGCTTTGGAACTTTTTTGCAGACTTATTTTGGTTTTTAAAAATCTTCTTCCCGCGGCAGTTTTCAGGTATAGTTCTCTTTTTCTGGCGCCATCAAAATTATCATACTCTTCCTGATAGATCAGTTTTATTTTTCTCATTCTACTAGTAGTTTTAGTTTTTCCGCGCTTGTGTTCCTGTAACCGGCGATTCAAATTATTTGTAAATCCTTTGTATAATTTACCTTCACTATTTTGTAATATGTAAACTGTATACATATTGGTATGGGTACAATATTTTTCGGCGGGCAGACGCTCCCCGCCCGACTGAACGACTCTTAAGCAAAGCACAGTCGTTCGGGCGGGTAACCTCCGCCAAAGGCGGATGCGCCTTTGGCGCAAACTGAGCTACGCCCCCGCTTTGTTTTTTTGTTTTTTAAATTACATTTTTCTAGTAGCATTAGGCCTGATCCTAGGTACAAACCAACTGCCTGCCCGCCGAAGCTCGCGTCAGCGAGTGTAGGCGGGAGCTACGCCCCCATATAACAGTTAACTTTTAACAGTTAACTGTTGGATATTTATTTTTTCACTGAAGTAAGCAGTTGAGTAAAAGCTTTTGGTTTTTTATTGGCTAAATCAGCTAAGACTTTTCGGTCTAATTCTATTTTATTAACTTTTAACAAATTAATAAATTTTGAATAGCTTAAGCCCTGTTCGCGGCAAGCGGCATTGATTTGAATTTGCCATAAAGCGCGATTAACTCTTTTTTTGCGCTTGCGATCGCGGTAAGCATTGACGCCAGCTTTCAAAACGGCGGTTTTAGCTAGCTTAAGTGTGTTCTTTCGGCCCCAGCGGTAACCTTTAACTTTAGCAAAAAGCCTTTTTCTTTTGGCAACGTGGGTTTTTCCTCTTTTAACTCTAGGCATATATTAATTAGCTGGTAGCTTGTAGCTTGTAGGAGGTAGTAGATACCTTTCTATAAGTCTGTAAGCTGTTTAATTATGAATAAGGTAATAAACGTTTGATGTTTCTTAAGTCAGCTTTAGAGATTTCGGTATCTCGTCTTTTATGACGCGTAACTTTACCGGATTCCCGAGCATTGAAATGGTCTTGGCCGGCGTGCCGGGTAATAAATTTTTTCTTTTTACCTTTAGTAACTTTTACTTTTTTGGCAGTGGCTTGGTGAGTTTTTAACTTCATATTATTTTGCTTATTAGTAAATTAAAAAACAGCGGTTGGCTGTGGATGGCAGCTAGATTATTTCTTGGCAATCAAGACTGAAAGTTTTCCACCCTGAATATTTAATGGCTGTTCAATATTAATTGGTAAAAGACTACCGACTGATTGAACAAATTTGTTAATTATTTCTCTGGCTAAATCAAAATGTTGTCTTTCTCGGCCCTTAAGAATCATTTCAATTCTGACTTTGTCATCCTGTTTTAAAAATTTTTCAGCCTGGTTAATCCTTATTTCTTGATCGTGTTCGCTAATTCTCAAAGAAAGGCGAATACCTTTAACTTCAATCTTTTTCTGTTTGGCTTTTTCTTTACGCCGTTCTTTTTCTTCTTGATATTTTAGTTTGCTGTAATCAATAATTTTTACCACCGGCGGTTGGGCTAAAGGATTGACTTCAATTAAATCTAACCCTTTTTCTTGGGCCATGGCCAATGCTTCAGAGGTATCAATGACGCCAATGTTTTGGCCAGTTTCATCAATTAGTCTAACCTGAGGCACGCGAATGTATTGGTTTGTTCGGTGCCATTTTTGTTGATTACGGTCTGGTTTTTTTCGTGAAATTCTCAAGGTTTTTTAGTTAAAAGTTAATTTGGTTGGGTGTTTGTATTTTATTAAATTTTCCTTTTTTATTCTGGACCATTTTTTAATTTGTAGTTCCCGGCGGTGAGCTTTTGGGTAATCATCATATTGTTCAGTATAGACAATTTCTGCTCGGCCGTGTTGTTTTATCCATTGAGCGCCAAGCCCTTTATTGTGCCGGCTTATTCTTTTTTCAGTATCGCTGCTAACGCCAGTATACAAAGTGTTATCATTACATCTTGCAATGTAGAGATTCCATCTCATATTTTTAGGTTGTCCCTGGACTTTCTTAAATTATTCTTGGAGTCGCTCGGGACACCACTCGATTCGCTCCCATTGGTCGAAGGCCGCAGTGGAGCGGAGGGGCCGTAGACCACGAGTGAGCCCGAGACGAAGTCGAGGGCGAATCGAGTGGTGGAGATGAGGGGAATCGCACCCCTGTCTAGAAAAAGATTCAAAGCAGGTTTACAAGCTTAGTCAGTTTTGGGTTTTTCGGTTTGGCAGTATAAAGCTAACAAAATCTGCAAAACTAAAGCCTCGTAAGTCTTGATGAATTATTGAGACAATAAGTCATCCAGCCTAATTAGTGACACCAGGATCCGGTTATTAGGCATCACCGGGCTGATGGCTTTGGGTTTTAGGCCAAAGCGGGAGCTAGAGCAAAAGAGCTGAAAGCGCTTTTGACTCGAGCAACAAGTGATTTGGCACTTATTTTTGATGGTAACTAGAGATTAACGAGCCAGCTAACGACGCTCGGCTTGAGTACTTTTTATCCGAATTCTATCGATTTTAAACATCCCCCAGGCCAAAAAATTTGGGTAACAAATTTTTTGGAAATCGTAAATCCGAAATTCCAAATTCTAAACAAATTACAATGTTTTAAATCCTAGTATCCAAACGTTTGGAAAATTAGAATTTATGGTTTGTTTAGGATTTAGATATTAGAATTTAGAATTTTTTCATTCGGCGCTTGATTTCCCGGTCAATCTCCCGTTTTTTAAGGCTTTGGCGCTTGTCGTATTGTTTTTTTCCTTTGACTAAAGCTAATTCGATTTTTAGGAGACTGCCTTTAGTATATACAGAAATAGGCATAATTGTCAAGCCTTTTTCTTGACTTCTGCCTTTAAGATAATCAATCTCTCTTTTATGAAGTAGTAACTTTCGGCTTTTAGTCGGTTGGTAGTCAGTTTGGCAAGCGGCCGCGGGCTTATAGGCTGAAACATGCGCGCCAATTAGCCAGGCTTGGTTTTGGCCATCAATTGAGATATAGCTGCCTTTTAAATTAATTTGGCCAGCTTTAACGGCTTTTACCTCCGGACCGGACAAAACAAGACCAGCTTCAATTTTTTCTAAAACCCGGGAGTCGTGCAGGGCTTTTTTATTGGTTGCTAGGTTTGGCATATAATCTTAAGTATAAGTATAGCATATATTTTTGTAGTTGACGCTTTAGGGCAATTTTTAGTATAATTCAATTAGCAAAACAAAATGATATGCCCGAAAATAAAAAGCTAGTTATTAATATTTCAACCGTAACAATTCTAAAAGTTTTTTTTATTTTGTTAATTTTAGTTTTGGCTTACTATATTCGGGAAATAATTTTATTACTTTTGGTTTCCCTGGTTTTAGCCGCGGTGATTGAACCCTCAGTTGATTTAGCCGCCAAGAAAAAAATTCCTCGTAGTTTGGCTACAATTTTAATTTATATCTTTTTATTTTTGTTTATTGCCATGGTGGTAATGCTTTTAGTGCCACCAGTTACTGAACAGTTTACTTTACTGATTAATAGTCTGCCAAATCTTTTAGATAAATTAGTAGAGAATTTTGGTATCATTAATCAGTATTCAGCCGAGAGAGGTTTGACTGACAATATCCGTCAGGGTCTGCTGGGTTTGCAATCCGGTATTGAACAAGCAGCTGGAGGAATTTATTCATTTTTAATTTCATTTTTTTGGAACCTGGTTAATTTGGTTGTAATTTTGGCCTTAACTTTTTATTTGGTTGTAGAAAAGGATTCGTTGAATAATTTTGTTAAAATTGTTACCCCCAAAAAGCATCACCAAAATTTAATCAATTTAATTAAGATAATAAAAACAAGAATCGGTGATTGGGCAGTAGGGCAATTAACGGTTGGTTTAATTGTTGGAGTGATAGTGGCGGTCGGTTTATTTTTATTATTGCCCAAGTATGCTTTAATTTTGGCCTTGATCGCTGGCCTGGCCGAATTTGTTCCTTATATTGGACCGGTTTTGGCAGCGGTGCCGGCAATTTTTTTGGGTCTGACCGTGCCGCCTTTTTCTCTGGGCCGAGGGTTGGCGATTTTAATTTTTTATATTGTGATTCAGCAAATAGAATCTAATTTTATTGCCCCGCAAATTATGAAGCGGCACACAGGCATTAATCCAGTATTGATTATTATGGCGATGTTAATTGGGGCTCAATTAGCCGGCGTGATTGGATTGATTTTGGCTATTCCCATCACCACTTCGATTATTGCGGTTATTAATGATTTAAATAGCAAGTCAAATCCGATTGGTAAAGATAATCTAGACGATAAATAAGATTTGCTATTGTAAAAAGATTATATTATTATATTATATAGATTATTATTTATTTAAATAGGGGACAGAGATGCCTCCTAGATAGGGGAAAATATCATGGCGTATCCAATGACTACTAAAATTAACAAAGGACCAGATCAAATGTCTGGTATTGAAGCTGGATCGTCCGTTGACCGAAAACCAAAACGCGGATCTTGGCTCAAAGGCCTGGTTACTTTAATTGTGGTTTTGGTTATTATCGGCGGCGGTATTTATCTTATTGCCAGCTACACTGGTGTTGGCGGTTTGTTAATGCAGGCACCGTTAAAAGGAAATTGGCAAGCGGTATTTTTATCAAACGGCCAAGTTTATTTTGGCAAAATTGCCAAGATTGACAAAGACACAGTTATTTTGAAAAACATTTATTATTTGCAAGTGGTAACTAAACCTTTGCAACAAAGTCAAGGTGGTGATACTAATGCTCAAGCCCAGCAGCAACAGGAGCAGCGTTTAACCTTAATTAAATTGGGCAATGAAATTCATGGTCCGAAAGATGAAATGCTGATCAATCGTAGTCATGTAGTAATTTTGGAGGATTTAAAGGATGATTCCCGGGTGGTTCAAGCCATTACTGACTATATTAATAATCAAGAAAAAAAGTAATAAAATATCATCTTTTGTTTAGCAAGTCGCCCGGCAATAGGCTTAGGGCGACTTTTGCGTTATAATCAAATTTTTAGTATAATATAGTTAACTTAGAGGATTTTAAAGTTAGTAAAATGACAAAAAAATTATTCTTTTTTCTATTATTTTTTGGCTTAGGAATTTTATTTTTAATTCCTTTGCAACTTTGGGCTGATATGTCTAGCACTAACTATACTATTTGGGCTGATGTTTTCAGTTCTGGTGGTACCGAAGATAGCAGTTCAACTAATTATGGTCTGCAAGATACGATTGGTGAATCAGTTGTCTTATCAAATACTTCAACCTCGGCTAGTTATGGACTCAAAGCAGGTTTTCGAGAAATGTATCCTGACCAGTATCTTACTTTTGCCGTTAGTGCAACTACTATTGATTTGGGCAATTTAAGCACTTCGGCTGCCAGTACGGCTAGCCATACCATGACAGTTGATACTAATGCCGCTCATGGTTTTACCGTTAGTATGTCTGGTTCAACCCTAAGTAATGGAACAGACGATATTAATGCAATCGGCGCAGTGGCAGCCGCTTCCGCTCCCGGTACTAATCAATTTGGCATTAATTTAGCGGCTAATACTTCGCCGGCAATTGGTGCCAGTCCTAGCGGCACTGCCCCGATTGGTTCAGCTGTTAGTCCTTATAATACTGCCAATGCATTTGCTTTCCAAAGTGGTGACACCGTCGCTAATTCGGCCACTGATATTAATTCAACTGTTTTTACGGTTTCTTATATCGCTAATATTTCATCAACCTTGTCGGGTGGAACTTATAGTACCACCTTAACTTATTCGGCCACGGCTAATTTTTAAACCAAATGTTACCAAAAAGATTTTTTGTTTTGTTAATTTTAATATTATCCGCTATCTTCTTGTCCCAAACGGCTTTGGCCACGACTGTGGTTTCGCCCCTTTTAGAATTGGCAGTTGACCCCGGTCAAACTCAGAAAGGGTTGGTCAAAATTTATAATGAAACTGATCAGGATTTGGCCTTAACCTCTAGCGTTGAACCATTTGCTGCTGCCGATGAATCCGGTAAACCATTATATTTATCCGTTAATCAAGATTTTTTACAGTGGTTTGAAGTTTCGGTTGCTTCAATAGTTTTAAAACCTCATCAAGCGGCCAGGATTCCGTTTGTTGTCAAAGTGCCTTTAAATGCCACGCCGGGTGGTTATTATGCTGCCATTTTTTGGCAAACGGCAAGCCAGCCATCGGTAGATGATCGGGTAGTAGCGGTTAATAGTAAAGTTGGCACATTAGTACTTTTAAAAGTTAATGGCGACTTGAAAGAAAGCGGCCAAGTTCTTGAATTTAAAACCCAGCCGCAAAATAATTATTTTTTTGGCCTGCCAAT
>JBAZMQ010000011.1:0-54098 GCA_041649675.1 Patescibacteria group bacterium | reverse complement strand
CGAGAAACGACCGAAGGATCTCTAACTTTTTTATAACTAAAATTTTTTGATTTGCTTAGAATGACAATTATAATTTTTCTTTAACTTTTTGCAGTTCCCTTCTCCCAAGAGGGAGAAGGGCTAGGGATGAGGTAATAAACTCCGTAACCTCACCCTAACCCTTTCCGTAATCGGAGAGGGAAAGCTCTATAATTTCTTTTTCAATTTTTCTATTTTATCCCTAAGTTCCATTGCTTTTTCAAAATTCAGCGCTTCGGCCTCATTGCGCATCTGGCCTTCCAAATCCAAAATTAACTTTTCTAATTTAAAGACATCACCTTTTTGGCCCGGTTCAATCACAATTTCTTCTTCCTGAATAATGGCTTTTTGAATACTCTTTGGCGTAATGCCGTGTTTTTTATTGTAAGCCGTTTGGATCTTTCGCCGGCGTTCGGTTTCGGCCATCGCTTGTTTAATTGAACCCGTCATCTTGTCAGCATACATGATTACTTTTGAATCAACGTTACGCGCTGCCCGACCAATAGTTTGAATCAAACTGGTGGCATTACGCAAAAAACCTTCTTTGTCCGCATCCAAAATTGCCACCAAGGCCACTTCGGGCAAATCTAAACCTTCGCGAAGTAAATTAATTCCGACCAAAACATCATACTTACCCAAGCGTAATTTTTTTAAAATTTCTACCCGATCCAAGGTGTCAATCTCCGAATGCAAATAAACTGATTTAATTTTTTGATCGGAGAAATATTGAGATAAATCTTCCGACATTCGTTTGGTCAAAGTCGTGACCAAAGTTCGGTAACCTTTAGCCGTATTTTTTTTAATTTCAGCCAATAAATCATCAACTTGGCCGGTAGTCGGCCGGATAATTATCTCTGGATCAACCAAACCGGTCGGCCGGATAATCTGTTCAACAACCTGGCCGCTGCTTTCTAATTCATACTGATCCGGCGTGGCCGAAGTATAAATCAGATGCTTACCGTATTTTCTAAATTCCGCATACTTCAAGGGCCGGTTATCAAACGCCGAAGGCAAACGAAAACCATAATCAACTAAATTTTTCTTGCGGGCGTAATCACCAAAATACATTCCCCTAACCTGGGGCAACGTCTGATGACTTTCATCAATAACTAACAGCCAATCTTTGGCCACATATTGAAAAAAATCTAAAAGGGTAAACGGCGGCTGGCCGGGTTTGCGGTTATCAAAATGGCGCGAATAATTTTCCATGCCTTTGCAATAGCCCAGCTGTTCCAGCATCTCCAAATCGTAGTTGGTCCGCTGGTTTAAACGATAAGCCTCTAGTTGGCCCATTTTAGGCAAAGTCTGGGCTAACTCCTTTCTAATTGAAGCTAGGGCGGCTGGTAAGCGCTCGGCGGGCACCACAAAAGGTTTGGCCGGATAAATAAAAGTATCATATAACTCGCCAATCTTTTTGCCCGTCACTTGACTGAGCTCAACCATTGATTCAACCCGATCTTCGCTTAAAGTAATGCGTAAAATATTACTATTGGCCGAGCCTTGGACTAAATCAATGGTATTGCCCCGGACCCGAAACCGGCCAAACCGCAAGTCAATATCATTGCGCTCATATTGAATTCTTATCAAGGCTTTAAGTAAATCCTGCTTATCAAGTTTTTGACCAACGCCCAAATGAAAACTTTCCCCTTCAAAATCAGCTGGCTGGCCAAAAGCGTAAATACAAGAAACCGAAGAAACGACGATGACATCCTTTCGGGCCAAAAGCGAAGTCGCTGCTTCCAGCCTTAGCCGTTCAATTTTTTCGTTAATCATGACATCTTTTTCAATATAGGTGTCGGTTTGCGGCAAATAGCTTTCAGGTTGATAATAATCGTAATATGAAACAAAATAGCAAACTCGGTTCTTGGGAAAAAAAGTTTGAAATTCCTGATAAAGTTGGGAAGCCAGAGTTTTATTGTGCGATAAAATTAAAGTCGGTTTTTGGATCTCTTGAATCACATTGGCAATGGTAAATGTTTTACCCGAGCCAGTCACGCCCAAAAGCGTTTGCTGCGGGTACTTTTTATATCCTTGCACCAACTTTTTTATCGCCTCAGGCTGATCACCCCGCGGCTTAAACTTAGATTGTATTTCAAATTTAGACATGATTATTAAATTAAAATATCAAAATCCAAATTTCCAACTAATTTCAAATGATTAAATGTCTAAAAATCTATTTGTAATTTTGATTTTGGGTTTTGTTTGGCATTTGACATTAGGATTTTGACATTAATATATATGCGCTTATTTTCCTAAACTTTTCATAGCCAAACTAAGGGGCTTGATCCCTTTGGTTAAAAATTAGCTTAATTCAGTTGTCTTTGTATTATACCGGATAAACCAAGCCGAGTCAACCAAAAAACCTTGACTTTAAGCTGATGATATTCTAACCTTTTATTATCAGGGTAAATTGAAAAATATCTTGAAATTACTAAAAAATTCTCTGCCCTGTCGGCAATCTGGATTTTTGAGTAAGAACCAAGATCATTAGGAGGAATTCAACATGCAATGGCTTTTACGATTATCGGAAGTGGTATCAAGCATTGATGCGGAAAAAATGTTTGCACTGACACTCTTCTGTATCGTCATGTTCATCGTTCTTATTACCGTATTTGGTTTTTCAGTCTGGCTAGTCTTGAGATTAATATACGCCATTAGAAGTATGCGCTGGGATTCAAAGGCTCGCCAAGAATGGCCAATAATAAAAAAACAGCTTAGTCAAATAAAACCGACAATCAGCGTTGCCTTTTTAGGTCCGGATGAATCAACTCACCTAAAAAGCAATATTATATCAGTTTTAAGCCAATGTGGAGCAAATTTGCCATATCTGAATGAGGAAGAAAACCAAGGCGCCTTCAGATTAGGAAATAGAAGTAACCTCTTGAAAACCAACGATAGCGAAAATTCAAGCCCCAACTTGCTGCTTTTATTAACAGGTTCTTATGATGACCAAACCAAGATTCGGAAAGTTGATTGGCAACTGCTAGATAAAGATGGTGTCGTTACCGCCGGTTCAAATTGGGGAGGCATTGAGCATGCTGAATGGTGCGCCTGGCGCGTCGCTGAACGTATTGCCTTGGCACTTCAAAATTCAGACGGCAAATAAATAAATTTGACCGTCTTTTTTATTTCTCAAAAATTTGATTTTAATTAGAGGCCTAACTCCCGATTAATTGCCTCTTGGTCAAAACCAACGATGATTTTGCCTTCAATATCCAAAACCGGCACGCCCATTTGCCCGGACTTTTTTATCATTTCATCAGCCTTAGCTGAATCTTGACCAACATCATAATTGGTATATTCAATTTTTTTCTCATCAAAGTAAGCTTTAAGATTACGGCAATAAGGACAGGTTGACAGGGTATAAATAATGATTTTTACTGGCATAAATTTGACAACTAATTATATTATTGGTTAGAATCTATTTAAGAAGTTCCTTAAAGGAGGGACTGATTTGAAAATCCAAAAACAAGGAATACGCCGATGAACAATGGTCCGTGAACGATTCAAAAGAACTACGAGATCAGGTAATCTCCATATTGTCAGAGACCTTTGGTATCCCCAGAGATCAGATCACAGACGAGACGATCTTTTGCCTAGATTTTACGGTTCAATTCAGTGTCGTTGAATTGATAGCCGTAAGTACAGGCAGATCTATTTTTTTAAGTGATAGTACTCTGACTTTAAGAGAGATTCTGGATTCAATTTATTGAACCAGCTGCAGTGTTTTAAAAACATTGCATTTTTTTATTTTAAACGACTTAGGTAATTGGCTACCCCAATGGCAGCTTTGGCACCTTCCCCGGCAGCAATTATAACCTGCTTTTCAACGATATTACTGACGTCACCAGCAGCAAAAATTCCTGGAACCGAGGTCATATTATGCTCATCAATTATAATTTCATTTTTTTCGTTAAGCTTAAGCAAATCCCCTTCAAAGTCAACCACCGGAATAGCACCAATCTCCAAAAAAATTCCCTGCAAATCAATTTTATTAATATTCCCCTGGGCTGAATCTTTATATTCCAAGGCTGAAACTACTTTATCGCCAATAATCTTTGTAACTTGGGTATTATACAAAATTTCTACATTCTTAGCCTCAACTACTTTGGAAAATAAAACCTGATCAATGTCTTTTTTAAAAGCCGCCGATTTTGTCAAAAGATAAATCTTTTTGGCAATTTTGGTTAGCTGATAAGCAGCATCTAGGGCCGAATCACCGCCACCGACTACTGCCACTATTTTATCTTTGAATAACGGCGCGTCACAAGTCGCACAATAAGTGACTCCCTTGCCGTGAAATTCTTTTTCACCCTCGACGTCCAGCTGCCGTGATTTCTTGCCTGAAGCAATAACAATGGCTTTAGTTTCATAAACTTCACCGGTATTAGTGGCTAAAGAAAAATTCTGGTTAACTTTTTTTATGGCGGTAACTTCTACCCCAACTTTAAATTCCGTGCATTTAAAACTATCCAGATGTTCTTTAAATTTTTGGACTAGCTCGCTGCCAGAAATTAAATTATAGCCCAGGTAATTTTCAATTTGCCAGGATTCGGCCAGCTGACCACCAATATCTTTGGCCAAAATCAAAGTGGCCATTTTTTTTCGGCAGCAATAAATTCCCGCTGACATGCCAGCGGGACCAGCCCCGATAATTACAACATCATAAACCATAACTTATTCTTCCAAAATATAAGCTAATTTTTCGCCAAATTCTCTGGCCGCAGTTGGATCTTTGGCGGTTACAATTTTGCCATCTATTTCAACCTGCATGCCAGTGTAGTCAGCCCCCTTATTTCTTAAATCGTCTTCAACTGTCGGCGTGGCGGTCACGGTCTTGCTAATTAATATACCAGCATTGGCTAAAATTAAAGGTCCAAGACAGATTGCGCCAATTATCTTATCGGCCAAACGAAATTCATTAATCAGCTTAAAAACCGCCTGGTCTTGAAGATATTCAGATGCGCCGCGCCCGCCAATAAAAATTATGGCGTCAAAATCCCTGGCTTTGATTTCAGCTAAAGCTAAATCAGGCTGAATCTCGGTACCGAGTTTGCCAACCGCTTTATTTTTTGTTCTGGCAGCGATTTTGACTTCAACTCCCCGCTGATTTAGGATCTCTTTTGGTTGCAATAATTCCTCATCACGAAAATTTTGCTGGGCCACGATAAAAACTACTTTTTTAGACATAGGTTAATACTTGCTAACTAATCTAATTAATTCTTTAACCAATCCGATATGCTTGACCTCATCATCACGGATATAACGAATCGTATCTAGAGTCTGTTTATCATCAAAAAAACTCATAATCTCTTCACAAGCAGCCTGAGCTTTATTCTCAAAATCCAAACCTTCATTTAAATTCTTTAAGATTGCCTCTTTATTCATAATTGATTGATTATTTTTTCCATTGTTTGTTTATGCCGGGCCGTATCGCGCAATAGGATATTAATAATTTCTTCAAGCAAACTACGATCATCAGCGGCCAGGTTACCTAAAAAATCATCCTGCTTTAATAAGCCAGCATAAAGCACCAGCATATCATCTTCAAGCTGAATTTCCTTATTAATAATGTCTTTAATTTTAGCTTTTTCAATATCATCCATATAATTACATTATAATATATTGGGCTAAAAAAATCTAACTCCGGAATTAATCCAGAGTTAGATTTATATCATAATAGCTGAGATTGATTAACGACTAACGCTAATGCCGTTAGCGCCGGCTCTTTCAGGTGAACAGGCACCAACCGTGATTCTGCCGCCAACGCTCTTGGAAATATAATACATCGTATCAACTGCCGTACCATTATTTTTGGTATCAATTGGCAATGAAGAAAGATAAGTATCAACTAACCCGCTAAGATTTACATGGTTAAGAGTACCAATCGCACCACAAATACCGGTACCGGTTGGCGTATTGCTAATCATGTACTTGGTGTTATCAGCCGACAAAGAACCCGGTTCGGTTCCGCCGTTATCAACTGTGTACTTCAAATAAGCATTTAAAATTGCATTAACCTGACTCCAGCGAGCAGCGTCTCTGGCCTCACCTAAACGTCTGGCCGGATCAACGGCAACGTAGATAATGGAGGCTAAAATGGCGATGATGCCAATTACGATCAAAAGCTCAATGAGAGTAAAACCTTTATATTTTTTCATAAATTTACCTCTCGGCTTTTAAAGCCTTAATTTTTAATAATTTTATATATATTAATTAATTGTTTTTAGCTAATATAATTATAGCACAAAAATGTTATCTCTTACTCTAACTTATCAACATAAGTAGCGTTCACCCAACCAGCAGTCTTATCATCCAATTGAATCTTTATCCAATCAGTTTGCTCTTCAATAATCAGATACTCCTGGCCCGAATCGGCTTGGCCAATTTTTTTGAAACTAGAACCAGCCCCATCTCTGACATTAACAAAACCACTACTAATCTCTTTGATTTTTACTTTGGCGGTCAAAGCCGGCGTAGTGGTTGCTGTTTGGACCGGCACCAATAAGGCCGCCCGAATCTGTTCTAATACTTCAGGATCAACGTCAGAATCAATACTGGTTTCATATTTAGGAATAGGAAAAAATGTTTGGTAAAAATCATTACCACGTTGTTTTAGGACAATAATTATTGCAAAGGTCAAAATTAAAAAAATCAAAATCGCCAAACGAATGTAAACTTTTTTCCAAGCCTTTTTGTCATCTTTCAGTGGTTTGACGGCAAATAATTTAAATTTAACGGGTAAAAGATTTATATCACCTTCGCTAGGATTTCGATAAAATCCGCGCAAAGCCAAGCCAATTACATTAGTAAACAAAACCGCTTTGGTTTTTAGCTTAACTAAGCTCTGAGGATCTTGTATTTTTTCCAAGGGTTGACCGCGATTGACCGAAATCTTTAAGTTATCGGCCAAGTACTGATCAATTTGGGGTAAAAGCGAAGAACCACCGACCAAAATAACTTCACTAATTGGCCGTTGAGTTTCGGCTTGATAATAATCAATAAACTTTTTAGTTCCAACGATAACTTTTTTAAATTCATTTTGCAAAATAGTTACATTTTTATTATCCGATCCAGCAGCAGCAAATCCGGTTTTCATTTTTAAATTTTCAGCTTCCTTGTCAGTAATGCTTAAATTTTTAGCCAAAGCTTTGGTAAAAGAGTTGCCAGCGGCTTTAATAGTTAGGCTTTGTCTGATACCATTTTGATCAAAAACATTAAGATTAGTCGTCCGGGCACCAATATCCATAATTAGTTTAGCTTTGCTGCTCTTTTTCCTTAAATCAATCAAAGCCCGGGCTGAACTAATTGATTCTAAATCCAACGCCAAAGGTTTTAAACCAGCAGTTTTTAAAACTTCAACATAAGCATCAACAACTTTAGTTGGTACGGCAACATAAAAAACCTCCTGCGTTGAGCCTTGGCGGGAGATTGTTTTAAAATCAAAATAAATTTCGGATGATTGAAAAGGAATTACTTCTTCAGCTTTATAAGGAATGGTATTTCTAACCTCCTCGTGTTTCAAACCAGCCGGTAATTTAAAAATAGCGGTAAATACCTGCGACTCCGGCAACGATAAGATACAATAAGGCGTATCAATCGGCTGCGGTTGGGCCGATTTAAGCAGTTTAGCAATGCTGTCGGCCAATTTGACCGGATTTTTAATAATTCCATTACGAACAATTTCACCTTTCAAAATTGTCCGAGCATAAGCAGTGATTTTTGGTTTACCAAAGATTGGTTTGGTTTTTGATAAAACTAAGGCTTCAATTGAATGATCAGAAATGTCCAAACCAAAGATTTTTTTTCCAAGCATTTTGTTTTTATTCCTCCTGCCAAGAAATAACATTAAAATTGTTATCTACCTGGACTTGTATTTTTTGAGTATAAATATCAACGGTACCAAGAGCGGAAATAGTAGCATTATTAATATCAGCTACCGTATTTATTATACAAGAATTACCGTTAATTGACAATGAAGCGGAATAATTATTCCAATTCTGGCGTAAACGTTCCAAACCATCTTCGGCGCAAGCCGAGGCCAAACTTTTAGCTTTAGCTGCCTGGGTTAACGAAAAACTGGTCTTAATTTCGTCAATTCCCGAAAAACTAACGGCCAAACCGATAGTTAAACCAGCGGCCGCGACAATCAGCAAGGCAATCAGCGCGATGTAACCGCCTTGACGTTGACGAAAATTCGAAATTCTAAATTCTAAATTATTAAAATTCCAAATCCCAAACTTCTTTGTATTTTGTGATTTAGAGTTTGTCATTTGTTTCAAATTTAGGGTTTAGTGCTTAGAATTTGATTTAATCATTATTAATCAATTACCTTCGTCCTTTCAGCTCCACTGAAAAATTAAAGGTGGTGCTGGCATTATAGTCTGGCAAATTACCGGGGTTTTTATAATTTAAAAATAGTGAAACGCCAACATTTTTTGTCCGGCCTAAATATGACAAATCCGAAAAACTGCCAGTTACTTCTAGCCGATTGCTATTTAGAATCTCTGGCTGACCAGCGCCTAGCTGACGAGTCAAATTATCGTTAACCAGATCAAAACTGTAAGTAAGACTTTGACCACCTTTGACTAAAACTAAAGTGTCTGAACTTAAACTAGTTATATCTTGAGCCGACTCAATATCGCGAATTAAATTATTACTAATAAATCTTAAATTCTGACTAACTTCTTGAGTACCGTAATTTTTAGTTTGACCGGCTAAAATATCTAACATTAAATATGAAATACTAACTAAAATTATACTAACAATACCTAAATAGATAATAGCCTCAATTAAGGTAAAACCGCCTGGCCTTTGTTTAAAACTTAAAAACCAAAACTTAAAACCAAAAAAATTGTTGGCTTTTTGGTTTTTGGTTTTTGGTTTTTGGTTTTTGGTTTTTTTCATGGCGTATAATTAATCTTAACTTTTTTCAATATTGGCGTGTCATTGCTGTCACCAATCAATTCCGCTCGGTATTGCAGCCATTGATTAAAATTTGAATCTAGGGGAATCAAAGTCTCACTAGGATTTATAAAATAACTGCCACTGCCACTTGGCCCAAACCAAGGGGTCCAGCTGCCGGGCGCTCCCTGATTATCTGGCGCAGTACGCAGCTGCAATTTGATTTGACAAGCCGGGCTGCAGCTAGGGATTGTCTGTTCCCAGGAAATTAAATTAAAACTGCTTGGCCCGCCCGTATTGAAAGCTGAAGAAACAAAAGAGCCAAAAGGCGCATAACCGGTACTGGTCGGAAAATATATTATTCTAAAAATTGTGTCATATTGACCATAGTAATTCCAAGTGTTGCCACTGTTATTACTGGTGCCAAACCGAGAGTCAGTGCCTAAAAAATTAACACTATTAGCTGCGGTGTTATTAGCATTTTCCATAACATAAATTTCATAAGCCAAATTCTGAGAAGTTTTTGGCGAATAAATTGAAGCTCGATACTCATGCCCATTAAGTAATTTTTTAGTTGTGGCGAAATTGGCACTTTGCCAAGAATAAGTCTGACTTATCTGAGCAGCGGTAACTAAAGTACTGCTGGCAATTTCAATATTAGAACTTAAATCATAAAGACTAACATACAAGTCATCTTCTGGTGCTTGAGCTTCTCGCTTATGGACATAAAAAGCCAAGCCGGAGACTTCCAAATCATCCCCAGAATAAACAAATTGTTGACCCCGTTGGCGGGTGCCATAAATTCGCGACCAAGTGCTGTTGGCGGTAATAAAATTATGATAGGAAATGCCGGCATAGGCACCATCGGTGTAACGCAAAATAAAGACTGGCGTTTGGGCTAGGGCCGACCAACTAGTACCGCCGTTAGTTGTCCATAGAATATCAAGGTTCGGGTCAGCCAGATTGTCATAAGGCCAAAAAGTATTTTTTGGCAAATCATAACGAAAAGTCCGGCGGCCGGAATTGTTGTCCCGCTGGATTACGATATGGTAAATTTTATCTTTAGTTAAAGAAACTACCGGCGAGATGGTAATTGCTTGCCAAGCATTGCGGCCAGTGCTGGTAAAGGTACCAGAAGCTAAATAAGTACCGCTGGGGTTACCGCTGCCATTATCGGCCGAAAGACCAACTCGAACCCGGCCGGTGGCAGCGCTAGTTTGATAAAGTTGAATTTGGTTAACCGGTTTAGTCTCTTTGGCTGTAAAACGAAAATCCAATTTTTTATTGTTGTTATCAATCTCGTTGGTTTGGCCGGTTTGTGAGACTAAAAATTCATTACCCCAATATTTACCCTCAGCCGTGGCGTAATAAACACTAACTGAATCCAAGCTGATAGGCTGAGTGCTGGTAGCCGCTAAAAAAGCTTTAAACTTTAAAGTGTTATTATCGGTTGGAAAATCTTTTAAATGAACATTGATTTGGTTGGCGGTATTATAATTAGACGACCCAGCATTTGACCAATTAGTCCCATTCCAATAAAGCCAGGTGCTACCATCGTCATTGGATAACTGATAATAAATTTCACCACTATTTTTGCTCGCCTGCTCAGAAAAACCATGCCAAGATTGTAACTGATTAGCCGCAAAAGAAGAGACTGGTTCAATGGTTGGCCGATCAGTTGGATAGCCTGAACCGTTCCAGGTCCAAACCACTTTGGCATTATCATAACCAATGACAAATGGTCCGCTATTTTGATTAGGCGTTTGGACCCAAATTGCCAATTTCAAATAATAAGTTCCTGGCTCAGTCACAACCGAGCTGACATCAATGTCATTAATACTGTTCCAATTAGTTGGAATCGGCGACCAGCTCTTTAGTTCGTCACTGGCCCAAACCTGGCTGCCAATAGTTGGCTCAATACCGACATTTTTATCAATAAAAACATATAACCGAAAAGTATCGGGCACCGCGGCTCCCTTTTGTTCTATCCGCCAATCAAAATTCAATTTGACACTGGCCAAATTTTGAGGAGTAACAATAAAACTCCTTTCTACCCAACCACCGACATTATCATTTCGGCCCCTGGGAACAGTCAATCGACAATAACGTCCCGGATTACCGCCAGAGTTCACCCGGCTGCCAGACGGCCTAACGTCATTGAAATCTCGGCTCCAGGTATGAAAAGACCAACCAGTAGTGCTATCAAAACTACTGTTTTGCGACTGATCTGACATTGACACACCAATTGCTTTTAAGGTTGCTACCCCGCCAACTAATTCAATTTTATCTGGATTATACAAATAATCAGTTGGCACATCAAAATTCCAACTCTGTTCTTTCAAACCAGCCGTTTGAGCTAATTTAATTTGGCCCGCAGTTTGATAATCAATATTACCGTCATCGGAATCATATTTTACCGGACTAGACCAATAGCTCTGTCCCGGCCCGCCCAGCCAATTATTTTGCACCCAATCTTTGCTTTGCCAATCAGTCAAATAAGTGGCTAGTTCAACAACGTTTGGAAAATGATTAATTGAAGTATAAAGAACCTTGGAAACGGCTTTTTTAGTGTAAAGATCAACAATTGCACCAGCCTGAATGCAATCAACAATATTAGAGCTGCTGTCACGACAAACATTTGAAATTGATATTACCCGAGTATATTTGTCACCCAAAGTGTCTACTGAGCCCAAAAATTCCCAGCGACCAGCCGCATCGCTGACGCCATGATCACCATTGACCAAAAAATTCCAGGCTTGCCGGCGAATTGATCTAGTTGCTTCTAAACCTTGCTGGGCGTAAAGAGTGGCCAAGTCGCGCTCAGCTGATTGATAGTTACTGCCATAAGAGTTCATCAACAAACCGATTAAGGCGGTAGCAAATAAACCAAATAAGGCCACTGCTAAAATTACCTCAACTAGCGAAAAGCCAAATCTAATTTTTTTTGTTTTATTGAAATTAACCATTAAGTTGGATTAAGCCGTTGCTTTCAATTTTAATAGTTCTAGTTTGATTATTTTGACTGGTAATATTGACCGTACCAGTTTTGGCAGTTTGTCCGGAGTATAAAGAAAAATAAATCTCATTGCCAAAATCAGTTGTAACACTAAAAGTTTGAGGATAACTAATTATCTCGTCAAAATCAGTTTGCCGACTGGCATAATTATTGCCTTTGAACAAAATAATTTTTTTTGCGGCAATATCAAAATAAACCCCCCAAGCATCATTGTTTTGTCCGGTAATCGCTTGTTGTTGGGCGCGCTGAAGAGTTTTAGTAATAGTATTGGCGTGAGTATATAGATCCGAAGAAACTTGAAATGATTGAAAAAAAGGAACACTAAGGGTTGCTACGATTACCAGCATCCCCATAACAATTATTAATTCAATCAGAGTGAATCCCTTCATTTGTTATTGTTGGTTAAACTTGCCAGTTATCTGATAAATTGGAGTGATGACAGAAACGGCTATAAACCCAACCATTAAACCGACAAAAATCAAAAGGATTGGTTCTAAAACCGTTGTTAAATTTTTAGTCGTATGGTCAACTTCTTTTTCATAATAATCAGCCAAGTAAGTCATTGATTCATCCAACCGGCCGCTTCTTTCGCCAACCCCAATCATTTTAATTACCAGCAACGGAAATATCGGACTGCGCCGAGACTGCTTAAATTCTGAAAAAATATCAGACAGTCTCTTACCTTTTTGGATTTGAGGCAAAGACTCTTTAAGTTTTTTTTGATAAACAAAATTAGCAGTAGTATCCGAAGTAATCACTATTGCCTGGTCAATAGTTAAACCGCTTTTCAACAAAATGCCTAGCGTCCGGTTAATTAAAACCAAATTATAATTAATAATAATTGTCCCAACAATCGGAAATTTTATTATAAGCCAATGCCAGGTCGGTTTGAAAAAATTTTGTTTAGTTAAAATCCTAAAACCAATTATGCCAAAAATCACGCCAGCAATTATATAAAGGCCGTAATGATCCATTACGTCAGCGACCCAAAGCAAAATTTTAGTCTGCAAGGGTAAATCAAAGTCTAAGGTTTTAAAAAGTTGGGTAATTTTGGGTAAAACAAAATAAGCCAAAACCAAACCTAACCCTAAAGTTGCGCTTAAAACAATAACCGGATAAAAAGCCGCCGCTTTAATGTTACGCCTTAACTCCAACCGATCCTCAAGCTCGCTAGCTAAATATTCCAGGTTGGCTTCCAAGGTACCGCTTTCTTCGCCAACTTTTATGATATTGACAATTAAAGGATCAAATACCCGCGGATACCGCGCCAGGGCATTAGCTAAACTTTGCCCGGCTTTTATTTTATCTAAAATATCGTTGACGATGCGCTTGAATTTTTTAGAAGTAGTTTGATCGGCAATAACTTCCAAGGCCTCATTCAAATTAATACCGGACTTGATCATCGTCCCTAAATGTTTGACCATTAGAACCTTATCAATCAATGACACGCCGCCCAAACTAAATTCCGAAAAAACACTTTTAAAAATTCCTTTGGGCGCAATTTTTTTTATGTACCAACCCTGACTAATCAGCAATTTATTCGCCTCTTTTAAATTTTGAGCGTCAATCACCCCTTTTTGGGTTTTGTTTGAAGAATCAAAAACTTGGTAGACAAATTTCATAATATTTAGTTTTGATTTTTAATTCAAAATTATTCTCGAGTTGCCCGCAATACTTCTTCAATAGTAGTCAAACCAGCCATTGCCTTTTTAATACCATCCTCAATCATGGTTTTCATACCTTCTTTGGCGGCTTGATTCCTGATTTCATCGGCATTAGCCCGGTTCATAATCAATTCGCGGATTGGTTCAGTTATAGCCAAAACTTCAAAAATGCCAATCCGGCCGCTATAGCCGGTATTGCTGCAAAGCTTGCAGCCCTTGCCATGATAAAGACGAATAGTTTTTATCTCGGGCGCAAAGTATTTATTAATCAAAGCGGCTGAAAATTTAGTTTTTAATTCTTCAATCGTTACCTGTTCACTAGCAACACATTGGCTGCAAATCTTTCTAACCAATCTTTGGGCAACAATAATATTAACCGTTGAAGCAATCAAAAACGGCTCAATTTTCATTTCTAAAAACCGCGGTAAAGCGGTTGGGGCATCATTGGTATGTAAAGTTGATAAAACCAAATGGCCGGTCATGGCGGAATTAATCGCAATTTCGGCGGTTTCTTCATCACGAATTTCGCCCACCATAATAATGTTTGGATCCTGACGCAAAATTGAACGCAAGCCATTGGCAAAGGTTAAATTGGTTTTGGGATTAACTTGAATTTGGTTTACCCCCTCCATATCGTATTCAACCGGATCTTCAATTGTTGAAATATTTACTTCTCGCTTGTTTAAAATCTTTAAAATTCCATAAAGCGTAGTGGTTTTACCCGAACCGGTCGGTCCAGTTGATAAAATCATGCCGTAAGGCTTAGTATATTCTTTTCTCAGTTTAATTAAATCTTCGTTGGAAAAACCCAATTCTTCCAAACTAAACTGGCGATTGCGCTCAGAAAGCAAACGCATCACGATTTTTTCACCTTCAACTATTGGCACAATAGAAATTCTGACATCAAGTTTATTGCTGTCAATTTTGACCCTAATTTTTCCGTCCTGAGCGCTGAAATGTTCATCCGTACGTAATTTAGAAAGGATTTTAAGCCGGGTAACAACCAAGTCATGGATGCTTTTTGGCAATTCAATAATGTCATGTAAAATTCCGTCAATCCGATAACGGACCAGGGTTTTTTCTTCGGTTGGTTCAATATGGATATCGGAAGCCTTATTTTCATAAGCGTATTCAATAATTGTATCAACAATTTTAATTACCGGCAGATCTTCGGCCTTGGCTCCGGCCTTGGCCTGGCTAATGTTTTCCTGGATAATATCAGAAAATTCCTTTTGAATCCCCTTTTGGTACAGAACTAAAGCATTCTCAATGTTGGCTGCCGTGGTATAAAAAGGAACAACTTTTTCACCGGTCTTTTTCTCCAACAGATTAACAATCTTCAAATCATTGGGATCAAGCATGGCCAATTTAATTCCTTTCTCATTTCTTTCAAAGGGAATAACTTGCTGAGTCTTTGCCATGACCCTGGGAATCAGTTGCAAAACACTGTCATCAATAACAATTTTACTTAAATCAACAAACTCATACCCTAACTCATCGGCAATAATTTTTCCGACATGGTCATCAGAAATTAAATCACTTTTGACTAAAACTTTAGCCAGAGGTTCTTTTTCTTCAGTGGCAGTTTGGTAAGCAGTTTCTAAACGATCTTTAGGGATCAAATCTAACTGTTCAATTAAAAGCTTGAGTTTTTCGTTAGAAATTTCCATATTGATTTTTAATTTTATGTTTTTTGTTTAAACTCAAATTCACTTTAAAGAATCGCTGACTTTTTTGGCGACTTCATCTAGACTTAAATCACTTTTGACTAAATAATCCTTGGCGCCTAATTTTTTACCCTGGGCCACATCTTCTGGCTGACCTAAATTAGACATTATAATCACCGGCGTATCTTTTGATTTAGCGTTATTTTTAATTTTTTGCAAAACGTCAAAACCGTCCAAATCGGGCAACATAATGTCTAATAATATCAAATTGGCTTCACCGGTTTCAGCTTTGGCCAAACCTTCACTGCCGCTGGCCGCTAAAATTGTTTGATATTTGTAAGATTCAAGCATTCTAGCTAGCATTTTGGCCAAAAACTTATCATCTTCAATAATTAAGATCTTTTTATCACCATTTGGCATAAAATATAAAAATTTAAAGTTAATTAATTCGGTTCCTTTACTTAAAATTATAACATATTTTAAGCCACCTAGCCAAATAATAAGCTAGGTTGAAATAGATAATCAAAATTAACTGCAATTTAAAGCCTTCTAAATTTTAGAATTCAATTCTTGAGATGACGTTGATACTTTATAAATCGCGGCAAACAAAACAATCGCTCCAAGCCATTGTGACCAGGTTAGCCAATGGCCGCGCAACAAAAATTCAAACAAAATAGCTGAAAGCGGAAAAGCCAATTCGCAAATCGTAGAAACCGATGCGGTTACCCATTTTAAACCATAATAATACAAAAACATCGCCGCGGCGCCGGAAGAAAAGACAATTAGCAGAAAAGTTAAAAATTGTTTAAGAGTTATTTGACCAACGGCTGAAAAATTACCAAAGCTGGCGGCAATAAAAAACATCAAAACTGTTGTTAAGCCAAAACGAAGATAAGTACCCATCCGATAGCTGACCTTCTGCAAAGCCCGCTTGGAAAAAACCGTTGATGAACCAAAAGCAAAAGCTGCTCCCAGAGAAAACAAAGCGGCCACAATTGTTTTTTCACCCGTAGCGAAATTGGGCACAAAGTCGGCAAAGGTAACAAAGTAAATCGCCACAATTGCCAAAACCGCCCAGCCAAAAAACTGCTTTGGTAGTTTCTCTTTTAAAACCAAACGGGCTAAAAGCAAAGCAAAAAGGGGTTGCAATTTTTGAATTAAAACTACGATTGATAAATTAACAAAATTAACATAGAACAAGGCTTTGGTAATGAACATAGTACCCAAAGCACCGCCAAAAATTGCGACCCAAAAAAATGCACCCCAATCTCCCAGCTTTAATTTTTTTATCTCTTTAAACTCCCAAATGAAAAACGGCAGCATAAATAAAAATGCTAAGCCATGCTCCAAAAAAACTACTAATGGCACTGGTAAAGCATAAAGTGTTGGCCGTAAAACTACGCCATCCAAACCCCAAAGACTAGCAGCAATAATAATAAACAATGGCCCAAGAAATTTTAATTTATTCATAAACCAAAAAATTTTTTAGCGTCTTTAATATCTTCTTTAATTTGTTTTTTTAATTCAGAAATTTTATCAAATTTTTTAACTTCACGAAATTTTAAAATTAATCTCTTCTCAACTGTTTTGCCGTAAAAATCACCACCGACAGTAAAAAGATGGGTTTCACAGGTTGCATGAGTTAAACTAAAAGTTTTGGGCGGACCTAAATGAGTAACACCGGGATAAATTTTGCTGCCAATTTTTACTAAAGAAAAATAAATTCCCCACTGGTCCTTTTTGATCAGCCGGGAAACAGCAATATTGATTGTCGGAAAACCAAGTCTCTGACCTTGTTTTCTGCCAACCTTAACTTTACCCTTTAGGACAATCATTACTTGACCATTATAGAACCCAAGCTAACAACGATTAATTCAAAGGCAGCAGAGAAAATCGACATCAAAATCAGGCTAATGAAAGAAATTACAACCAAATCATTATTAAAAGCACCGGTTAGATTAACCAGGGTTGAAAGCACTAACAAAATTACCCATAATGGCAAAATAGAAATTAAAACAACCAAAGACGCATTAACTGCTTTACGATCCTTGAACCGGGCACCAATAATTTGCCCGAAACGATACCAGACTACCGAAGAGGCACCGGCAAAAACAAAAATTGCAATCAACGGAATAAAAGCAAAAAACAAAACCGAGAGATTTAAAGCGTCGGCCAAAAAAGACAAAGAAATAAAACCAAAAATAAAGGCCAAGATCAAAGCAATATTAAAACCCAATAAAATCATACCATTTTTTAAAATTTCCTCTTTGACCCTTTCTTGTTTTTTTCTTTTAATTTCCTTAATTAACCCCATAATTTTTTGTGTTACCTTTAAATTAAATATTTTATCTTTAATACCAAGAAGGTGCGGGTGAACCGCTTTGGTGATATGACCATGACCACTCCTAAGAATCAAGAGGTACAAGCCAATACCTAAACCAAGAAAAAGTACTCCCGGTATAACCGGTAAAATAGCGCCCAGTAAAGCCATCAAGAAAAACAAGCCAACCACCAAAAGTAGGATAAATTCAATTGACAAGGCTAGGATTATAACGATTTTACTTTTCATTATCAAATAATTACTACTTGTTATATTATAGCATAAATCAAAATTAAGTAGAAATACTAAAATTTGACAACTAAGGGTAAATTCTATTCTACTAAAAGCCCACAGGCAATTAAAAAACTATTGACAATTAGCCAAAAAGATATATATTATCAATATACCAGATAAAATTTAAATTTTAACAGTTGACAAAAGTGGCAGTAGCAGCCGCCGCCAAACAAATGAAAAAAAATATTGGCTTTAGCCAAACAGGAAAGTCACTAAACACAAATATTTCTTACCAAGTCGGCAAAGATAGTTTAGGGATAAAAATTTTTAACCGCTCTAATTATAAAATTAATTATCCTAAAGGAGTTTTAGCCAGCCTAGACCAAGAAGCTAAACAAATCCTTTTGGAAAATTTTGCTTACTGCCGTCTAGCGCCACTTACCTTAACAATAAAAAATAAGTTGACTTACAAAAATCAAGTACCGGCTCTTAAAAAATTTGTTGATTTTGGCGTAGCCAATGATTTGCCAAGATTCAGTGAAGAGATATCAATTAGAACAAAAGAGTTAGCCAACGCCTATAATGCTTGCAAGGACGGCAAAAATTCATTTACCAAAACTACTAATCAGTCCCAGAAATTATCGGCTAAAAATCCGACTTTAAAAAACCGGGTAATAATGTCACTTTCGTTTGGCAAGGATAGCTTACTCTCTTATGGCTTGGCTAAAGAGATTGGTTTAGATTGCCAAATTGCAGTCGTTGATGAGCTAAACCCAGTTGAACACAAATTAAAAAGGCTAATTGCCAAAAAATTTAGCAGCCAAGAAAAAAAACCAATTGATTTTTTACAAGACAATGTTGACGAAATTTTTTATCACAAAAAATTAGACAAAAAAATTGCCGAACTGGAAAATACTAATGGCATGCTAACCTTCTTACTGGAGCTTATTCCTTTAGCTTTTTACCACCGCGCCAAATATGTAATCTTTGGCAACGAAAGAAATTTTGACGATTCTTTTACTAATAAATATGGAGTTAAAGCCTACCCGTCATTTGACCAAACATCAATTTATTCCAAAACTTTAAACCGTTATTTAAATAAACTAACTGAAGGACAAATTCAAATCATTAGTTTGGTTGAACCAATCTATAATATTGCCGAAATGCAAATTTTGTATCATCGCTATCCACATTTGCTCCAATATCTGATGTCTTGCTCGCCCAAAAAAGGCTTAAAAGAAAAATGGTGTTATTCTTGCCCGATGTGCGCCAAGGCTTATCTCTATTCAGTGGCAGTTGGCGGTGATCCCAAGCTGATTGGCTTTAACCGTAACTTTTTTGAGGCCAAATACCAAGAACTTTATCCTCTCTTTGCCAAAACAATTAAACGCAGCTATGAAAAACCACCCGAAGTTAAAGAAGAACAATTATTGGCATTTTTGTTGGCTTACCGTAATGGCAGTCAAGGACCATTGATTGAACTGTTTAAAAAGAAATTCTTAAATCAAGCAAAAAAACAAGAAAGAAAATTGCGAAAAAAATATTTTGCAATTTATCCGGCTAAAAATATTCCTAATGAATTAAAAAGTAAAGTGATAAAAATTTATCAACAAGAGTTAAAGGATTTAATATGAAAAATGACACCAATCTAGCTAACAAAACAATTTTGTTAGTTAACACCGGTTCTATCAAAAAAAGATTTATTCTCCAACGATTAAAAAAACTTGGTTTAAAAATCGTCTGCTTAAATAAAGAAAAAAACTGGGCTCAAACTTATGTTGATCACTGGATCATTACCGATAACACCAACCATACTGAGGCCATTGCCGCCATTAAAGAATTTATCGCCAGCAATCCGGAAATAAAAATCAATGGCGTAGTCACTTTTTGGGAAGATGACGTTTTGCTAACTTCAAAAATCGCTGACAAATTTAATCTTATTGGAATTCCGTTTGGCGTGGCCAAAAAGGTTAGAAATAAATATTTATTCCGAGAATTTTGTTTGGAAAATGGCATTGCGGCTCCCAAACACACTTTAGTAAAATCACTTGATGATATCAAGAATCTGCCGGAAACTTTTTCTTTTCCAATGGTAATCAAACCGGTTTTTGGCGCCAGCAGCGCTTATGTTATCAAAGTTGACAGTAAGGAAGAATTAATCAATACCTATAATTACATCAAAAAAAATATTTCAATCAATACCGAAAGCGCCTTGAATGAAGGCTTGGATATTTTTATTGAAGAATATATTAATGGTGATGAAGTTGACGTTGATATTGTTTTGCAAAATGGCAAAATAAAATTTTATTCAATCTCGGACAATTACCAAACCAAAGAACCATTTTTTGTTGAAACCGGTCAATCAATACCGTCCAGTTTATCCTCAAAGCACAAAGAAAAATTGATTGCTTTGGCCGAAGAAACTTTGGAAAAAATTGGCGTCCAAAACGGAGTAATTCATTTTGAAGCCAAATCAAACCAGGAAAATACCGTGCCGATTGAAATCAATTTACGCATGGGCGGTGATGAAGTCCATTCATTTGTCAAAGGCGCTTGGAATGTTGATTTGATAGAATGCGCAGTTAAAATTTCTCTGGGCATTTATATTCCACAAATTCAAAAATCGGAAGTACCCCATAAATATATCACTGGCATCTATTTTCTGTCTGATTATTCCGGGGTTTTATCAAAACTTGATATTAATGAGGAATTAAATAAAAAGGAATATTTGGAAGAAATGCATTTTTTCAAAAAAATCGGCGATCCGATTCTGGTCCCGCCAGAAGGCTACGATTACATGGGCTGGCTTACAGTTTCTGGCTATAGTTTGCCTGATGCCCAAGATAATCTTAAGGATGCTTTAAAATATATCCGCTACGAAGTGGCTAAATTTGCCCCGGAGTCATCAATTGGCAAAACCTCAAGAAAGAATAGCTTCTCCCATGCTGCCTTAACTACCAACCTGCTAATCCAAGCGGCTAAATTTGAAAAAATCCGAAAGGTAACCAAAGAAGAGCAGCGCAATCTACATATCGGTATTGCTTGCAATATTTATGAAGAGGGCGACAATTTGGTAGAAGAGGAATTGATGTCGGTTGGTAAACATATTGAACAAACCTTAAGGGATCGAGGCTATAAAGTTACCTTTTTTAATTTTAATAATATTGAAAAGGTTTACCAGGAATTAAAAAATAGTGATGTTGATATTGTTTTTAATGTTTGCGAAAGAATAAATGATTCCAGCCTGCTTGAGCCACATGCCGCTTCCTTACTTGATATTTTACAAATCCCCTACACCGGCTCCAATCCATCAACCTTAAGCTTATGCATTGATAAAATTAGGGTTAAAAAACTTTTAACCTACCATAATATCCCAACACCAAAATGGGATTATGCCTATACTTTAGACGATGATATCAACGAAGAACTACAATATCCACTAATCATCAAACCAGCCAATACCGATAATTCAATCGGCATCAATAACGATTCGGTAGTTACCAACAAAGAACAACTGCAAAAACAGCTAAAGAAAATTATTAACGACATCGGCAGCCCGGCTTTAATTGAAGAATACATTGAAGGCGACGAGTATGATGTTTCAATTTTAGGCAGTGAGGAAGACGATTTACGGGTCTTGCCTTTATCCAGATCGTTATTCCAAGATATGCCAGAAGGTATGTGGCATATTTATACTCATGAGACTAAATTTGGCCCAGACTCTTTAGATAAGTTTGGTATTACTGTCCAACGACCGCCAAAAAATATCAGCAAAAAACTGGAAACGCTGCTGACCGAAATTGCCTTAGATACTTACAATATTTTGGATTGTCACGATTATGGTCGAGTGGAAATCAGGGTTGATAAAGACGACAATCCTTATGTTTTGGAACTTAATCCCAACCCGTCAATTAATACCAATGATTGCGTTTCTTCAGTTGCCAAGCTAACCGGTTTAGATTATGGCGACTTTTTGGAAGAAATTATTCATTTAGCGATTAGAAGATATAAAGACCGGCCGCCTTATTACCATCTGCGAACTAACACGATTTAAAACTCAATGATTAAAATAAGAATTGGAATCTTCCCTTGTGACTTAGAGGCAGTTTTAGCTGACAAAAAAAATTTAAACTTTGAATTTGTTTATCTAACCGCCAAAAATTCCGTTGAAGAAAATTGGGTAAAAAGTTTTGTCAGTAAAAAAAATATTGTTTATTACAACTTAGCCAAAAATAAAAGCGCTTTGGAAAAAAATAGCTTCACTGATATTTTTTCTTCCTCCAATGTTGCAACGGTGATAAAAAATAATAAACTGAAATTTCTTTGGCTAACCGTAAATAATGACGACCGAAGCTACCTAAAAAAATGGGCCCAAAAAAATAAAGTTAAGATTGTCGGTCCGGAATTTAACTTACAAAGTAACTTAGAAAATAAAATTTGGTTTGATTTATTCTTGACAAGAAACCAATTACCCAAACCAGCCAGCCAAATTTATCAACCCAAAACCGACAAAGTAAAATTAAAGTCTAAACTGGTACTTCAGAGTTCAAATTCCGCCGGCGGCGAAGGTACCTTCTTTTTAAATAACAAAAAAGAAATTGCCAGCTTAATCAAAGCTAAAAAAATAATTTTAAATAAAAAATATTTATTGCGCCAATTAATTCAAGGTAAACCTTTTGGTATTACAATCTTTGTTGCCCCAAAAATTATTGCTTTATCAGCCCTAAGGCTGCAATGTTATCAAAATTCCGATTCTGCCAAGGAAAAAATGTTTAAAGGGATTCAATGGCTGCCAACCAGCAGGCTTAAAATAAATAAAAAAGATATTAACAAAATTTTTAGCCAACTTGGTCAGAAGCTATATGAGGAAAAATTCCTGGGCTTTGCCAATGTTGATTTCATAGTAGACAAAAAAGGCAAAATTTTTATCTTAGAATGCAATCCCAGATTTTCCAGCGCCACGGTTCAACTAATTAAGTTTCCCCAACTCATATCCGGTGTGCCCACTGGCCAGCTATTTGTAACCAGTTTTTTAAATCAAAATAAATACCCAAAACAGTACAAATTTTATCCAATGCCAAAAATAAATTTTACCGGCTCGGTTTTAAACATTGATCTTTTACCAAAAAAAACTTTGACCATAAATAAAGAATTTACCAAAGGAGTATATAAACTGACTAAAGGTAAAATTGAATTCAAAACTTCTGACATTAAAAAATTAGACATGAACCAAATGGAATTTATTTTTATGTCAATGACGAAAAAAGGTGAAAAATATAGCCACAAAACTAATATTGGTTCAATAATTTCTAACTACTCTTTATTCACTAATGATGGTAAAATAAATCAGGCCGGAAAAAAATTATTAAACACATTTAAAAACTATGCCTAGAAAAACTGAAAATACCCCACGATTTGGGCAAGAATTTAATATTGATGATACCAATCGACTCAACCCGTTTGCCAAAGAAAAAGATTTGCCGGAATATTTAGCCTTGGGAAAACAAGCCAGAGCTGAACTAAAACAATCGGTTGAAACTGTCGGCTGGCCCGAGGTGCCATCAGGGATTAATGACACAGCGGATTTATTTACTCAAGCCAAAGAAGCTGTTGATCAACGCTGGTCTCAGCACGTTAGCCAGCTAATTGAGCAAAATTGCGCCCAGTGGTCCAAAGACATTCCTAGAACCGAAGAGACTGAGGAGATTTTAAAACTGTTGTCCAATCCAGCTTTACTTGAAGAGAAATTAAAAATAAATCAATTTACAGTCCTGGAAGGATTAAGGGAAGTAGCACCCCAAGCTTGGCGGTCATTAGTTTATGCCGCCTCAGAAAGACAGTTGGCTTCAGTCGTTTTATTAAACCATTGGGCCGAGAGTATGTCGGCTGAATCAATTCAAGCCCTGGGAGTGAATCGCGAGGAACTAAAACTTTTTTTAAGCGCGGCGGGAATCTTAGGTAAGTACGTTGATTCTGCCTACGTTAAACAAATTGAGCTAGCTGACCAAGCGGGCGGAAAAAGTAAGACCGCCTTGGGCGATAAAACCGGCGCTGGTTATGTTTATGATGTTTATCGATCCAAAGAAGGTAATGATATTGAGGTAAAACCTTACACTGACGTTTTTCCTTTTGAATGGCCAAAGATTGTCACTCGCTTTGAAGGCTTGGCGAAACGGACAGAAGCTTTACTGAGCGAAGGAAAATTGCCCGAAAGCTACCAGGGCCTGCCGGCTTATTTAAGACAAATGGCCAATACCTATGGCTCTCAGGATATTACACCCGAAAGTTTGGATGAAAAATGGGAAGACTTGTACGCCGCTTGCAGAGAATTAGCTACTTCAAGCTGCCCAATCATGCTAATCCCCCAAGGTTGCGATGCCGTCGCTGGGGATGCGGCAAAAGTTGACGCCGAGCTGCGTTTGGGCTTTAGGACTAAAAAAGCCATTGAGCTAGAAAAATATTTTGATCAATTTAAACAAATAGCCGAACAGATTTTAAGTGAAGTTCAAACCGCGACTAAAAGCCCCGACGAAGTGCCAAAGGTACTTTTAAACTACCAACCCTTTGCCTTTGGTCCAAACTTATATTACTTTACGCCGGCCGAAAGCGGTGAGGAAATAATAACTTCGCATACTAATGCCGTTGAAGATTTAGCCATGGCAGTTGAAAGTCCCTTGGTCCAAAAAGTTTTTGGCCAAAAAATTAATACCCAACAATATCGCCAAGCAGCCACCCTAACCACTAATTTGCATGAGCTGGCCCATGCCATTTTGCAAAACAGTAAAAGCCGAATTATTAAGCGAATTGGCAAAAGCAATGAAGCTTGGATTTTGGAAGAATTAAAAGCGGAAGCAGTTGGTGCCGAGATTTTAAACCGACATTTGAAATCCGAAAAAAGCGACCTTGATCCCAAAACCCAATTTCTAACCGAGATGGGTGTAGTCTGCGGTTATATTGCCAATAATTCCAAGGAAAAAAATACTATGGGCGCTAGGTATTATTATACCGGCATTACCATTATATCTAGACTTCTAGAAAGCGGCATTATTCGTAAAACTGGAAATCACTATGAAATCGCTGACCCGCAAGCCGGTATTGCTACTATTGCCCAAATTGGTAACGAAATACTACAAATTTATTCTGACCCCGAAATGACGCCGAAAAAAGCCACTGATTTTGCTAAAGACTTAAAAGCCAAAGAAAATGATGCAGCCGTTCAAGATTTTTTGGCGGTGTTAAAATCATAGACCGACTATGTTGACTAAAAATTACTCCCAAGAAAAAAAACTAATCCTCAAGCTCCTAAAGGAAAAATCAAAACCGAAAACCGGTAAACTTTTGCCGGTGGTAAAAAATGTTTTAAGCAAAAAACAAAAAATCCTGAAATTGACTAAAAAGTACCCAACCCCCTTTTATGCCTTTGACCCAGCCGCCTTGCAGCAAGCCATTGATTCATTCAAAACTGCTTTTAACAGGCATCTGCCAAATTATGAAGCCTTCTACGCCGTAAAGTCCAATCCCCATTCCTACCTAATCAAATCAGTTTTGAAAAACAATTTAGGTTTAGATGTGTCTTCTGGCCGGGAATTAGAAATTGCCTTAGTTCACAAGGCTAAAAAGATTATTTTCAGCGGTCCAGGTAAAATGGACTGGGAATTAAACCTGGCTTTAAACAATTCAAAAAAAATAACAATCCATTTGGATAGTTTTGGTGAACTTAAAAGATTGGGTCAGCTGGCCGGAAAACGAAAAACCAAAATAAAAGTCGGCGTCAGAGTCTTTACAAAATATCACGACAATTGGGCAATAAAATTTGGTATCCCTTTGGTTGAACTAAACCATTTCTTCAAAGAAGCAAAAAAATATCCTTTCTTAAATTTAGCAGGCATCCAATGCCATAAAAGTTTAAATGAATCGGCTGCTCCTTACCAAAAAATGATTGCCGAAATCGCGGGGTATTTAAAAAATGATTTTACCGAAGCCATGAGGCAAGATCTGCAATTTGTTGATATTGGCGGCGGATTTTTACCTTACCAGGTTGACGGCTATTATCCTTGGGATTTGCCTCAAGGTGAATTAATAAAAACAACTAATGACTATTTTGGCAAAGAGACTAAATTCAATAACCGCTACTACCTCTGCCCGTCAGTTCCGATTAACGATTACGCTAAAGGTATTGCCAAGGCAATAAAAACTCATTTTGTACCAATTTTAAAAAACTGCACTTACTACATTGAACCAGGTCGAGTCATTTCCACGCCGGCACTGAGCATAGTTTTAAAAGTTCTTGATATCAAACGGCCAGGTATGGCGATTATGGACGGCGGAATTAATATTGTTGGCTGGGAACAATTTGAGTCAAACTACTTTCCGGTTATTAATCTAACTAGGCCGGCCTTAAAAGAAATGGATTATAAATTATATGGTTCTCTTTGCACGCCCGATGATATTTGGGGCTATTACTGCTACACCAAAAAAATTAAAGAGGGTGATATAATTGTCGTGCCTAACCAAGGTGCTTACACCTACACCTTAGCTCAAAATTTTATTAAACCAATCCCGGAAGTTAGAATTCTAAAATAATTCAAGCAGACTAAAAACAGGCTGATTGCCTATTTTTTTTATTTACCCCTTAGAAAGAATTTAACCAGTCCAAAAAAACTTTATCTAGCTTAAAGCCTGGCCGCAAACGATAAAGAACGATAAAGATAGAATTGATTATCTCCTAGTTTTCCTCATTGAATAAACTATTTAATAAAACCGCCAGCTTGCAGCTGCCACAAGCGCCGATATAAGCCACTGTCGCTTTCCAGTAATTCGGAGTGGGTGCCTTGTTCAATAATGCCACCAGTATCCAAAACGACAATTCGATCCATTTTACGAATAGTTGAGAGACGGTGGGCAATAACTATAACCGTTTTGCCGGCCATTAATTTGTCCAAAGCGTCTTGAATCAAAAGCTCTGATTCCGAATCAAGGCTAGAGGTGGCTTCGTCTAAAACCAAAATTGGACAATTGCGTAAAATAGCTCTGGCAATTGCTACCCGTTGGCGTTCGCCACCGGACAGTTTAACTCCCCGTTCACCAACGTAAGTATCGTAACCATCACTAAAACCGATGATAAACTCATGGCAGTGGGCGGCTTTAGCGGCGGCATAAACTTGCTCATCAGTCGCTTCGGGTTTACCGTAACGGATATTTTCTTTCAAAGTCCGATGAAATAAAATTGGATCCTGCGGCACCAAGCTGACGTTTTGCCAAAGACTTTCTTGAGTTACTTGAGAAATATCCTGACCATCAATTAAAATTTTTCCTGAGACAATGTCATGCATTCTTAGCAAAAGCCTAACAACCGTACTCTTGCCGGCCCCCGACGGTCCAATAAAAGCCAGATTCTCGTTGGCCTTAACTGTCAGACTGAAATTATTTAAAATCTTTTGGTTTGGGTAATAATAAAAATCAACTTTTTTAAACTCAATTTTTCCGGATTTAACGGCTAAATTCTTGGCTCCAGCAATATCCTTAATTTCCAACGGCGTTTGCAAAATTTCAGTCATTTCTTCGGCATCAGCTAAATTTTCATAAATTTGCCGAATAATTTTACCAAAATCCCAGACCCGATTGACAATATTTACCACGTAAGTTTGGATTAAAACAAAATCACCAAGCGTCAAAAGTCCCTTTTGCCAAAGTTTTATTGCCATATAGAAAATCCCAACTTCCAAAAAAATCATTAAACCGCCCTGGACCGCTTCAAAAAAAGAGTCCAAATCCCAGGTAAATTTGCGCAAACGACGCAGCTTGTCATTGACCAAAGCAAAACCATTCAATTCACGCTGATAACCGTTAAAAAGTTTAACCGTGGTGTTGTTGGTAATGGTATCGGCCAGAAATCCGGTAGTTTCAGTTTCCACCGCGCTTCGCAAGATATCATATTTCAATTTATATTTGGTAAAAACCCCATTCACGACCAAAAAAACTACTAACCAAATAAAAATTCCCAAACTTAAATAAAAATTTCGCTGGGCTAAAACAACAATAATCGCACCAATGTTAACAACCAAAGTCAATAAATTCCACAAAAAACGATCGGCAATTTGTTCAAAAGACCGGCTAAACCATTTTACTTTTTTGACCAGTGACCCGGAAAAATTATTGTTAAAGAAACTAAACGAATGCCGGTGCAAGTAAGCAAAACAATAATTGGCTAAATCGGTCATCACCCTTGATTGAAAATGATTGGAGAAAAAAGTGGAAGTTCTCCAAAATACCCATTGAATCAATTCTAAAACGGCGATTGAAATTAAAATTGAAATCAGGGCTTGAGTTACCACGCCCTGGCTTTGGCCGCTAGCTAAAATATCAAAAAAGTCTTTAAAATACAAAGGCACAACAACATTTAAAGCCGAAGCCGCTGAAATTGTAATAATAACCAAAAAGAGGGCAAATTTGTATTTTAAACTGAATTGCCAAAAAATTTGTAGGGTTTTTTTGGTATTATCCTTCATAAAAATTCAAATAAAAAAATCACCTCACTGTCACCTATGGTAAAACTTACCGGTACTGATTTACGATTTTTTACAATAACTTTTGACAATAATAATGCTTAAAACAAAAGCCAGGGTAAAAAAGATTGCGCCGTAAAAACAAGGCGTTAAAAATGGATTAGTCGCAAGTGTTGAAGTGCAGGAAAAAGCACACTTTTTTTGGTTTAACCAGCTAAACAACTCAACACTAAAATTGGTCCAAGCAAATACTGTTCCGACCAATAAAACAATGAATTGGCTCAAGACTATTTTTTTCATACTGATGTATTTAACTATTTTTCTTTAAGAATTTTCTAACTGCTTCAAGTTGGCCACTACTACCCAAAACTTCATTTTTATGAACAATATATTTGGCATATTCAGCCATAAAGATTTTACCCGGATCACGCAAATCAAAAGCTTCCGGTTTATCTCGAAACAGTTCACGATGGACCCGGCACCAAACTAACCGGCCGTCAGTATCAATATTGACTTTTACTACCCCCATTTTTGCCGCTTTGGCAAACTGTTTTTCATCAACCCCTTTGGCCCCTTTAAGCGCACCACCAGCGGCATTAATCCGGTCAACCTCATCTTTAGGCACCGAGCTAGAACCGTGCATTACCAAAGGAAAACCGGGCACTAACTTTTGAATTGCTTCAATAACTTCAAAATGAAGGCCCTGGTTGCCGCTAAATTTATAAGCGCCATGACTGGTGCCAATGGCGCAGGCCAAGCTGTCACAACCGGTTTTTTCAATAAATTCCTTGGCTTGCACCGGGTCGGTTAATTTTGTATCACTTTCGGCCACTGAAATATCTTCTTCAACTCCGCCCAACTGACCAAGCTCTGCTTCAACGGTAATTGCCTTAGCATGAGCAGCCTCAACTATTCTTTTGGTAATGGCGATATTTTCTTCAAATGGTTTATCGCTGGCATCAATCATAACCGAACTGTAAAATCCGCTATTAATACAATCTAAACAAGTTTCTTCATCGCCATGGTCTAAGTGAACGGCAAAGATTGCCTGAGGAAAAATTTGGTCAGCGGCCCGAATCATAGCTTCAAGCAACCGCTTGTCAGTATATTTCCTCGCTCCCTTAGAAAGCTGAATAATAAAAGGTGCCTGACTGTCTAAATTGCCGCGAAACAAACCCATAACTTGTTCGGCGTTATTGATATTATAAGCACCAATGGCATATTTGCCATAAGCGTGCTGGAATAAAAGTTTAGTTGAAACAATCATAAAATTAAATTATTTCTTACTTTTTAAATACTGATAAGGGTGGTCATTATGATAAGTGGTAATGTATCGGACGGTTCCCGACTGACCACGGACCACGATTGAATGAGTAATAATTTGATCATGCTTGAAAACCACACCATTAAGCATTGGGCCATCAATCACACCGGTAGCGGTAAAAGTTAACTGTTTACCTTTAGCTAAATCTTTGGCATGAAAAACATGATTAATATTTTTAACGCCAATCTTTTTCAAATATTTTTTGATCTCAATTTGATCTTTTTCACTTCTGGGCTTGAAGCGACAAACAATACCGCCGCCAAAAATTTTAATCGGTACCGCCGCCAAAACCGCTTCAGTGCTACCACCAATACCCATTAAAAGATCAATACCGGATTCTGGCAGACAGGTTGCCACGGCCGCGGCCACATCACCATCAGTAATTAGACGAACGCGGGCACCAGCCTGTCTGATTTCTTTAATCAATTTTTCATGACGCGGCCGATCCAAAACTACAACGGTCACTTCACCGATAGGCTTATCCAAAGCTTTGGCCACTAATTTTAAATTTGCCTTGACTGATAAATCTAAATTAATTACCGGCGCGGCCATCGGTCCGGCGGCAATTTTATCCATATAAGTATCGGGCGCATGCAACAAGCTGCCTTTTGGTCCGGCGGCAATTACCGAAATGGCATTATACCGGCCCCAAGCAACGCTGTCAGTGCATTCTAAGGGATCAATGGCTAAATCCATTAAGGGTTTGTCTCCCCGACCAACTATTTCACCGGTGTAAAGTTTTGGTGCTTCATCTTTTTCGCCCTCACCAATTACTACCCGACCCTGAAAATAAATTTGATTAAATCTGGCTCTCATTTCATCAACTGCTGCGCCATCAGCCGCATGTCGATCACCCTTACCCATCCATTTGGCGGCGGCCACTGCTGCTGCTTCAGTCACCCGGATAAATTCTAAGGCTAAATTTCTATCCATAAATATTTTTATTATAAATTATTTTCTTGAAAACCAACCTCGAGAATTAGTAATTCTACTAAACCAACCCCTGGACTTTCCTTCTTCACTGCTACCGGAAACTTTGGAGATGTAGTTTTGAATTTTCGTTTCTTTCTTAGCATTGATTCTGCCATTCATCATGGTAAATATTAAACTGAAAGCTTTTTGATAGATGCCTAACTCGTTAGGCACGCTCCCCTGGGGTAAAACTGAACGTATTTCTTTGTTTAATTCTTTCGCTAATTCTTCTTTGTCTTTAGAAAATTGACCGATATCAGCCGTTATTTCCAACATTTTTTCGGCATTTTTAATAATTCCAATTATACCGTCGCGGGAATATTCCTTGTCTTGGTATTTAATAATTTTTTGCCAATGTTCAATAACCGTGCATAATTCACTAACCGTTGTTGATTGCTGAATTGCCCAAGTGTTTAATTCCACTTTGTTTTCCTGAAAATATTTTTTCCATTCCTCCGCCATTAGTGCAAAAGCCTTGTCGCGCAAACCTAAACCTGAAGGAATGTTAATCAAATGCATGTTTAAATATATATTAGCCTGACCTTTTTTACCGTTTAAGGCTGAAATGGCTAAATTCTCTTTATTCAAATTATAAAAATCAGCAAAATTTTTAATTCTTTTTTTTACATCAGCCGGAGAGTAATTGTCGTCCTCATTTATTTCCTTATTACCCGGAACCATTGCTCCAACTTCAACTGCTTGGTTAAGAATTTCTTGCAGTTGAGCAATGCTGCCAGCGCTTTCAATCATGGCCCGAGTTAATTTAAAATTGCCTTGCCGCTCAAAAGTATTAGGTTTAACTTCAGATTTGGCCACACCAGAGTTCAAAGATTGAAAAATGGGCTGGTCCAAACTTACCTTGTCAACCTGGTTCTGATCAGGCCTTTCTAAAGTTTGTTGGGCTAATTGATCGTCTGACTCTAAAACCGCACTACCACCAGACTCAAACCAATTTTCACTTTGCTTATTCATTTGGTCGTCAATAATTTTTATAATAATTGTATTATACCAAAAAAAGACCTACTTAGCAAACTTAAAAAATTGACAAAAAATGACAAAATTACTAATATCATTGCAGAGAACAACCCCGGGGTAAAATTGCCCCACAACACTGCAAAGGAGATGTATCATGAAACGAAACTTTGGTTTTACGTTGATTGAACTGATGCTTGTGGTTGCCATTATCGCAATCATAGCGGCGATTGCCGTCCCTAACCTGGTTCTGGGCAGCATCGCTAACCGCGTTAATGACGGCAAAGCTATCAGCGATAACGACATCAGCAAATTGGAAAGCGCCAACGTAGGCGCAAGGTTCATATCAAGATGTCAAAACATTGAACAGGCCTTTGGCCCAACCAAAAAAGTTGAACGACCTAAGGGAGCACTTACTCGAGTCGCCGTTTACTTCTTGGATCCAAGTTCCAAAGAACCAAAAGGGGTCAGAGAGGTACTGCTCTTTGAAAAAATGAGTGACTTTACCACTACTGGTAAGACTCTGACTATAAAACGAGGGTTTTGGGAAACACCAGTTGATGGCAGCGTCCTGCTGATTGAGAATAAATCAATGGAGTTTCTCAATATCTGGATTCCATGAGAGTTTTTACCAAAAGACGGTTAGCTTTTTGCCTGACCGTCTATTTTTTTTAATCTAACTTTTAGGTTTCCAAAAAAATAGTAACTACCGAATAAATAATCCTAATCTTTCAATCTTTCCTTAACTTTTTTAACAACATCATCTAGTTTCCAATCAGTTTTAAGAAGATAATCGTGGACACCACTTGCCATTGCTTCGGAAGTCTTTTTGATGTCATTTAAATTAGTCAAGATAATAACTGGTACCTCTTTACCCCATTGATCTTGTCGCAGCTGCTCAAGCATATTAATACCATCAGTAATCGGCATAATGATATCCAAAAGGATTAAATCCGGTTTTTCCTCCTTGGCTAGCTCTAAGCCATCTTGGCCATTTTTGGCCGAGATAACTAAAAATTTTTCAATTTTGAATTTATCAACCAACGCTTGCAAAAGTGAAACTTCATCCTCAATAATCAAAATCTTTTTGGCTAACTTTTTCATATACACAAACTTAATAGTTAATAAGTTACTCTTCTTTTTTGGCCAAAGCACTGATAATATCCTGACAAATATGTTCTAGCCTAAAGTTTGCCTTGGTATAATATTTATTAACTCCTAATTGAAGGTAAGCCTTAATTTTATCCGGGCTGGCAGTATTAGAGACAACAAAAATTGGAATTTTTTTCCAGGCTGAATTTTCTTGTTTCATGGCAACAACTAAATCTAAACCATTTTCTTTACCCAAAAGATAATGATCTAACCAAACAATATCAATCTTAACCCCCGCCTTTAAAAATTCTAATGCCGCCTTGGTTGTTTGGGCAGTTACCACCTCAAGGCCACAGCGTTCCAGCTTACTTTTAATTGCCTCAACCAAAGGTCGCTCATCTTCAACCACTAAAATATTTGATTTTTTTAGCATGAATTTAAAGTTTTATTAATTATAAATAAGTTAACTTAATTCTTTTGTCCCCTCTTTCTTAGGCATGCCAACTAGTGGCAAAGTTACATAAAATGTCGTACCCTTGCCCTCCTCGGATTCAAACCAAATTTTACCCTTAGATTGGTCAACGATTGCCTTAACAACATAGAGCCCTAGACCAGTACCTTCAGTATCTTTTTCCCTAACATTATCAGCCCGGAAGAGCTTGGTAAATATTTTATTTTGTTGTGATTTAGTTATGCCATAACCATTGTCTTTAACTTTGACCAGAACTGAATTTTTTTCTTTTTGAATGATAAAATCAATTTGGCCCTTACTTGGCGTGTACTTAACCGAATTAGAAAGTAAATTCTGAAAAATAATCCTAATTAACTTAGGATCAACTTTCATGATCGGCAAAGTTTTATCATAATCTTCTTTTAAATTCAACTTTTTAATTTTTATTTGCTGTTTTAGTTCATTAACTACACTTTTGGCCACCTCAATAATATCCGTTGGCTGAGGTTCAATGGCAAAAGTGCCTAAATCAATCCTGGAAACATTTAATAAAGCATTAACTAATTCAACCATGCGCTGATTGCCTCGATAAATTTCGTCTAAGTATTTTTTTTGCTCCTTATTGATTTTGCCGGCATCCCCAGCTAAAAGCATTTCGGCATACCAATTAATAGCTGAAAGTGGCGTCCGAAGCTGATGCGAAGCCAAGGAAACAAATTCAGTTTTAGCTTTATCAATTTGTTTTTCTTTAGTAATATCGCGTTCAATCCCAACAAAGAATAAAACATTACCATTAGCCCCTAAAATTGGCGAGATGCTGGCGATTGCCTCATAAGCTTGGCCATTTTTACGCCGGTTATTAAGCTCCCCAATAAAAACTTTCCTATTTTCTTTGATGGTATCCCAAAAATTTTGATAAAACTTTGAATCCATTAAGCCGCCCCAATTATCTTTGCTACCAGCTTTATGACCAATAATTTCTTTAAGGGAAAAACCAGTGATTCTTTCAACACTTTTATTGGCATACAAGATAATTCCATCCTGATCTGTAATAACAATATGGTCAGAAGCATTATCAACTGCCATTTTAAATTTTTCCAAATCTTTGGCCAATAATTCAGTTTTATTTTTTTCTTCGGCCACATCTTCCAAAATATTCAAAATTGCCCTTTTTTGGTCATCTAGATCCCTAGCTTTACTAGAAATTTCTTTAGTCTGTTCTTTAACTTTTATCTCTACATCAGCCTGCGATTGTTTAACAGTCTGAACCATTAAAGAAAAAGAGCGGGCCAGATCACCAATTTCATCTTTTGACTTAGCGGTAATCCGATGATCTAAATTACCGCCTTTAATTGCTAAAATATCTTCACCCAATTTTTTAATCGGTTTAATGATTATATTAGATATAAAAACTCCTAATATAAAAATTAAAAACATAATTAAAGCTACGGCCAATAAATTGTAATAAACCAACCGATTCAATGGCGACAACACTTCAGCCGAATCCCGCACAATTACCATTGACCAACCCAAACCTTTAAAATCCTTGTAGCCGTAATCATGGGCGTACGAAAAAAGTTTACCCATACCGTCTTGTGAACCAAGATAATATTCAAACACATATTCGCCATTGATCTTGAGTGGCGCCAAGATATTATTAGCATCCTTTAAATTACCAAAACCATCCAGGATAGAATAAATTAATCTGCCATCATTGGTTAATAGATAAGCATTAACATTTAAGTTTGACTGATTTTTTAGCTCATCAATAATACCAAAAATGTCTTTAATATCATAGACTATTTTAATAATTCCCAAAAAATCACTATTTTCATCATCAACTCTAATGGCCAAATCCAATGAATAAACCCCGGAGCTTTCATCAAATTTGACATCACCTACGTACAGTCCCTCGTCCCTAGCTTTTTGCCACCAATCTTCATCAGCCTGGTAATAATCAGTGGTTTTACCCGTTTGGGCAATATTAGCCCCATATTTATTGGTAACAAAAAATTCTGGAAAAATAGCATAATTATACTGGTCATTATAGAAATTGGTTTGGGCCCTTAGGTTATCGGACAGCTTAGAATCAATCAGAGCTTTCATAAACGGCGTTATCTCAGTTTTAGCGGCTGCTAGCCATTGTTGATCAGCCTCTTTAATATATTGATCAATATTTTCAAATTTTTCAAATTCTTGATTAGAATTTTTTATCGCTTCAATTAAATCAGAATCACTTTTAGAGTAAGAATACCAGCGCTCGAGTCGACGATAGATTATACGGTCAATTGCCCCGACATTTTCTTTAGCCAATAAAACATTATAATTACCGATAGTCTCAATCATTATTCCCCTTAAAAAATAATTAACAAAAACAAAAATAACTCCAATGCCAATCAATGAAAGGATTGTAAAAAGTAAAATGATTTTTGTTCTAATTTTCATTTTTATTTTTTCCTAATTGTTTCTTTAACTCAATCATTTTTAACTCCCGACCAACCATTAATTTGTTAGTTTTTTCAGCCGTTTTTAGGGCCTTTCTTAATTCCGCTTCTGATTTTTCTAGCTTATCTGTCCTTTCTTTGACTTTTTTTTCTAGATCAAAATGTAAATCTTGCAAAGTGTCAAGCATCTGATTGAAAGCTTTGGCCAAAACACTAATATCATCGTTGGACTTCAGATACTTTTTATCAATTTTAATGATTTTATCCCCAACTGAATTCTCTTTAGCCACCTCGGCCATTATCTTTAAACGATTAGTATAATAAGTAATGGAAAAGAAAGTAACAAACAATAACAGAATTATAATTAAAACATTGGCAATAATAATAATTGAAGAAATCTCGTTGACCACTTCAAAAACTTTATTCGCTGGTTCAAAAGAGACTACCGTAGCAAAATCTAAACGGCTAAAATTAACCAGATAGCCTTGATAATTTAAAAACCCAGATTGAGCCTTAGTCTGATTAACCTGATCAATTAATTCGGTAACCACCATACTCTTTTGTTCTTCTTGATCTCTGGTATCCAAAAATTTTTGGCCATAGCGATCAAGCAAAATGGCAAAGCTACCGTTACCTTGCAAATCCCAAAGGTATCCACGTAATTGGTTTAAATCCAGAATTCCCACGACATAACCAAACAATTCGTCTGAATTATTTTTTACTGGCACAGCAACACCCAAAATAGAATTACCCGTTATCGCACTAATAAAAACCCCTGATATATAAGGAGCCTTAGTTTTTACGATTCCTTGGCAAAAATCACGATCAGAAAAATCACGACCAACCAAGGCTAAGGAATCCTGGCTGGCCGAGACCATTAAACAATTTGAGCCACTGACCTTATGCAAGCCAATACTTTCCAAAATACCAATGGTTCTTTTAGTCAAAGTTAATTTATCAGCTACCCGAGCTGAAATTTTTTGGTCATTAACCTCAAGGGCTTGGGCAATATCTGGATCATTACTTAAATTAGTTATATCTTCCTGGGCCCGATTAATATACAAATTGATTATCTGCTTAGTATAATTAATTTCATCTTGATTTTTAATTTTAGCGTACTTGGTTAAAACATTACTACTTCTTTGAACTACAAAATAAAATGAGCCTGCTCCAATTATTATCAACAGTCCACCAATAATTAAACTTAATCTTAATTTAATTGACATAACTCCTTAGTTTAAACCTTTGATAAAACTAGTATCTAGAATCTCTGTCGAATCAACTCTTGTTTTTATTGTTCCTTTTTCTTGCAAAAAATTGTTAGCTTGAATAATAGCTCCATGCAAGGAGTCAATGCTGGTCTTGTAGAAGAAAGCATTTAAATTATCATCCTTAGTCATTAGTTTAATACCAGCCAATTGCTCCTCAAGCTGCCCTGGCGTAATATTAAAATATTTAGCACATATAGCATATGCTTCTTTGGGATTAGTTGAAATAAAATCCACGGCTTTAACATAAGCCTTGACTACTGCTGCCACCTTTTTTGGATTTTGCTTTAAAAAATCAGCTCTGAAAGTTAAAGCATCGGCAATTAAACCCAGAGACTGAGCTGAAGTATACAAACGCCAGCCATCGCCTTGATTAACTGCCAAAGTAAGATCTGGTTCATAAGTCACTGCCACTTCAACATCACCTCGGATGAAAGCTTGAGCTGATTCTTGAGCAGTTAAATCTATCTCTTGGATATCGGCTAGGGTAAGATTATTTTTCTTAAGAGCATCGTAAAGTAAATATTCGCCCAAGGTATCTTTTTCTACAGCTACTTTTTTACCTTTAATTTCACCAATACTTTTAATATTTTTTTTGGCCACAATACCATCACCGCCGTTTGAATAATCAGTTGATAAAACTACCTTTAATTTATTACCTAAGCTAATATTCTTTACCACGTCTACCAGCGCAAAATCACCCATAAAATCTGTTTTACCAGACAATAAGTCAGCTATCTCTTGGGCATAACTTTCAGCCTTGACTAATTGCACTTCCAAACCCTGCTCTTTAAAAAATCCTTTTTCATAAGCAACTAAGTACGGAAAAGTACCAATCCAAATTTCATAACCATAGTTGATTTTCTCCAAAGATTTTTTTAGATTATTTTGATATAAAAAATATCCCCCGACAGCAGTCACCAGTAAAAGGCTGATAAAAAATATGATTATTGTTTTTTTCATAAAATTATTTAGCCAATTTTTCTAATTTTTCTTTTAATTCAATCATCTTTAATTCTCGGCCAACCATCAATTTGTTCATTTTTGCCAACTCTTTGGCCCGTTCTTTCAATTTTTCTTCCACTTGTCTTTGTTGGGTAATGTCGCGGATCGTTGCTTGCAATAAATCTTTACCCTTAATTTTAATTTTACTGAGTAAAACTACGGCCAGGAATTCCTCACCATTTAATTTCTTATGCACCCATTCAAAAGAATTTGAACCTTCCTTCATTGCTTTTTCAATCATCATTTTAGATTTTCGTTCTGACAATTGACCATCGGGCTGATTTTTTGGAGAAACATTCCAGGGGCCTAAGGCAGTAAATTCTTTTTCACTTTTGACCGCAAACATTTTAATTGCCATTGGGTTGCCGGCAATGAACTTCCAGGCCGGTGGCTCCAAAATCACTATTGAGTCTAAAGAACTTTCAAACAGATTACGAAATTTTTCTTCTGATTCATTAACTGCTTGCTCAACCATCTTGTTTGTTGTTATATCCCTAATAATGCCAACTAAAAATTTCTCTTTTTGGTTATTAAAATAAATATTTTTTTTGGTAGAGATTATGTGAGTAACACCTTTGGCGTCGGTAAAATTTTCTTCATTAATATTTTCCTTCCCTTTTTGAAAAACTTCTTCATCTTTTTGCCAAAAAATATCTGCTTCCTTTTTTGGAAAAAAATCGTAATCCGACTTACCAATTAATTTCTCCCGTGATTGACCAATAAACTTGCAAAAAGCATCATTTAAAACAATCCAGCGATGCTGATTGTCTTTAACAAAAATCGGATCGGAAACAGTATTAATTATATTATTTAAAAACTGATCGGCTTCCTCAATTTTATTAGCCATTATATTTCGACTAGTGACATCTCTAAACATAACCACAACACCCAAACTTTTATTATTTTGACGAATTAAAGTATTGCTAATTTCTAAATCATGAATTTTACCATCCCTGTCTTTAGCTTGAATTTGGTACAAATCATTAGGTACACCTTTGGCCGCATCTAAAAATGACTTGGCAATTTTTTTTAGGCTTTGAGCTGTTAAAATTTTAGAAAGCTTTAGTACGTTTTTACCGACTAATTCTTCTTGCCGATAACCTCCTAGGTCAAGCAAGGCTTTATTGATCCTTAAGATTTTTGCATCCAAGCTAACGATTAAAATGCCATCACTAACTTTATCAAAAATTGTTTCCAAATCTCTCTCAAAATAATATTTTTCAGTGACTGAGCTCATCTTATGGTTTTTATTATTGACTAAAAACCACCCTAGAGATTTGGGTGGTAGCTTAAGAATTCTAAAATTAGATCTTTGATTAATTGTTTGGAGGAATTAGCAATAGCAGAACCTAAGTGGCTTTTTTTAATTAAAATCTCATTTATTTTTTGTTGACTAACCTCCATAATTTTTGTTTTAAAAAATTTTAAATGGTTCTTTTGATAAACCCTACAATCTCACCAATTGGCGTATTGGATTTAACAAAATAGCCAAGCGCGCCTAACTGTTTGGCTCGTTTTGAATCTCCTGCCTGGTTTAAATTAGACAAAACTATTATCTTTATTTTCTTCCCGGCTTTCTTTATTTCCTCCAAAACTCCAAAGCCATCTACCTTGGGCATGATTAAATCAAGTACAACCAAGTCAAAATTTTCTTTAGTTATAAACTCAATTGCTTCTTGGCCGTTATTAGCTACCTTGGGCTGATAACCAGCGCTGGTTAATTTTAGTTCCAAAGCTCTTGACAATGGTTTTTCATCTTCAGCAATTAAAATTCTTTTTCCTTTTTTAGCCATATTACCTAAAAAATACTAATAATCAGCGGGTTTTCACTACTCCTTTATTATAACACAAAACCCAGCAAGCAAAAAATGATTCAGCTTTAATTAGCCAAAACAAAAACCCCGACGTAAAGTCAGGGCCAGAGACAAACGGTTATTTTATTATGGATTTTTCTTTAGACTAAAACATTTTTTGCAATATTGCAATTTGTTTTTGGTTTTATCATCTTGAATTATTTCATATAACTCGTACGATTCTTTGCCGCAGTTTTGACAATACCTTGATTCGCCGGTGATGAATTTTCTTACCCCAAACCGCTTAACATTTTTTGTTGTCTTCATTTTCTCCATATTTTTAGATCGCTAATTTTTTAAGCACTGGGCAGCCAGGCTATCTATTTCTTCTTGGCCTTGGCTTTTTTGCTGGCTGGTTTAACCGGCTCTTTTTTTGCTTTTACCTTTTTGGTTTCCTTTTCAGACTTGACTGATTTTGGTATTAAAGCATCCGTTGTTGGATTTAAAACTTTTAAAATTTTATCCAATTTGGAATTTAAAATTTCAAATTGTTGCTTAAATTGGTCAGGACTTTTGACCAAAGGACTAGCATTCTTGTCAAAACATTGGCTGCAATAAACCGGCTTGCCACTGGTTGGTTTGAAAGGGACTTCACATTTATTACCACATTTATCACAAACTGCTTCAAACATTCGTTTATTGTCAAAATTTGGTTTTCGAAAATTGTTTCTTTCTGGCCTGGCCGAACCGGTGTTGCTGTGTTTGCCAAAACAGGTGTTACAAAAGACCGGCCGATCGCCAGTTGGCCTAAAAGGCACTTCGCATTCCTTGCCACATTCACTGCAAATTGCTTGATGCATACCAGGTCTTGAGCCCTGATTGCCACTAAAATCATGTTTTTGGCCGCCTCTATTAAAATTTTTCATAATTTTTGTTTGGTTAATTTAATCAACTATTTAAATTTTATCATGTTTTAGCCAAAAAGTCAAACAAAAAAATCCCTGGACCATACGGGTAGTTGGATTGAATCACTTTGTTGCATTTTTAGTCTAATAAGAAATCCTGAAGCAAAATTATTTCTGATTTTTCTTTTCCTTATCTTTTCTAATAATCTCGGCAATTGCTTGCATTACCTCTCTGGGTGAACAGTCACGCTTAAAAATGTATGCCGCCGCTCCCATGCTTTCACTTTTAACCCGGTCGCGGTGCGTTTCCAAGTTGGTAAAAACAACAATTGGAATATCTTTAGTCTTGGGATTTTTTTTAACCGCAGCTAAATACTCCCAACCCTGTTCGGCAATGGTATTTTCTGGTTTCGGAATGATGATATCTAACAAAACTAAATCAGGTTGTTCAAATTCTGTAAGTTGCAAAGCTTCGGCAATGTCTTTGGTGGATAAAAAATCATAACCATTCATCTCTAAAAAATCATGATAAATATCAACCAATTGCTTTTCGTCCTCCACTAGAAGAATTCGGCCTTTACTTGATTTCATTACATTAGTAGTTTTCATAGATTGGTTCAAAATTAATTATTTTTTGCCAAAAATAACAATTTTTTCTTCTCTAAGTACTGATTTATCCCCTGCCGGAATAGATTTTTGATTTTTGTAAACCGGTAAAGTAAAACTAAATGTTGAACCTTTATTAATTCCGTCGCTGCAACAATTTATCTGGCCGTCATTACCTTCAATAATTTTTTTAGCAATGAAAAGTCCTAAGCCAGAGCCATCAGGACGAAGATCAGTGGCATTTGTTAACCGAGAAAACTTTTGAAATAATTTTTTCTTGTCCTGGCTAGAAATCCCCGATCCAGTATCTTTAATGTTAATCTTAAGATAATCCTTACCGACTAACTCATAAAAAACCGTAACACCGCCTTGGCGAGTATAATAAACAGCATTGTCCAAAAGATTGGATATGACGTGAGCGGTTTTTTTATAGTCACACCAGACCAAAGGAATTTTAAAATCCGGCTTTTGAACCTCAATTTTTAATTTTCTTTCCTGGGCTAATTGTAAATTTTGTTTTTCCGGGATTAAACGAGAAACAACTTCGGCAATATCAGTCTTTTGTGGCTCCATTTTCATTTTTTCACCTTCCAATTCATAAGCGTCCCAAAAATCAGAAACTGTTGAACTAATTCTTTCCAAACCGCTTTTGATCGCTGGAGTGGCCTTATTGGGCGGATATGACCCTTCTTCCATCATAGAAAAATATCCTTTCATAACCGTCAATGGAGTATTAAGTTGGTGGTTAACCACCCGTAAAAAATCAGTTTTCATATCAATCAACTCCTGCAGATATTTATTTTTTTCACCAATAGCTTTGGTTTGCTCCTCAACTCTTTCTTCAAGTTTTTCCGTCAATTTTTCTAATGCCATTTTGGCTTCTCTTTGGGCAAAATTAGCTTTGATGATTTTGTCTGTACTTTTATTTAAAAAGTAACCGTAAACAATAACCAAAGTAAAAATACAGACGACTACTAATTCCGAAATTCTGCCTTCAAATATAAAAAAGAGGACAAGAAAAAGAGAAATCAGGACTATGCTGATTATTTGATAATGCAAAAAAATACATTGATGAAATTTTAATTCACAAAATTGACAACGACTATATGGAGAATAATTAAGGGTTTTGGCCAACCAGCAATTTTTATTAAGGCAGCCAGGCCTACCTATTGTTTCTCTTTGGAATCTTTCGTTTTTGGGATTATTCACAGTTTAAAAATCTTCTTAAAAAAAACATACATTAAAGTCGCCACGCAAAAACCGACAAAACAAGCCAAAAATATTAGCAGATCCACTACTAAAATATAAATCCAGGCAAAATTAACGAATTTGTTAAAATAAAGGAACAGAAAGCCAATAAGAAGAAGGGCCGCTGTCATACCGGAAACAAAATTTAATTCAGCTGACTCCTTCTGAATTGGCAGTGGATTTTCCTTTTTGAATTTTTTTACAACTAGGGCGTGAAATTGATAAGGAATATTGAGCTTTAAGGAAAAAATTCCCAAAGTCATCAAAAGGCTAGTTATTAAAACCAACCATTGATTACGAGTTAAAACAGCGATTAAAACTAAAATTCCGTAAACTGCCCGAGAAAATTTTAAAGAATCATCATGGATTTGACATTGTTGCATAGATTAATTTTTAATAATTAATTTTGGCTAAAAAAATAGGGCATTATTTTTGCCCTACAGATTGGACGATTTTTTTAACGGCGAAACACGCCTTTCTGACATCTTCAATGTCGTTATATATATAAAAACTTAAGCGGCAACTGGCTGGAGGATTTAATTCGTAATAATGATGCGCTAAAGTCGCACAATGACAACCAGCTCTGGACTCGACACCAAATTTGTTTAATTCCTCAGCAATAGCAAATGGACTTTTGTCTTGGCAGCCAAAAGCAACTAAAGAAGTCCGCCGGGCAGGATCCTTTGGCCCATAGATTTTTAGTGATGGAATTTCACCTAATATTTTTAGTGCTTGGTCAATTAAAAATTTTTCCTGAGATTCAATATTATCCATTGCTTTTTTAACATCTGGCGGCTCTAACTTTTTGTCGGTCATAAAATAAACAGATTTTCCAGGATTTAAAGAAAAATCCATTAATAATCTTACTGCTTGAGCGGATAAAATTGTTCCTAAAATATTAGGCGTTCCGGCGGTAAATTTCCAAGGCAGCGAGTTGTATTCTACTTTTTCCGGACTAACCATTCCTTCGGCAATCATATCACCACCATAAAGAAAAGGCTTCATTTTCTCAAGCAGCTCTTCTCTAGCATACAAAGCGCCGACGCCAAAGGGGGCAAGCATTTTATGAAAAGACCAAGCCAAAAAATCTACGCCCAGCTCCTTGACGTCAACAAAAACGTTTGGCACAAACTGCGCGCCATCAATTAAAAGATAGGATTTTTTTTCGCCGCTTGGCTGGACATAACCGCTGGCATCAGCAATTTTTCTTATTTCCTTAATTGGATTTTTTGTGCCTAAAAAATTTGATGCCCCAACGCAACATACCAATTTGGTTTTTTCATTGACTAATGATTTCAAATGGTCCAAATCAAGCTCCCCGGTTTCTTTGTCAAATTTTGCCAGCCGACATTCAACCTTAATCCCAAAATTAGGCAATATTTCTTTGCATAATCCGTACCAAGGAATATAGTTTGAGTTATGTTCCATAAATGTCGTTACCACATTGTCTCCATCTCTAAATTCAGTCAATAAAGAATACATAACAGAATTAATCGCTTCGGTAGTGTTTCGGTAAAAAATAATATTTTTTCGGCTTGGCGCACCAACAAACTGGGCAACCGTATCATAAGAAGACTCAAATTCTTTCGTAGTTAAAATTGAAGATTCTGATTGACCTCGATGAACATTATCATATCGTACGATAAGTTTTTTTAATAAATCTACCAATTGAATTGGGACTTGGGTGCTCGCGGCGTTATTAGAGACAATTCTGCCTGCTTTTATTGCCGGAAAAAACTTTCTTATTTTTTTAGTTTCAATCATAGAATAATTTTTTGAAATAGATTAACCTTTCTTTATCCTAAACCTTTTTATAATTCAATTATTTTATTAAATCCCGAACTTTAATCAAACTCAAAATAAACGCTTATTATTCAATAAAAATCGGCTTAGCCTATACTAATATTATAAAACTTTACAGAGGTATAGTCAAAAATTCTACTAATTTTTCCATATTTGCAATATTTACCTTATAACTAACAATTATCTCTTCGCTGCCAACAAAAAAGTCAAACAAAAAAATCCCTATAAAAAGGAAAAAGGAGACCCAAAAAAAGCGTGTCTCATTTGGCTAAACTGAATTATTATAGCGTGTTATAAAAATATTAATCTAATCAGACCTGAAAAAATACATTCAAATTTATTCTTTATCAGTAAATACGACTAGTCGTTTGGTATAACTTTTAAAAACTTCATTCCAAACTCCTTCGCAGGTAATGAGGTTAAGATGTGATTTGCCGTCACTTGAACCAAACACATCCCAAGCGTCTGCATTCTGGTCATATGACCTAAATTCCTGCACCACAAAAGTAGTCGTCACTCCCTTTTCATCTTGGACATATACTTTGTCCCCCTTTTTTAATTTAGACAAATTATTAAATACCCCAACTCGGCCATCTTTCCACCAACCATAGTGACCGGTAATAACGGCACTGCCATTTTGTCCGGGTCGTGGGCCAAGGTCGTACCAAGCCACGTTAGCGGGATCCTTTGGCACATCCACCGCACCCTGAGACGTAAGGCCAACATGCTCCAGAGCGGTATCAACATTAATCTTTGGAATTTTGAGACGAATCGGAAATCCTAAATTAACTTGCTGACCCAATGCGATAGTCCGGATTAGTTTAAACGATTCATCGTTAGTCTGATTTTGAAAAGACTGAATACTGGCAGTGGAAGCTGGCGGAGCCGCATTATAATTATTCCTAAGAATTTTTAAAGGAACCGTAAGTTCTAAATCTGTCAACCGATTAGTTGGGCTTGCTGGTTTAAAAAAAGTAATACTCCAGATAGATTCAACTGACTTACCATCAATAAAATTTTGCCCAAACTGACCGCTGATGAACGGAGCGGCTTTTGCACAAATAATCTGGCCAGACAGAGTAATAGCTAAAAAGAAAATAACTCCCACGTTTTTAAATTTTAGCACAATTTTTGATTGCATGGGTCTTCCAAAAAAAATCATAAAGTAAAGGCTCCGCTAAGACGGAGCCTTTACTGCCTTAGATAAAACAAATTTTCAAACGCATTTAAAGATATGGCTTTATTTCCTTCTAATAATCCGCAACAGAATTATTATAATGGCGATAATAAGCAAGAGATGGATAAACCAGCCTAACACCGGAAAAGCAATTAGCCCAATAAACCACAGGATAATGAGGATGATTCCGATATTTAGAAGCATACAATTACTGCTAATTATTTCTTAGTTCTACCCAGATCTAGACTAAATTGAACGTTTTTTTAGAGCTACAACCAATAAAGCTGATACTAATATTATGATGCCAGAGAGTATAAGGATAGTCCATAAGGTATTATTCCTCTCAGGCGGCAAGCCGGTATTAGGCAGTTTTGGAACGGTGGGAGCTACAACAACAGTGGCGATCGCGAAATCCGTCGCCGTCAGACCATTGGCATCGCCTTTGGCGGTAACGGTGTTGGTTGTGGTTCTAATAAGCTTAGATTGACAAGTGTAGGTCCAGGTTTCATTGGGGTCAAGTTTTGAATCACTATTAGTGTCACCAAAAATATATTTTACATCTGCACATTTATCATCAGTCAGACGGATATTGCTTAAAGCGACTGTTCCAGGGTTGGTGACTTTTTCAGTATAGGTAACCATTCCACCTCCAGCCGGCAATGCCAGCGGGTTGGGAATTTTTGTCACATGGATTAAAGGTGGCACTACGGGTGCGCCGACAACGACCGTAGCTCTGGCAATATCAGTTGTACTGATGCCGTTGGCCCAGCCGGTCGCGACGATGGTATTAGTACGAGTTTCCGAAAGCGTCATGGAGCAGGTGTATGTCCAAGTTTCAGTTAAATCAAGATTAGCGTCGGCATTAGTGTCGCTGGAAACCATGGTGAGTGGACTGCAGGTATCATCAACCATCGTTACATCGGTTACCGGGACTGTTCCAATATTATGGAGGGTATAAGTATATGCTATTACACCGGGGCCGGCCGGCAGGGCTAAAGGACTTGGTACTTTTACTACGTCAATTAAAGGCGGTACGGGTGGAACGTACAAGCCACCGCCACCCGATCTGACGGGCGGGGCTACAGCTATGTAATTATTAGTTATGGTACAAATTTTCACTTCACCTGGCAAAAGCGTAATTGTACCATCCGAAACACAATCACCGGTAATGACGGAATCATAATTGGAATTAGAGGTCTCGGAAATTGTGTGGAATCCTGCCAAAGTTGTACTCGCTACACCCGAAGTCACATTATTGCCGTCAATAAAAAGAGGGAAATCAGAAGGTCCTTTAGACCCGCCCACGACAACTTTAGTCACGGTTAGCTGGGGCGCGATATCGTCATTAGTAATCGTACAAATTTTGGTATCACCCGCCGCAATTGTTCCCGAGCAATCAGCCGAAAGGGTTTTGGCATAACCAATGTGGGCGCCCTCATCAACGCTATAAGCGCCGACTGAAGTCAAAACATTATCTACTCCGGCTTCCAAACCAACAGCTGTTGGCACCGCCGTTGTTACGCCGGTAATCGTAGTGGAGAAATCCCCGGCGACTTTAGCGCCGCCGTTATCATTAACTACGTTCTTTTTAACAATTATATGGGTAATAGTCGCGCAAGTCGGCACGGTAATGGTGTTGGTATCCAAAGTCACGGCGCCATCAGCAGATACACCGCGCGCCAAGACTCTGCCGTTCACGGTTGCGCCGGTATTTAGCGTAATGTCGTTAGCCGCGATAATGGTTCCGACAAATGTCGTGGTTGTACCGAGAGTCGCGGAACTGCCGACTTGCCAATATACATTACAACCCGGAGTACCTACGCCGGGATTACTAAAAACAACGGAAGCGCCGGAAACGGTTGTGAGCGTGCTGCCAATTTTAAAGACCCAGACAGCATTGGGGTTGCCCTGGGCATTAAGAGTGAGCACTCCTCCCGAGGATATCTGAACCGACGATGAATAGCAATAAACGCCCGGAACAAGCGTTTGCCCCGCCAAATCAGTCGGACCAAATGGTCCAAAGTCGCACCCCTGGTTAAGATCACCGTAGGCGCTAGTGGCAGCAGTCTTTGCCAAACCAGCGGTCGCATCGGTTTGGTGAACTGCATATCCGGTAAAAATTCCCGGACCGTCATTTTCAACAGTTCCAAAAAAACCGGTAATTGAAGTGCCTGGACTGAGTCCGAGATCACCGTAAAGAACGGTAGGTCCAGTATTTGTTACCGTTGAGGCACCTAAAACCGCAAAGCTTTCCGTAGCGCCTAGTGTTGGCGCGGTGGCCGCCTGCACGGCAATTGGCCCACTAAAACAAAGCGCAATGAGCATAAAAAAAGTAACCGACAAGATTACTACTGTATTGAGTCTAAGTTTTTTCATAATTGATGATTTTCATTGAATTTTTAAAATTATTTAAAATCCTTTTATATATTATACCATATTTTTGACAAATTTTGAATATAATAACCCTGTGGATAAATTATAAACGGTTTAAATTAATAAGTTCAATTTCTCCGGTTAAAACTTAATTAAAAAGCTCAACACTGTTAAAATAATGAATCAGTTTTCCTCCACTACTAACAATAATCCTAATAGTCGGATAATTATAAACATCACCACTTAAGCCTTCGGGCAACTTGTAATTGGTGTCCTGCCAAAACCATTCATTTGCAGCCGGTGCATTCACGGCATTTTTCGCACTGGGCTTATAAACAAACCGGGATTTGATTTGATCAAAGTTTGCAATGGCCCGGCTTAGATAATCCATGGCAACTGTTTCAATTTGAACTTTGGTTTTTAATGGCGTATAAAGCGACCCGTAATCTTTGCACTTCTTTGATTTAGCTTCTTGACTCAGTTCCATATCGCTTTGCGGGTATTTGACATGGACTTCGACTAACTGGCCATTGCGAGCGTCAATTTCATATTCATATACTTCACAGAGGTTATCAATATATTTAGTTTGCTGAAAAACATAAGTTGGCCTTTCCCACTCTTTGGGCGTTTCAATATTCCACGCACCCTCGCGGATTACGGTAACTTTTCCGACGGTAAAATTAGACGGATTCTTCTCGGTGCTGACATGCTTTAGCGTCAAGTCCGGTTCAGCCATAAAATTTCTGATTGTTTCTTGTATTTGGGTTTCTGCTAAACTGCCTAATGAACCCGAATTTATACTCTGTGTTGTTGCGTCTGGGCGACTAATCTGCTCGCCATAATGATACACAAATTTGCTAAAGGTTTCATCATTTGGTAGATCATTTGGCAGATATAGTGACAATTCATATACTCTGTCATTACTAAAAAGATACCAGGTTATCTGTCCGCCGCTGGCGCCGCCCGGCTCGTGCCGCACCCGAAGCGCTATCATACCGCTGACATTTGTCCAAGACTTTTCCTTAACTAAAACTTGGTCTTCTGTCCAGGCAAGTTGAGGCCAATCTTCGGGACGTTTTGGATCTCCGTCAAATTTGAGGACACTAATATTAATCTGATCACCATAAGCGTAGCCTTCAGTATTAACAATATCCGTTAGTATTTTTTGTTTGGTTAAAATTATGCGCGAATTGCTTAAACGATGAACATACCAACCAGGCGGCACTTCGGAGGGCGGCAAAATTGTAGCCAGCTGGTCATTGCTATTATTTTCTGGCATTTGATTAATGGCAATCCGACATTTATTGCTGATGCACACCGCTTCTTCACTGCCCAAACATTGCAATTCACCGGTTGAAGGATATGAGCTAACCAATTTCAAAATTCTGTCGGCATTATCTTTATTGCTGATAATCGCGCAGCTGAAAGGCCAACGGTTAGCAATAATCATGCAGTCGGAATTTTGCTGGCAATACCCAGCATTGGCGATTTGATAAGAGATATATGATTCTTTGGCCGACATAATAGAGGTGCACTTTAGCGTCAGCAGAACCATAAAGCCAAATAAAAATATGGTGCTGTTTATCTTTTTTATTTTTAACTTTTTGTTAATCAATTTGATGGCGAAATAGACGGCCAAAAATAATACCAAATATAACAGGTAGTCAAAAATAACGTAATGATAAAAACTGCCGGGCGAAAAGCGCCATTTGTCTATTGAAAAACCATCCAAGACATCTTTGATTTGGTGAGTCAAGAATGGATAAGGCCAGCCATGCAGACTGTTCATAATCGTTCCGCCAATTTTGACTTTAAAAATCGCCAATGAAGATACAGTCACTAACAACGGACCAAGAAAAACAATTACCCAGATAAGTTTATTTTTGTATAAAGAATAAAAACCTTTTAAGACTATGCCCAAAAGCCCGCCCAAAAAACTAACAAAAGAAAAAACCGAAGCCATCAGCCAGGTATCTTGATCCCAAAATTCAAAAATAGGTATTGGGTTGTCATAAATAAAATTAGACATTACATACATTCTTAAAAAAATCAAAATGGCACTGATAAAACCAAATATTAATGACCCGACTAATAGCTTAATTAAAAACTTATGAGTAACAGTTTCCTTTTGGACCCAAACTATAAAACAGCCGGCTAAAATCAGGTAAGGCAGAATTGATAAGCCATAATTAAAAACCCAAGAGCTAATTACTAAAAAAACTACCGCACAAAAAACTGACGTTAAAATTGTTGGTTTAAGTTTTTTCATACACTCATTATACCATTATGGGTATAAAACAAAAACGATGGAGATTAGACAACTAATTTAAATAAAAAGGCCTGCTTTTTATTAGTGAAACAGGCCGTAATTATGGAAACAATCAACGAATTCATGTCAAATTGTTTGCCACTCCACCACATCACCTTTATAAACGGTCTTGTTCGCCGCCGGACAAGCCACTCGACTGCCATTGATGGTATAAACCCAGTTGCCACCTTGACCATTAAGCGCCACCACCATCAAACCCCAAGCATAGGACCGGGTATTAGTTCTTAACCGACTAGTAGTCTGACTAAGTACCGAACCGGTAGCATTGACCGTAAACCGAAAAGTCGCGGCCAGCGCCTGCGGGGCTAAACTAACCACCGCGGAGCCAAAGAACAAACAAAACAACCACTCTCTGCGCGTCATCTGTATTCCTCCTTATTTCAAAACGCTGATAAACAAAAACACCTCGAGCACATCCCGAGGTATTATTGATTGGGCGTTTTTGCTCGAAAACCTAAATTTGCATCTTAGCCAAGGACCGGACTTTAACCGTTGCGGCACAGCGCCGGAATTTCACCGGCTTCACCTAGCTAAGTTGGTTTGTTAAAGGGATAATACTAATTATAACAAAAAATTTATATTAAACAAAGCTTAGATAATTAATAAAAAATCCCTTAACTTCGCGGGCCCCGATGTAAAGTCAGGCCAACCAATTGATTAACGGTCAACTGCCGTTTCCCAAAAAAGACCAAACAAAAAATTACCATCTTTTAAAATGGTAATTTATCTAATAGCCTTAATGGCTCCGCGGGCAGGATTCGAACCTGCAACCAATTGATTAACAGTCAACTGCTCTACCATTGAGCTACCGCGGAGCCATTAAGGCTATATCTATTAATTTATATAAAATACTAGTAATCCCTAAGTTTGTCAATAAGGTGATGCTTTTCAATCTTTTCCAAAGCTTTGGCTTCAATTTGCCGAATACGCTCACGGGTGACATCAAACTCTTGGCCGACTTCTTCTAAGGTATGAGATACACCATCTTCCAAGCCAAACCGCATCTCTAAAATCTTTTGCTCTCTTGGGGTTAAATCCTTAATTACTTCAATCACATAATCACGCAACAGCTGCAAAGCTGCGGCCCGGTCAGGGGTAACGGTTCTGACATCCTCAATGAAATCCTCCAACGTGCTATCTTCGTCATCTTCACCAACCGAAGTTTCAATTGAAATTGTTTCCTGGCTGATTTTAATAATATGTAAAACTTTATCCAACGGTTCGCTCATTTCCGCAGCAATTTCTTCGGGCAACGGTTCACGGCCCAAATCCTGGATTAACTGCCGTTCGGCTTGTTTAAATTTATTAATCGTTTCCACCATATGAACCGGAATCCGAATCGTTCGCGATTGATCAGCCAAAGCCCGGGTAATAGCCTGACGAATCCACCAAGTGGCATAAGTAGAAAACTTATAGCCCCGACGATAGTCAAACTTTTCCACGGCTCGAAAAAGACCAATATTGCCTTCCTGAATTAAATCAAGCAAGGAAAGGCTTTTGCCGGTAAAGCGCTTGGCAATTGAAACCACTAAACGCAAGTTAGCTTCAATTAGCCGCCGCTTAGCTTCTTTATCCCCGCGCTCGGACTTCTTGGCTAGCATTATTTCTTCATCGGCTTTAAGTAATGGCACCTTACCGATTTCGCGCAGATACATTTGAATTGAATCGGCCGAAATATCGGAAATATCAATTTTCTTTTTTGAATTGGAACTTAAACCGATTTTTTCTAAAATTTCATTTCTTTTTTCTTTGCTGTCCAAAAGCCCGGTTTCGGAGTCAACGGTGGCCAAACCAAGCTGGTCAAGCCGATATAAAAATTTCTCGTACTCTTCAACATATTCCTCAACTTCGGGAAAAATATGCAAAATTTCGGTTTCAGTAATGAAACCACGGGTTTTACCCTTACTGATCAAATGATCAACATTGGCAGGATTAAAAAAAACTTTCGGCTTAAGTTCAACTTTGCTTTTTTTACGGCCAACTGATTTTTTTTTGGTCGCTTTAGCTTTGCTAACCTTCTTAACCGATTTGCTGCCCGATGTTTTTTTGACTTTTTTCTGGCTAGTTACTTTTTTCTTTTTAGCCATAATTTTAGTCTAAAGTACTTAATTTAATTACAATATTATTAAACTCCTGGCCTAATCTTTCCCCTTCTTCTTTTAAATTTTGCTTTTCAGCTTCATTAATTTTTCGCTCAAGTTCTTTGAGTTGCAAATTATAATAATTTCTTTTGGTAAAATTAATAGCCGTGGCCAATTCCGTTCTAGCTGCGTCCAAGTCATAATCAAAAAAATCCCTCTCGCTAAGAAGAATTAAACGGTCAGCCAAAATACCTAAACCTTGTTCCTTAATTTTATTGTGAAAATCCTGGTAAGCAAAGTCTTTGCTATTCTTGTTAATATTTTCAGTATAATAGATAATCAACTTTTTGTAAAGATTATTTAAGTCATTATCCGTAATAATCTCCGGGGCCAAACTATCAATTACATTGGCGATATTTTCGGGAAATTTCAGCGCTAAGGCTAAAATTTGTTCATAAAGCATAATATTACGGTCTTTAGCCACCAAAGTGGTGGTGGCAGTACCGATTGAAGATCTTTGACTAGCCACCTTGGGCAATGATTCCAACAAAGTCCGCTCTGAAACTTTCAAGGCTTCAGCCAGCTTCTGCAGCCAATGAGTCTGCTCAATTTTGTTGGTCAGGCGGTAAATCAAGGGCAAAAGTATTTTGGCGGCTTTGGTTTTACCTTCGGGTTGATTCAAATCAAGTTGGGAAAAGGTTTTTTGAAAATAAAATTCCATGATTGATTTGGCATTTTTAACCGCATCAAACCAAAGGCTGGGATTGGTTTTAATGCATTCGTCCGGATCTTTGCAACCGTTAGGCAAAACAATAACCTTAACATTCATTTCTTCATTTAGGGCCAAATCAATACCGCGCTTAGCCGCTGTTTCGCCGGCCAAATCCATATCAAAGGCAATCGCCAAATTATTAGTGTAACGTTTCAAAATCTTAATTTGATCGGGCGTAAAGGCCGTACCGGAAGTGGCAATGACATTACCGGTACCGGCTTGAACTGCCGAAACCACATCCATTTGACCCTCAACCACAATGGCCAAATTTTCTTTTTTAATTTCCGTCTTGGCCCGGTCTAAATTAAAAATCACCAGGCTTTTGTTATAAATCAATGTTTGGGGTGTATTAATATATTTGCCGCCTTGCTCATCAACTTTCAAAGTCCGGCCGGAAAAACCAATCGGACTACCGTGCAAATCATTGATCGGAAACATCAACCGGTCACGGAAGCGATCATAAAAATCTTGACCGCGTTCTTTTTTAACGGCCAAGCCGGCTAAAAATATTTCTTGATCAGTAAAACCCCGACTTTTCAAAAATTTATTCAAATGATCCCAGGAATCTGGCGCATAACCAATTTTAAAATCCTCAATCGTTCGTTCGTTAACCTGGCGCTTACGCAAATAGTCCCTGGCTTTTTGGGCTTGATGAGATTCTAATAAAGTCTTATGCCAAAAGTAAGCGGCTAATTCAGTCACGTCAAGCAACCGATTGCGCTGGCTGGCCACCTGAGGATTTTCTGCTACCAACTTAACTCCGGCTTTTTGGGCCAAGACCCGCAAAGCTTCGGGAAATTCCAAGCCTTCAATTTTTTGAATAAAAGTAAAAATATCACCACCTTCAGAGCAACCAAAACAATGCCAAATTTGTTTATCTTTGGAAACCATAAAAGACGGCGACTTTTCGTTATGAAACGGACAAAGCGCCTTCCAATTGTTCGGACCGGCTGGTTTTAAACGGATATATTCGGAGATTAGATCGACAATATCCACCCGGGCCTTAATTTCTTCAACTTGACCAGACATCAGTAAATTGAGTTGCTAAATTAACTGGCGGTGTTTTTTGAACGAAGTTCGAATATTTTTTGAGCAAAACCCCCAATAAGGAAGCCAGCCCCGCCGTCGCTCGGAAACCTCGCCACCCCGCAAAAA
>JBAZMQ010000010.1:0-54255 GCA_041649675.1 Patescibacteria group bacterium | reverse complement strand
AAAAGCGGCAAGATGCCAACCGAACTGTTGGCTAAAATCACCTGGCAGTTTAAAAATTTGTTATTACTCAAAAGTTTTACGGAACAAAATGGCGGCGGTTATCCTTCCGAACGATTGGGCTATCAATTGGGCTTGCATCCGTTTGTGATCAAAAAAACAATGGGTCAAATTAAAAATTTTGATTTAACAAAACTGAAAAAAACCTACCAACACTTATTAAATATTGACTACAAAATTAAAACCAGCCAAACCGACCCGGAAGTCTTGTTTGACTTAATGGTTATAAAATCATAGAGACGCATTGCAATGCGTCTCTATGATTTATCGATTATCTTATTCTATTTCTATTTTTTCAATAAGGTATTAACGGCTTTAGCTAAACGAGATTTCTTTCGGGCAGCCGTATTTTTTTTCAAGACTTTTTTGGCAACTGCGCGATCAAACTTTTTGATCACTTGCTTTAACCATTCCTGAGCTTTGGTTTTATCTTTAGTACTAATAGCTTTACGTAATTTCCGAACTAAAGCTTCAATATCACTTTTAACTTTTTTATTTCTCTCGGCTCTTTTTTTACTTTGCTGCAAAGCCTTAATTGCTGATTTTTTTACTGGCATAAATGAAAATTGTTAGGCTAATTTAATAATGAACATAGCATAACATAAAGAAGAAGAAAAGACAAGGGTCAGACATAAATCATAAACTCTAATATTCAGACTCTGAATAAATTACAAATCACAAATTTCAAATTCCAAATAGACTATAACTGGCCAAGCTAACATTTGAAATTTAAAATTTATTTGAGATTGACACTATCACCAAAACTAATTAAAATAGAGTAGTAAGATAATAACTATTAAACTTAATATTATGTTTAAAAAAGAAAACGGCGAGGAAATCGAAACAATAATTGGTCCTTCAGTCCAGGTTGAAGGAAACTTTGTCGCCAACGGCGATATCATTATTGAAGGCACGGTTTCAGGCAGCATTAAAACCGAAAAGAATCTAAGAATTGGCGATGAAGCAAAAATTTATGCTGACATTTGGGCCGCTAATGCTATTATTGCCGGCGAAGTCCAAGGCAGTATCACCATTAAAGACAGCTTGGAACTAACCAACACGGCTAAAGTTTTTGGCGATGTTAAAACTAAAACCATCATTATCAGCTCCGGCGCTTCTTTACAGGGAAAATGTTTAGCTGGCGAAGAAAAAAGAAGCAAAGGCGAAAAAATTGAAGACAGGCCAAAAGTGGTAATACCAAAAGAAAAAATTCAGCCTCTGTCAGAAAAGATAAAATAAATTTAGTCTAAGTTGAAATTGGCTTGTTAAATTTATGTACCTATACCTCTACGACTCATTTTTAAATAATAATAAAAAATACAACAGTTTGTTGGCCAAAATAGAAACGCGGCTGACTGATTTAGGTATTGGCGGAAAAATTTACCGGCTTTCTCCTTTACGCAACGTTAATGAATTGTTGGCCGACGAAGTGAGAAATGGCGTAAAAACTGTAGTTGTAGTTGGTAATGATAAAACTTTTACCCAAATTATTAATGCCGTAGCTAAATTTGATGTCCTTTTAGGGTTAATCCCGATTGGTAATGAAAACAAAATTGCCCAAATGCTGGGAATTTCTAGTTCGGAGGAGGCCTGTGATACGATTGCAGCTAGAATTATTGAAAAAGTTGACTTGGGCCAAGCTAATGGCACTTACTTTTTGTCCAATATTACAGTGGCTAGCGGAGAAGTCACAATTGAATGTGAAAATAAGTACCGGATCAAACCGCAAAACAAAGACCAGGTTTGCATTTGCAACTTAAGACCGCTATTTTCAACTGGTCAAGGTTTGTCTAATTACTTTGACCCCCAAGATGGTAATTTAGAAATCCTGATTGAACCAATTACCTCCTGGTTTGAAAATGCTTTTAGAAAATCAGCGCAATTAAAAAAAAGCGTCATCCCGTTTAAAAAAATTGCGATCAGAAGCAAAGATTCATTATCGGTAGTAACTGACGGCCAAAGGGTTTTAAAAACACCGGTTGAGGTTGAAATTGTTCCAAAAAAATTGAGAATTATTGTTGGTAAAAAAAGAATGTTTTAAATCTGTTGGCTAGATCAATAATAAAAATCATAATGGGCAAAAATAAGGCCTATTTTTTAAAAAATTGAATTTTTAGTCACTTTAACCTAAATTTTAGCTTAATTAAGCAGAAGTGCTATAATATTAAAGTGGCGACCCTTGACAGATTCATTTCTTTTTCTATACTAAAGTCTGTGGTTTAGCTATAAAAATTTGTTATATTTTAGCTAAAAAAGTATTTACAAAGAAAACTTTTTTTATTTTAATTTCAAAGAATGAAACCACAAAAAAATGCCTCTAACAGCAAAGAATGGCAAAGGGGTTTAAATCTATTTTTTCAACTGTCAGGCTGGCTAGTCGGGCCGCTAATAGTGGCTTTATTTTTAGGCAATTGGCTGGATCAAAAATTTAATACCAAACCTTGGTTATTTCTACTGACAACTGGATTTGCCTTTATCATTACCGGGTTTGGGTTGGTAATTGAAACTCTTAAGTATATTAAAGATATTGAACGAGAAATTAAAGATAAAAATAATACAAATAATTTAGATGACCGAAATCAGTAGTGAACAAATAAATCAAACAAATACGCTGGCCCAAACAGCGGCAGTTAAACACGAAAATACTTTGTTTGCTGAGCCAATTTTTCAATGGCACGGCTTTACTGTCACTAACTCTTTGTTCACTTCCTGGATTGTCATTTTGTTAATTATTATTGTTTCAATAATCTCAAAGTTTAAAATCTCTAAAGTCCCTCGCGGCTTGCAAAACTATTGGGAATTAATTTGGGATGGGGCTTTGAATTTGGCCGATTCGGTCACTGGTTCGCGCCAAAAATCAATGAAATTCTTACCAATTGTTTTACCGCTTTTTATTTTTCTCCTTTTAAACAACTGGCTGGGCTTGTTACCAGGTATTGGTTCTGTTGGCTTTATCCAAACCCATGGCCATGAAAGAATTTTTGTGCCGTTGTTTCGCGGTGCGGCCGCTGATTTGAATTTAACTTTGGCCTTGGCCATTATGTCGGTACTTTTGACTCACATTTTTGGGGTTATTGCCACTTCTAGCTGGAGCCATTTAAATCGGTTTGTTGGCATTAATTTATTTTTGGAAATTCCTAAAAAAGTTTTTAAAGAAAAAGATTATACGGCCCTTTTAGTCAACCCGATAAAATTTTTTGTCGGTTTGATTGAATTAGTCGGTGAGTTTGCCAAAGTGGCTTCACTTTCTTTTCGGTTGTTTGGTAATGTTTTTGCCGGTGAAGTTCTTTTAATGTCCATGGCGGCTATTTTTGCTTATCTTTTACCGATTCCATTCATGTTTTTGGAAATAATTGTTGGCGTAATTCAAGCTCTGATTTTTGCCATGCTAACCTTAGTCTTTCTAACTATCATGACAACCAGTCACGATCACCAAGAGGGCGAAAAAGCGGCTAGCCATTAAAGTTTAAAAAATTTAAATAATTAATGTAAGGCAGTATTTAACTGCTAAACAAGGAAATAAACACTATGGATTTAACAACACTCGCCAAAGCCTTAGCTATTGGTTTGGGCGCTTTAGGCCCAGGTTTAGGTATTGGTATGATCGGCGCCAAAGCAATGGAAGCGATTGGCCGAAACCCAGAAGTCGTCGGTAAAATTTTAGTCCCGATGCTTTTAGCCTCAGCTTTTGCCGAAGCGATCGCCATTTATGCTTTGGTTATTGCTTTTTCCATCTAGAATTTGCCATTAAACGCTAAAATCACCGAGAGCTAAATTTTTAGCACCAAAAAAATTATGGAATCAATTATTTCCACCTTTCATCTTGATTGGAAATTAATGCTGGCTCAGCTGGTCAATTTTGCTATTGTTGCCTTTGTTTTATGGTACTTTGTTTTTAAACCACTGTCCGCCAAGATGTCGGAAAGAACTAAAACAATTGAAAAAAGTCTTGAGGAAGCCAAACAAATTTCGGCTAATCTAAAAAGCTCCCAAGATGAAAAACAACAAATCATTAAGGAAGCCCGGCAAAAATCCGAAGCTTTAATGCAACAAGCCGCCCAGGCCGCTGTCCAAGAACGACAAAAAAGTGTCGCCGCTGCCAAAGCGGAGGTAAAAAAAGTGGTTGATGATGGCAAACTTCAGTTAACGGCCGAAAAAGAAAAAATGCTAGCGGAAGTTAAAACCGATGTTGCCGATTTGGTAATTGCCGCGGCCACTAAAGTTTTAGAAAAAACCGTTGATAAAAAAATTAATCGTGAATTAGTGGCTGATGCCTTAAAAGACATCAAAACTAAGGATCAGAAATAATTAATATTGGCCGAGTATGAAAATTAATACGAAAAAATACGCCATTGCCCTGTACGAAATTGCCAAAGAAAGCGACAAGGCCCAGTTAAAATCGGTACTAGAAAATCTAGTAAAGATTTTAGCGCGCAAAGGTTTATTATCTTCGGCCGATAAAATTATTTCTGATTTTAAAAAATATTATGATTTACAAGAGGGGATTTGCCAAGTAACCATTGAAACAATTACTGCCTTAAGCGCAGCCGAAAAAGAAGAAGTCACCAAGGAGTTAAAAAAGATTACGGGCAAAAAGATTGAGTTAATTGATAAAATCAACCCCGAGTTGATTGGCGGGATGATTTTAAATTTTAATGACACGTTAATTGATGGCAGCTTAAAAACTCAGCTGCAAGATTTGCATAAAAAATTAATAACGGCTTAAAAATATTTAAAATATTATGAATAAAGATTACATCATTGAAGCAATTAAACAACAGATTAAAGATTATCAAAGCCAAGTCAAGGTTGATAAGGTCGGAACGGTCATTGAAGTTGGCGATGGTATTGCCAAAATTTCTGGCCTATCCGAAGTGATGGCTTCTGAAATTTTGGATTTTGGCAACAATGTATTTGGCGTGGCCTTAAACTTGGAAGAAGACTTTGTTGGGGCTATTATTTTAGGCGAATATCAAAATATTGCCGAAGGCAGCGTGGTTAAAAGTACCGGCCGGATTTTGGAAGTCCCGGTTGGGCCAGCAATTATTGGCCGCGTCATTAACCCTTTAGGGCAGCCTTTGGACGGTAAGGGCGAAATTAAAGCCGAAAAATTTTATCCGGTGGAAAAGATCGCACCGCGGGTCATTACTCGCTATCCGGTTAATACGCCGCTACAAACCGGCATTAAAGCCATTGATTCAATGATTCCTATTGGCCGCGGCCAAAGAGAATTAATCATTGGCGACCGCCAAACCGGTAAAACCGCTATTGCCATTGATACGATTATTAATCAAAAGGGTCAAAATATTTTCTGTATTTATGTTGCTATTGGCCAAAAAGAAGCCAAGGTGGCAAAAATTTATCGCGAATTAGAAAATCGTGGCGCCTTGGAATACACCACCATGGTTGTGGCCGGTGCTTCTGATCCAGCTTCCTTGCTTTATATCGCGCCGTTTGCCGGCTGTGCGATGGGCGAATATTTTATGGATCAAGGTAAAGATGTTTTAGTAATTTATGATGATTTATCCAAACAAGCCGTCGCTTACCGCGAAATTTCTTTGGTTTTAAAACGACCACCGGGCCGCGAAGCTTACCCGGGCGATATCTTTTATTTGCACTCCCGACTTTTAGAACGGGCCGCGAGATTAAACCAAGACTATGGTGGCGGTTCTTTAACGGCCTTGCCGATTATTGAAACTCAAGCTGGCGATATTTCCGCTTATATTCCAACTAACGTAATTTCTATTACCGACGGCCAAATCTTTTTGGAAGGCGACTTGTTTTACCAAGGTATTAGACCGGCAATTGCCACTGGCCTTTCAGTTTCCCGTGTCGGTTCAGCCGCTCAAATCAAAGCAATGAAGCAAGTGGCCGGGAAATTAAAACTAGAAATGGCTCAGTTCCGAGAATTAGCCGCTTTTGCTCAATTCGGTTCGGATTTGGATAAAAATACCAGAATGCAAATTGACCGCGGTCGCCGACTAACTGAAATTCTAAAACAAGGTCAATATGAACCAACGCCAGTGGCCCAACAAGTCATAATTTTTTATGCCGCGATTAACAGCTTAATTGATGACATTGAAGTTGAGAAGGTAAAGGCTTTTGAAACTGGTTTGCGCCAATACTGCATTAACAACGCCAAGTCACTTTTGGATAAAATTGCTAAAGAAAAACAATTGACCAAAGAAATTGAAGAGGAAATTAAGAAGGTGATTGGGGAATACAAACAGACTATCGTATAATTAATTTTTAAATTTAAGTGTGAAAATCCTAAATACCAAACCTCAAGTTCCAAATAAATTACAAGCAATAAATTTTAAATTCCAAACTTTTTATAATTTTAGATTTGATATTTTGAATTTGTTTGGAAATTGGAAATTGGAATTTGGAATTTAATTTCTATGGCTATTTCAACCAAGACAATTAAAAAAAGCATCCGTTCCATCAGTAGTACTAAAAAAATTACCAAAGCGATGGAAATGATTTCGGCTGCCAAAATGAGAAAAACCGTAAACGCAGTTATTGCCTCTAGGCCGTATGCCCAAAACGCTTGGTTGATGGTGACCAATTTAGCCAGAAAAGTTGAAGGTAGCAGCCATCCGCTCTTGGGAAAGCCAAGTGAGGTAAAAAATGTGGCCGTAATTTTAATTACTGCCAACCGCGGGATGTGCGGCGGTTACAATTCCCAAGTAATCTCCCAAGCCATTAACTTTGCCAAAGATGAAAAGAATCAAAAAGCAGATATTAATATTAAATGGCTAACAGTTGGTAAAAGAGGGAGTGAATTTTTAGCCCGCAACGGTCAAACGGTAGTGGCCGAATTTCCCAAAACCGAGATTGTTACCAATACTTCAGAAATTTCCCCTTTAGCCAAAATGATAGTGGCTGATTATAATAATGGCGTTTATGATAAAGTGATGGTCGCTTATACTGACTACCGCTCGGCTCTAATCCAAAAGCCAAAAATTAAACAACTGTTACCGTTAGAAGCAACGAAAGATACAGATTTAGGCAGTGTTAGCGAGGCAGGCGAAGAAAAAATTGAAACCAAAGATGATTTTGAATATTTATTTGAGCCAAATCCGCAAGAAGTTTTAAACCGCTTCTTACCCCATTTAATTGAGGTTCAGTTGTACCAGGCAATACTGGAAGCCAATGCTTCCGAGCAATCAGCCAGAATGATGGCCATGAAGAATGCTTCCAGTGCAGCTTCGGATATGATTGCCTCACTGACTTTGGCTTATAACCAAGCCAGACAAGCCAGTATTACCCGAGAAATTGCTGAAATCACTGGCGGTAAAGCGGCTTTGGAATAGTGTCTGTCAATCTGAATTCAGCTTTAATCTGACATATAAATTAATAATTATAATTTAATATTTTATGGCAAACATTGGAAAAATTAAAAAAATTATTGGCGCAGTGATTGATATTTCTTTTGATCAAAAGCTGCCAGCAATTTATAATGCCTTGGAGGTAAAAAACGGCACCGAAACCTTGGTTTTGGAAACCCAACAACATTTAGGTAGCAGCCTGGTCAGGGCAGTAGCGATGGGTTCAACCGATGGTTTAAAGCGCGGTTTGGATGTGATTGACACGCAAGCTCCAATTTCCGTACCGGTTGGACCCGAAACTCTAGGCCGAATTTTTAATGTCTTAGGCCAGCCTTTGGACGAAAAAGAGGCGGCTAAGACCAAGGAAAAATGGTCAATCCATCGCGCCGCCCCAGAATTTAGCGAACAATCAAACAAAGTTGAAATATTTGAAACCGGCATTAAAGTAATTGATTTGATTTGTCCCTTTGTTAAAGGGGGTAAAGTTGGATTATTTGGCGGCGCTGGTGTTGGCAAAACAGTTGTGATTCAAGAATTAATTAGAAATATCGCTTCCCAACACGGCGGCTACTCGGTCTTTGGCGGTATTGGCGAAAGAACTAGGGAAGGTAATGATTTGTATCGAGATATGACTAATTCAGGCGTTATTAAAAATACCGCTATGGTTTTTGGTCAGATGAATGAACCACCGGGTTCACGTTTAAGAGTTGGTTTATCCGCTTTAACCATGGCTGAATATTTCCGCGACCACGAAGGCAAAGACGTTTTATTGTTTATTGATAATATTTTCCGTTTCACCCAAGCCGGTTCTGAAGTATCCGCCTTACTGGGCCGGATTCCTTCAGCCGTAGGTTATCAACCAACTTTAGCGACGGAAATGGGCGAAATGCAAGAAAGAATTACTTCCACTAAAAAAGGTTCAATTACTTCAGTCCAGGCTGTCTACGTACCAGCTGACGATTTAACCGACCCGGCACCGGCCACCACCTTTGCCCATCTTGATTCTACCGTTGTTTTGTCCCGCGGTTTGTCCGATATGGGTATTTACCCGGCCGTTGACCCCTTAGATTCTTCTTCAACTATTTTAGACCCTCTCATCGTTGGTCAAGAGCACTATGACGTTGCTCGTGGTGTCCAAAAAGTCTTACAACGCTATAAAGATTTACAAGACATTATCGCCATCTTGGGTATGGAAGAATTGTCACCGGAAGACAAGCTAACAGTTTTGCGAGCCAGAAAAATCCAAAAGTTTTTGTCTCAACCATTCTTTGTGGCCGAAACCTTCACTGGCATGGCGGGCAAATACGTTTCTTTAGCTGATACTATTAAAAGCTTTAAAGCTATTTTGGACGGTGAATACGACGATGCGGCCGAACAAGAATTTTATATGAAGGGTTCAATTGACGAAATTAAGAAATAAATTCAAAATACGAAGTTCTAAACCCTAAACAAATTATAAATACCAAATCTTAATTTCCAAATATTTTAAAATTTATAATTTACTACATTAGGATTTGTTTAGAATTTAGATATTAGAATTTATGATTTGACAAAATTATGGCAAAAATTAAATTCAAAATTGTCGTGCCGGAAAAAGTAGTCTACGAAAAAGAAGTAGATCAAGTGACTATCCCAACCGAGATGGGCCAAATTACAGTTTTACCCAATCATATTCCTTTGGTTTCGGTGGTTAGAGCTGGGGAATTAATGATTAAAAATGATAATCAGGAAGAAATTTTAGCCGTGGCCAGTGGTTTTTTAGAAGTTAAACAAAATGAAATTTTAATTTTAACTGAGTCGGCCGAACAGGCCGAAGAAATTGATGAGGCCAGAGCCTTAGAGGCTAAAAATCGAGCCGAAAAGCTAATGAGTGAATTAAAAAATAAAGAAGCAGTTGAATACACTGCCTTGGCTAGCAAGATTGAAAAAGAACTTACCCGTTTACGAGTCGCTAAAAAGAAAAAGAATTATCAACCCAACATTACTAATCAACCAAATCAATCAGAATAATAAATCAAGCTGTTAGGATATAGCTTATAGCTGTTAGAAAATATTCTTTCTAAAAGCTATAAGCTAACAGCTATTAGCTAATTTTATGTCTCATACTTGCAAAGCTTTAGTTATTCGTTGCATGGACTTTAGAATCAAACCAAGCGTTTTATCAGCTCTCTTAGAAAAAGAGGGCTACTTGGAGGGCAACTTTGACACCGTCTCATTGGCGGGTGCTGCCAAGTGTTTGCTCTCAGACAAACCAGGTGAAAGCGAAATGCTTTTTACTCAAATTGAACTGTCCAAAAAACTTCATTGCATCAGTGAAATCGTTGTTTTGTATCATGACAACTGCGGCGCTTATGGCATTGCGGATTTATCAGCCGAAGAAAAAACCCAGTTAGCTGACCTAGCTTTAGTCAAAGCTAAAATTAACGATCGCTATCCTGACTTGGGAGTTAAATTATATATCATTAAAGGTGTACCTAGCGGCAAACTGAGTCTGAGTCCGGTAAAAATTTAGTTTATTATCAGACTATAGGAAATAGACCTAATTTTAGGCCTATTTTTGTTTTTAATTTTAAAAACCATTGACAAGTAACAACTTTTATGGTAAGGATAATTAATCTTTTAGAAAGTGCAACTGGGAGTACTAGCGGTACTAGTCTGAAAGACTGAACATGAACAACGAAACAAGGAGGAAGGTTCCATGCGGTTTTTACTGGTAATGTTTGGCTTTTTTGACTTGGCCTGTAAAGGCCTTGAACCGGTTGACCATAAATGCAGGGCTTATCTAATGCGCTGCATAGACAACCGTCTAAATTCTGGGTTTGCCGAGATCGTAAAACTGATTGGTCTAAAACCTAAAGATTATGACCTTGGCTCTTTTACCGGCTCCGGCAAATGCCTTCTGGCGCCATGGTGGCTGGCGTGGTCCCGATGGTTTGTGCTCTTCGAAATTTGGCAGAGCTACAAGCTCCATCGCATCAAGGAAATAATTGTGTTGTTACACGACGACTGCGGCGCTTACGGCATCACTGATGTTGATGAAGAAAATCACAGCCAGCACTATGACCTGCAGCTAATGCGCTGCCTTTTGAAAAAGACATTCCCAATAATTAAATTCCGCTCGGGAATTATTACGGGAACGGCCAGCGGGGAACTGAAGTTATTCATGAATGAATAAAGGACTCAAATAAATGAGTCCTCTTTTTTATGCTTGCTTAAAATTGGTTTTTTGATTAAAATGACGATGGATACCGTCATTTTTTAAATCATAATTTTTTGGCTAAATATATACAAAAAATTATATTAATATACTCTATCTGACGGCCATAATTGACATAGTCTAACTAATAAACCATAATAATATGCTAAGCAATTTGCAAACCAAACAGCTAAACCAAGCCCTTTTACAACTAGGGTTGTCCAGCAAAGAGGCTCAGATTTACTGCGCTGCTTTAGAACAACAGTACTCCAGCGTCATAAGTTTAGCCAAAACTACCACCCTAAGCCGGGGTACAGTTTATGATATTGCCGAAAAATTAAAGAAAAAAGGTTTTTTGGCTGAGGTTAAGCGTGGCAAAAAAAGAATGTTGGTAGTAGAAAATCCGACCAGTAAATTTTATAATTTATTAGACCAAAAACATCAAGCGCTAACAGAAGCAAAGGTAATAGTTGACGACATCTTGCCAGTTATAAAAAGTATCAATGCGGCCGAAGATTTCAAACCGCAAATTAGAGTTTATGCCGGCGAGCAGGGATTTAAAAAGGTTTGGGATGAAATACTTTCTTCTAAAAAAGATTTTCTCAGTATTTCCAGAATAGAGACAATGGTAAAATTTTTAGGCGAGGATTTTATCTTCAAAGACGTGCAAAAAAGAAAGTTAAAAGAAAAAATTTCTAGCCGGGCAATAAATGAAAGTTCTGATCTAGCAAAAAAGATGGTTGAAGTTGACCAAGAGTATAATCGCGAAACTAGATTAGCCCCAAAGGATTTTGAATTTCCCTCGTCCGAAATAATCTTTGGTGACAAAATTGCCATGTTTTCTACCACCAAAGAAAATATTATCGTTGTACTAGAAAGCAAGGATTTTGCCCAAACTCATCGGGCCTACTTTGAGATGATGTGGAAATTTTTAGCACCAACAAAAACCTAGGTTGTCTTGACAATTAAGCGATTCAGCCAGCCGAGCCAGTCGCTCGGCTTTTTGGCTGGATAGCTTTGAGTATGAAACACTACAACCTAACAGTTGATAAGGAAGAAAGCATGATTAAGAGAGTTAATGTGGTAGACGTCGGCAGTGTCAAAAAAATTTCTGACACTTACCAAAGAGGTGATGTTTGTAAAGACCAAGTGGACAACATCAATTTCCGCGACCATGAACCGATCGGGGCTGGCTACATTGCCGCTTGGCTAAAACGGTGCGGCTTTGAAGCGGAAATCATCTCGCCGCGTTCTGACGTGATCAGTTTAGAAGAAGCTTTAAGCGGTAACCCTCAGGTAGTCTGCTTTTCTTCACTGACCTTCAATTACTTAAAGACTCGGGAGTTGGCCAGGAAAGTTAAGCTGGCCCAACCAAAAATCATCACAATCATTGGTGGCTATCATGCGGCCAGCGTACCACAAGAGGTAAGCCGTGAGGTCATAGCTGGCAAGCCACTATTTGATTTTGTGGTGGCAGGTGAAGGGGAGTTGAGTATAGACGGCATAATGCAATATCTTAATGGCCAGCTTTCTCAGAAAGACATTGGTGGCGTAGTCTATCGCGACGGTAAGTTGTGGGCTAACAAACTTTACCGTTTTGACCCACACCTTAACCCTGTGCCGCTAAGACCAAAAGAGAAGATGCTCCAAAGCCGACGCTATGGTTTATACTATCCGGCCCCAAGCCAACAGAGTGGTGTGACTTTGTTTGTCTGGTCGCGCGGGTGTCCGTACAACTGCCGTTTCTGTTCTTCTAAAAGAATGTTTCCCTGTTGTCCAAAACAACCACCAGTGCTATACCGTCAAATTGGCGACATTCTGCAAGAAATTCGTTTTTGCCAAAAAAAGTACAAAACGAATTTTGGATTTTCAGTTGACCTTAACGCACCCGGCACAGTTAGGGATCGTGATCACGGTAAAGACTGGCTCAGGGAGCTGTGCCAAGCAGTTAGTAAAACTGGGCTGAAGTGGTATGCCATGTGCCGGCTGGATGTTGACCCAAAATGCTTTGAAATCATGAAAGCCGGCGGCTGCACCCAAATCGGTTTTGGCGTCGAATCACTGATTAATCCGCTTAAAAGTCAAACCAATCTGAGCATTGGGGCTTGGCGACAGAAAGCCCGGGATGTCGCTGACCAACTCCGAGAACTCAAAATTATGTCTAAGTTCTACTATATTTTCGGCGGCATCTTTAATAACCAACCCGAAACTGCCGAAGATATAAAAGCTGAGGGTGAACAAATTCTAGCAATTAATTGCGACACAATTCGCATTTCTTGGATGACCTACCCATTATATAGTCCGGAGTTTGCTCAGCTTAAAAGCCTGGGACAATTAGAGGCTGGGGGACAAAACTATTCTCTGATGTCAACTGAATTTCCAGTCATTAAAGTCCTAGGATTCACCCCGGAACAACTCCAAATTCTGCGGACACAAATAATGGCAGATTTTTTTAGCCCCAAGCGCTATGGCCCACATGCTAAAGCCCAAATAGCTCGGGTTCCAGAATGGCAGCAGTCTTTTTTGGAGTTTGATGAAATTCTGCGCCGACAATTTGGCCAAGGCTGGAGCGGTAAGTAGTGGTCCTTTAATTAATTTTAGAGCCGGTAAAAATTTATCGGTCTCTTTTTTTATACCAAAAACTGTAGGGGCACATTGCAATACATCCCTACAGTTTTTATATTACCTTCTATAATTTATTCGGTAACCGGAGTCGCCATTGTTATTTTTTCAGTTTTTCCGGCTAACTCAGAAATAACACCGTCTTCAACCACCATTTTTTCTTTACTAATAGAAATAACTTGGCTGGGACTGATCAGTAATTGCTGCTGCCACAAATCCTTAATTAAACTAGTCTTAACGTAAAATTGTTTTATCATTTTAGAGTCAATATCAACATCAAAAGAAGAAACTTTGCCTAAATGTTTGCCACTTTGACAATAAACCGGCAAATTAATTAAATCAACGCTGGAGATTAACATATTATTTTGAGATTACTTCAACGCTCTTTTTATTTTTATCTTTTCTAAACATCCAAAGCTGCTGAACGGCAGTTAAAGCCGTCATTAAAAACCAATATAAAACCAAACCGGAAGGCAAACTAATACCAATAATCACGGTCAAAACCGGCATAAAATAAAGCATCTGTTGATTCATTACAGCCATCATGTCTTCATCTTTAGCCCCAGGCATTTTCTTTGGTGGTCGCTTCACAATTAACATTTTAGACTGCCAAAATTGGGCTAAACCAGTCAAAAAGGCTAAAACCACGTTTGGTTTAGCTAAATCAATTAGGCCAAAAGAGATTGGATTTAATTGACCGGGATTTTGAACAAACGGATAAAGCAAATTTAAACTGCTGGAATCCAAACCAGTTCGAAAAACCTGATAAACGGCAATTAAAAATGGTAATTGAATTAATAAGGGTAAACAAGAGGAAAGGGGATTAACTTTTTCTTTTTTATAAAGCGCCATCATTTCCTTGGCCTGTTTTTCCTTGTCGTCTTTATACTGCTTTTTGACTTCTTCAATTTTTGGTTGCAGCTCTTGCAGCGCTTTTTGCGACCGAATTGATTGCAGAGAAAAAGGATACAAAATTAATTTGATTAATAAAGTTAAAAGGATAATGGCAATACCAACATCATGACCAGGTATAACATTGTAAAAAAATACTAACAAATTAAGAAGTGGCTGAACTAGAAAAGTAGTAAATAATTGAGACATAATTAGCTTTTAGCTGTTAGCTTTTAGCTGTTAGCAATTTTTTGCTAACAACCACAAGTTAATAGCTACTTTAACGGATCGTGGCCACCCTTACTCCAGGGATTGCAGCGCATAATCCGCCATAAAGCCAAAAAACCACCTTTGATTACGCCATATTTTTCCACGGCCTGATAACCATACTCGGAGCAAGTGGGATGAAAACGACAAAAGCCATTAGGATAAAGTTGGGAAAAAAATCCGTGGTCAAAAGATATTGTCTTTTGATAAATTTTAATCAAGCGTAAAACTAAAAGTCTAGCGTAAGCGGTAAAAGAAGTCATTTTAACAATTTAGCTTTAGTAAATAAATCTAAAAGGTTTTTTTCCAATACCTGGTAATTAGCGGTTAAGGCTCGGCTACTGGGAGAGACAACAACATCGTAGCCAGCTTTTATTTTTTGACGATTCAAACGGATAATTTCTCTTAACTGACGCTTAAGCCGGTTGCGCTTGGTTGATTTTTTACTGACCTTTGTAGAAACAACAACGGCTAAACGACTATAGCTGAGTTTATTGGCTAAATATTTAACCCGAAAATAAGTAGAGAAAAAAGCGCGCCCTAAAGCATTGATTTTTTTAAAATCTTGATCTTTAGTGAGGCGATAGCGCGCGGGTAACATGATTTAAAGGGATATTTTTTTTCTTTGGCGATCGCGTCGGCGTTTTAAGACTTTTCTGCCGTTGGCAGTCTTCATCCGACGACGAAAACCTTGTTTTTTCTGAGCTTTTCTTTTTTTAGGTTGGAAAGTTCTTTTAGGCATAATTTTGGCTTAATAAAGTAAATAAATCCAGATAAAGGGAGTAAAACCGATTTACTATTGGCTTACTTTATCTGGTTTCATTAGGGATTAATTCTTTACTAACAATATCAGACTTTTGAGTTTTAGTCAAAGATTAAAGGTTAAAATTTATATTAAAAAAATAATGAATTTTACTACCAGCCATGATTTGTTAAAAATAAACTACTATACACATTTAATTAACAGTTTATTCACATTTACTCACCTTTAATATGGTTTTGGGGATAACTTTTTTATGCTATAATTGCTAGCGAGGAATAAAAAAATTAATTTTTATCCCAAACCATCTGCCAGTCGGCAGATAATATCATAAATTAATACTACCTGGGCCCAATATACACTACTTCAAAGCACTGCGGTAATAAATCTGAAAAACTAAAATTTGGGGTCCAGGATTTAAATTCACTCAAGAATAAATTAAATAAAAATTAAGACAAAAATAATAGTTATACTCGTAACTGAAAGGAATTAAAAAAATGGTTGAACAAAACATCTGGCAAGCGGCGTTAGGCGAACTTGAATTAACCTTAAGCCGAGCCAATTTTACTACCTGGTTTAAAAATACTTTTGTTTCATCTTACAAAGATGAGGTAATTGTTATTGGCGTACCAAACACTTTTACTAAGGCTTGGTTAGAAAAAAAATATCATTCTGCTATTTTAAAAGCTTTACAAAAAATTACTAGCAATAAGGTAAAAACCATTGTCTACCAAGTAGAAACCAGAGGTAAAATTGAAGAACCAGGGATTAATATTGAAGAAATTGAAGAAAAGCTTGTTACTACCCCAACAATGGTTACAGAAAATCCAACCATTAATGAGTTTGGAATCAATCCCCGGTATAATTTTGGCAACTTTGTTATTGGTAAGGGTAACGAATTGGCTCAAGCAGCCAGTGTAGCCGTTGCCCAAAGACCCGGCGAAGTTTATAATCCGCTATTTATTTATGGTGGCGTTGGTTTAGGAAAAACTCATTTAATCCAAGCTATTGGCAACCAAATTTTACAAAAATTTCCAAATAAAAAAGTCCTTTACGTCTCTTGCGAAAAATTTACCAGCGATTTCATTAAATCAATTTCCAGCAACCGGGTAGAAAAATTTAAAGATACTTATCGCTTAATTGATGTTTTGTTAATTGATGATATCCAATTTTTAGCCGGTAAAGAGGGGACGCAAGAAGCTTTTTTCCATACCTTCAACGATTTGCACCAGGCCAATAAACAAGTCATAATTACTTCTGATCGGCCACCAAAGGCCATCCCTGCCCTTGAAAGTCGCTTGGTTTCCCGCTTTGAATGGGGAATGATTGCTGATATTTCCACCCCCGATTTGGAAACCCGCTCAGCGATTTTGAGATCCAAATGTAAGGAGAAAAATTTTAAGCTTGAAGATGAAATTATTACTTTTATTGCTGCCAATATCCAAAACAATGTCCGGGAACTTGAAGGCGCTTTAAATAAAATTATCGCTTATCATCAGCTTAATGGTACTTTACCAACTTTGGAAAACGTAAAAAAGATTTTAGCCACTGTTACTTCCTCCCAACGAAAGAAATCCATTACCCCAAAACAAATCATTAATTTGGTAGCTGAATTTTACGATATCAAGCTTGATGACTTACTGGGTGAGTGCCGAAAAAAAGACCTTGCCTTACCCCGGCAAATTGTGATGTATTTAATGCGCGAAGAGCTTAAGAATTCTTATCCTTCAATTGGTCAAGAGGTTGGTAATCGGGATCATACTACCGCCATGCACGCTCACTTAAAAATCAGTAAAGCGATTGAGGACGACGAAAAAATAAATCAGGATATTAAATTGCTAAGAGAAAAACTTTACAATTAACTATCAACAACTTGTTGATAAGGATAAATTTTTTGAGGACAAAACTTCGGATAAACCATTGGGTAAGTTTCGGACTAACTGTAAACAATTATTCTGAAATAATTTTAAACTAAAGTATACCAAGCTTATACACAAATTTGTCCGCAAGTTGCCAATAAATAATCTCATAAAAAATAGCTGAGCCAAAACAAAATTCAGACTTATCCTACTTATCCCCCCGCTTATAATAATAATATAATATATAAAGAGAACTAATTAATACTTATGAAAATATCTTGCACTCAAGAAAATTTAAACCAAGGATTGTTCGTTGTTAGTCACATCGCTTCTAAAAACACTGCCTTGCCGATTTTGAATAATGTTTTAATTCAAGCTCAACAAAACACCATTAAACTTTCGGCCACAAATTTGGAAATCGGGGTAAATTGTGTAATTAGGGGTAAGGTGGAGCAAGAGGGTGATTTTACGGTTCAATCGCGTTTATTGGCCGATTTTGTAAGTTTATTACCAAAAGAACGGGTTGATTTATTAGTTGGTCCGGCCGAAAATTTGGATCAGGTAATGGAAGTTAAGTGTAAAAATCATTCAACTAAAATTAAAGGTCAGCCGGCTACTGATTTTCCTTTAATTCCCCAAGTAGGTAAAAAAAACCTTTATGTTTTAAATTCTCAAAATTTTCGGCAGGCAATCAATCAAGTGGTTTTTGCTGTTTCAATTAGTGAAAATCGGCCCGAAATTAATGGAGTATTATTTAATTTCACCAATGGTAAATTAGTTTTGGGAGCCACGGATAGTTATCGCTTGGCAGAAAAATCAATTGCTTTAGATAAAAATTCAAAAGGAACAAACCAGCAGGTGATTATTCCTACCCGCACTCTTCAAGAGCTACAAAGAATTTTAGGCAGCTTTAAAGATCCAGCGGCAATTTCAGAAATGGAAAATGTGGAAATTTATTTAGCCGAAAATCAGATTTTATTTGTTTTTGGTAACATTGAACTAGTGTCGCGCTTAGTGGAAGGACAATATCCTGATTACCGACAAATTATTCCGGCTCAATCAAATACTAAAGCAACGTTAAACGTTTCCCAATTTATTAATGCGATTAAAGCCACCAGTCTTTTTGCCAGAAGCGGAATTTATGATGTTAGTTTACAATTTTTAGCTAAAGATAAAGAGGTAGTGGTCTCGGCTAATAACAACCAATTGGGAGAGAATGTATCCAAGGTTTTAGTTGAGTCAATCAGTGGCGAGGATAACATCATAGTGGTAAACTATCGTTACTTACTTGATGGTTTGCAAAATATTAATACAGATCAGGTAGAAATAAGTATTATTGATGGTGCTAGTCCGTGCGTGATTAAGCCAGTCGGTAAAGAGGCTGATTACCTTTATATTATCATGCCAATCAAACAATAAATAATTTATCAAATAAAAAAATTGTAGAGGTGCTGTTAATGTCCCTACAATTTTTTTATTATTTTATAGTTATATTAATAGCTTGGGTTTTATAATTATAGCCGTCATTATTAATAATTTGAGCATAAACTTGGTAGTTGCCAGAAATTGGGGAATCGGGCCACTGCAGTAATAATTTATTGTCAGAAAATTGATGAGCCGTACCAATAAAATTTTCTTTACCAGTGCTATCTTGGTAATATAGACTAATGCTATTAATACTTGAGATATCACTAATATTTGCTTTTACGTTGAAAGGAAAATTTTTACTGGCAATGGTAGTGTTATTGGTTGGTGTTACCCAGTTTAAAGTAGCTGACAAGGGAGGCAATTGAAAACTATAATCTACAGCATCACTGGCATTATTTCCTTGATCATCATAAGCTATTGCTTTTAATTGATAAAAACCATTATTCAGCTGCGGATCATTAAGGTAGACGGACAAGTTAAACGGCGGTTCGGTCACAGTTTTAATTAGCTGATCATTTAGATAATATTCAACTTTAACTATACCGCGAGGGGCAGAGGCATTTATTTGAGCAGTAAACTGACGGTTGGTAATTGGTTGGTTAGAATCAGGTGAAATAATTTTAATAGTTGGTTGGTCGGCGGTATTATGGACTGTGTCATAGCCAGTTGGCGGTTCTTGGGAAACAAGATTATTTCTTTTCGCCCATTGCAAAACAGCATCTTCCCAACGCTGAAATTGAGGATCATTTAAATCCGGTGGCGTGTTTCCTTGAGGATCATCTTTATTAATATAATATAGAATGTCATGAATCGGATGATAAGCTTTTTCCTCAATTTGATTGTCTGGCGTTAAATTGGTGGCAATTTGACCAGTAGTTTTATCAATTTTAACTATTATGCCCGAAAGCAAGCTGCCGTTTAAAACCGGTTTATCAGTTTTGACTGGGTCGGGAGCAATAAAAGTTTCAACCGGTGTATTGGCTAAAGCTTGTTGCATAAATTGGTGCCAAATTGGCGCGGCAATAACACTGCCATCAGCGCCGCGCTTCATTTCACTATTATCATTATTACCAACCCAAACACCGGCCACTAAAGACGGGGTAAAGCCCATGGTCCAAGCATCATGGTAGTCGTTGGTGGTTCCGGTTTTGGCACCCACCGGGCGGTTGTCTAAAGTTAAATAATTTTTTTCGCCAAAGATAAAAGCCCGAGCAGCATTATCAGTTAAAATTGAATTAATTTGCCTGGCCACCTGGGTTTCTAAAACTTTTTTGGTCTGATTTTTGTATTCTTCCAATAAGTTGCCGTCTTTATCGCGTACTTCCAAAATAGCAACTGGCGGATTATATTCACCTTCAGTGGCGAAAACGCCGAAGGCCGCGGCATGTTCAATTGGTTTAACTTCACCGCCGCCCAAAACTAAAGCCAAGCCAAAGCGACTGCGCTCTTTTAAGGTGCTATAGCCCAAGTCTTGGGCCAAATCAATTACTTTATCAATACCGGTCAGATAGATGGTTTTAACGGCCGGAATATTTAAGGAGCCAGCTAAGGCTGAACGCATAGTTAGCGGCCCGTGTTCTTTTAAGTCGTAGTTTTTTGGGGCGTAATCGCGACCGTCATAGTTAATAAAAGTGGTATTAACATCATATAAAACCGTATCGGGCGTATAACCTTTTTTAAAGGCCGCGGCATATACTATGGGTTTGAACGAAGAGCCTGGCTGCCTGGGACTAGTGGTGACATTAAATTGGCCATCAATTTTTTCATCAAAGAAATTTTTTGAACCCACCATGGCAAGAATTTGGCCAGTATGAGGATCCAAAGCAATTAAAGCGGCGTTGGCGGCATTCCATTTGGTATTTTTTTCCGCTCCTTGGGAAACGGCATCTTCAGCCATTTTTTGTTTGTCAGCATCCAGGGTGGTAATTACTTTTAAACCGCCTTGTTCAACTACTTGATCACCATATTTTTCAGTCAGATATTCTTTAACGTACATGACAAAATGCGGTGCAGTGATTGATTCTTTGCTTTTTTGAAATTCTACTTTTTGATTTTTAGCATCAGTGGCTTGTTGTTTGGTAATGTAGCCAAGTTCAGCCATGCTGTCTAAAATATATTTTTGGCGGGCAAACAAAGCATCGGTATGGCTGCCATAGGGCGAATAATAAGTCGGGGATTGGGGCAGGGCTGCCAAAATGGCCGCTTGGGCCAAATTAATATCTTTAACATTTTTACCAAAATAAGTTTGAGCCGCAGCTTGGGCGCCGTAAGCCACGGAGCCATAAGGAATTTCATTAAAATACATCTGCAAAATTTCATCTTTGGAAAATTTCTTTTCAATTTGATAAGACAAAATTACTTCTTTGATTTTACGGGTATATTTTTTTTGGGGACTTAAAATGGCATTTTTGACCAATTGTTGAGTAATGGTTGAACCGCCGACTTTACTGCCAGTCGTGACATTTTTAAACAAGGAACGCAGAATGCCGGTAATACTAATACCGCCGTGCTCGTAAAATTTTCGGTCTTCAGTGGTGAGGGTTGCATCTTTTAATGATTTGGGAATTTCTTCCAATTTAACAAAAGTTCTTTTTTGGTTACCATGAACATCATATAATAATGTCTCACCGGTTCGGTCATAAATTTTAGTGCTTAAAGCCACTGACCGGTCCGAAATTTTATTTGGATTGGGTAAATCCTGGGCAATCCAGCCGAGTAAAACCAAACTACTGATGCCGCCAAAAATAATCATTAAACCAATAATGATTAAAATAGTTTTAAACAATTTTTTTGGCCCCTTTCTTCTTTTTTGGCCGGTATAAATTGGTCTTTTATTAAAAACCGGAGTGGAATTGTGGGCGCCAAATTTTTTGGTTCGCCAGTCTTGAGGCGATTTTACTTTTGCCGACAAGCCAGGAATTGGCATATATTATTGATTGATATTAGTTATTAAATTTAGTTTGTTAATTTAATTTGATTATACCAAAAAATCGCCTTTTGGGCGAGGTTTATTTTTTGAATAAATAGTTTTTATTGAAAGTGCAAGTTGTATATTATACCTTGACAATGTTGCAATGGCATGTTAAATTGCAACGTTGTAAGTAGTACTTTATTAGGTTATGGCGGTTTTGCCAATGTGGGCAAGCCGTTTATATAACACCAACCAGGATGTTGGCGGGATGCCAATGTTCAAAAGACCCTGGCGGGATGCCAGAGGAGGTGTACGATGAAGTTCGGAAAATCGGATGTAGCAAAAGTTAGGGTAATCTACGAGCAGTTTCCGTGGCTAGTTGAACAATTTAGTGAGCACCGGATAGTAAGCGCAACAGTTCAAAGAATTGACGAAGACGTTCTGAAGTTAGTACCGGTAGAGATCCGCTCTGACGTTCGGGAAGAAGGCTTGGCCCATCGGGAAATATGCATGCCGCACGGCCAATGGTTTCTTTTTTCCAAGAGTGGGAAGAAGCTAGTCCAGGTAGGCGTTGAAGAGGTTTGGCTTCAGAATCGGCCAAAGAATCTTTTCAGCCGATTTTGGCAGCGTCGTTTCCCGAAACGTGATTATGTGCCCGGCAGTGACTTCTCTCTTTGTTACAACCGCAACAGCGTCGGTGAAGCCATAGTTTGGCATGACGGCATATCGCCTCATAAGACGTTTTACGTCGTGTCAGAGGACAAGGGAGAACTTATCATCTATAAGCCGCCCAAGGATTATACCCTTGAGCAGTGGGTGGAAAAGATGGTTCAGCAGGCGCAAAAGGAGGTTGAAGCGGAATTGTCCCAAGTTGATTCTGTGGCCTAATAGCGTCCTGGCTACATACAACTTTGCAGAGGGTTTGCAAAAGCGACCCTCTTTTTCTTTTTATTAAAAATCGCCTTTTGGGCGAGGAGCTATGATTGTCATTCTTGACTTTTTAAACAGAATATGTATAATGTAATGTCGACCTCTATAGCTAAATCTTGTCTCGGTTGATAAGATTTGTAGATTTTTTGGCCAAAAACCTGGAGACTAAAAGTATGAACGTTAAGGAAAGAATAGAAGCCAAGAGACTAAGAAAGAAACTTACCCTTGGCCTGGCGCGGGTGGGATTTTGGGCTGGATTTATCGGTCTGGTGGCAGGTGGGGTAGTAGTTATAAAGATGCTTCTTTTTGACGAGCAAGTAGGTTCAATCCACGTTTTGTTAGCAATCTATGGAGTTGCTGCTATGGTTGGCGGAATTGGGTTACACCAATTATACAAAGACGAGGATTGACGTGGGGGACTGCACGTTGGTTACAATTAAGCGACTTCCTTTAAAGGCAGTCGCTTTTCTTTTGGAGAAATATTTTTATGAGCGTAACAGTTTTATTTAATAATTTTTAATTTTTCAAATAAAAATCAATTGATTTTTTGGTATTGCTAGCCAGGTTTTTTGGCAGCTTATTTAAAGGAAACCATTTGATTTCGTCGTGTTTATCCGGCTCGGTGTTTTTAAGTTTTCCTCCAACCACTTTGGCCAAAAAACCAAGGGAAATCCAGCGGCTGGCTTTATTTTTAGGCATGGTCTCGCTGAAATCCAAAGGTCTGATTACTTTTATTTCCAAGCCAGTTTCTTCTTTAATTTCTCTTTGAACCGCTTCAGCGGCTGATTCGTTTAATTCAACTTTGCCGCCAGGGCGACACCACATCCCGGCATCAACCCGAGAATCTTTTGCCCGCCTCATTAGCAAGACTTCGTTTTTGTTATTTATTATAATGGCACCACAGCCAACACCGATATAATCTTTTTCCTTTTTCATATTTTATGAAATTTTTTATTGCCGGTAAAATTTGGCCGCTTCTTCTGGCGAAATCGGGTTGATAATTAAGCCCGAACCGATTTCTACGCCTGCCCAAACTGAGCCGCGGGGAGTAATTTTTAAATAAAGATGCTGGTCATTATCATGAATCACTTGATGAAAGTAATAGTTGTAAGGCAAGCCAAGCCGGTTGATTTTTTTTAGAATTTTTTGTAAAAATTTGGCCAAGCTGTTTCTCTCTGGTTCAGAGATGTCAGTGATATTATCAATATGCCGCTTGGGCATTAGCCAAATTTCGTAATTATGCATTGGCGCCCAAGGACAAAAGGCAATCATGTATTTATCTTCAAAAACCAGCCGCGGGCCTTTTCGCTCTTTTTGGATTACATCGCAATAGATACAGCGGCCGTGAGTCAGGCTGTAGGCTTGGACTCTTAAAGATTTATCCTTCAAATGAGGTGGCAAAAATGAGGTGGCAAAAATTTGGGAGTGAGCGTGCTGCAAAGAAGCACCGGCTGTGCCGCCATTATTTTTAAAAATTAAAACATAATCAATTTTTTTGTCTTTTGAAATTATGCTCGTCCTCTCGGCATAAACCCGAAAAATTTCAGCAATTCTTTTTGTTGATAAATCTTCAATCTCTTTAATATGATGAGGAGTTTCTACCACCACTTCTTGTTGACCGTAGGCTTTAGGATTTTTGGTACTGACTGAAGGAAATTTATTATTAATAACCTTAATGGCCCAAGGTTCAGCTTTTTCTTTAGTTTTTTTTACAGTCATCAAAACTTTGTTGGCCTTGTCAATTCGTTCGGGGCAAAAAACACATTCTTCTTTTTTGGCTGGCTGCAATTTTTGCATTCGTTCAATATCATGCGGCCGTTTACCTCGGTGAGGGGCGATAATAACGTATTTTTCCTGGATATAATCTTTTCTAATTTCTGATTTTTGCATATTTCATTTAAATTTAATCTAAACTTATACAAATATTTTAGCAAAAATTGGGCAGTTTATCAATTTTTATAGATATTTACTTTGTTTTTTTAGTCAATTTATTCAGCTTGCAATCGGTTTGACTTTAAGGTACTTTTATTATAGATTATAAGACTGGCAATAATTGCTAGTCTTGAAACTTGGAGGGATCCTAAAATGCCAAGCATGGCAGTACAATTTGTTTTTGGCGGAAAAACCTATACTTTACCTGCGGGCAAAAAGTTTGCTCTTTTACCCGACAACACCTTATTGGAGGTATTCAGCACCGGTCAAGCTTTTGTTCGTCAAGACAATCAGTCCGAAGAATTGGTTGCTGCCGTGGTGGCAGAAGGCTAAAAAATTTTAAGGAGGGCCAGAAAATGGCGCAAAATGATTCTGCTGAGAAAGAATTTAATCGTCAGATGAGAGGAATGGTCCGGGATCGGATTCTTGCGGCCGTTGGCTTTGTCCTTTTTCTCATCATAATTTTTTCTATCGCTTGGTGGTGCGGAAAGTAAAAGGAGGATTAAGCATGCTTTTAGAAAGCTTTGGCTGTGAGGAAATGTTTGGCTTGGTGTTTATTATCGTAGGTGTCCTTGGAATGTTATCGGTTCTTTTATCGTGAGTCCATTGCAGAACAAATTTTTGCGGTGGGCTTTTTTTAAAAAATTTTAAATTCTTTTTACTTTCCTTTTAGGGCTGTTAAAGCAATGTCCAACTCTTTTAAATGTGCCTTCTCAAGGTCAACACCATAATGATTTGCAATCCTGATAATCATAAAAAGTATGTCAGATAATTCATTGCCTATTTCAGCCTTTGAAGCCAGGTTGTAGCTTGGATTATTTTTTCTGTCAGCCAGGTAGTAATTTTCAAGCATCATGACATTTTTGCCAAGCTCGCCAACCTGCTTTATAAGTTCAATCATATTTCCTTCAATACCCCATTGGCGCTGTTCAACTTTTTGAAAGGCCTCAATAACGTCAGTTGTTTTATGTACAAGCTCTTTAAATGTTAAATCCGGCATATTGTTTGTGGTTAACTAATTAAGAATAAAAAAGGATTTGAAATTTTATTTATTTTTTGCCGCCTTTTCTTGTGCCTCGTGAAATCGGTTATTACCTTCGTTAAATTCTGCGATCAGTATATCAATTAAACTATTAAAAATGCCAGCATTTTTTTCTTCGGGTCTAAATTTTCTACTGTTTAAGCTTGCTATTATATCTTGGTTTCTTCTTTGTCCAAATTCAAGTATATTAACCATTGCTAAGTTCAATTCTCTAAATATTTTATTTTTTTCATCTTCATCTAAATTTTCTTCTTCAACCATAGCACGCAGTCTTTCGTAAGTATCATAAAAATGTTGAATAACAGTTTCTTGGGCTATTTTTATGTCACTATTGTTGAAGTATTGATTAATCTCGGTAATTTGACTAGCCCAATCAGTAGAGAATTTTTCCTTGTCCCATTGGGAACTCGGCATAGTATCTTGAACAGTAGAAAATTGTCTGCCTTCAAATTGGGTCATAAAAATTTATATCTCTTTAAGTTTTTCTTCTTGCCAATTTTTAAACGCCGCCTCCTTGTCTTGTTCTGGGTTTGGTAATGATTTAGCATCCATAGGTTTAAGTTTGTTAATAAAAATAAAATTTATATTGGACAACAGGCGTTGGCTGCAGTTGAGAATTTGTATTATTTAAAATATTCTTTAACGGCTGGATGCAATTTCAGAAAATTTACTTCTTTTTTAGTAAACCATTTATATTCTGAATGATCCGGACTAATTTTTAGACTGCCAGAGATATTTTTTGGGATAAAATAGTGAAACAGTAAGTCAAATTGTTCATCTTGGTAATGGATTGTTTTAACTTCAGGGCCTGGGTCTAGATCAAAGGCAGTTTCTTCTTTAACTTCTCTAATAACTGACTGTTCTGGTGTTTCGCCAGCGTCGTGTTTGCCGCCGGCAAAATCCCACATATTTGGGTAGCTTTTGGAATGAGAGGCTCTTTTTAAAAGAAGAAATTTTCCATTCTTTTGAATTACCGCTTTTGATATCTCAATCATATTTTGGTAATCTTCTTATAATGTAAGACAAACCAAATGCCTCCAATTAATGTAATCAATGACAAGAATATAAACATTGGTTCCTTGACTGATTGAACCCCATTTCCGATATAAGCCAGACTTAGACTACCGCTAACGTGTCCTATTATCATCAAGGGGATAAAAATTTTGGCAGCCATTGAAGAAAATCCTGCCAGATATGAAAGCTCATCGTCAGGGAACAATGGCAAGAAATAAGCTAAGAACAGCAACAGTTTGCCTTTGTCAAAATAATAATCATATTTTTTAATAGTTTCTTCTTTTACAACATGCTTGATTATTTTTCTTCCTAAGTATCTTCCTAAGTAAAACGCAATGGCTGTTCCAATAACTCGGCCAATCAAATTATAGATGAAGCCTAACCAGGTTCCAAAAATGAATCCGCCAGCAATTGAAACGGCGTAGTGGCTAAATGGCGTAACTATGACTTGTAAAATCTGGAGGATGATGAAGGCAATTGGAGCAAATAGGCCAAACGAGTTTACAAAATTTCTTATTAATTCCTGATTTGAGAAAAATTGGGAAGGAAAAATGTAACCCAGGATTAATAGTAGTATAGGAATGACTGTTAGTATGTACCAAACAAATTTAATCTTTTTCATAGTTTTACCCCAAAATTTATTTTGCCTAACGTTACCGTTTTAGGCGCGGTTGTGTTTGTCCGCCTCTGGCGGGCCGTTTTTTATATGGTATAATTTTGTCTAGTTTTAGCCTAACATCCGCCAATCAAAAAAACAAGTCTGTTGTAATAACCTATATTCAAGACGTGGTCGGTTATGTCAAAAGTCGCTTGACCTTTTGGAAGTATTATGCTAAAGTTTTTTGTTATTCTTAACCATTAAGTCGTGTCTCTGCTAATCTGAAAGGAGGAAAGGATGAGAAAGAACAAGAAATACGCTCTTTTGTATCTGGTAGTTGCAATTGTTGGTTCACCGGTTGTCGGCTATTATTTCGAAGTTATGGCGTCAATTGATAATGAACGCCATAACTTTTCAATGGTCGCACCTACTTTTGCTTTTTGGTCAGGCGTAATAATTACCTCGGTAGTTTTTCTTGCCGCTGCCTGGTATCAATCGCAAAAGAAAGACTAGCTTTTGCCGTCCCGTTGATAGTAAAGCGACCTGCTATAAAGCCGGTCGCTTTTTTAATTTTGGTATATTGGCAGTGCACTTGAAACCCGCCATATTTGTTTGGTTAAATTAGCTAAGAGCAAAAGAAGATGTCGACCAACGTATCCCTGTTAGTGGAAGTTCCATTTTTTTACTATTTTCCGACAACGTTATCCTGCTATATGACGTTGCGCCGTGAGCTGCGTGGTAAAATCGGCCGGAGGCCTACCACGCAAGCGAACGAGCAATGTACGCGAGCTGGGTTATTTAGTTAGTGGCGAGCCATATAGCAGGTGTTATATGATGTATGCTTTTCTTCCCAATTAATTTATAGAACTATGGTTATTTTAAAACAAATTTTATTTTTTGTCTTGGCGAAGGGGCAGAGGGGTTGGGGGTGAATGACCCGAAGCCAAGACTCCTTAATATTTACGTAGCGAACGCAAATAATTGTTGCTGGGTACATGTAGGCGCTTCGATTTCTTCCTTAACTTCACCATTTATCATTTTAATCACTATATCACCAATATAATATCCAAGATTCACAGGCACAGCATTTCCTATTTGTTTGTATTGATGGGAAACAGACCCCGAAAATTTCCAATTATCTGGGAATGTCTGAATTCGTGCATATTCGCGCACTGTTAAGGGGCGCGTTTCTTCCGGATGACAACGCTCAGTTTGTTTTTGGGCTGGGCTGCAAGTTAATGTTAAAGATGGTTCGTCCCATGATAACCGTCTTGCCATGCCAGTTTTGCCACCACCCATAAAATAGCTAGCCCCCATATACTCTTTTTGAAGATTTTCTGGAAGATCTTTCCAATATCCTCCCGGAGGAACTAATTCCAATATCTTTCTCTTTTTTTCGGGGTATTCTTGCCCGGCAGATTTTGGACATTTATAGAATGCTTCGCGTAGGGGGATTATGTAGTCTTTTTCTTTGGGGAATGAAATAGGGATATCTAGATCTTTTCTAACGCCGATAATTATTAAGCGCTCTCTTTTTTGTGGGATATCTAAATATTGGGATCGTAAAATTTTGTATTTGACCCTATATCCGAGTTCCTCCAGAACACTAACCATCGTTTTAATCGTTCTTCCGTCGTCATGGTTTAATAAGCCCTTAACATTTTCTCCAATTGCAATTTTTGGCTTAACTTCCTTGACACATCTAGCAAATTCAAAAAACAAAGTTCCCCTTATATCTTCAAACCCCATTTTATTTCCAGCATAAGAAAAAGCCTGACAAGGAAACCCACCTTGTACTATGTCTGCTTGTCCTTCGAAAAATTTAAGTTCCCTGATATCACCTTCAATTACGTTCCAATTTGGCTTGTTTGTCCTAAGTGTTTCGCAGGCATGCTTATCATATTCGTTTAGTAGAACATGCGCAATTCCGGCATTTTCCATTCCCAGGGCAGTACCACCAGCGCCGGCAAACAGCTCAATTGCTGTATATGGGGACATTTTATTATTTCTTAGAATTTTAAATTTGCTTTTTTTATCACTGGTTGTTCTGTTTTGAATTCTTTTTATTTCATCCAAACTGAATATGCGGTCATTTCGTTCATCTCTGAAAGATTTGATTAATCCTTTTTTATCCCATCTTCTGATAGTGTCAATAGAGATGCCTAATTGATGAGCTGCGTTACCCGCAGTTATAAATTGAGAATTTTTCATAAAAAATGATAGATTAATTATCTATCATAATTATACCAAATAACCATTGCCTAGGCAATGGTTATTTGGTGGAAAAAGCCAATTTAAATAGCTCAAAATACATTTTAGCTTCCTTCTTGCTTAATTTAAACTTATACTTATCCACCAAAATATGAGATAGCGCCTCAAATAACTCCTGTAAGGCATACTTTCGGCCAGTAGCTAAAGCATAAAAGCTTATACCATCGATTACTCTTATATTTTTAACACTTGGTCTGCGTTTTTTGGTCTTATTGTCTGGCGGAGTAAAAGGTTTGTTATACATATTCTTTCCTTGCGGTATAATTTCCACATAGTATCCGACAAAATTATTATATTTTTCGGTTTTAAGCTTAGATTTTATGGCGTCGTATATTTCAACCTTATGATTGCCCTTTGTCGTATTAAATTTATTTTTAACTTCCGCAATGATTTTCATATTTTCACTTGCGACATCCAACCCTCCGCCTACGCCAAGGTTTTTCCAGCCCGGAATAGCGCCTAAAATTTCTTGATGAAAATCACCGATAGCATTTTGCATTGTTTTTTGCGATTGTCTGGCTTTTTCTTGGTCGATCCATTCTTTGTAGGTTATGGCATGTGTTACGCCATGAAATAAGGCAGAAAAAGGGTCAATAACATTTTTGTGTAGATTGTCACCTGCTTCATGTTCCGCTTTTTCGATAATTTTGACCACCTTGCCAACGGCGGAAATTAAGTTTTCATCGGATATAAATTTTAGGTAAGACATAAATTGCTTATTAAAATTAATTAAATTGTTTTTTGAGCGACGATAGGAGCGAGGAAAACATCATAATCTGCCGAAGGCAGCCCCCCCCTCTCTAAAATAATAAAAAATAAAATTTGTTCTCTCTAGAAATGTATAACACCTTATATAGTAGAAGAAAAGCATATGTCATATAACGTTACCGTTTTATACGAACTTTTGTTCCGAGCGTTGCGGTACAATAGTGCGGAGCACACCGCATAAGCGAGGACAAAAGTTAGGTGGAACCCCGAGCGAGCGGTGTCCCGTTAAATTTCAGAGAGCGAGTCGACGGGGCGCAACCGTATAAAATGTGTTAGGTGAAGTCGTAAAAAAATTATGGTTAAGTTTGCTTTTCAAAATCACCTTCGAATAGCTCTATCTTGACTTCCTTCAAGCAAGATTTATCGGAAACAACTATCATTAAGGCATCACTAATTTGATTTATGGGTCTATCCTCATATTTTCCCCAAACTTCCTCAAATAGTGTCATATTATCTTCTATAGTTTCTCTTAGAATATTCGGATCATCTGCAGGTATTAAAGCTGAAATAACACACCATCCTTGACTACGTTTAGCATTTGTATACTCTGTGGCATATTTAAGGATAGGACTCCAATCAATACCGGGCTCAGTTAAGTCGACTACACCGGGGTGTCTTGTAGTATAAGGATCGCCTGGTTTAGAGTCAGAGTAGGTTGTTCTGTCTGGAACTTCTAAGCCTCTATAAACCTTTAAATATTTTTTGCCTTCTATCTCGACAATTTCAGGACTTCCCCCTGAAAGCCACTTTCTGTATTTTTCAATGCCACTTAGAGGCTGTTCCTCCTGAGGATTAGTTTTTTCTAACATAGAGTTAAAATTTTTTTACGATTTCGCACAACGTTTGCGTCTCATACGACGTACTTGCTATGTCGTATAGACGCTGTTAAGTGATGTAAATTTTAGCCAGCTAGTAACTGCCTCTCGTCGAATGATTTACTGGGAAAGTATATGAGGACATCAGTGCCTTTAAGTTCGAGCATTTCATATTGTTTTCTAATCATCAGCGAGAAATTAGAATTATGTCCGCTAAGAAAGTACTTTTCCTTAAACGCAGCATAGTCTGAGACTCGGAAATCTGGAGCGCCCCTTTGTGGCCTCGTCGGGTCGGGCTTTCTCGCCTTCAAGACCTTTAAGGGTCCGGCTGAAGTATGAATAGGTTTATTAAGGAGAAAGGTGGATCCAGACTGAGTCGCTGTTTTATCGCCCGGTTTGCCTAATGTGCTAATGAGGCGCTCCAGATCAGCGAATTCAGCGTCATCCTTGGAAAAAATACCCATATAGTCAACCGGCAGATCTTTTTCATCAGTATTTCCCCGGATCGCCTGTAACGCTTGATCTACGATATAATTCACGATTTTTTCCAAGTCTTGTTGAGTCATAGAGAGGCAGTTCTTATTTAGGGCTAAAATTTATTTCACTTAACGTTACCGTTTTATGTGAAGTTTCAAGTTATTTTTTCATGGTATAATTGGCCGGACGGCCACCACGGAAAAATAACTTGAAATTTGGGCGAGACGCTCCTAAGTTTATTAATGGGAAGGCGAGCCACATAAAACGTGTTGTCGGAAGTTTATCTTATTTTTTTAATAGGTCTAATAGAAGAGCATTAAATATAGTATTATGCCTTTTTCATTATCTTTTTTATCTGTCTTACGGGGCACCTTGCAAGGAATGGTCGAAATATACGATGATAATTGATCGAGTGACTACCTATCTTTATGTAGGTAAGAGGTTGGTTTTCGTCGACAACATTTTTTAAAATGTAGTCACATATTTCAATCAATTTTTTATTGTAAGTACCGCTTATGATGTTATATTTAATACTGCTATCATCTTCTTGCTCTTTTATATATTGTAGATTATACCTCTCTGCTATTTTTTTCATTTTTATAGGTCTAATAAAAGTAGGGTTTATGATGATTATCCATGATATTATTAAACAGGGTATAATAAATATTAATAATCCCATTAGGATTTGATTAGGGGGTGTTGAGCCAATGATATTTTTAGTAATTTTTATATAGGAATAGAGAAGTAGCAATATTATTGGGCATAAAGTGATAGCTAATAGTAATCCCCAAATTATTATGAGTAGACTATTTTTTTTAGTTTTTGTAGCCGCAATACTTTTTTTATTTTTGTTTTTTCCTTTTTTGATTTTCTCTACCACATCAACACTATTAAAAAAATCTTTAATAATGTTAGTTGCTTCTTTTAAAGTAATTACTTCATTTACAAATGGGGGGATATCAATGATTAATTCATTGGTTTCAATTTTGGTGAACTGAATCAAATTATTGCTATCATTAACTAAGCCCAAAAAATTACCCGCATATTCTTTTTCAGTAGAGAGTTTATCTATGATGTCTATAGCCATTTCAAGAGTTATGGGTAATTTTTTCCTAATTTTATTTTCGCGGTCGTTTAAATAGTATTTCATAATTAAGGATATTTAAATTAAGATAAATTTCCGACAACGTACCCGGTCTATCCGAAGTTCCGACGGTCGCGGTGCGGTAAAATTGACCGGAGGTCACCGCACAAGCGACCTAGGAATTTTGGATAGACCGTGTTAAACGATGTTTTACGAAACAAATAGTTACCTTATTATCATAGCCCTTTTGAAATTTGCCACACTTGCCATATTTAGAACAATATGCTAAGGTTATTTGTTGTTAGAAAGTAGAGTACGGAAGAATCATTTGACGAGGCCGAGAAAGGAGAAACTGGTTATGAGGTCGATGAAGCGTGCTTTTCTTTTCATGATTTTGTTCATTGCTGTGGCAGTTGTGGCTGCTATCAAGGAGGAGAAGGCACTAGCGGCTATGTGGGCTTTTGGTGCAGCTTGCTGGTTGGTTATCTCTGTCCGAAATTACAATCTCAATAAGAGAAATGATCGCGGACAACAGGTATAGCCGAATGCGTAGGCTCCTTCGCAGAGTTCATTTCTGCCTAGGAGCTTCTTTTTTAAAATTTCAAAAGGGCGGAATAAATGATTTGAAACTATTTGTTGAGTAAAATGTCGTTTAACTTCTATTATGCGAACTTGTTGACAATTTTGTCTAAAATACGCTAAAATTTGGGTATCAACATAGCGCGCACAAGCACGTTTTGTGCTAGATATATCTTAACAAATAATATCTAAAAACGCTATGTTTTTTGCTGCTTTAGAAAAGGAGCTAAAAATCCGTAATTTTAGCCCAAAAACGGTAAAATGTTATCTTTATTACAATCAGGATTTGATTAAGTATTGTCAAAAAGATCCGCGGTTTGTAAAAGAAGCTGATATCCGGCAATATCTTGAATATTTGAGTAAAGAAAGAGAAGTGTCTGGCGCGACGATTAGGTTGGCCCTGAATGCTTTAAAATTTTATTATGTTAACATCCAGCGCCGGAGATTTAATTATTTAATGTTTGGCAAATTGCCTAAGCGACCTAAAAGATTGCCAGTGGTTTTGTCCAAAAATGAGATTTCAAGGTTGCTGAACTCGGTTTTAAACGCCAGGCATAAATTAATTTTAGCTTTGATGTATTCGGCCGGATTGCGGGTTTCGGAAGTAGTGCAATTAAGAGTCGGGGATATTGATTTAGATAATAAAATTTTATGGGTGAGGGAAGGTAAGGGTAAAAAGGACCGGCAAAGTATTATTTCGGAAAAATTAGTTTTTGTTTTAAGTAAATTGGTAAAAAATAAATCAGCCGGTGAATATTTATTTTCTGGCCAAAAATTTAACAGCCATTTGACTACTCGTTCGGCCGAGAAAATTTTTCAAAATGCTTTAGTTCAGGCGGATATTAAAAAACAAGCTAATTGTCATAGCTTGCGTCACAGTTTTGCCACTCATTTGCTGGAAGCTGGCACCGATATTCGTTATATTCAAACTTTATTGGGACACAGCAGCTTACAAACGACTCAAATTTATACCAAAGTTTCTAATAAATATTTAAGCCAGATTAAATCGCCTCTCTAATGTCATTCTGAGCTTTAAGCGATGCTTAAGCGCGAAGAATCTCCTTGGTCTGGTGGATTCTTCGGTCACTTCGTTCCCTTAGAATGACAATGAAGAAACTAAAAACCCCGGTTTAATGTCCCGGGGCAAATGCTGTTTTAAGTTGCCAGCTAAATAGAATTCGCGCAGCAAATGGCAATAGCGAGGGCATCGGCCGCATCGTCGGGTTTGGGAATTTGTTTTAAGCCTAAAATTATTTTAACCATTTGTTGAATTTGTTTTTTGTCCGCCTTGCCGTAGCCAGTCAGGGCTTGTTTGACTTGCAGGGGAGTATATTCCAAAACTTTTAGGCCATGTTTGCCGCCAGCCAACATGATTACACCTCGGGCTTGGCCAACGGCCATTGCCGTTTTAATATTTTTGCAAAAAAATAATTTTTCCACGCCCAAAACATCGGGTTGATACTTTTTAATTAGTTTAGTTAAAGCCTGATCAATTTCAGTCAAGCGAGTCTCGTCGGGTACCTTCGCTTTAGTTTTAATGTTGCCGTAGTCAATAACTTGCAAACGGTTATTTTCTTTTTTTATCACGCCAAAGCCGGCATCAGCTAATCCCGGGTCAATGCCCAGAATTATTTTTTGACCTTGGGTTTTTGGTTTTAAACTTTTAGTCGGCATTAGTATAGTAATTATTTACGTCTTCATTAGTTTCCAATTCGGTAATTAATTTTTCCATGGTTTCTTTTTCCGAAGGGTTTAATTGTTTCTTGTCTTTGGCCACTTGTTCAATTTCGGCGTATTCAATGGCAATACCTTTTTTTTCCAAAAAGTCTTTAACTTTTTTTAAGTCAGCTGGTGCAGTGTAAATTGTTACCCCGCCTTCTTCAATGGCAAAATCTTGCAGACCAATATCAATCAATTCCAATTCCAGTTCGTCATTAATTTCTTGAATCCGAATAATGCCTTTTTGTTCAAACAACCAGCTGACACTGCCGGGTACGCCCAGGCTGCCGCCGTATTTGGTTAAAATGTGTTTAACCGAAGAACTGCTGCGGTTGCGGTTGTCGGTTAGGGCTTCAATAATGAAAGCGGTGCCAGCTGGACCAAAACCTTCATAAACAATTTGTTCAATAGTGCCGCCGCCCAGCTCACCGGTGCCGCGCTTGATTGCTCTTTCAATGTTATCTTTAGGCAGATTGGCGGCTTTGGCCAAGTCAACAGCTAGCCGTAGTTTGAAATTGCTTTCCATATCTCCGCCGCCCAGTTTAGCCGCAACGGTTATGGCTTTGCCGAGTTTGGTAAAAATAACGGCACGTTTGGCATCCGCTGCGCCTTTTTGTCTTTTGGTGGTGGCCCATTTGCTATGTCCGGACATATTGGTAAATTTTTATTTAAATTAGCTTATTAACCTTTTTATTTTAGCTGATTTTGATATATTTTTCAAGCCAATTAATTTGCTGAAAAGTTAAAAAATTGTTATAATTATGGTACAAACTTTCAAAATTAATCTTTTAATTTATGAACAAATTAGACGACCTCAAGACAATTAAAAAATTAGATCCGGCTAAAGTTTTAGAATCAACCCAGTCTTTAGGTAAACAAATCCAGCAAGCCTGGGGCGAGTTTAAAAAAGTTAAAATTCCCAAAGATTATAAAAAAGTTAACCAGGCTTTAATTAATGGCATGGGCGGCTCAGGTTTGCCGGGCCATATTTTGCGCTCGGTTTTCGCAGCCGATTTGAAAATACCTTGTGATGTCATTAATTCTTATCAAGCACCAGCCAGTCTTGATAAAAATACGTTGTATGTTTTTTCTAGCTATTCGGGTTCAACCGAAGAGCCGATTTCCACTTTTGGCCAGGCTAAAAAAATGAAAGCTAAATTATTTGCTATTGGCAGCGGTCAAAATTTAGCCAGCTGGGTTAAACAGGGGAAATTGCCGGGCTACATTTTTAACGCCAAATTTAACCCTTCAAACCAGCCGCGCATGGGTCTTGGCTATTCCTTGGGTGCCAGCTTGGCTTTATTTAACAAATTGGGATTGATTAAAGTTTCTGATTTAGAAATTAAAAAATGCTTGGCCACCATTGATCGGCTGCAAAAAAAATACGGCGCTCAAAATGCTACTAAAAATAATTTAGCCAAACAGTTAGCTGTTAAAATGTATGGCAAAATGCCAGTGGTGGTGACTTCGGAATTTTTAGCCGGCAATGCCCACACTTTTGCCAATCAAATTAACGAAAACGCCAAAACTTTTTCCAATTACTTTTTAATTCCCGAGCTCAACCATCATTTATTGGAAGGTTTGAAATTTCCTAAAATTAATAAAAGTAATTTGTTTTTTATTTTCTTTGAATCAAAACTTTACCATCCTAAAAACCAAGTTCGCTACCGAGTGACCCAAAAAGTAGTGGCCAAAAATAAGATTAAAGTTTTTGCTTACAAGTTGTCAGCTACCAGCAAATTGGAGCAGGCCTTTGAAATGCTGCTGTTTGGCAGCTATGTTAGTTTTTATTTGGCAGTTTTAAATAATCTCAATCCTTCCAAAATTCCCTGGGTTGATTATTTCAAAAAAGAGCTTAAAAAAATAAGTTAATCTAAAATGCGTTTAGCCAATAAAGTTGCCAATTTTTTTCAGACTCGGCCTTATATTTTGTATTTGTTGTTGTTGGTAATTACCTTTAGTTTTTTTGCTTATTTGCAGTGGTGGCCGGCTTTTGCCGATCCGGATTCTTTTTATCATGCTAAAATGGCTTTGCAGCTAGTGGATCAGGGAGCGACTACAGAGTTTCCTTGGCTTTCGGCAACAACTTTAAAGTATGATTTTGTTGATCATCATTTTCTTTACCATTTAGCCCTCATTCCTTTTGTTAAACTCTTGCCACCATTGATCGGCTTGAAAGTGGCAACGGCAATTTTTGCCACCTTGGCGATATTGTTCATTTTTTGGTTTTTACGGCAGCTTAAAATCCGGGGAGCTTTTTGGTATATGCTGTTTTTGCTGACCATTAATCCGTTTATTTTTCGGCTCAATTTGGCCAAAGCTCAGGCGCTGGCAATAATTTTGTTTTTTCTAATTATTTATTTGCTGTTTAAGCGCCATTATCTAGCTTTAATTTTAGCTTGCTGCTTTTATGTTTGGCTTTATGGCGGTTGGCCCATCGCTTTAGTTTTAGTGCTAGTTTTAATGATTTCCAATTGGCTCTGGTTAAGGCACCAAAGCGGTTGGCTGTCTTTGAGATTTAAATTGGGTAAATCAAAATATTTTAAGCAACATTTATTATTATTTTTTAGCGTGGTTTTGGGCTTATTCGCGGGATTATTTTTTAGCCCGTATTTTCCTAAAAATCTTAATTTTTATTGGCAGCAATCTTTCAAAATTGCTGTTATCAATTACCAATCAATAATTGGCGTTGGCGGGGAATGGTATCCTTATCCTTTAACTGACTTGTTTTTGTCAGCTATTCCCTTGTTTTTATTTTTAATTTTTGCCATCGCTACTTTTTTATTTTTTATTAAAAAACAGACAACTAACAATTGGTTTTTGCTTATTTTAACTTTTATCTTTTTTGGTTTAACTTTAAAATCGCGGCGGTATGTTGAGTATTTTATTCCCTTAGCTTTTTGTTTTTCGGCCGGCAGCATCAATGTTTTTATTAATTCAGCTCAAGACAGTTTGAGCAAGTTAATTCCCAAGCGTTATTTTGCTTTAGTGCCAATAGTTTTGCTTTTACTTTTTTCCCCATTTTTTTACCGTGATTTGGCGGCTTTGGTTGGTAACTATCGGACTGGGTTTTCTTTTGATAAATTTGTGCAACCAATGGAATGGCTAAAGCAAAATTCTAATTATGGTGATATTGTTTTTCATACTGACTGGGATGAATTTCCAATTCTTTTTTATAACGATGACAAGAATTATTATTTAGTTGGCCTAGATCCGACTTTTATGTATGCTTACGATAAAAATTTGTACCAACGCTGGTATGAATTAGTTACTGCTAAAACTAAAGAGAATTTGTATCCAACTATTAAAAAACTTTTTGGCGCTTCTTATGTCTTTGTTGATATTAAGCAAAACAGTGAATTTGATAAAAATTTATCAGAAAATTTTTATTTCAAAAAAGTATTTTCCAATTCCGAAGCTAGCGTTTATCAGGTAAATTAATGTTTAAACACTGCAAACCCTTAATTTTTTTAAACTTATTAGTAGTTATTAGTTTGTTCTCAGTCATGAGAATCTTTTTAGTTTATGCTAATAACTTTGGCCCTTACATCTTTCAACATTCATCGCTTGGCCAAGTTCTAGTCGCTGGACTGGCGCAGGATTTAATTATTGGGTTTGGCTGGGGCGTAATTTTACTTTTAGTTACTTTTTTGCTGAAAAAAAATAATTCTAATCTAATTTATTTTAGGATCTTTTTGGTTTTTATTTTTGGCTTGGAATTATTTTTGCTGCTAGTTACGCTAGTTGATACGGTTTATTTTTCTTTAGCCCGTTCCCATCTCCATTACTCATTGTTCAGTTTTACCCTTTATGCTTCTAGTTTTGCCACTTCAATTTTTGATTTTTTTACTTTGACCAACATTGTTCTTTTAATTTTTATGGTGGCAAGCTTTATTTTTGGTAATTATTTTGTTATTAAAAAAATTAATTATCAGGCCTTGCCCAGTCCAAAAACCAGGGTCTGGCTGGCAGTAATTTTTATTGCTTTGATTTTTGTTTTGACAATTTTTATTCCCAAGCTGGCGGTGGCTAATTATTTCATTAATGATATTAGCAGTAATTTTTTGGTCTATTTAATTTCAACGTCTGATAGCGGTTATTGTCATCGTTTGGATTTAATTAACTCATTGAATGATTATTTGGCCCAATCGCCACTTACTACCCAGTCTGAGCCTGACTGGCTGCCTAAAGATTATTTGCATATTAATAGTGACTATCCCTTGGTTAAAGGACCAATAAGTGATTTGTGCCACCTTGGGTTAATTAATGACCAAAAATGCGATCAGGACAACGATGGTGATGGCTACACTTTAAAAGTTGACTGTGATGATAATAATATTAAAATTTATCCGGGGGCCAAAGAAATTTTGAATAACGGTATTGATGAAAATTGTAACGGTATTGATGATATTAAGCCAAACGTAATTTTAATTTTTTTGGAATCGTTTGGGGCAAAATACTTATCGCCTGAATTAACACCATTTTTTTGGCAATTGAGCCAAGACAATTTAGCCTTTTCCAATTTTTACTGTAATGGTACTGATACGAGCCGATCAATTGTTAGCTCTTTATGTTCAGTTTTGCCCGAAACCGGGCCGCCGGAAATTAATTCAGGCCTAAACTTAAATTTGTTGTGTTTGCCAAAAATTTTTGGCCAGTTTGGCTATTATAATTTGGAGATGCAAGCTGGTGATTTAGACTTTTTAGATAAGCGGCCGTTTTTTGAAAAAATTGGTTTTAACCAATCTTTGGGTAAGGGCGATATTGGAGATAGCCAAAAAATAACTTGGGGCATTACCGATAAGCAGTTGTTTGATCAGATTGGCAAGAAATTGGACAGTTTAGGCCGCCAGCCTTTCTTTTTAACAGCTTATGGCTTGTCGGTTCATCATCCTTTTGAAATGCCCAAAGATGGCACACCGATTTATCCGCATGACACTTTTGAGCATAAAATTTTTAACTTGCTAAATTATACCGATCAAGCCTTGGCTGAATTTTTTAATAAAAATAAAGATAAAGACTGGTTTAAAAATTCAATAATTTTAATAACGGCTGACAACAGCCAGCCAATCGGTGAACGGATTTTTAATTTTACTGACTATGTGGCGCTGTATGAGGAAAATATTTGGATTCCATTAGTGATTGTAAAAAATTCTGATCACGCCTTAGTGGGCAACAAAAATATTGTTAGCAGTCAAATTGATATTGCGCCAACGATTTTAGACCTTTTAGGCATTAAAACCCTTAATCATTTTCAGGGCAAAAGCTTAATCAGTAAGGACTTGGATTATCAGAATTCATCCATGTATTCAACCAATCCTTATTTGGGTTGCATGTCGGCCTATCGTCAGGGGGATTACAAAATTATGAAGCGATTTTATAAAGAGGACAATTTATTCTATAATTTAAGTATTGATCGCCAGGAAGAAAATAACCTCAAGGATAGTGAAAATAACCTATATAATCAGTTTAATCAGCAGGTTTCGCAGTTATTTTTAACGGAATTTGATTTGTACCAAAATAACAAGTTTTGGTCTCCCTATTACCAGTCTTTATTTGAAAAATTAATTAAGGAAAAACAAGGAAATTAACCAATGAAAATTTTAATTGCCATTCCGGCTTACAACGAACAAAGTATTTTGGCCACAAGTATTGAGCGGTTGGTCAATTTTTGCAGCCAGAATCTAACCATTGATTGGCAAATCATTATTGCTGACAATAATTCCAGCGACCAAACGGCAGTTGTGGCCAAAAATTTAGCCAGTCAGTTTAGCCAGGTTAAATATTTATTTGTGCCCCAAAAAGGCAAGGGCATTGCGATTAGATCGGCTTGGGAAAGTCAGCCAGCTGACCTTTATTGTTTTATGGATGCTGATTTGGCAACTGACTTATCAGCTTTACAGCTAGCGATTGCCGCTGTTAACGAAGGCAATGATGCGGTGATTGGCTCGCGTTTTGCCCGGCAATCAAAAGTTAGTCGTTCACTGGTTAGAAAACTAACTTCCCAAGGTTATCGCTTAGTTTTAAAAATTATTTTAGGGTTAAAAATTAATGATGCACCGTGCGGTTTTAAATTGATTAGCCAAAAAGTCAAAGATGATATTTTGCCTAAAGTCCAAAACCAAGAATGGTTTTTTGATTCGGAATTAATTATTTTAGTTGAAAAAGGCGGTTACAAGATTAAAGAGATCCCAGTTATTTGGCATGATCCTCGGGAAGGAGAAGACAAAAGTCGGGTTCAAACACTGTCTTTAAGCCGGGCGTATTTTAATCAGGTTCTAAATTTAAGAAAACGATTGGGCAAAAAAAACCATGGCTAAAATTTATATTATTATCCCAACCTACAACGAAAAAGCGAATATTGCAAAATTGCTTGACCAAATTTTTGTTCTGCCAATTGAAGGTTTAAATGTTTTAGTGGTTGATGATAATTCGCCTGATGGTACCGGACAGTTAATTGATCAGCTTAAGCAGAATAATTCCCGGTTAAATATATTGCACCGAGAAAAAAAGGCTGGTTTAGGAACAGCTTATGTGGCTGGCTTTAAAGTTGCTTTAAACTCTCAAGCTGATTATATTTTTGAAATGGATGCTGATTTATCCCATAATCCAAAGTATTTGCCCGATTTTTTAGCAGCCATTGAAGATAATGATTTAGTTTTGGGTTCGCGCTACATCAAAGGCGGGGGAGTAAGTAATTGGAATATAATCCGCCGCTTAATCAGCCGGTTTGGCAATTTTTATGCCCGCACTATTTTAGGATTACCCATCTCTGATTTAACCGGCGGGTTTAAATGCTATCGGGCAAAAGTTTTGCAAACCATCGATCTTGATGCTCTAAGCTCAGTTGGTTATAATTTTCAGGTTGAAACTACTTATCGAGCCTGGCAAAAAGGTTTTAAAATTAAAGAAACGCCAATTATATTTACTGAGCGAGCCCAAGGCAAATCAAAATTTGATTTAAAAATTATTTTGGAAAGTTTTTGGCAAGTGTTACTTTTAAGATTTCGAAAATGAAAATTAGTCAAATTCTTAATTCAATTTCGATAAAAGAATGGCGGTTTGTCATTTTTTTAGTTTTAGGTGTAATTTTTATTACCACCATTCCTTTGATTTATGGCTGGCTAATAACACCTGTTGGCCAAAGTTTTAGCGGCATTCATTTTGCGGCTTTAAATGATTGGTTTGTCTATTATTCTTATTTGGAGCAAGCCAGGCAAGGTAGTTTTTTGTTTAGAGATTTGTTTACTGCCGAACCCAGCTTGCCGGTTTTTAATCCTTTTTGGTTAGCGGTGGGCTTGGGCGCAAAAATTTTTCATTTATCTAATCTTTTGGCTTTTAATTTATTCCGTATTGTTTTAATTCCGCTTCTTTATTTTGTTGTTTATTTGTTTTTAGCTTATTTATTTTCCGATATTTTAAAAAGAAAAATTTCTCTTTTACTCTTGACTTTTTCCGGTGGTTTTGGCTTTTTTTTGATTAATCAAATAATTAAGTACCCTTTTAATTTTTCCGGTGGTCAGTTTAGGTGGCCAATGGATTTATGGGTGCCGGAATTTGATACGTTTTTAACGGTTTATTATTCACCTCATTTTATCGCTTCTTTAATTTTGATTTTGTTTATTTTTCTTTTGACGGCCTTGTTCGTTGAAAATCAAAAATTGAGTTATGCTGTTTGGGCAGGAATTTCCAGCCTAATACTATTCCTTTTCCATCCTTTCCATATCCTGACTATTTTTAGTGTAATTTTGGCTTATTTTGGCTGCTTGATGTTTTACCAAAGAAAGTGGCTTTGGCAGTTAATCTGGTATTATTTAATTTTGGCCACTATTTCCGCCCCAGCAATTTTTTATTATCTTTATTTACTCAAGGTTGACGAGGTAATGCAGCAAAAAGCCTTACAGAATAACTGTTTTACCACGCCGTTTTGGTTAACCATTTTTAGCTATGGTTTGGTTTTGGTTTTTGCAATTTTTGGTGCTTACTTTTTATTTAAAAAAAAGAAAATTTTTGGCCACAACTTTTCTGAGAAATGGTCTTTTATAATTCTCTGGGCCGTGGTTTCGTTTATTTTGATTTATTCTCCGGTTAATTACCAACGGCGTTTAAGTGAAGGTTTACATTTTCCCTTAGTAATTTTGATGACGGTTGGTTTATTTGGCCTTTATCAAATATTGGTTGATAAAAAATCTAAATTGACCAAACGGCTTTGGTCTCAGCGCTATACTTTATTGATGATAATTTCTTTTTTGCTTTTGGGTTCAAACATATTTATTTTGGCCGTTGACTTGTTTATTTATACTGACCGTCGTGAAATTTCTTATTTGGATAATGATTTAATTAAAGCCGCCAGTTGGTTAAGGTCGGTTGGTAGTAATCAGATTATTTTTAATTCGGCTAATAATGTTATTAATATTATCCCGGCTTATGCCGGGCGTTTGGTTTACGTTGGTCATGGCGTAGAAACGCCGAATTTTAAACAAAAGCAAGCTGAAGTCAATTGGTTTTTTGCTAAAGATCGGCCAGATGTTACTGAAAGAGATTTTTTACTCAAACGAAATATTAATTATCTTTTCTACGGACCCGACGAACAAAAGTTAGGAAATTATAATCCGGTGGTTAAACCTTACCTTAAGGCAGTTTATGCCAATTCAAAAGTAACCATCTATCAAGTTTTGCCCCGCTAAAAAAGTCATTGATTAATTTATTATATTTGACGGAGGTAAAGTAAATTTAATTTTATTAATTATCGTTAAGATTTATAAAGGGGTTTATGAAAGATTTGATAAAATCAATTTCCAAAAATGAGTGGCGATTTTTAATCCTGATTATGGCAGCAATGGTTTTAATTACCACTATTCCTTATATTTTTGGTTATTTTTCCGCTTCGCCTGGTACGGTTTATGATGGCTTGCATGCCTTAACGGCCGGTGATACGCCGGTATATTGTTCCTATATTAATCAGGTTAAGTCCGGAAATATTTTCCTTAAAGATTTGTTCACTAGCGAAACTCAAGATATTGGCACTTTAAATATTTGGTGGTTGCTAGTTGGTTTCATGGCAAAAATTTTTAATCTCAGCCCTCTTTTTGCTTTTCAAATTTCACGCATTGTAATGGTGCCAATTTTTATTATCATTGCCTACTTATTTATTTCTTATATTTTTACCGAAGTTCGAAAGCGAAAGTTGGCTCTGATCTTCTTGCTTTTCTCCAGCGGTTTAGGCGCTTACTTTGCCAATTTTTTTAACCAATTTGGCTGGGAAAATACCATTCCTTACCGTTGGCCAATTGATTTGTGGCTAGGGGAAGCAATTATTTTTAATACTTTATATCAGACTTCTCATTTTATCGCTTCAATCACTCTAACCTTACTAATATTCCTACTCGTCCTTTTAGCCTTAGCGAAAAATAAATTTAGTTATGCAGTAATTGCAGGTATTCTCTGTCTTTTTTATTTTAATTTTCACCCCTATTATTTCCCGGTAATTTTTGGTGTTTTGGGCCTTTATCTTTTAGTTTTATTTTGGCAGACAAAAAAAATTTTATGGCGAGATGTTGGCTATCTGCTAACGGTTTTTCTTATTTCTTTGCCTTCAGTTATTTATCATTTTTGGTTAATTGTTAGCAGCCCAACCATTGCTTGGCGGGCAACGCAAAATATAACCTTAATTTCGCCGCCAATTTTTGTTTTGATTGGTTATGGTTTTTTGTGGCTGGGTTTTGGTTTAGGCCTTTGGTTTTTGCTAAAGAATAAAGCTCTTGAAAATAAATTTATTTTTTTGCTAATCTGGCTAACGGTTAATTTAGCTTTAGCTTATTCGGCTTTTCCTTTTCAAAGTCGTTATACTCAAGGTTTGCAGTTTATTTTGGTAATTTTTACCGTCGTTGGCCTGCTGGCTATTTATGATTGGTTAAAAATTAAATTAAAGTCAAAGACTTTTGATTTTTGGGTTAATAACCCGACTTTATTAGGGGTGCTCTTTATTCTACTTTTTGGTACTTCCAATCTTTATAATTTGGTACGTGATTTTTATTATTTTAGCTATAAGCCGGGTACGGTGGCCTCGGCTTTTTATTTGCCCAAAGGGTTGGTTTCTGGCATAAAATGGACTGACAGCTTGCCTGGTCCACAAATTATTTTGGCAGCTGATATTCCGGCCCGGTTTACTTCTTGTTATTCCGGTCAAACCGTTTATCTGGGGCACTTTCACGAAACTTTGTTTGCCTATTCAAAAGCCCTTTATTTAAGCTGGTTTTTTGCTGATAATAAAAATGATGAAAAAAAACATCAGTTTTTAATTAAGAATAATATTAATTTAGTCTTTTATAGCCAATACGAAAAAGAGCTGGGTAGTTTTAACCCAGCGACTAAAGATTATCTAAAGCCGATTTATCAAAATCCCGACATTATAATTTATCAAGTGCTTAAATAGTAATTTGGCCAAGATCAATTTCTGGACCAATAAAATTTTGTTTATCAATCACATTTTTGGTGCCTGAAATTTCATTAATTTCAATTCCGCCTTTTTCAATTTCTAGCAATTTAAGTTTTAAATTATAAATTCCCGCTGGAATTTTTTGATCAAATTCAAACCAATAGTTAGTTTGAATTATTTTTTTATTCAAATCCTGGCTGATTAATTGATCATAAGCCCAAGGGTAAATTTGTTGGCTAAAAATTTTATCGTCTCGTTTCAGAATAGTAATTATTCGGTAGGGTTTATTAGATTGGGTTGTTTGCCAAAATAATTGGTATTGATTATCTAATTTGTTAAAGCCAAAAAAGTTTATCTCTTGGTTAAGGTTAACATTTTGGTCTATTTGCAGTTTTGGTTTTTGGTCCAGAATTTTTAGCAATTCAAATTTATTTTCCGCTCCTTTTTGATATAAAACCAGGCTGCCAGATAAATCAATTAAGCCAAAGCCAGCGAGATTTTTGGACCAATTTTTTAATCCTTGCTCATATTGCTTTTGGTAAAAGTCGCTTTGGCCATACTGCAATTGGTAACTAATCAAATCTTGATAATCAAAAATTAAAAATTGAGTGTTAATTGGCAAAGAATAGTCTTTAGATAAAAATTGTTGTTTTCCCAAAAAGACATAGTTAAAGGAGTAAAGATTATTGCGGCTTGACAGGGGAGTCAAAAAATCATAACCAGCCGCCACTGCCGCTTGAGCCGGAATTTCAGAAATTAATTTTTGTTTTGTCAAGCTTTTTTGGCTGAAAAAACCATTTTGGTAAAAATATTTTGTTACGCCCAAGATTGGCCCGAGGGTAAAAAATGAATAAATTAAGGCTGTAATCAAAAGTAGAAAAGCCAGTGGTTGGTATTTTTTAATTAATAAAATAAATTTTTGATCTTCAGTTTTGGTGGTGTAAATTTTTTTTATTGAATAGACAGCGGCAATAAAAACTGGTGGCAAAAACAAACTCACATAGTGAGTTTGTAAAATCAGCTGGCCACCACCACTGGCACCAAAAGCCATTTGGCCAAAAATGATTGCGGCTAAGAGCAAATAGAACGGAGCAATCAGCGGTAAAAAAATAAAAGGTAAGAGCAAGCCCAAAACCATTTCCCAATTGCCAATCATAAATAAATGGGCTAATGGCAGATATGGTTTTAAAATAATATTTTTTAAAATTAGCAATGGTGTTTGGCCCAGCCAGGAATAATAAATCAAAAATTTATAATGTTGATCCGGCGCAAAAAGGGCTGTGATTTTTAAAGCTAAGATAAAATAAAGGCTGCTGCCCATTAAACAAGTTAACCACCATTTTATTCCTTTTTTTTCCAATAAGGCGACTAAGCCAAACATGAAGATTACCAAAGCAACATCTTCCCTGACTAGCAATGATAAAAACCCAAACAAGATAAACCAGATAAAATTTTTGGTTTGATAGAAATAGAAAGTAAAAAGAAGCAAAAAAATGGCAATAGGTAAAAAAGAAAATTCAAAAAGATTGATGTTTTGAACAAAAGGGTTGATCAACCAGGCAAGGGCAAAAAAGACTGCCCAATTTTTATTTAGAGTACTTTTGGCAATCAAATAAATTGGCCAAACGCAGCTAGTTAAAATTATAGTTTGTAAAATTAGTAGGGTAGTTGGTTGCTGGACTAAAAAATAAAACGGCAACAGCAAAAAAATAATTGGGCTGAAATGGTCACCGAGATAAGTTAGGGGATGAATGCTGGAGGCAAAAAAATTACCCAGGCTGGTATTATAAAAAACCTGGTTAATAATAGCTAAATCCAAAGCATTATAACCAAAATTGTAATATTTCCAAAGACTGATAAAGCAAAAGAGAAAAAAATAGATAAGGGCGCTAAAAAATACCAGCCATTGGCCATGTTTTCCTATTAATAATTTAAGCTGGCTTAAACTTTTCATGTAATCATTTTACGTTTTTAAGCAATAAAAAACAACCCTGTTTTAGCAGAGCTGTTTTTTTATCGGTAAAAGATTAATGAATGCCAGTAACGCTGACTCCAGTTGCCCGCAAGAGATTGTCAACGACGAAGATTGTTATAGCGTAGGCGGCCAAAACTATGGTTAAACCGATAGCGGCAGCAATAATAATATCTTTAGCGTTTTTAACCTTTTCTTCATTACCGGCCGAAGTCATCCAAAGTAAGCCGGCATAAATGATTAAGATTAAAAATATAACGCCTAAAAAGCCTAAAATGATTTTAATAATTTCGGCAATTGTTCGGGCAAAAGTTTGTTCATCAACTGTTGGGTTGCCATAGGCTTCCCGGACCGGAGTCAGTTGGGTATTGATGTCTTGAACCACAGTATTGCCAGTGGCCAAAGCAATTGGGGCTACGGCAAACGTCATGATATTTGCCAAAACAATTAATGACACAAGAGTAATTAGTTTTTTTGACATAAAGTTTTATTGAAAAGTTTTAAAATTATTTAAGAGTGCCGCCGCTTAAGCCAAAACTACCGATCAAATTATTCAAAACAAAAATAGTAATTGCATAAGCGCCAAAAACGATGGCCAAGCCGATAATTGAAGCACCGATGATTTTTTTAGCCAAAGCAACTTTTTCTTCTTTGCCGGCCGAAGTCATCCAAAGTAAGCCGGCATAAATGATTAAAATAATAAAAATTAGGCCAAGCAGTGATAAAAGGGCTTGAATAATGTAACTGACAATTCGGCCCATACTGACCGGCCCAAGCCCTGAGGTTTCAAGAAAAGCGGAGTCTTGATCGGTTAAATCTTTTTGTGCTTCAGATCCCAAAGTTTTGTTGTCAGCCGCTAAAATTAATGTCGGGCTAACGGCTAAAAATCCAATTAAGGCTAGCAGGATAAGGGCAGTAATTTTTATTTTTTTATTCATATTTTTGGTTTATTAATTTAGACTCCGGACAGATCAACGCCTGGTCGGAGTCCAACCAAAGCAATAGTTAAGAAAACATAAATTGAAGCGGCAGCTAAAACTACCACTAAACCAATAACGCCATTGGTAATAACTTTTTTTCCTTTTTTGATTTGTTCGTCATTACCGGCCGAAGTCATCCAAAGAAAACCGCCATAAACAGTATAAGAAATAAAAATCACGCCTAATAAAGAAAGAAATACCCTGACTACATATCCAAGCAAGGTGGCCAAACCCGTTGAGCTGTCGCCTGAAGTATCATAACCGGCTCCTTGGGCGCCAGCGGTTTGGTCTAATAAAGAACCAATCGGACCGGCACTTTCTGTATCAGCCAAAACCAAGGCCGGCAGCAAGAAAGCCGTAATGAATAAGGTGATAATTACTATTGTTTGAATTTTTTTCATAATTAGTATGGATTAATCGGTAATAGGTTAACCAGTCTGGCTGGCACCGCTATAGTTTACAGCGTTAGTAATATTGGTAACAACAAAGGAAGTAATAACATAAGCGCCTAAAACTATTATTAACCCAGTAATACTGCCGCGCAGAATCGCTTTGGCTTTGGTTATTTTTTCATCATTCCCGCCGGCGGTCAGCCAAAGGAAACCGGCATAAATAGTGTAAATCATAAAAATTACACCCAAAATTGAAAGCAAGGCTTTGATAATTTGACCGATAATTAAACCAATTTGTGGTTTGGAATTAAAATCAGCCGCGGTACCTAAAGTTTCCAATTTGCCGGACAACTGAAGTCCGGCGCTAGCTTCTTGGGCATCATCAGCCAAAACCGGGCTTGGCAAATTAACAAAACTTAAAGTTAAAATTGTACTCACAACTATTGTTAGGAGAAAAAATTTGATTTGGTTTTTCATAAATAAAACAGAGTCAGTTTATTATTTAACCGCCAATTCTAGGCTGGTGGTTATAAAGTAAGTAATGGCATAAGAGGCTAAGACAATAATTAAGCCAATAACCGCATTACGAATGATCTCTTGAGCTTTTTTGACTTCATCTTCGCGGCCGGAAGCCAACATCCATTTATAGCCGCCAAAGATTATTAAAATTAAAAAGATTATGCCAAACAGACTTAAAAAAGCGGCAATCACTTTACCAACAATCGTTAAGGCAGTCGTTTCAGGATTCTCGCCGCCCGAAGGCAAGGTAACGGTTTGTAATGCTCCTTTCATCGCCTCAGTGATGCTAGCGGCTTGGCAATAATTAGCTGAGCCTAAAACCGGAATGGTTAGAGTGGCTAAAATGGCTAGGCTAATAATTTGTTTTTTAAAATTTTTCATATACTTAATTATTTTAGAGCAGTGCCAATTTGGGTTAGGACAAATTCGGTAAATAATCGGGCAGTAAGAGTGATGATTAAAGCGATGGTGACTTCCCGAGTAATTTTTTTAGCCTGGTCAATTTTACTTTCTTCACCCCGGGCAGTCATCCAAATATAACCGGCATAAATTAAGCCTAAAAAGAAAACAATGGCTAAAAAATTTAAAAGATAATTGATAACAGTAACCAAACCCTTGCCGAAAGTGTTTTGGTCAACGCTTACTTTCCCGCCGCCACCATAGGCTTCGTTAGTAAGAGTTTTGACGCCGCTACTAGTTTGACTAAATATTGAAGACACGGCATAAACATTCTGCAAAGCGAGAAAAATAATAAATAAAGAAAAACAGATTGAGACGGCAACTTTAAATTTAAATATTTGATTTGTTTTCATTTTATTTAAGAAATAGTAGTCCCTAATACTGACAAAGCAATTTCAACAATTAGTCTGGCGCCAATAATCAAAGAAAGGCCAATGACCGCTTGGATTATCAAAGTTTGAGCTTTTTTGACTCGGTCTTCTTGACCTCGGGCAGTCATCCAAATATAACCGGCATAAATTATATTAACCATAAACAGTAAGCCCATTAAGGTCAGCATGCCGTTAATATAATTTACCCAGGCAATACCAAATTCATTAGCTGGTCTGCCTTTAGTGTCAAGGGGATAGCCAGCGGCGGTGCCCGTTTCAGCAAAACCTTGTTTAATAGTATCAAAAGTGCTGGCAGCCAAACTTAAATTGCTTAAAAAGAAACTGCCAATCAGAATAGTAAATATAATTACCAAATTTATTTTTTTAATTGACATTTAAGATTAGATTTAACCGCCAATTGCCATTTTTAAAGCAAATAGGAAGGTATAAGCCAGGGCATAGGCTAAAAAGACAACAAGCATACCATTGATACCGTTGATAATCCAGCCCTTGCCTTTTTTAACTTTTTCTTCATCACCACCAGCAGTCATCCAATGGTAACCGCCAACCAGAATAACAGTTAAAAAGACAGCGCCTAAGGCACCAAAAAGATAATTAATCGCCCGGCCAAGCATTTGGGGCAAGTTGGTTTCGGTAGTAGAAATTTGAGCTTGATTGGCAGTTTTATTCAAACCGGCTGTCACTTGGCCGACGCCAGAGTTAGCAGCCTTTTCTTTATTAATTTCGTCAGCGTATTGTTGTGAGCCGGCCGAACCACCATAAGGGTTACTGGCCAAAGCCGGATAAGCAGAAAGGATTAAGGAAAATATTAAAAAACAAAGTGTAAAAATCCCGGTAACTATTGAATTTTTGGCAATATTTTTCATTGTTTTTAAAGTTTTTTGGATCGGGGAGACCCCTAGCATTACTATGAAGGTCTCCCCGCCTTGATTATATGATTTTAGGTCAATTTACCTAAGATTAGGCACCACCTGTTGCAGTTAGAAGTTGGCTGATGACAAAACTGGCAATAGCATAAGCGGTAAAGATAATTACCAAACCAATGATACCGGCTGTGATAATCTTTTTGGCTTCTCCAACCTTTTCTTCATTACCACCAGAAGTTAACCAGCGGAAACCTCCCCACAATATGATGACAATAGCTAAGATACCGAGGAAACCCAATAAAACATTAACGACGTTCATGATTCCCTGGCGGATATCTTTTGTTCCTAAACCAGTGTAAGTGCCATAATCAATACCAGTCTCTAAAGCTAGAACCGGCATTGCGGTCATGGCAAAAATTACCCCCAACGTTGTTAAAACGATTAGTTTTTTCATTTTTTCACCCCCTTTCATTGGCAGCTATCATTTTTTTGGAAATTTTGGATTTTGGTAGCTGTTATTTTTTAAAGTATCTACCTTAATTATAATAAATAGTTAAGTGTAGTGTCAATTATTATTTTTTTGGCAAAATAGTTGATTCTATTGGCCTTTAGGACTGGCTGACCATTGTTGTGACCAGCCTAAACCGTTAAAAAGATTAGCTTGAGTGCCAATTTTTCCTTCAGTTAAGGCTAAGATGACAAAATTAACAATTACCCAAGAACCTAAAATAATCGCAATGCCAATGGCCGCAGCCTGCAAAGCGGCTTTACCTTTTTGAACCCGCTCCTGAACGCCCCCGGCAATAATTAGCATCGTACCGCCATACATAAACATTAGCAGGGCAGCGCTACCGGTTAGGGCCAAAAGTAAATTAGAGAAATTAATTATGGTTTGGAGAAAAACATCAAATGACAGACAGTCGGTTTCTGGGTTTATATTGGAGCTTACGCATTCGCAAGGGATCAAAAGCCCGTCTGGAATGTTAATTGCCTCTAACCAAGGCGTGCCGGATACGTCACAAGCGGCAAAAGTTGGTAATGGAATCATTAATCCGAAAGTTAAGCTAAAAAACAAGAAACTTAGCAAAACAATTTTTATTTTTTTAGGCATAGAATAGATTAGGTAATTAGGAGGTTAGGTTCTAGGCGGTTAGTGTAGAGGTTCTAATAACCTAAAACCTATAATGTTTGTTGGATTTTTTGGATCGCTAAACCAACTGCATCTTTTAGCTCAGTTCCGTTACGAACCGAATCAATCATTTCCTTGAAAGCATTTTCCATGGCGGTTTCATCGTTACCATGGTACCAGCTTTTGCTGGTTAAAAGCTGTTCCGCAAATGGCCGGATCTGATCATTAGTTTGTTGTTCATCAACTAAGGAGCGCAAGGCAGTTGGCTTTGAAGTTTTGGTTAGATATTTTTTAGCTTCAGCTTCTTTGGAAATAAATTGAATAAAATCCCAAGCTTCATTTTTATGTTTACTCTTTTTAGAAACTACTTGGACCCAATAGTTAGCAAAATTAACTTCCGGTCGGCGTTCAATTTGGGGAACCTTAGTAATCCCATAATTTAGTTTACCTTGACTAATGGCATTAAGTTGAGCCAAATGGTAATTGTAACCAAAAATCATTGCTACCCGGCCTTGGGCAAAGGCGTTAAGGGAATTGGGAAAAGTTTCATTGTAGGTATAGACTTCTTTTGAGGTATTGGCAAAGTCAGTATAAAATCTGACCGCTTCGGGGCCGGGGTTATAAGTTTGATCAGGAAAGCTGCGGGGGACAGCGCCAAAAGTGACCTGGTTGTTGGTTACCATCTGAGCGCCATTTTGAAGCATTAATAAAGATAAAATATCAGCATAGCGTTCAACATTGCTGGTCGTACCTAAGGCAACGCCGGATTGGATTAAATTGCCATCTTTATCTTGGAAAGTTAATTTTTTAACATTTTCTTGCAGGACGGTCCAATTGGTTGGCGGTAAGGCAATACCGGCACTATTTAATAAATCACGATTATAAAATAAAACTAGGGTATCTAAACTTAATGGTAAACCATAAATTTTTCCATCTCTAACAACATCATCATAAACAACATCAATAAAAGTATTTTTTAATTGGGCTGGTGTGATGCTGGCAGCATCTCTAACTTCAATTAAAGTTTCTTCTTTAATTCCCAAGCTTTTTTTGGTGACCTCATAAGCCATTTTAATATTAGCCGGCAATGGTTCTAGTTTAGATAATTGTTCAGTTACCCAAGTATTTTGGATAGTAAAAATATCTGGTCCGCGATCTTCAGCCAAAGCATTTAGCAGCTCAGTTTTAAATTCTTCCGGCCGAAGTTTACGGTAGTTGATGGTAATGTTAGGATGCAGGGTCTTGTAGTCAGAAATAAGGGTTTCAATATTGGTTGGATCATCAACTACGCTCCACCAGCTAATTTCAATTGGTTCAAGTAATTTTTGAGTGGTGGGACTAACCCATTTGCACTGAAAACCAGTGGTTACCATTAGACCGGCTGTGATTAGTAAAATTAGTGTTTTTAATTTTAAAGTTTTTTTCATATATATATTATAGAATCAGGAATTAAGAATTATGAATTATGAATCAGGTAACCCTAGTCCTTTAATTCATGATTCATAATTCTAGGTTCTAGTTAAATCTTTTTCTTTAAAAACTTTTTAAATTCAGCGCTGACTTCCTTGTCGCGCAGACCATACTCAACATTGGCTTTTAGTAATCCCAATTTTGAACCTAAGTCATGGAATTTGCCATCAATAATTTTGGCGTAAATTGGCCGTTTTTTCAGTAAAATGGCAATGGCATCAACCAGCCAAAGCTCATTGCCTTTGCCGATTTTGGTTTTTTCCAAAGCCTCAAAGATATCGGGCGTAAAAATATAGCCGCCCTGGGAAGCAATTTTGGTTTTGGCTTTTTGCGGTCCGGGTTTTTCAACAATTGATTTAACTTGATAAACTCCTTTTTCAACTTCCAGGCCATCAATAATACCGTATTTTTTTGTACCTTCCGTATCAGTAATTCTAGCGGTGATTACCGGGTCGCCATATTTTTCAAAAACTTCAATTAATTGTTTAACGTGAGGTTTATTTTCGCAATCCCAAACGTCATCGCCCCAAACTACCGCAAATGGTTCATCGCCAATAATTTCTTTGGCATTCAAAACCGGCGTGCCATTGCCATAAGGCCCTTTTTGGCGGATATAAATAAAGTTTGCCATTTCAGCAACTTCTTTAATTCGTTGGCAAGCTTTGGTTTTGCCGGCTTTGAGGCAATAATTTTCCAAATATTCATTTCGGTCAAAATGATCTTCAATTGCCCGTTTAGTGGCGCCGGTAACTAAAATAACATCAGTAATGCCAGCCTTGACCGCTTCTTCCACAATATATTGGATGATTGGCTTGTCTACGATTGGCAGCATTTCTTTGGGCTGAGCTTTGGTAGCCGGTAAAAAGCGGGTACCTAAGCCAGCAACCGGGATAACAATTTTACGGATTTTTGACATAGGTTAATTGATTCAGTTAATCAGTAAATCCAGTTGGCTGGTTAACCAACTAGAATTACTGGTGTTGCTTATTTAATTATAATAGAAAATGGCAGAATTGTAAAAAAAGGAAAAATGTGGTAATTTAAACCTGTTTAACAGTGGATTTACTGCGTTAGGACGGGGTAAAGA
>JBAZMQ010000009.1:0-60713 GCA_041649675.1 Patescibacteria group bacterium | reverse complement strand
AAAAAATATTTTTTGGGGCCATTTTGGTTATTGGTATTTTGGGAAATTTGTTAGCCATTGATAAAATATTGTTTGGTCGTGAGTATGGCGGTCAAAATGTTATTGTTAATACTCAGCCATTAATTTTGGCTGTCCAAGATGCAAACATTGATTCAAGAACGGATGTTATCGCTGTTGGGGTCCATCCGGCCGCGATGGGCGCTTTAAGCTATTATACTGACAAAAACTACGTTTATTTTGACCAAGAAACAATTCAAGGATTAATAAAAGAAGGAAAACTTTCGTCTGCCTTCAAATCGTTTGGTGTTACTTATGCCATTGGCTATGAGGATAGTATAATGCAAGAAATTTCTAAATCAACCGAAGTAAAAATTATTAAACCGGCTGAGCTTTAATTTTTCTTTTCACAGATTATAATATTGTTAAATCCCAAAACCGGGATTTTTTTGTCAAAAATTTTTAAAACCGGTAAGGCCCAGGTTGGCACTTTATTTGGTAAAATTGCGCCATGGCTAAAGGCTTTGATTATTTTTAAATCGTTTTGCTCTAATTTATTTTTGAGATAGTTTAAAGAAAATTTAAGCGATTTTTTTTCCTCTTTATTTATTAGACCAAAAAGAAACATTAGGGGATTATTGCGGTTTGGTTCAAGAATAACTAAATATTTTTTGGTTACTCTTTTCATTTCTGAAATTACTTGGTCAAGGTTTTGGACGTGATGAAGCATTCCGGCTTCAAAAACTAGGTCAAATGAATTATTCTCAAAATTCAATTGAGTAGCGTTCATTACCATTTTATTTTTAACTGGATTTAAGGCAATCATTTTTTCCGAATAGTCAACGGCTGTTAGGTTACCAAGAGTTTGCAGGTAATAAGAAAAAAAGCCATTACCAGCGCCAACATCCAAAATTGTTTTTATCGCTTCGCTGTTAAGGCTTTTTTTGATTTCATCAATTTTTTTAGTGGCAAAAGCCGCCACGACCGGATGGTTGGGTTGTCTTCGCTGGTCCAGATTATCTCTTTCCCAATAAGTTTTTTGGAATATTTCAGTCATTAGCCTTTAAACGAATAGGTTTTTTAAGCCAGAAACTAAAGCCGAGGATTGCCGTAAATAAGCCAATTGAAAATTGAAGTATGCCTAAAGCCGTTGCCTGTTCAACTGACAAGCCAATTAGGCTAAAGAAAAATATAAAGACTGCTTCTCTGGTGCCTAAGCCATTAAAGCTGATGGGCAATAAGCTAGTAATATTGGCAACCGCGATCATTGGAATTAAAAATAAAAATTTTAAATTTAACCCCAAAGCTAAACTTAAAAAATAAATTTGGAGAATGTAAATCAGCCAAGCCAAAATAGTTAAGATAAAACCGATTAAGTAGCTGGAGAAATTATATTTTTTTAAATCAGCAAAAAAATCACGCGAATGTTTGATAAAGGTGTCCTGGTATTTTTCGGGGACTAGTGAGCCAATCAAACGATAATAAAGTTTAGCTTTAATAAAGATATAAAATAAAATTGTTATTCCGATACCCGCCAGGCTCAAGTAAATGACTTCTTGGGCAAAGTAATGAATGAAAATTATAAAACCAATAAAGGCGAAGATAAATAAAAAAGCCAAGTCTAAAATCCGATCTAAAATAATTGTGATTAATGATTGTCTGATTGAATATTTGTCTTGGTGGAGATAAAATATTTTTGCCGCTTCGCCAATCTTGCCGGGCGTGACTAAGCTTAGGAATATGCCGACTGAGTACATTTTAAAGCAGGACCAAAGCGAATAATAAATATTTTGTTTTTTCATCAATAGCTGCCAGCGCCAAGCCTTAAAGCCGACTAAGGGAAAACAGAGGAGAAAGACTGGCAAGAAATACCACAAATTTGTTCCCTGGATTGTTTTTAGCAGTACTTTTGGATTAACAACAAAGAAAACAATAAATAAAAATAGGAAAATTCCCAAAAGGATTAATAAATTTTTTGTTTTTTTGAGTTTTATCACTAGGATTTTAGACTCTAAAGAGTAAGTTGATGCCGGCTTTGAATTTGGTTTTAAATTCATGCCAAGAGGTAAGTTTGAGTAATCTTTTTATAATGTATGATGGCCTAAAATAAAAAGACCGGTAGGCTTTTTTAAGCAAAGCAACTAATTCTTCCCGGTTCAAATTTTCTTCCCAAAGCATTGGGACGAAATCTTTGGTTGGATTTTGGGCAAATTCCTGCCAGTAATCTTTTGGCAAAATTCCATTTTCTAAACCTAGTCGGTAAAGGTCAGTTGCCGGAAATGGAGTCATGATTGAAAAATGAGCAAAGTCCGGTTTCAATTTTTTAGCGACTTTTATGGTTTCTAGTATATCCTGTTTGGTTTCAGTCGGTGAACCGATGATAAAATAGGCCAGGGTTTGAATACCTACCTTTTGTGACATAGAAAAAGCGGCTTTGGCCTGGTCTAAAGTTATGCCTTTTCGCAAAACCTCCAAGATTTTTTTGGTGCCGGCTTCAACCCCAAAATGAATTCTTTCACAGCCGGCTTGTTGCATTTTTTTTAATAACTCCAAATCAACAGTATTGACGCGCGCTCTAACATCCCAACTAATTTTTAGGTTTCTTTTTAGAATTTCATCGCAAATATCAATCACTCTTTGGCGGTCAACAGTGAAAGTGTCGTCATAAATAAAAATTTCGGGAATACCCATTTGAATTATTTTTTCCATTTCATCAACTACATTGGCGGCAGTCCGAAAACGAAACATTTTACCAAGATGGGGCCGATCACAAAAAATACATTTGTAAGGACAACCGCGGGAAGTAAACATCGTCGTAACCGGGGACTGTTTGGCCAATACCGAAAAATATTTTTTGTACACCGTTAGGTGCCGAGCCGGAAAGGGGAGTTCATCTAAATTTTGAATAAAATCCTCGCGGCCGTTATTAATTATTTGTTCACCCAAGCGAAAAGCAATCCCTTTGTTATTCTTTAGTGCCTCAAGATTATTAATATTTTCCAATAAATTTATGATTGGCAGTTCACCTTCACCCAAAACCACGAAGTCAACCTCTTTAATTTTTAAAGTTTCTTCAGGGTAAATATGGACATGAGGTCCACCCAAGATTGTTTTGATTTTTGGATTAACTTTTTTAATTATCCTTAATGTTTCCATGACATCAATTAAAGTAAAAGTTAAGGCAGTAATACCAATGATGTCAGGATTTTCCCGGGTAATAACATTTTCCAACTGAGAATAATCTATTCCTTCAACTTCGCAGTCAATAATTTTAATTTGATGGTTGGTATTTTTTTCAATATAAGCAGCAACGTACATCAAACCTAAGGGTGGGATATAGCCAACGCCTTCCTCAACTAGCTTGGGTACGTTAGTAGTGATAGTATGTTCGCTGGGGGGATTAATGAGTAGAATTTTCATTTTATTTTATTTCCCGTCTAATAGCTGCAATTTGGTCAGCTAAAAGACCAAAGAAAAAGATTAAGACGGTTGAAATCATTAAAACGATAGTGATATCAGTAATATTAAAGTTAATCAGATCAATAATACCAAAAATCACTGCCGGGATTAATAAAATTAAACTTATGGGCAAAAAAATTCGGAGCGGTGAAAAAAGCATTATAATTCTTAAAATTAGCATAAGAGTCCGGCCAGCATCGCTGATTTTGACAGTGCTTTTGCCACCTTGGCGTTTGTTTATTTCAATCGGTACGTATTTGACATTTAAACTTTCTTTGAAGAAAGCCAGGGTAATGGTGGTGGTCCAAGAAAAGGCTTCTGGTAAAAGATGGGCATATTTCAAAAAGTATTTGGTTTTGATTAATCTTAGGCCGGAATTAAGATCAGCAATCTTTTTTTGAACCAAGTATTCAGCTACCCAATGCAGAATTTTTTTGCCCGGTTGGCGAACTATCGGACCTTTATAACCCTGCCTGGCACCGACAACCATATCAAAACCATCGGCTGCATCTATTAATTTTTTAATGTCTTCGCATTTGTGTTGGCCATCAGCATCAAAAACTAAAATCCAATCCATGGTTGATTGTTTGACGGCTGCCTTGACGGAAGCGCCGTAACCTTTGTTGTAGGGGTGTTCAATGATTTTTAGCCCATCAATAGCTTTGAGAATATCACTGGTTTTATCAGTTGAACCGTCGTTGATGACAATGATTTCATAGCGGCCAGAAAAATTACTATGAAGGTAACTTTTTAATTCAACTAAAACTGCAGTGATAGTGTCTTGCTCGTTATAAGCGGGGATGATTACTGAAAATTTTATATTTTCCATAAAATTATCTTCCTTGTCGGCTTAAAACTATTCGGCTAGTTTTAAGTAAAATACTTAAGTCTAAAAATAATGATCGGTTTTTAATATAGTAGAGGTCATATTGTAATTTTTCCAAGGCATCTTCTTTTGAGGCGCCGTAAGGAAAATTAATTTGGGCCCAACCGGTTAATCCCGGTTTTACCAATAGCCGTTCCCGATAAAAAGGAATTTCTTTTTCTAGGAGGTTAACAAATTCCGTTCTTTCCGGCCGTGGTCCAATTAGACTCATTTCGCCCTTTAAAACATTAAGCAGCTGTGGTATCTCATCAATTCTGGTTTTCCGTAAAAATTTTCCGACGCGAGTCGTTCTGGGATCATCTTTTTGGGCCCATTGCGGGCCGGCCTTTTCGGCATCAATTTTCATTGACCTAAATTTTAATGCTAAAAATATTTTTCCATTTTTGCCAACCCGATATTGTTTGAAAATTATTGAACCGTGGCTATTAATTTTGATGGCTAAAATTATAAATGGGATAAAAATTAACGACAATAAGCCAATAACTAAGGCAGCAGAAATATCAATTATCCTTTTTAATCTTTCATATAGCCGTTTATCATTTTCAGCTAGGTTTTCTAAAAACCAACTTTGTTTGATAACCGTGACTGGAATTTTACCGGTGTATTTTTCGTAGAAATTAGCATAATCAAAAAAATTAATCCCTAAAGCCAAGCAAGTAAAGATTTTATCAATTAATTCCGGATAACGGGAAGTATCAATCGTGGCAACGATTGTATCAATTTTTCTATTATTTATATCTTTGGTTAAATCAGCCGGGTTATCAATAACTTCTATACCGTCAGGGAGACTAACTAATTCATCCTCCTGGCTGCGGATTACTATACTTAACCGATAACCAAGCTGTGGCCTTTGCCTGATTATTTTAATAATTTCTAAAGTTTTGCTATTCAAACCGATGATAGCAATATTGTTTGACCAAGCTTTGGCTTTAACCAAGTGGTTGAATGAATTACGCCAAATTATAAAAAGGCAGGTAAAGATGACAATATCTAAAATTAAAACGGTCTGAGGTCTTAAATTAGTTAAGCGGCTGGCGGTAATATAGAGAATAATAATGGCAATAATTATATTGAAAAGCGAAGTGGTAAGAAGGCTTGAGTAGAAAGCCATATTATTTTTGGCTGATTTTAATTCATAGTAACCATTAATAAAGAAAATCAGCAGCCAGGCGATAAAAATTAAAGTAAACGGCAGCAAGTGTTCTTGCCAGGTTTGAATATCAAAACTAAAACCTTTCCGAACGTAAAGGGCTAGCCATAAGGAAAAGTAGAGGATAAAAATATCTCCCGACAATAGTAGCGCTTTTTTTAATTTGTTTTTTAAATCGTTCATTCTAAAATTGTTTTAATCTTTTGGGCAATAAAAATATCAGTGGCAAGTCTGGATTCATAGGTTAAACCGCCAACATGGGGAGTAATAATCATATTGCTATTATTTTTAGCGTACTCAATTAGGCTGTTCTTTTTTATTTTTTTTACAAACAGTAATTCGTCGGCCAAAACGTCAGTGGCATAGCCGGATATTTTTTTCTGCTTTAATGCTATTAACAAATCTTTTTCATTAACGATTTTACCTCTGGCGGTATTAATCAGTAAAGCGCTTTTTTTCATTTTACTAAAAACTTTTTGATTAAAAATATTTTCAGTCTCTTTGGTTAACGTGGCGTGAATAGAAATAATGTCGCTGCTAGAAATTAATTTTTTGAAATTAACCAGTTGATAATTCAGCCCTTTGATTTTCTTTTTGGTCTTTAGGTAGGGATCGTAAGCGATGATTTTCATGTTAAAACCCTGGGCATATTGAGCCATTAATTTGCCTAACCGGCCAAAACCAAAGATTCCTAAAGTTTGGCCGGATAAATTGTGGCCGATGAATTTATATCTTTCCCAGCGATAATTTTTTAACGATTCAGTGCCGGGGATAATATTTCGGGCTAAATTTATCATTAAGCCGAAAGCCAGTTCGGCGGTGCCAGTTATTTCTCTAAGAAATTTTTTTTCACCCTTTAAACTGATAATCTTTATTCCTTTTTTTTGAGCGTAATTAACATCAATATGATCCAAGCCGGTTGTTACCGTGGCAATGTATTTCAATTTTTTACCCTGGTTAATAACGGTATTATTAATATTGAGTCCCAAACCAACTATCAAAATTTCGTATTGGCCAATTATTTTTTCCAGTTGTGGCTGGTTTAATTTTAGGTAATCAATCCGACCTAATGAGCTCAGGATTTTTTTGCCTTTCGGCGCAAAGTCAGGAATTGCGCTTAAAATTTTAATTTTTGCCATAGTGATTTTTTTTGAACAAAAATTCGGCTAGCTGAAAATCAAAGATGCTATTAATGTCAATTGATCTTTGGCCGGGCATTATGTAGGCTTTGGAAATTTTGCCAAAAAGATCGTTTTTTAAAATAAATTGAGTTTTAGTCAGATAAACCGCACAGTTGCGGCGATAAATTTTTTCCGCCGCTTGGCGACGGCGAGGCTGTTTAGCTTCCTTTTTTAACAGCGGTATAATATTGCCATTCTTTTGAATTCTTTTTAATTTTGGCAAAGAGAAATCAGTTAGTTCAACCATGCTCATAACGGAATCGGCTTTAGTATCAACTATTTTTTTGATACATTGATCAATATCTTTAGCCGTGCGCAGGGGAGAGGTTGGCTGAAGGATCATAACGTAATCGTATGATTTTTTTTGGCTGGTTTTTAAAAAATTTAAGGTGTGATTAACAACTTGAATTGAAGTGCTGGTATCAGTGGCTAGTTTTCTTGGTCTTAAAAAAGGCACGGGTGCGCCGTATTTTTTGGCGATATTGAAAATTTTTTGGCTGTCAGTTGAAACTATAAAATCAGTTAAATATTTGCTTTTTTTGGCCGCCAAAATAGTGTAGGCAATCAAAGGTTTACCGGCAAAAATTTTTATATTTTTTTTAGGGATATTTTTTGATTCACCGCGAGCAGTTATAATTCCTAAAATTTTTTTATTTTTGTACATTAAGTTAGTCTTTAAATTTTTTCTGCCAATATAATTTAATTTTTGCCAAAGTTTCAGTGATATTTTTAGCCGTATCCGGTTTATGATAAATTGAGCTAGACGGGTATTTACCATGTTTAATTTGATTCAAGATGGCATTTTTGATTTCTTCTTGGTCGTAATTTACATTTGTTACATTTTCTGCTTGTAGCCGCCCGTTTTGCCGGGTACCGATATTGACTACTGGCACACCTAAATAAGAGCATTCTTTGATTCCGGCCGAAGAATTACCAACCAAACAAACAGTATTTTTTAGCAAACCAATAAATTCTTCCGGCCCTAAATATTTGGTAAAGCGCATGTGTTTGGGATTTTTATTTTCCCGAAAAACTCTGATCCCTTTGGCCACTTCATTGGTGCCGGCATCGTCATTGGGCCAAAAACAGATAGTTGGTATTCCTAAATCTTTTAGTGTTTCTAGCGTGGTATCAATATTTTTTCGGTTTTGGTCAATTTCACTGGTTACCGGATGTTGCATTAAAATTAGATAAGGCTTATTAATATCAACGATATCGCCAACGCCCAATTTGTTTATTAAGTCATTTGATATTGAATAAGAATTTCTGGCGACAAATTCCAAGTCGGGAGAGCCAAAGTCAAAAACATAATCAGGATCTTCACCCATTTTTAGAACGCGCTGTTTGGCTTTTTCGTTCGTTGTGAAATGGATATGGGCTAGTTTAGTGATTGCATGCCTAACACTTTCATCAATTGTGCCCGTGACATCGCCACCTTCAATATGAGCAATTGGAATATTGAGATAAGCCGCGGCAATGGCGGCAGACAAAACTTCATAGCGATCGCCTCTTAGCAAAACTATGTCTGGTTTTAAATTATCAAAAACAGTTGTAAATTCAATAACCCCAATACCGGCAGTCTTTGCCATGGCTACTGGGTTACCGCCTTCCAGCGTCATAGTAATTTTTTCGTCACAGACAAAACCATCTTCATTCATTAAAGTTATGACGTCGCCATAGTTAGGGAGAATGGCGGAGGCACCAACGATAATTTTTAACTCAACATCATCACGCTTTTTTAGTTCCTCAAGGATTATTTTACTGCGGCCATAATGAATTTTTGAGGTAATAACAAAACAAATTCTTCGTTTTTTTGCTTCCATAATATAGAAAATTAGATTTTTTCTCTTATTTCTTAACTTTTATTTTTTGAATTGACTTTTTAAATAATACCTTATTTTATGGGTTTTTGTCAACTTTGCGTTTTTCTTTTATTTTTGGTAAAGTTAATTTAGTTTTATTAAAAAAACCTTATTATTTTAGTTATTTTTTATGGCTTTATTTGAAAAAATCGGGAAGTGGGCAATCAAGCTAGAATTATTTACAGTTTTTGCTCTGCCCCTAATTTTTATTTCCAGTTTCTTTTTTCCTTTCATTGTTCCTAAAAATTTGATTTTTAGAATAATTGTTGAAATCGCTTTTGCCATATATATTGTTTTAGCTTTGAAATATCCGCAATACCGACCCAAGGTTAATTTTTTGAATCTGATGGTTTTGGCTTATTTTGCTATTTTAACTATTACTTCTCTAACCGGTTTGTATTTCCCTCGGAGTTTTTGGGGAAATTATGAACGGATGGACGGATTGCTAAACCAATTTCATTTTTTGTTGTACTTTATTATTCTAACTTCAATGCTTAAAGAAGATAAAGACTGGTATGAACTATTTTCTTTTTCTTTGGGTTCCAGCTTTATCATGAGTTTATTCGCTTTGGGTCAAAAACTTAATTTTTCTTTTTTGGTTCAAACGGATAATGTCAGGCTGGCTGGCACCATTGGTAATGCTGCATTTTTTGCTTCTTATCTTATTTTTCATTTCTTTTTTCTAATTTTCTTTTTGTTTAAACCAAAGCGTTTTCAAATCACTCCATTTTTAGCCAGTTTTTTCTCGTTGGAAGCAATTTTTATTATTAGCACTTTGCTCAAGGGGACCCAAGCTTTTTTTGGCATATTTTCGGATTGGAATTTTTTGGTTTTCTTTTTAGTCAGTAATGCCTTAATGGTTTTACTTTGGCTTTATCATAAAAATGAAAAAATTATTTTTGGATTTTTGGCCCTATTTTTGACCCTGAACTTTTTTGACTTGTTTAACAGTGGTACTCGCGGTGCTTTGCTCGGGATCGTTGTCAGTACATTTTTATTTTTAGTTTTTCTGCTGCTCAAAGGAAAAAAGATTGAAAAAATTATTGCCGGTGGAATTCTAATTGTGGTTTTAAGCTCAGTTTTAGTGGTTTTCCTTGGTCGCAATACGGAACTGATAAAAAGTAATCCAACCTTACAGAATATTATTACTACTTCTTACACCAATATTACCGTTGAGTCTCGCTTATTAACTTGGCAATCCAGTTGGCAGGCAATAACGGCCAGTCCGTTTCGTTTTGTTTTTGGCTATGGTTTGGAAAATTTTCATCTTTTGTTTGATAAGTATTTTAATAACAAAATTTTTAGAGATGGTGGTTCTCAAGTCTGGTTTGATCGGGCCCACAATATAGTTTTTGACTTATGGACTACTTCTGGCATTTTTGGTTTGGCTGCTTTCTTAATTATTTTAGGGACGGCAATTGTTTATCTCTTTAAAGTCTATCAAAAAAATCAAGAGGCTAATCGAGATTTATTTTTGGTTTTTTCGGCTTTATTCATCTGTTATTTTATTCAAGATTTATTTGTTTTTGATACATTGAATACTTATATTTTGATTTTTTTATGTCTGGCTTTTGCTAGTTACGCCTATGCCAATGAATTTTTACCTAAGTTTTCATTTTGGCCGCAAAAGAGCATTAACATTGGAATTTTTTCTGGGTTTACTGTAGTTGCAATTTTGTTGTTGGTGGTTTGGATTTTTAATGTCCGAGTGGCAATCGCTAATATGGATTTAGTTAAAGGAGCGTTGGGCGATCATTTTAATTTATCCAAACAACAATCTTTAGAATATTTGGAAAAATCAATGTCTTATGGCTATTTGGGTCGATTTGAGACAACTCAGCAGCTGATGGGCTTTAGTTTAAATTTAGCCGCTGATAAAAATGTTTCTTCTGATTTTGCCTTCCAGGTTGCGCAAAGAACAATCAAAGAATTTGAAACTAACATCGAGATGGATCCGTTGAATGTTAAAAATTATTTATATTTAGCTAATTTTTACAATGATGCTTTGCAATATTTTAATGGACGGCATGTTGAAACTAGTCAGTGGCCGCAAAAGTCAATTGAGCTAATTGATAAGGCAATCCCATTGAGTCCAACCCGGCCGCAGTTGTATTTTGTTAAAGCTCATGCCTTGTTTTACCAGAAAAAAATTGATCAGGCTTTTGCCATTTTTAAATATGGTGTAGATTTGGCACCTTGGGTGACTCAGTCGCATATTGACTTAGCAGTGCTTTATATCGTTGGTGATCAACCCGATTTGGCTCAAGAAGAATTCAATTATTTAACTCAGCGGGGAATTAATTTAACCGAAAAGGATTATTTGCGTTTGGCTAATGTCTATAATGCAAAGAAAGATTATGCCAAGATGGCTGAATCTTTCATTAAACTAACTGAATTAGTACCTGGTAATGTTTCTTATTATGCGCAAGTTGCTGGCAGTTTTGCTAGGTTAGGTGATAATCAGTCAGCAAGGGAGTGGGCAGGTAAAGCCTTACAGGTTAATCCGGCGTATGAAGCTGATATAAAACAATTTTTACAGGATTTGGACAATGGAAAATTTAAAGAACAATAATTTAGCTTAGACAAGTTTTAAGTTGTTTGACGAATGAAAAAAGTAATTAATTTTATCGTAATCTTTTTTATTTTGGCAGGGAATTTTTTATTTTTGCCTAATTTTAGTTTTGCTAAGGCGGTAGCAAAAATCAGCGATGCTAATTCTCAGCCAACAACCTTGCTGGTTAAATTAAAAGGCAGCGATGAGGTTTTAAAATTTGAATTTGCTAATTTGGTTAATTTAGAAAAGGTAATTGCTGAATATCGCAGGAACGACGCAGTTGAATATGTTGAGTATAACTACAAGTTGAAAATGACTGCTTTTCCCAATGATCCTGATTTTCTTTTGCAGTGGTATCTTAACCAAATTAATATCAAAGATTTTTGGTCAGCTGATTTGTTAGTCAGACAACAGGAAAATATTATTAATCAACATTCGGTGATAGCAATTCTGGATACTGGTTTTGATACAAATAATCCTGATTTGAAAGATAAAATTTGGACTAATAAAAAGGAGATAGCTAACGATGGTTTGGATAACGATAAGAATGGTTACATTAATGATTTGCATGGCTGGAATTTTGTTGACGGCAACAATAACATTACTCCTTCTTTTGAAGGTAATTATGATATTAACGCTGTTAAACACGGCACGATTGTTTCTGGTATTGCTGCGGCCAGTGTTAATAATAACGAGGGGATAGCCGGGGCCAGTTGGTTTTCCCAAATAATGCCTTTGCGAGTTTTGGACAGTACTGGTACGGGTGATGTTTACTCGGTAGTCTTGGCAATTGATTATGCGGTAGCTAACGGAGTTGATGTAATCAATATGAGTTTTGTGGGTACTGGTTTTAGTCAAAGTTTATATGATTCAATCAAACGGGCTTATGACAAAGGTATCTTGGTGGTAGCCGCTGCTGGTAATACTGATCCGACAGTCAACGGAACTGATCTAAATACAACTAAATCTTATCCGGTTTGTTATGATGGGGTTAGTGGTGAAAATATGGTAATTGGTGTTGCTTCGGTAGGCAAGGATCTAAGAAAATCAAAATTTTCTAACTACGGCGGTTGTATTGATTTAGTGGCTCCGGGCGAAGAATTTTTTTCAACTCAGCCGTATAATAAAACTATTAATGGTTTTACCAATTACTATGATGGTTATTGGTCTGGTACTTCTTTATCCGCACCGTTAGTCAGCGGAACTTTAGCCGCGATCAAAGCCTTGCGCCCAAATTTTTCCGCTGACGAGATAAGAAATTTTGTTCTCAATAACACCAAAAATATTTATAGTTACAATACTGAATACCAAGGTAAGCTTGGCCATGGTTTGCTTGATGCCAGCAAAGCCTTGGAGGCAGCCTTGGCCCAGAAAGTGTCAAAAAGTAATAAAACCGTCAACTATTATTTATTGGCTGGTTTAGGTTTAAAATCGTTTCCGCAAATTAAAATTTTGAAAACTGACGGGACAGTATTTAAAGCATTCTTTGCTTATGACCCAAAATTTAATGGGCCAATTAATGTTGCTGCTTGTGATGTCAATGGCGATAATATTGACGAGGTAATTACCGCCGCGGGAGTTGGCGGTGGGCCGCATATTAGAATTTTTGATATTAATGGTCATTTGCTTTTTCAATTTTTTGCTTATGAAAAGAATTTTCGCGGCGGAGCTAATGTTGCTTGCGGCGATGTCAATGGCGATAATATAGCCGAAATTGTAACGGCCAAGGGCAAGGGCAGCTTACCGGAAGTAAAAATTTTTGGTGCCAGCGGCAACCTAGTTAATAAATTTTTAGCTTATGATAAAAGTTTTACCGGTGGGGTTAAAGTGGCCTTAGGTGATGTTAATCGTGACGGTAAAGATGAAGTAATAACCGGTAATGGCGTTGGCAATGGCATCGGGCCTTTGGTTAAAGTTTTTTGGCCCAGCGGTGTGGAAATTTCCAAGTTTTTTGCCTTTAACAAAAATAGTGATATTGGTGTTAATGTTGCCTGCGGTGATATTCACGGCGATGGCCAGCCAGAGATATTTGTTACCAGCGAACAGACGTCTTCGCCTGTTGTTAGAATTTTTACATACTTAGGCAGCCAAGTTAATTCATTTTTTGCTTATCCGCCGGAGTTTTTGACTGGTCTTAATGTTTTTGCCGGCGACATTGATAAGGATGGAATTTCAGAAATTATCACTGGCCCGGTCGTTGGCGGCAAAGCTAATATTAAAGTGTTTAATAAAGACGGCGGACTTAAATTTGAGATCTCGGCCCATAACAATGATTATCGTGGCGGGGTGCGGCCGGCCATCATTGGTATCAATAATTAATAATTTATGGATTTACAGGCTTGGATGCGCAATTACTTAATTAAATTTCCGGTTTTAAAACAATTTATTAAATTTTGCGTTGTCGGCGGGATTGCCGCTTTGATTAATTTTGGGGTTTTATATTCTTTTACCGAATGGCTAGGGATTTGGTATTTGACCTCGGCGATTTTAGGATTTTTAATTTCCGTGGTTTTTAATTTTTCAGCTAATAAATTTTGGACATTCCGTAATTCGCTAAAGGGCAAGGACGCTTTTGGTCAAATGGGAAAGTTTTCGATTGTAATGCTAACTGGTTTGACTATTAATACTTTAATAATTTATGGTTTAACTGAACATTTTTTATTAGATTATCGGTTGTCTTGGCTTTTTGCTACGGGTGTAGTGACTTTTTGGAATTTTATTTTTAATCGGCTCTGGACTTTTAAAAAAAATTTTTAGATTATGAAATCTAACAACTACAAATTTTGGGAAAAAAAGATTGGTAAAAAGATAAACCAGTTATGGCAACAAAGTGATAAATTTTTGCCTTGTCATGGGCCCAAACATCATTTCCGGGTTTGGCAAAACGCTGAAAAATTTGGCAAAAAAGTTGGTGCCGATTTAGAAATTTTGGTTGCCAGTTGCTTACTTCATGATATTGCGGCCTTTAATCAGCTGCCAATTGAAAATCATGATTCCCGGTCGGCAAAAATTGCTCAAAAAATTTTGGCTGAAATTAATTTTCCTAAAGATAAAATAAAGACAGTAAGTAAAATAATTTGTGGCCATCGGTCAAAAAGCCAAGGCCATGGTAGTCTGGAAGGGGATATCATGAAATCTTTTGACAAGGTTGATGCTTTTGGCCAAATTGGTGTTTACCGAATTATTACACCAATGGCTATTCGTGGCTATAATTTAGACGTTATTATCAAATGGTTTTTAGATGAAGGTAAATTGGCGGCCAAATGGCAGGCGATTAAATTTCCGGAAATAAAAAAACAGTACCAGAAAGATTATTTGTATACTCTTAATTTTTTTAAAAAGCTGGCTAAGTTTAGGTAATCAATTAGTTGCCTAATTATTCAATTTTAGCTATAATATTAGCAGTTTTTGGTTTTAAGCTTTAACTTTTAAGTTTTACAAAATATGCCAATTAAACCAATTTTTGAGAAGAAAAACATTTTAATTACTGGTGGCGCCGGATTTTTAGGTTCTCACCTTTGTGACGAACTGGTTAAGACCAGCAAAGTCATTTGTGTTGATAATTTTATTTCCGGTGAAGAAGCAAATATTGATCATTTATTACAAAATCCTGATTTTGAGTTTATTAAATATGATATCAACGAACCGTTGAATTTGGAAGCTCTCAAAGAACTGGACAAATTTAAAATTAAATTTCAAGGGATTCAAGAGATTTATCATTTAGCTTGTCCGACTTCGCCTAAAGATTTTGAAAAAACCAGAATTGACACGGTTTTAGCTAATTCTGTTGGGGTAAGAAATATTTTGGATTTAGCCGTCAAGTATAAATCAAAATTTCTGCTAGCCTCTTCATCAGTTGTTTATGGCGCGCGAGACATGCAAAATCCTTATTTTAAAGAAGATCATAAGGGTTTTGTTGATCAGATAAGCCCGCGGGCTTGTTACGACGAAGGCAAAAGGTTTGCCGAAACTTTAACTTATACTTATGGCCAGGTAAATAATTTGGACGTTAAGATTGCTAGAATTTTTCGGACTTATGGCCCAAGGATGAAATTAAATACCGGCCAGATGCTGCCAGATTTTGTTTATAATGCCTTGGAAAATAAAGATTTGATTATTTACGGTGATGACAGTTTTTCTTCATCTTTTTGCCATGTTTCCGACATGGTTCAGGCTTTAATAAAAATGATGAAAAGCGGCGAGACAGGCCCGATTAATTTTGGTAGCGATATTGATGTTAAAATCGTTGATGTTGCCAAAAAAGTCATTGAGCTGACTGGTTCAAAATCAAAAATTGTTTTTGAAAAACCGTTATTGTTTATGACGCCGTTAGGGTTGCCCGATATTAGCTTAGCCAGAACTCGGTTAAGTTGGTTTCCGGTGGTATTAATGGACGAGGGGATTAAAGGGGCAATTGATTATTTTCGGGCTCATAAATATACCTTAAGGCCGACTAGCAAAATAAAAACTTAATTTCGAGATTGGATTTATTTATGATTATTAGCACCGTAATCCCTGCCTACAATGAAGCCAAAAAAATTGGGCAAGTAATTAATGAAATTAAAGACAAAGTTACAAAAATTATAGTAGTTAACGACGGCTCAAATGATGCCACGGGCGAGATTGCCAGTCAAGGTGGAGCAATTGTTTTAAACCATTTTATTAACCGAGGCCAGGGAGCAGCTTTGCAAACTGGCATTAATTTTGCCTTGGCCAAGGGGGCTGATATTATTCTTACTTTTGATGCCGATGGCCAGCATCAAGCCAGTGATATTGATAAAATGATTCAGCCATTGTTGCTGGGCCAAGTCCAAGTGGTTTTAGGCTCGCGGTTTTTGGGCCAAAAGGCAAAAATGCCGTTTGTCAGAAAAGTAATTTTGAAATTGGCAACTTTATTTACTCAATTGTATACTGGCTTAAAGGTAACTGATACCCATAATGGTTTTCGCGCCTTTAGCCGCCAAGCGGCCGAATTAATTGAAATTAAGCAGGATGGTATGGCTCATGCCTCGGAAATTATTGAACAAATTAGAAAATATGATTTAAAGTATATTGAAGTACCAGTGGTCATTGAATATACAGACTATTCATTACAAAAAGGCCAAAAATTATCTAATTCGTTTAGAATTGTTTGGGATTTAATTTTAGGAAAAATCAGCCGATGATTATCAAAGTTATCATTGTTATCTTTGCCTTGTACGTGATTTGGAAAACGATTTTGCGTTTTCAAAAAGGCGATATTACCAGCCGGGAGCTGACTCTTTGGACGACTTTTTGGCTGTTGGTTGGCGGTGTAGCCTTGGTGCCAAAAAAAACCGATGCCATTGCTCAATGGTTGGGAGTTGAACGGGGCTCAGATTTGTTGGTTTATCTTTCAATTATTGTTTTATTTTTTATTGTTTTCAAAATCGTTGTTAAATTAGAAAAAATTAATCGCGACATCACTAAAGTTGTCAGAAGAGAAGCGTTAGAGGAAAAGAACAAAAATCATGAATAAAAAAGTATTGATTATCATTCCCAGTTATAATGGTACCGGCTTTTTGCCGGATTGTTTGTCTAGCCTGGCAAAAATAACTTATCCTAAAGATGATTATGAAATTATAATTATTGATGATGTTTCCACTGATGGTTCTAGGGAATATATCAGGAACAACTGGCGGGATATTAAATTGATTATTAATGAAACCAATCTAGGATTTGCGGCAACCAATAATGTTGGCTTGCATTATGCCATTGATAATAATTATGCTTACGCCTATTTATTAAATCAGGATACAGTAGTCAAACCCGATTTTTTGCAGCAGGCGGTATTGGTGATGGAAAACGATAAACAAATTGGCGCAGTACAGTCAAAATTGCTTTTGTACCAAGATCAAGGAAAAATCAATAGTGTTGGTAATGAAATTCATTACCTTGGCTTTGCTTTTGCCGGTGGCTATTTATTACCTGATACAAAAATGGCAATTAAAGAAATTACCTATCCTTCAGGAGCCTGTACTTTATTTAGGGTTGGGGCTCTAAAGGAAGTTGGCTTATTGAACAATGATTTTTTTATGTATCATGAGGATACTGATTTGGGCTGGCGTTTATGGTTAGGCGGTTATAAGGTTTTATTGGCTCCGGAATCAGTGGTTTATCACAAATACGAATTTTCCCGAAGCATTAAAAAGTTTTATTATATGGAACGCAACCGCTACTTAGTGATATTACAAAATTATAAAATCGCGACTTTAATTTTAATTTTGCCGGCGGCTTGTTTGATGGATATTGCCATGTTTTTTTATTCGTTTTTGGCCGGTTGGTGGCGGGAAGAATTAAAAGTCTATAATTATTTTTGCCGGCCAAAAAGTTGGACTAAAATTATTAAAACCAGAAAGTTAGTGCAGCAAAAGCGCCAAGTATTGGATAAGGAAATAATTGCGCGGTTTACCGGTAAAATTGAATTTCAAGACATCCAAAATCCATTGTTAAAATATATTGCCAATCCGGTTCTTAATCTGTACTGGCAGATTATAAAAAAATTAATTTGGTGGTAAAAAAATTGTAGAGGCGCATTGCAATGCGCCTCTACAATTTTATGATTATTATTTTGTTACGTCCTTGACCCAATTTTCGTATTCCTTATTGGCTTCAAATTTAATTTTTTTAATGCAAGGCACTTGGTAAGAGTGCATTTTTTTAATTTCCGTTTTTGTCTTTAGCCAATTTTTATTCGTGGTTATTAGAAAGGCAGCAATTTCTTTAGATCGGCTTAACTTTCCTTGCCACCAATAACGGCTGGTGATGGGAAAAAAGGTAGCACAGGCAACTAGCCGATTTTTTAAAAGCTGATTAGTGATTTTTTCTGCCTCAAGCCGATTGGGAAAAGTAACGTAAATTTCAATTGGCATATTCTATGATTGCCAAAGTCCGTGCAAATTGCAGTATTCGCGGGCAACCAAGTTGTCGGAGTAGGGAATACAGAATTCGGCTTCTGGAGCGTCGCCGGGTTTTAAGTATTGGCGGTAAGCGGTATTGCCGGCAATAACTTGAATCCATTCAATGTAGTGTTTAGCTTCCATTGGATGAGGCTCGGAACCAACTTTGACTTTAATGCCTTTATCGGTTTTTTCAATTACTGGTACGTGCTTTTCTAAACTGGCATCTACGGTGTTTTCTTTTAGCAATTGCATTGGTTGGCCGCAGCAGACCAGTTCGCCAGCACCATTATGCAAAATTTGGACAATATTGCCGCAGATATTACATTTGTAGACTTGGTTAATTTGGGTCATACATTTAGGATTAAGAATTAGGAATTATGAATCAAGGATTAGCAACCATTATTCTAAATTCCTGATTCATAATTCTTGTCTAATAAAGAATTTAATTATTCTGTCGCCAGAACTTAATAATTGCAATGGACCATTTATTTTTTTACAAACAATCCACACCAACACCGACCCAAATTTTTCCAGTTGTCCTGAGCTTTAAAGTTGCACGGACAAATTAATTCTAGGTCTCTTTTTCTTGAGCCATCGCGGAGGCGGCAGGGGCAAAGTTTCAGGCCGTGTTTTTGGTCGTTAGCTAAAACGCCATCAGCGACTGAATCAACATGGCCTTGGTCATTATTGAGGGTAAAATCTTGGTTAGTGGCAAATCTTTGCCAAACTTGCTTTAGTTCTTCTTTGGTCATAATTTTATAGGGCCATTATGGTTTTAGCTTCTTGAAGGCTAACTTCAAGGTAGGCATTTTTAGTTTGGCAAGTTGGGCAAATTTCGGGAGCGTTAACGCCGTAATGAATATCATTACAAACGTTGCAGCGGTAGAATTTTTTATCTGGCATAAATTTGATTATTAATTATTCTTTAATTTTAGCCCAAAACCAGAAAATAGGCAATTGACAAAATTGTTATTTTCTGGAAAGATTCTATTGACTATCTGCATTATGGCTGAAACTAAAGAAAAGGGAGAAACACGTATATGAATGTTCAATCAGTTAACCCAAAGGAAAGATTAAGGCAAACCGCGCAGCAGTTTGCTGACAGAGTCAAGGGCCTTTTGGCAGTTGCCCAAAGAGAGGTATTAGAAACCTCGCTTTTAGCCACTGGCATCGTTGCTGTCTTTGGCTACCAAAAAGAAGTAGAAGAAACCGAGGTTGATCCGCAAGATTTGGCGATGCAGTACCTTATTTACTACGATTTGGCGCTCTGGAAGCTGGTTTCTGATGCAGACCAGGCAGCAGTATCAGATACTCCTTTTGCCGTAGTTGGCATTGGCTTGCTTGACCCGGGTGGAATTAACAGAGTTGAGCAACTGTGTGAATTTGCGCAGCAGCATTTGGAACCAAGACAAGTAATTGCCTGGCGCAATGAATGGTTACCTGCTGAAACCAAACCAGTCAGCCAAATCCAGTAAGGAGGAACTATGCAATGCGATTTTCTGATTTGATCAAGCAATTGAGGTTTCAAACCTCAGCCGTATTGGCAGTTTGGATGCAGGAACTTGCTTTTGGGGTGGTAGCAGTTCAGGAGCCACCTCAAGGTCAAGATTCGCTAGCCGGCCGGTTTTATCTCTACTTTAATCAAACAGAGTGGGAAATGGTCCATCCAAATTTGGCCGAGGCACTGCTGCTTTCCGGAGAGGATGTTTCCGATTTTACCGAGGAAAATGTGGGTATCTTGAACTGTTTGGGCTGTCAATCAATTGATGAGGTGCGGCGATTTGCCATTGATCATCTCAGGCTAATTGCGCCGTGGCATAAAGAGCCACTTGCAGTTGAGCCGCCCAACCTCCAGGCCGATTTGACCTAAAAATTTGTTCTCTTACGTCTTGCTTACCATTGTGTTTGCAAGACTCTTTTTTTACAAAAATTCTTGTTTTTTTGTTCAGAATTAGATAGAATTATTGTATTAATACTATGAAAATCGCAATTGTTAGTCCAACTTTTCCGCCTTATGCCGGTGGCATTGGCAATGTCGCTGCTTTTAACGCCAAGGAGCTGGTTAAACTTGGCCACGAAGTAACGGTTTTTACGCCCCATTATCATGAGCTTAAGGAAGAAGTGACCAATATTAAAGTTAAACGCATCCAACCGCTTTTAAAGCATGGTAATGCCGCTTTTGTGCCAGCTTTGAGTTGGCTGCTTTTGGGTTTTGATATCATTCATTTGCATTATCCGTTTTTTGGCGGAGCCGAAGTTATCTGGCTTTATCAAAAGAAGCTTAGGAAGAAAGGGGCAAAAATTATTTTGCATTATCACATGGATGTTATTGGTCAGGGTGTGACCAAATGGCTTTTTAAATTTCATAAAACTTTTTTATTATCCCGAATAATTAAAATGGCTGATAAAGTAATTTTAACTTCTTTGGATTACGGTAACAGTTCAAATTTAGCCAAGCTGATTACTAAGCAACCGCAAAAATTTATTGAAGTGCCAAACGGCGTGGATAGTAATAATTTTTTACCTCAAGGCAAAGACCAGGAGTTTTTAAGCCGTCACGAAATTGGTGCTAGCGATAAAATTGTTTTGTTTGTTGGTGGTTTAGATAAAGCCCATTATTTTAAAGGGGTAGAGTATTTAATTGAAGCCATGAGCCGCTTAAAGCAGGCGCCATACGGTTGGAAATTGATTATCGTTGGGCAAGGGGAGCTAAAGCAAGAGTATTTGGATTTAGCCAGTCAGTTAGTCATTGACAGTAAAACTATTTTTACCGGCTATGTGCCTAACGTTGATTTGCCAAAATATTATAATTTAGCCGATGTTGTAGTTTTAGCTTCAGTTGATAAATCCGAAGCCTTTGGTTTAACTTTGGTTGAAGGCATGTCTTGTGCTAAACCGGTGGTGGCTTCCAATTTAGCCGGCGTGCGTAGTGTTATTGAAGATGGCGTTGATGGCTTACTATCGGAAGTTAAAAACGCCGACGACTTGGCAACCAAAATTAATTATCTCTTAAGCAATCCGTCCGTGGCTACTCAATTTGGTTTGGCGGGCCGTCAAAAAGTTGAAGCGAAATATGATTGGCAGATTATTGGCAAGGAGATTGACCAGCTCTATCGAAGTTTATAAAATATAATAGTTTTGTCATTCTGAGCTTTAAGTAAAGTTTAAGCGCGAAGAATCCCTTTGAAATAGTGGATCCTTGCCGCCGCCTTGAGTAAAGTCGAGAGACGACGGCAAGGACGACAGCAGTTTGTCTGTATGAAAATTTCAAACATAACAAAAATTATGATGAATTGGTTAGCCGTAATTTTGTGGCTAGCTGTCGTTTTTTATTTCTCCGCTCAGCCGAATCTGAAGTCAGAATTTGAACCGCTTTGGGATTTAATTTTACGCAAAGGCGCTCACATGGCTGAATTTTTTGTTTTAACTTTTTTATTTTTTCGCGCCCTCAGTCCATATAAGTTTAAATTAAGCCACTTATTTCTGATTTCTGTTCTCTGTTCTCTGGCTTATGCTATCTTTGACGAATTTCACCAAAGTTTTGTTGGTGGCCGAGTGGCTAGCCCTAAAGATGTTTTGATTGATAGTTTTGGGATTATTGGTTTTGTGGTTTTGAAAGTATTTGAGAAAAAATAGAATTTTTTATTTATGTCAGGCTGTCTTGCAGGACAGTTTTTTGTTATCTTGACATTACTGCAAAAATCATGTTATATTATTTTGTTCGTAAACAATTGGCAACCAGGACAACCATGATGAGGTGAAACAATATGAAACAGAATAAAACGGAGAATCTTAAACCCGGTGAAATCGCTGGATATTTAGATTGGAAACAATCGCAACTAAATGCCATCAAGACGAAAGGAAATGAGTTGGCCCAAAAGCTGTTGGCAACGGTGCCGGAGGCCTTAAAGGTGCTTTTTGGTAATGACCCAATTATTGAAAATCTCTTGGAGTTTGGATTATCTGAGCGTAAGTATCGAAAGAGTGACGGCCCAGATTACGGATTTACCAATCTGACAATTTTTGAGCGGCGGCTACGGGCATTGGGAGTTACCTGGAAGGGTATTGTACAGATTGACATTGAGCGGTCAGACGGGCGGCTTGATGTCATCTTTTCTTCGGTTATACCAACCAAATGAGAGGGAGACTGCCTTATGGATATAGGTGAAGCAATGCAGATTACGCTGGCTTGCAGACAAGGAAGTAGGCTCTGTCTGAGGTTTAAGCCGGAGTTTGACTCAAAAACAGAATCGGCTTTGGCAGCCTTAGTGAGTATGAATGATCGGTACTTCACTTTTTCTTCCAAAACTACTCTCTCCACTCTGCAGGTAATTATGGCCAAACAAAGTTTTTGTTCTTTTAGACTAGTGGTCACTGTGGAAGTATTTTCCAATTTTCTTGGCAAGCGCCGAGAATTTTTGGCACCATTGGTCGCTGCCCTAGAATCAATCACAACCCATTAGGCTGCAAGCTTTCAACTTGTCAGCCTCTTTTTTTTGGGTAACAGAGAAGGTAAATCTAAGAATTCTCCCCCCTTAATTTAAGGGGGAGTTAGAGGGGGTTATTAGAAAGCCATAACCCCTCCCCGCCAGAGATGGGTCTAAGAAAAGCTTTAACAAAAAACCGCTTTTGACGGTTTTTGTAACTTACTGAATTAAATTTAGTATTAAGCCAAGAAATAAAAAAGACCAATAGTAATTTTCGGTTATACGAATTTCCTATTGGCCTGTATTTTACGCCATCTCCACATAGGTGCTAGTCTTGCCAACCACCTTAAAGTGTAAACCCCTCTTATCTCGAGAAACGAAACGCAGGAGTTCGACCGTATTAAGTTCGACATTATCGCCATATAAATGGTGCGCTTTTTTTTCCTCCTCTTTTGTGGGCGGTCGACTAAGCACTACATACCTGCTTGTGGGAAGCGAATTTTTATGGTACATTCTTTCCCAGTTTTTTCCTGGGTTTGATTTCGCTACGACGATGACGTCCATATCTTTGACGTCAGCACAAGTTCCAACCCCATCGCTAATACCCCAAATATAGATACGTTTGCCCGTTGTCAGGAAGAGACGATGATCGCCAATATCTTTCGGTGGCCGACTGGCGCCTACGCGCAAGCGCTCAATTGCTCGGCGTTGCATTTGGACAGTAAATCCCATTGTTATTCTCCTTTTTTTGTGATGAGAGTTTGAGAGCGACATTTTGTCGACGATAGATTGTCATCGACAAAGCAATTGCGCCCAATAAAAAAATCCTTCGCGCTTGGCGAAGGGTTTCGTTGCTTAGTTGATGTATTTATTTATCTATGTAAACACATTAAAAACGCACCTTCGCCGGAAGGGTTCATCATCATTACTTGTGCGTTTATATAGTTTTGCATAACAAATTGAGTTTATCTCATAGTAGCTAAAATTGTCAAGAAGGCCGCCAGTGTCTTCTAATTAAAATTTTATTTATATTTCAATTTTAGATAAATCAGAATTACTGAGAGCAACAGCGGTAGGGCGTTCATGTAAACGATCATTGCGTTCGGTTTGGCCAAACCATAAAAAATTAAAAATAACGCTTGGAAAAATAAAATAATAACAAACCAAAGGGATAAGTCTTTGGTTTCTTTAATTTTTAGGCTGCGGTAAGTTTGGGGAATTAACCGAATTAAGGTTAAAACGCCGGCAATTATGCCAAAAATTGTGGCTAACATATTTAAATTATTTACCGGCCAATTCATTTTTTAACTGATCAAGAAATTTTTTTAAAAAGGCAGTTCGTTTTAGGGCAATTTTTTTGGCTGATTTAGTGTGCATCCGGTCTTTGACGACAAGCAGCCTGGTATAGAATAAATCCAGGGCAAAATGGCTGCTATCTGGCTGGCGGTTTTTGCAAAACGGATCTTTCTGATTATAAAAAGGTCTTTTATATTGGCCGGTAGAAGAAAAGGTTCGCATAATTGAAATGGCACCGGTGGCTTCCAGTCCGTCGGCGTCCTGCAAAATTTTGGCTTCCAAGAAATCAGGCACAATCGCTTTGGAAAATGAGCATTGTTTTATTGCCGTATAAACTTTATCAATTTTATCCTGGGGATATTCTTTAATTTTTTTTAAAATTTTTCTGGTTACTTCAGCACTTTTGTCAGAAGCATATTTGGCCATTGGACTATGCTTTGGGTAATTAATAATGTCGTGAAATAACGCCGCGGGAATAATAATATCTAAATCCGCTTTTTCTTCTTTGGCAATTCTTTGAGCATTAGCCAAAACCCGCAAAGCATGTTCAAAGTCGTGCGACGGGTCAGAGTTAGTAATTTTATTTTTGGCTAAATTAAAAAGTTTGGTTCTTAAGTTTTTATTCATGGAATTAATTTTGCTTAGTGAGCACAAATCAGCTAGCCAGTGTTATGTGAAGAAAATTTAATCCGATAAAGTTCCTTTTTCGCTTGCATTGCTAAGAAGTTTTTTTAAATCATGGCCAGGGATTATTGGACAATATTGACCCCAAATCCATTTGTCCTCAGCCCCACCTATCTTGCCAACTATATAATATCCAATTCGATATTCTATGTCACCCTCTTGCCAAGAATTTGGATAAGCCATTTTACTTTTGTCACAAATATATTTTTTCAGTCTTTCGATTATAAAAACTTTTTGAGCCAAATTGGATTGAGGTTCAAACGTCCATGCTTCTCTGACGAAGAACATTCTAGTCTGCCTGCCTATGTCTTTCATGTCTATTAATAATCGTTTTGCTATTTTTTTCCCATTTTTTATTCTTTTGTCATATTCATTTTTTTTATCACTAAACTCTTTTTCTTTTCTCTCGATGAAATGTTGATTAGTTTCCATTGACTTAAATTTATTTTATTAGCGGAGCCATATAGACCGTGTTAGCTGAAGTCAAATTTTAATTTTTATTTGTTGTGAAGTTATACAGTATTCTTATGCACCAATTTTATTTTTTTTGAACTGGCTAACTCTAAATGCCTTTAATCTTGGTTCTTTTATTTACTAAGGCCGCTATGGACACTAGTGCAGCGGCTAGTAAGTCAAACATGAATCCTGAGTCAATATTCCAATATGCCCAAAGCAATATTGCATTAATTTTTGACCGCATGTGTACGAGGGCTAAATCGTTTATAATTATAATCGCCTGGTTGTATAGTGTGAAGAAATACGGAATAAGTAATGCTAACCATAATAATGTAGCTAATATGGCCATAGTCACAGTGAAGACTTTACTGAAAAACCTACTGCCCCTCCAATGCATAATGGTGCTTGGCAAAAGTATAATCATAGTTAGTAATATAAGAGGCCAGGCAGATGATTTACCATCAAGAAAATTAGGCGAAAGGAGATAGATACTGTCAAGCCAGCTAAAAGCCGCTGCCATTATGGCCAAAAGTAGCGGAATTATGATTTTTTTCTCATTGTAGGTCATATTTTGTAATTAGCTAATAATCAAAATTATCTAGTTGCTAATAATTTGATCAAGACCATTTTTATTCAAAATGAAAACCAAACAATTCAAGTATTAGCATTGATAATATTAGTAAGATAAAAAAAATGAAAATAGTAATAGCTACTCTTTTATGCCCTTTCTTTCTTTTCTCCACTTCGTCAATTAAGTAGCTTACATCATTGGAGCAATTAGTACATTTTAATGAGCTATTGGTTTTACTTAATTCGAAAATGTCTCCAATAATACTTCCACACTTATTACATTCCTTAATATTTTTGTTATATAAAGAATATTTTTTGTTCTTAAGTAGCTCATCTATTTTTGCGCTAAGAGATAATTTATCGTTTAAGTATGTGTTATCAATAACTAATACCTTTTCAACTCCACATTCCTGACATTGTAATACCTTAGTATTTTCCAGTCTGCCAATCGGCATAATATTGTATGCATGGAGATTCTTTTTTACATAAAAAAATTTATGAAATGTTACTTTTTGACAATTTGAGCAAGAGAAATTGCCCTCGTGTAACATTTTCGTTTTCATTTTTTCGTTTATTGATACGTAGATAAACATACTTTTGGTGTTAAATGAATTTTTTTTGATTAAATTTATTTAGCAAGGTAAATCAATTCAGGTATAAGCACTATTTAACAATATATTAGCAGAAAGCAGTTTATCCCCAGGCATTAGAGAAATCAGGCTAAAAATTCAAATTTGATTTTAACTAACTAGTTTTATCCTAAACTTATTGCTTTTCCCGCTAAAATAAGTTAAAATTTAACTGTAATTATTATATTCCCAGAATGAAAATCTGTCTAATTCACAGCTTATATCAGCCATATACTCGCGGCGGGGCGGAAGTCGTAGTGGATATTTTAGTTCGGGAATTTTTGAAAGAAAATCACGATGTGGTTTTAATTACCCTGGGCCGGACTAATAGCGTTACGCACGAAGGTAAGCTGACAATTTATCGGATTAAACCGCTTAATATTTTTTCCTTTTTGGATATTAATAAAAAACCGGTTTGGCTGCGGTTTATTTGGCATCCCTTGGATGTTTTTAATTTAAGCAGTTATTTTAAAGTTAAAAAAATTTTGGGCAAGGAAAAGCCAAAAGTGGTCATGACTCACAATCTAAAAGGGTTAGGTTATTTAATCCCGCTAGCCATTCGAAAAGTTGGCATCCGGCATTTTCACACGGTTCATGATGTTCAGCTGTCTCGGCCGTCGGGGTTGATTTTGTATGGCCGGGAAAAACCCTTTTTGATTTTGGATAAAATTTATGAAAAAACTATCAAGCGGCTGTTTGGCAATCCGGATGTGATTATTTCGCCGTCGCGCTGGTTAATGGGTTATTATCAAGCGCGGGGATTTTTTTACGAATCCAAAAAAATGATTATGCCTAATCCCGTGGTTTTTAAAAAAGTTGATAAGTTAGAAACAACGGCCAAAACCGATGGCCAAGTGACTTTGTTGTTTGTCGGGCAGTTGGAAGGTTTTAAGGGAATTATTTTTTTAATTAATGCTTTGAAAAAAGTAGTACCGCAAAATTGGCAGCTTCTTATTATTGGTACGGGCGCAACGGAAAAGTATGTTAAGCAAATAATTGAGGGGGATAATCGCTTTAAATTTATTGGCCGAGTTGATCAACCGACTCTGATTGATTATTACCGCCAAGCGGATTTTACTGTCGTGCCTTCGCTTTGTTATGAAAACTCACCTAAAGTCATTGATGAAAGTTTGGTGGCTAACGTGCCGGTTTTGGCAGCAGACATTGGCGGGGTATCGGAAATTGTTAAAGATGATTACAACGGTTTTACTTTTGCGCCGGGCAATGAAAAAAATTTAATTGAAGTTTTGGAATACTTTTTAAATCATACCGAAAAGATAAGCGAACTGAAAAAGAATTGTTTTGTTTCGGTTCGTAATTTTTCCGTCGCTAATTATATCAAACAACTCTTTGGGTTGATTTAATTAAGTTTTTCGTAAATCTGCCTATTTTTCTCGGCAGTTTTTTAGGTCTCCTCCCCTTAAGCTAAGGGGAGGTTGGGAGGGGTTACGGCTTTTAGCTTTATTTTCCCTCTCCTTTTTTTTGGGAAAAAAAACTTAGTTTTACTAAGCGGATGAGGGGTATACGTTTTTCAAGGCTCGCAGGCTAACCATTATTTGAGTTGGACGTGGAGGGGTTATGGCTTTTAGCTTTATTTTCCCTCTCCCCCTTGGGGGAGAGGGACTTAAGTTTTACTAAGCGGGTGAGGGGGGGGGTAAAAAAGACGACCACCCTGGCTTAATAAGTCAGAATGGTCTTGGGTTAATACCGAGTTTGGTGATTTTCGTAGATTGCCTCAAGGATAGGGCAGGTGCCTCCATTGTAATCCTCGCAATGGGCGAGTAAACAAATGTTGCCATCACTTGCCAACTGGGCAATCTCATTGGGTGGGACTTGTTGAGCGACTGGACAGCCAGTTTCTGCTAGTTCCTTTAGGGTAACCAGGAAAGTGGTTGGTAGAGACTCATCTTCTTCAATAAAAGCAGTATTTCCAGGCATGGTGCAATTCCCTCCATGTTGTATTCTGTTCTGATGTTATACTTTGATTTATTTATTGTCAACTATTGGTTGGCTAATTTTTATTGAGGTATTGGAAGATATAAATTTTACCATTATCAATTTTGTAGACATTATCGGCCGAAGCACTGGCTAGCTTAACAGTTTGATTGAAATTACCCCAATAGCTATTCAAAACCAAATAGCCTTCTTTGACGCCGGCCTCAGTCATGGCTCTTTGCATGGTTTCTCGTTTTGCGCCCTGATAAACCATTTCTAAAAAGTCGTTATAAAAATTTTGGGGCTGGCCCATGGGCATGGAATAATAAAATTGATTGTTGTAATATTTTTTAAATCCGGTTTCTCGGATAGCGGCAGCTCCCACCATTTGATTGGCCAAAACTATATGATCGGGCGCAGCGATTTGTTCAATTAAATCAACGGCTTTGATGTCGGAAGCCGAAAGGCTGAAAAAATTAGCCGGTTCGTATTGGTTTAAACGGGGGTAAGAAAGATAAAGCGAAATAGTAACGGCCGTTGCCAAAACAAAAATTAAAAAAGTTTTGTAATATAAATCTTTTTGCCAAAACTTTTTAGCGAGCCAATAAATTCCTAGTAAAAAGAAGGGCAAAAGAACGTAAAAACCTAAAATCGCTAAGCGGCTGATGAAATCAGTTTTGTCGTTGTCTCTGAGGGCCGGGAAATCAACAAAATATTTTACGATAAAAAAGTCGGCAAAAATAATGAACGCAGCAATTAAATAACCGGCGTTGTTTTTAAGCAGTTTGTTTTTGCCAATATGTAAAAGGCCGGTGATAATTAGCAGAGTACTTAAAAAGACGGCGTTGAGTTTAACTAAATAGGCTAAGTTCAAAAGCAAATCAAATTTATCAATCCAATGTAAGAAATTAAAATCAGACAAATGAAAAGCACTGGGCGACAAATTTAAGGTTGAACCGCTAGCCAAAAAAGCCAAAGGTAAAACCAAAATAAATACCAGCGAAGTAAAAAAATAAAGACTGAGGTATTTAATGTAGCTGTGGTAAAGGACTTTGAATAAATTAAGAAGAAAAACTGTAACTAAAAGCGGTAAGCCGGCCAAAGGATGAATGGCGCATGTGGCAAGGGCTAAAAGATATAAAACCAAAGCGGCCAGTAAATTTCTGAAATAAAGCAGGGATAATAAAATGGTAATGATAAAAAATAAATTGGCTAAATTTTGCGGGGCAGTCATGATAAAACCGGAGTAGGGAATAACTAAAAACACCAGGGACAAAACCAGGGCCAGGTTTTTTCTTAACCAATGGCTGAAAACGTAAAAAGTGGTCGTGGGAATAAAAAGGGAATATAATACCGGCACCAATATTTTATCCAGGAAAGTTAAATCAATAAAAGTTAATTTGTTTAAAAAAACGACGATGGCATATTGGCCTAAATAGTAAAGCGGTTTGGGTAAAATTGTGCCGGTCTGAGAAATAATTTTTTCCGTGGCTTGGTGAATGAACGGATCAAAGCCGTAACCGATTTGGTAAACAATCAAAGCCACGGCGGTACTTAAAAAGGTGTGAATGATTATTAAAATTAGCGGTAATTTAGTCCGAAACGAATTAAAAAGATAAGTTAAAAGGCAAATGGTTGCTAAAAAGTAAGCCGGGATAAAGAAACGATTAACCACTTGCCAAGGCGATTGAATTGATTCCTGGGTTTGGCCATGGACCAAAAGAAAAAATAAACCGCTGGCTAAAACTAAATAAATTAAAACGAGAACAATATTGGTTTTGGATTCTTGCCGTTCGTTGAATTTATCCAAGTAGTTTTTAACTGTTCGGCGCAGGGAAAAATTTTCTAACGGTTGGGCAAAGTAATAAGGGGTAATTAGCATCGCGGGAATGATGAGGATTAACAGGATAAAGGTGTAATTGTTGAATTGATAAAGATAAATTAAGCCGGCGCCAAAAATGGCAATAACTGCTAAAAGCCAAAGCAGGCCAAAAATTATTTGCCAACCTTTTTTGGCCACAAAAATTGAACCAAAGATAAAACTGTAAAAAAGCAGGTAAGCCAAGCCGGCCACTAGGCCAATTAGCCAATTTTGCCAAAATAAAAAATTGCCAATGACTGCAAAACAAAGAATGGCAGTTATGGTTACATAGCGAAGTTGGCTTATTTTTTCCTCCATAGGTTAGGATGATAGTGTCTAAATACAGTTTAGCACAAAAGGCCTAAATTTTGCTATAATATATTCAGGTTAATTTTAAGCTATGACTAAGAAGTCCAACATTGCTTTGGTAATTTTATTAGTTTTATCAGCGGTTTTTTGTATTATTAATTTTTGGTTGATTACGCCGGTTAAAACTAACACCAATATTTTGGCGCGTTTTGACTCGCCTGACGAGACGGCCAATTATTTTTGGGCCAAAAATTACGCTCAAACCGGCCAATTAAAGATCACTGAGCCGTTAAATAGTATTGCCAAGAATCAAATTCACCCCAGAAGTTTTAACGTTATGGCGGATGGTTCACTCGTACCCGGTACTTTTTTGGGGTTAATTATTCTATTTGGCTTGATGGCAAAAATTTTTGGTTTGGGCATAATAATTTATCTGACGCCGATTCTGGCGGTTTTTGGTATTTTGGCTTTTTACGGCATTATTAAAAAAGTTTTTAATCCCGAGATTGGCTTTGTATCGGCCGTGGTGCTAATTTTTCATCCGGTTTGGTGGTATTATTCGGTAATTTCTCTTTATCCCAATATTGCTTTTGTTTCTTTAGCTTTAATCGGTATTTATTTTTTATTAACCGCCGAGAAAAAATATTGGTGGCTTGTATTGCTGGGCGGTTTGAGTCTGGGTTTGGCTTTGACGATTAGAATGTCGGAAGCCATTTGGCTGCTTTTCATTGTGGCAGTAGTTTTATTTTGCCGGAAAGAAAAATTGAATACTTTAGTCATTCTGCCGTTTGCCGTTATTGGTTTAGCCATGGTTGTTGCTTTGCTGTTTAATCAGCAATTATACGGCAGCTGGTTAGTAACCGGTTACAACCAATTACATCTTTCAACTAGTACCTGCCAAACTTGCCAAATTTTTGGCGGTTTGTTTTTGCCTTTTGGTTTTCATCCGTTATTGGCGCTCAAAAATTTTTGGCATTATTTTGTCTCGTTATCTTGGTGGCTAATGGCTTTTGGCCTAATCGGCTTTGGCGTTTGGCTAGCCAAGCTTAAAAAAATCCAAACTTCGGAATTAGTTTTTGTTTTAGTCAGCATTGTTGTCGGCGCATTTTTAAGTCTTTATTACGGCAGCCTGGTTTATTCTGATACCATTATTCAGCGGTTTAATTTAATCGGACTTTCTTATGTTCGTTATTGGTTGCCGTTATTTATCTTAGTTATTCCGTTTGTGGCCATTGGTTTAATTTGGTTGGGTCAACGTTTAGGTCGGCGTTTAAAAAATTATGTCATCGTGTTATTTTTAATTATTCTGCTGTATCAGTCCGCATCTTTAGTGGTATTTTTGGGTGATGATAGTCTAAACGCTATGCGTAAACGAATTGCTAGTTACAAAGAAATTTCAGCTCAAGTGACGAGCCTGACCCAACCCAATGCCATTATTGTCACTGTTCGGCAGGATAAAGTTTTTTTTCCTGACCGAAAGGTTATTCATACTTTTGAGCCGCTTTTACAAAATCAAGAGTTAATGGGAATTTTGCCGGCTTTAGTTGGGGTGGTTCCGGTTTATTATTTTTCGCCCGAGGTTATTAGGAATCAAACGGCAAATGGTATAAAATTAAATCAAGTGGCAGTTATTAATAGCAGCGTGCTTTATCGGCTAGATAAAGCCGAGGCTAATTAAATTAATGAAAAAAAAGATTTTAAAAATTATTAGAATTTTATTAATCATTGTTGTTTTGTTATTTTTGCTTTGGTTGGTTGATAAAAATTTTCCCGTCACCAAGCCTTTGAGTTTTGAAGTGAATTTCAACCAAGATCAGGCGGCAATTTCTAAGTTAAAACCCGTCAGTCGTTTGCTTAAGCTAGGGGACAACCAAGTGATTTTAGGCAGTCCGGTTTATTTTAATTTTCGGCCAATTCAATTTTATCGCCTGGCTCGATTCGAAATTGTTTATCAACAAAACGGCCGAAGCCTTACTGAAATGGGCGGCAAATCTGGAGTGGGTTGGAGCTATAATTTAGAAAAACCGATTTTGATTTCGGATGTTGGCAATGGTTGGCAAAAAGCCATATTTGATTTTGATTTGACCAAACTCTACCGGCCCAGGAATTTTATGGAGTTTATTATTAATTCAAGCGGTGAAAGCAATCAAACCATGGCGATAAACCAAATTAAAGTAACGCTATACCGATGAAAGTAAAAATTAATCTTTTTCAACTGCAATCTAATTTTTGGCTGGAGCTAAACCAGTTGGTTTTTCGGGCCAGTTTTATTACCTTTACGATTTTATTTGTACTTGATTTTTTACTGCCCGGTTTTGTGACCAATTGGTTTAACCCGATTTGGCTTTTGCCAATTGTTTTAATTACTGCTTTAATTCAAAGGGAAAAATAATTATTAATTTTTTTATTTATGATTGATGGTGTAAAAATTAAAGAACTTAAAGTTTTAAATGATGATCGCGGGTTTTTAATGGAAATGGTAAGAAACGACGATGAAATTTTTGAAAAGTTTGGCCAAGCTTACATGACCGGCGTAAAACGGGGAGTGGCTAAGGGTTGGCATTATCATAAAATCCAAAATGACCATTTCGTTTGTGTTTGGGGCAAAGCCTTAGTGGTGCTTTATGATGCTAGAGTTGACTCACCAACTAAAGGCGAAGTTCAAGAATTTATTTTAGCCGCACCCAGTGTTTTGGGCCAACAATTAGTACTAAAAATCCCCAAAGGAGTTTATCACGGTTTTACCGCTGTTGACTGCGATGAAGCTAGAATTATTAATTTGCCAACGGAAAAATATAATTATCAAGAACCGGACGAACATCGCTGTGCTTGGAATTCGCCCGAAGTACCATACCAATGGCCAAAAGAAGTAACCATGGGCGGCTAAGTATTATGAAAAAAATTTATAAAAAATTAGTTCGTGATAAAATTCCTGAGATTTGCCGCCAAGAAGGGGGAGTGCCGCAGTATCAGGTTTTAAACCCAAAACGATTTGGTCAAGAATTAAAAAATAAATTACTAGAAGAAGCTCAGGAATTAGTTTTAGCCAAGCCTAAAGAAATAAAAAATGAAATTGTTGATGTTTATGAGGTTTTATTAAGTCTGGCTAAAAATTCCAAAATTTCTTGGCAAAAGATAGAAAAATTTAGATTAGAGAAAAATAAAAAAAGAGGCAGTTTTAAAAAACGTTATTTTTTAGTCAGTAATAAAAAATGAAAATTATCAATCTTGAATCAAAAAAAATTACCGTCATCTTTTTTTTATTTTTGGCCTTGCTAACTGTTTTGCTTTATTGGTCAAATTTAACGGCTTACTTTGCCTCCGATGATTTTGATTGGATTAATTCTTCCATTAACCGAAATCCGTTAACTTTTTTTATCACTAATTTCGCCGGCCAAATCGGCAGCGGCAATTACGGTCCGATAATCAATTTAATCTATTATTTTTCTTATTCAATCGGGGGTTTGAATCCCTTGCCTTATCATTTGTTCAGCTTATTTTTTCACTTGGGAAATATTTTATTGATTTATTTCTTGGCCCGCCAGTTTTTTTCCCAAAAGTCGGCCCTTTTGGCCAGCTTATTTTTTGCCGTTTATTTTAACAATGCCGAAGCCGTTGATTGGGTAGCCGCCATTCCTCATGTTAGTGCAACCTTTTTTTATTTGTTAGCAATAATTCTTTGGCTAAAATTTTTGGCGGTTAAAAAATGGCATTTATATTTAATTAGCTTAATTTCGTTTCTGGCGGCTTTGTTTTGCAAGGAAATTGCCATTAGCCTGCCGGCAATCATGATTATTTTGTTTTTTGTTAAAAGACCGATTAAAGATTACAAAAAATTACTGGTTTATATTTTGCCGTTTTTGGTAACTTTTTACGGTTATTTGCAATTGCGGCTTTATACCACCGGCGTGTTGGTTGGTTATTATGGCAAAAAAAATCTGACTTTTGAACCAAAACGCTTAGTTAAAAATGTTTTGGAATTTTTATCGGCCTTTGTTTCCAGCGGCGATTTTCGGATTTACCTTTTTCATTTGATTGAGAATCGGGCCTTGTTTATTTCTATTGGTTTGGCCGTTTTGGTTTTAATTATCATAATTCTTGGCCGTAAGAAATTACTGCCTTTAATTTGTTGGGCTTTAATTTTTGGCTGCATTTCTTTTCCTTATTTAAATTTGCGACTTAATCCGTTGAGTAATGAGGGCGAGCGCTATTTATATTTGCCGCAAATTGTGGTGTTTGTTGCTTTGGGTAATTTAGCTTGGTGGCTTTTTAAAAAATGGCGTTTAGCTCTTAGCCTGGGTTTGTTGGTAGTGATTATCACGTCAAGTTTTATTTTATATCAAAAAAATCAGGTTTGGGTTTTGGGTTCCAAAATTGCCCAAAAGATTATTGTTGATTTTGGTCAAATTGTTGATACGACAAAACAACAAGGCGTGGTCTTTTTGTATTTGCCGGACAATATTAATGGTGCCCAAATATTTCGCAACGCAATTCGCGAAGCAATTAATTTTAATTATCCCACTTATCGGCTTTCGGCTATAGTTTTACCAATTTACGTTAGACTCACGCCGCAAAATTGGCAAAACCATATGTTTGACTGGGCCAATCACGGCCAAGGAAAAATTTTAGGTCAGGCCGTAGATAATAAAAAAATTATTTTGGGGTTTGACCGGCGGGAAAGTGATGATTATATTTTTGAACTCTGGGGTTATGATTACCAATATTATATTACCAATAAAATTTATTTTGCGCCCAAGCCGATTTTGGCCGATTCAATGAAAAAGGATAAAATTTATTTTTTGTATTATGACCAGGGTGGTCTAAAACAACTTGATACTTCGGTTTTTCAGCTCTAATAATTTTCTTGCCAAAGGTTAAATATTTTGTTAAAGTTTGAAAGGTGGTATGCAACCATCTTTTGCAATTAAGACTAAAAAATATGGATCAAAACTGTATTTTTTGTAAAATTGTTGCCGGACAAATTCCTAGTGCCAAAGTTTATGAAGATGAAAAAATTTTGGCCTTTTTGGATATTGCCCCGGTTCATGATGGCCATGTTTTAGTCATTCCCAAAAGGCATTATGCTAATTTAGAAGCTATGCCCGAAGACGAATTATGCGTACTAATAAAGGTAGTCAAAAAAATCGGCCGAGGGTTAAAAGAAGGTTTGCAAGTTGCCGGCTATAATGTGACGGAAAATAATGATCCAGTGGCCGGCCAGATCATTGGCCATTTGCATTTTCATATCATTCCGCGAAAAGAAAATGACGGTTTGCATTTATGGCCGCAAGGCAGATACGGCGAAGGGGAGATGCAAGCCATAGCGGAAAAAATTAAGAAAGCATTATAATTTTAAATTAATATGAAACTATTAGTCACTGGTGGGGCGGGATTTATCGGTTCAAATTTTATCCAGTATTGGTTAAAAACTCATCCTCAAGACGAGATTGTTAATTTGGATAAATTGACTTATGCCGGCAATTTACAAAATTTAAAAGCGGTTGAAGCTAATCCCAATTATAAATTTGTTTTAAGCGATATTTGCAATATTGATATAGTCTCAACTTTGGTTAAGGATTGTGATATCATTGTTCATTTTGCCGCTGAGTCGCACGTTGATCGGTCAATTATTGACTGCGGCGAGTTTGTAAAAACCAATGTTTTGGGCACCCAAATTTTATTGGCTGCGGCCAAAGATTACGACAAGCGCTTTCATCATATATCAACCGATGAAGTTTTTGGCGCTTTAGCTTTGGATTCCAAGGAAAAATTTAACGAAAATACGCCGTACAATCCGCACAGTCCGTATTCAGCCAGCAAGGCCGGTTCGGATCATTTGGTCAGAGCGTATTTTGACACTCATCAGTTGCCAATTACCATTTCTAATTGTTCCAATAATTTTGGCCCCTATCAATTTCCGGAAAAACTTATCCCTTTGGCAATTACTAATTTGTTAGCGGGTAAAAAGGTGCCGGTTTACGGTGACGGTCTTTATGTTCGTGATTGGCTTTTTGTTACCGATCATTGCAAAGCGATTGATTTGATTTTAGAAAAAGGCCAAATTGGCCAAACTTACTGCATTGGTGGCATGTCTCAAGATATCAATAATTTGGAAATTGTTAAAAAGATTTTAAAGATTTTGGGTCAGGATGAAAAAATGATTGAATTTGTCAAAGACCGGCCGGGTCATGATCGCCGGTATGCCGTTGATTACTCAAAAGCGCAAAAAGAATTAGGTTATAAACCAGAGCACGATTTTGATCAATATCTTAAACAAACCGTTGAGTGGTATCAGCAAAATCAAGATTGGTGGCAAAAAGTAAAATCCGGTGAGTACAAAGAATACTACCAAAAGCAATATGCCCGGTAGTGAAACTTTGATGCTTTTGTCGGTGGTGAATAAAAGAGTCAAAATACTAAATTAATTAATTTTTTATATATTTATTTGTAATTAATTACAAAATTCTGAAATGAAGGCGAGTGATATTGCTAAAAGAATTTATCCGTCAGTAGTGACTTTTCGGGGGGATTGGGAAAGAATGATTAGAGACGTTAAAAGATTGAAAATTTGTGAATTTTCTCTTTTTTTAACCGGGGCTAACTCCACTGTCAGAAAAAGAATTTATCAACGGCTGGAAAAATTAGAGATAAAAAGAATTGTTCATGTTCATTTACGTCACGATATGACTGAAGCTGAAATTAAATATTTGGCTTCAAGGTACGGCGTTAAAGTTTTTACTATTCATTATTCGCATAATGAAAAATATCAGCCCAGCCAATTTTGCCGGCAAATGTTTGTCGAAAACAATTGGCTAAAATATTTAGAAATAAAACAGCCTAATATTAAAAAATTTGGGGGTATTTGTTTGGATTTGTCCCACTTGTTAGTTATTATGGATAATCGCCCGGGGAATTTAGAGACGACAAAAGAAGCGATAAAAAATTATAAAATTGGCTGTAACCATGTCAGTGAAGTTAGAAAAAATTTAGTTAGTCATCATCAGGCGACTTCATTTCATGATTTTGATTACTTGGCAAAGCTGCCAAAGAAATATTTTTCAAATTATGTCTGTTTGGAAATAACAAATTCCATCCCTGAGCAGCTTAAGTTTAAGAAATATATTGCAAAAATTTTGGCGAAGAACTGGAAGTGATTAAGCACCAAATTCAAAATCTCAGATCCCAAACAAATCACAAATTCAAAGCACCAAATTATAAACGTTTTGAATTTTAAGTTTGCGATTTGAAAAATATTTGGAATTTGTAATTTGAGATTTGTAATTTACCATTATGCCCCAAAAAATCCTTATCCTCGGTGCCAACGGCATGTTGGGTCACGAGTTGGAAAAAGTTTTTGCCGATAAAAATCCGGTCATTTGGGACCAGGCTAATTTGGATATTACCAAAGAGCAGGAAATTAAAGAAAAAATCGGTGAGCTTAAACCAACCTTGATTTTAAATGCCGCAGCTTATACTGACGTTGACTGCTCCGAAAAAAATATTAGTTTGGCTAATGCCGTTAATGGTTTAGCCCCTGGTTATTTAGCTTCAGTCAGCAAGGAGTTGGGTGCGATTTTAGTCCATTACAGCACCGACTATGTTTTTGACGGTCGGCAAAAATTGGGTTACATTGAAACCGATTTACCCAATCCCTTAGGGGCTTACGGTAAATCAAAGTTATTAGGCGAACAATTGGTCCAAAAAAATGGTGAGATGTATTATGTCATTCGTTCGTCTTGGCTTTTTGGCGAATTTGGTGTTAAGAATTTTGTTCAAAGAATTTTGACAAAAGCCCAGATTCAGCGTAAATTAAAAGTGGTCAATGACCATTTTGGCAAACCAACTTTTGCCAAAGATTTAGCTTTAAGGACCAGGGAAATTATTGATGGTTCAAAGCCTTACGGCATTTATCATGTGACTAATGAAACGCCCCTAGGCGGAATTACTTGGTATGATTTGGCTAAAAAATCGATTGAATTAAAAAATTTAAAAAACGATGTCGTGCCTTGCAGCTCTGATGAATTTCCTCAGCCTGCCCCGCGGCCGCAATATGCGGCTTTAATTAATACTAAGCTGGAGCCGACGAGAAGTTGGGAGGAAGCTTTGAGGGAGTATTTGGTTAGCTTGTAGGAAGTAGATTAAGGATGGAATTAACTCTATTAAAATAATGAAAATATTTTTAAAAGCATATTAATTTATAGGTCAGCTTAGTTTTTGGTAAACCTACCAGCTACAAGCTACTAATCTACCAGCTAACTTATGAAAGGAATAATTTTAGCCGGGGGAACCGGTTCGCGCCTACATCCGCTGACAAAAGTTACTTCCAAACAACTTTTGCCAATTTACGATAAGCCGATGGTTTACTATCCATTGGAAACTTTAGTGGACGGAGGAATAAAAGATATATTGATAATTTCTGACTCGGATAATATTGATAAATTTTCTAAACTTTTGGGCAGCGGCAAGGATTTTGGTATAAAAATAACTTACGAGATACAGGACAAGCCAGAGGGAATTGCTCAGGCATTTTTGATTGGGCAAGATTTTATTGGCGATAATAACGTGACCTTGATACTCGGAGATAACTTATTTGTCGGCGATGGTAATTTTTTGGACAATGCGATACGGAGTTTTAAATTCGGCGGCCGGGTTTTTGCCAAGCGAGTGCCTGATCCGAGTAGATTTGGGGTAGTGGAATTTGATAAAGACGGCAAGGCAGTTAGTATCGAAGAAAAGCCAAGCAATCCAAAGAGTGATTATGCGGTAACTGGTTTGTACATTTATGATAATACCGTGATTGATAAAGCCAAAAATTTAAAGCCTTCTAGTAGGGGAGAATTAGAAATCACAGATATAAATAATCTATATCTAAAAGAAGGCAATTTAGATGTAAAAGTATATGAGCATTATTGGTTGGATACAGGCACTTTTGATGCCCTGCTGGAAGCTGGCAATACTATTGCTCGGCTAAGGAAAGAAGGGAAATAGTTTGGTAAAAGCGGTAAATTTGGTAACTGGAAAAAATAACAATTGATTTGGCTGAGAAAACCAGATTAGACTCAAAATTCTAAATTACAAATCCAAAGCGATTTAATGTTTTAAATTTGTAATTTGTTTAGAATTTAGAGTTTAGGATTTCTGATTTAAAAAACCGGTTAATCCCGGTCTTTTTTGTTAATATTCTTATTTATTGTATTTCTAATTGGTAAATTCCCTGTAAGGCACCAGCCTGGCCGACAAAATAAATATTTTTTCCGGCATTATCAATAATGAAGCTGGTAATTTTTTGCAGCTCAGCAATTTTTAGGTCATTTCTTGGCTCTTGTGATGATGTTTCAATTATCCGAATGGCATTTTCAACCTGATAAACCAGATATTTATTTGTTGGATACCAAGCGGCTTGGTTTATGACGCTGCCGTAGCGGGTAACTAAACTTTTTTGTTGGGTATCAAGGTTAAAAATTCTAATTTCCAAATCAGTATAGTACAAAAGATTTTTATTATCCAGCGACCAAATAATTTTTTGGGCTTTATCTTGCAAAACGATATTTTTATTAATATCGCCATCAATAAACACTTTAGTGTTAATAATAAATAAATCGTTGCTGTTTTTGTCTAATAAAATTACGTAATTAGCCGGCGAATTTTGCAAACTGAATTTGGCGCCAGCGATTAGCTTAATTTTTTCTACCTGATCAACAATTTGGGCCGGCGGGGTTAAATAAAATTTATTCAGGTATGATTCATTCTTAATGGTATTAATGTAATAAATATCATTGCCCCTAGTCTCAAAGTCTTGGATTTCGTTGGGCAATATTTGCTTAGCGGAATTATTAGCCAAATCAATTTGGTAAAGTATTTTTTTACTTAAGCCATAAAGATAGTTTTCATTAACACTATCCCAAGCCACTTTATCAAAATTTAATCGGGTAATATCAAAAAGTTCTTTAATTTTTAAGGTATCAATATCCACCACTAAATACTTATTAAATTGAGCAGTTTGGTTTTTTACCAAAATTTTGTTTGGATTTAATGACCAACTAATGAATTCAAGTTCATCATTTTTTTGTTTGTTGAAATCTTTAATTAGAAAATCAGTTTTATTATTCAAGTTAAACAACCTTAGCTCTTCAAGATTGTCTTTAATTATTGAATAAATAATTTTATCTTGACTGGGGGAGATAACAAAGATATTGATATCACCTTGAATAATGTTAATTGGTAGATTATTTTTAAACAAAACAATATCCTTACCAAAGGTAGTCAGGTTGCTTTTAATTTCCAAATTTTTTTGCCAGGAATGATAACCTTCTTTTTTAACCTCAACTTGGTAAATGTCAGGTAATAAATAAGGAAAGCGGGCCGGTGTTTTGTTTTGATATTTGCCATTAATAAAAATTTGGGCACCTCTTGGTTTGGAGTCCAGGTATAAAATACCGGTTTTTTCAATCCGGTGCTTTTTTAAATTGTAACGGTAGCCCGCCGCGTAGAAGGTGACAATCGGAGTAATAATTAGAAATAGGGCAATAAAGGAAGAATAGAGAATTCGGCGATATTTTAGGTTCATATGGCTTGCAAAACTTGGTATATTATAGTAGAATTAAAAAGTCTAGTCTAAATAGATCTTATCAGAATTTTTAAATATTTGCTAATTTTTTATGAGTAATTATTTAATTACTGGTCGTCAAAAATTAAAAGGAAGTTTGGTTACCAATACTTCAAAAAATGCCGCTGTGGTTTTATTAAATGCAGCGCTTTTAAATAAGGGAAAAACTACTTTAAAGGGAGTACCAAAAATTGAAGAAGTCCATAGAATCATTGAAGTTTTGCAAAGCATTGGCGTAAATGTTAAATGGCTTGGCAAGCAAGACATTGAAATTTTGCCCCCAAAAAAATTTAATTTAAGCAAGATAAATTATGAATCAGCCGTTAAAACCAGAAGTATTTTGTTTTTATTGGCGGTAATGGTTCATTGGCAAAATAAATTCGTCGTGCCCCAACCCGGCGGTTGCCGTTTGGGCAAACGAACGGTCAAGCCTCATCTTTATGCCTTACAAAATTTTGGCATTGAAATTAACACTTCGCGTTGTTATTACGAAGTCAGTGCCAAGAAATTAACGGCCGTAAAGAATTTGGTTTTATATGAAGCCGGTGACACGGTAACAGAAAACGCGATTTTAGCCGCGGCAAAGATTGGGGGTAAAACCGTGATTAAATTTGCCTCAGCCAACTATCAGGTTCAGGATTTGTGTTATTTTTTGCTTAAGTTAGGGGTTAAAATTAAGGGAATTGGTACCACCACTTTGGAAATTGAAGGCAAAAGAGATATCAATAAAAATATCAGTTACGATTTAACTGAAGACCCAATTGAAGCCATGCTGTTTCTCTCAATTGCCGCTACGACCAATTCGGAAATAACCATTAAGCGCTGCCCGATTGATTTTTTGGAACTGGAACTTTTAAAACTGGAAAAAATGGGTTTTAAGTATAAAATAATTAAAACTTATAAAGCCAAAAACGGTCAAAGCCAGTTGGTTGATATCAGGACTTTCAAAAGCAAGCTGGTAGCTTTGGAAGAAAAAATTTCCAGCCAACCTTATCCCGGTTTAAATATTGATAACCTGCCGTTTTTTGCGCCGATTGCCACCCAAGCCAAAGGTACAACTTTAATTTTTGATTGGGTTTACGAGGAACGGGCAATTTATTTTACCGAATTGAATAAATTAGGCGCTAAAGTCGTTTTGGCTGATCCGCACCGAGTTTATATCAGTGGTCCAACTAAATTGCGCGGTAATGAAGTGGTTTGTCCGCCGGCTTTAAGACCCGCGGCGATTTTAATCCCAGCTATGTTGGCGGCGGAAGGCAAATCAATTTTGCGTAATGTTTATTCAATTGAGCGAGGGTACCAAGATTTGTGCAGCCGCTTACAAAGTATCGGGGTTAAAATTGAAAAAATTGACTAATTTATTATTTAAAATAATGGAAAAAAATAAAATTAAAGAATCAAAATTAGTTTTTGGCGTATCGGCAACTTATTTAATCTTGTCGGCTTTTTTAATAATTTTTGTTATTGGTTTTTCTTTTGGTCATCTGCAGTCAGAAATCCAGCTTAATTTTGTTGGCGGTAAAGTGCTTAATGAAAATCAACCACTGCCGGATTACTTGAGTAAAGATGTAAATTTTAATGAATTTTGGCAAGTTTGGCAGTATGTTAAAAATAATTACGTTAAATCTGATGTGCCTGACAGCCAGTTATTTTATGGTGCCTTGGCCGGTATTGTTGGGTCTTTAAAAGACCCTTATTCGGTTTTTCTCAATCCCGAAATTTCCAAAAAGTTTGAAGAAGAATTGTCCGGCAGCTTTGAAGGTATTGGTGCAGAAATTGGGATGAAAGATAGTCAGCTGACTGTCATTGCGCCTTTACCGGGAACACCGGCTGATAAAGCCGGCCTGAAAGCTGGAGATAAAATTTTAGCTATTGATGGTAAGGATACTACCAATATCGCCTTAGACTTTGCGGTTAGTATTATTCGTGGGCCTAAAGGAACTCAGGTTAAATTGACTATTTTAAGCGAAGGCAGCAGTGGGCCAAGAGAAGTTTCTATTACTAGAGATAAAATTGAGATTGACAGTGTCAAATTTACCCGCAAAGATACGGCTGGCAAAAGTGAGACGGATAAAGGTTTTTCGCTTAAAGACGGCAACATTGCCTATATTCAACTTTCGTATTTTAACGAAAATACTTTGCCGAAGTGGGATCAAATTGTGCCTGAAGTCTTAGCTTTGAATCCCAAAGGTATAATTTTGGATTTGCGCAATAATCCGGGCGGATTTTTAAATACTGCCATTGAAGTGGCCGGTGAATGGGTTGATGGTAAAACTGTGGTTTCCGAAAAATTGCGGAGCGGTGAAAAAATCAGTCACAGTGCGGACCGCCAAGCTCGGTTTGCCGGTATCCCGACCGTGGTTTTGGTTGACGGCGGCAGCGCTTCGGGTTCGGAAATTGTGGCTGGTGCCTTGCAGGATTACGGTGTGGCCAAGCTGGTCGGTCAAACAACTTTTGGTAAGGGTTCGGTTCAAGATTTGCGCAATTTTTCTGACGGTTCAGCGGTTAAATTAACAATTGCCGAATGGTTAACCCCAAATGGTAAAAATATTAATCACGAAGGGATTAAACCGGATGTGGAAGTAAAATTTAGCCCCGAAGATGCTAAAAATCAAAAAGATCCTCAATTAGATAAAGCTCTTGAGCTTTTAAAAGGCTCAACTAAATAATACCTTTTGTATGAAAATAGACATTGACCCCAAAAAAGAATTATTTCGTTGGGGTCCGATTGATGGTAAATTAATTTACCCGGATTTTTTTAATGTTGCTTTTACTAAGTTTTCCAAGGAATTTGTCAGCTGGCCTGATGTTTTATGGTTGATGACTGAAGAAAAAATGACAGCAATTACTGACAATCAAGCCTTGGTTGACAATGGCAGCAAAAATTTTGAGCAGTCGGTTCTTAATGATAAAAAATTTAAAACTAATTATCAGCGTTGGCAAAATATTTTGGGTAATTGGTTAAAATATCAAAAGGCGATATCAGCCAATCGTTTAAAAAAACTTAGCAATCAAGAGTTGTATTCAGTGTTTAAGAAATGGTCGGATGGTTATTTGGATTTTTGGACTATTGGTTTATTGCCTGAAGTTGCCAATTATGGCGGGGAAATAATTTTAAAAGATAAGTTGGGAAAAATAGTACCGTCAAGCGATTTCATTAAAGTTTTTGAAAGATTGTCAGCGCCTCAGCGGTTGTCATTTTATCAAAAAGCCGATCTGGATTTAATTAGATTAAAGAAATTAATTAATAACAAAAAAGTATTTGATCAAAAAATTAATGAGTACCAAAAAAAATATTTTTGGATTTTGAACAGTTATCACCATACCCAAGTTTTAAGTGTTAAATATTTTGAGCAGGAATTATTAAAATACAATAAAAATGAGTTGAGAAAAAAAGTAAATGAGCTTGAATTTCATTCGGTAAAAGTAAAGCAAGAAAAAGAAGCCCTGGCTAAAAATTATAGATTAAATAATGAAATTTTAAAGATTGCCAACCGTTTAGCCTTTTGTGTTTGGTGGCAGGATTTGCGAAAATTTTATATTTTTTTGGCCAATCATTATATTGATTTGTTTTTGACCGAATTCAGCCGGCGTTATGATATTGATTTTGAGTCATTGCATTACTATAATTATTTTGAAATTTTGAGTTTAGCGGAAAAAAATAAAAAATTAACACCCGCGGAAATAGCCAAGCGGCGTCGTTATCTAATAGCTCATTATAGCCAAGAGGAAAATAAGCTTCAATATATATCTGGCGCTTTGGCCAAAAAAATAATTTTAGAATTTACCAAGATTAAAATTAACAAAAGCTTGAAAGAATTTAAAGGTTTAGTCGTGAGTCGCGGTAAGACCGTTTTGGGTCGAGCCAGAATTTTAACTTCAGCCACTGATTTTTCCAAAATGAAAAAGGGTGAAATCCTGGTTGCACCAATGACTGCGCCCGAATTTATTATAGTGATTAAAAAAGCCATTGCGATTGTGACCGACGAAGGTGGCATGACTTCTCATGCGGCTATTGTCTCGCGCGAATTAGGCATTCCTTGCATTGTTGGGACTAAAATTGCTACTAAAGTCTTAAAAGATGGTGATTTAGTTCAAGTTGATACAATTAAGGGCTGGGTTAAAAAAATTAAATAATATGACTACAAAACAAACTAATTGGCGAGTCTATGAGCGGGACTCAGTTCAGCCTCAAAGTGTTTCGGCTTATCTTAATTTAATCCAATTAAAACCAAACAAAAAGTATCCTTACTTGGCTAATCATTATGACGTTATAGCTTTTAAGAATGGTTATCTTTGGTGGGCCAGGGACGCTGATGCTATAGAAAAAACGGCGGGAAAGTGGATAGGTAATTGGCTGGTCTCAAAAAGAAAATTTAACGATTTTTTGATTTTTTTTAATAATTTAGAGAATCAAACAAAAAATATTTTGCCTCAGCTAAAACAGATAAAAGTAAAAACCATATCAGATCAAGAATTGTATAAATTGTTTAGCCAAACTAAAAATATTTTTTTGAATAATGTTGTTTTTAATGAATACGGCGTGGATTTATTTGATGATTTTTTTAACCAGATTTTTAGCGAGAAATTAAGAAAGATGACTAGGGAAAAAATTGATCAAACTGATCTGGTAAAACTTTTAATCCCAGCCCAAACGACCGAAAGTTTAAAATATCAAAAAAGAGTTTTAGAAATCTCTATGACCAAAAGTTATACATTGCTGGCTTTGCACCAATTAGTCAGAAATTTTGCTTGGATTGCCATGAGCTGGGATGGCAGCAATGAGTTGACTTCTGATCAAGTAAAAAAAGATTTAGCCAAATTAAAAAAAATAAATATCAATGACCGGCGAAAAAAATTGCAAAAAATCAATGGTTTTTCCGGGCAAGTTAAAGCCGAGAGGAATCAAATTTTAAAAAAATATAAATTAGCCCAGGCTGAGCTGAAACCTTATTTTAATCTTTTAGATACTTTTGTTATTTTGCATGATCGGCGAAAAGAAAGCCAAATGAGATGTAATCAAATTATTTTTTCTGCCCTCAAAGAGATAGCTAAAAGATTTGATGTCAATTATAACAATCTCTTGTATTATTTTGACGCCGAGATAAAAAATTTGTGTTTGAAAAGACAGAAGCTGGATTTAACTTTAATTCAAAAAAGAAAAAAGGGGATTACCTGGGTCAGTAAAAATGGGAAGGTTGAAAAATATATTGGACCCAAGGCAAATAAAGTTTTAACCAAGTTGGTTTTGGAGACATTAAAATCAAAACATTCTTCCCAAGTCACTGGTGAAATTGCTTCGCTAGGAAAAGTAAAAGGCTTAGCGTTTGTGACCAAAAGTGCCAAAGCAGCGGTTAAATTTTTAAAAAAAGGCGAAATTTTGATAACGACCATGACGGCAGTTGATTTTTTGCCTGCTATGCAGCGGGCCGGGGCCATTGTGACCGATGACGGCGGGGTAACTTGTCATGCCGCGATTGTCTCGCGGGAGTTGGGAATTCCTGGTATAGTTGGGACCAAGGTCGCTACTCAAGTATTTAAAACCGGGGATAAAGTAGAGGTTGATGCCAACAAAGGAGTAGTAAGAAAAATATGAAGAGGTATGCAAAACTTTGGTCGCGGGATTATTCCGTTCATTATAATGAAACTTTGCTACAAATTTTAGTCTCTCAGGCTGCAGGATTTAATTTACCATTTGCTTTTTTTACTTTTTATCAGGGACTTTCTGTTGCTGTAACTGAAGAAAAGATAAAGGAACGACTTTATTGGTCATTAGCCAGAAAATACTTGGCAGACCAAAAAAAATTTAGAGTTTTTAAAAAAGAATTTAATAATTCCTGCCAAAATTATCTCCAGACGGCAAAGAAATATAGGAATCTTGATTTTTCCGCTTCAAGTAATCAACAATTAGTTAAAATTTTACAGGATTATTATAAGCCATGGTTAGTTTTTGCTAAATATGTTTATTGGGCTTTTGTTTTAGGTGAGCACCAAGCAGAGATTGTCAATAATTTTATCGCAAAGCAAGCGGCATCTTTGTCTGGGTTGGAAAAAATTAATGATTATTTATCTACAGTTAATCAGCCAGTAAAAAAAGCATCAATTTTTATTTTTGAGCAAGAAATTGTTAAATACAAAAAAAGAGGACAAGCTATTCCGATTGATCGGCTTTATCGTAAGTATCAGTGGTTGCCTTATAATGATTTGAATGCAAAACCTTGGACCAAAAACGATTTTAGAAATTATGTTAAACAATTTAAGCCGGTTGATTCAGAAAAAATATCTTTTCTAAAATTAAAAAATGATTTAAAGATTAATAATCAACAGACAAAGTCTATCAAGATTAATCAGGAGTTGGTTTATTTGAGGGATTATCGCGACGAGATTAGGCGCAAAGGCGTTTATATATTTCATTTTATATTTGAGAAAATCAGCCGACGTTTAAAGATCAAATATCAGGACTTGATTTTATTTTCTACGCCAGAGATTATTGAATTTCTTCAAGGCAAGCCAATCTCTAAAGAAGAAATCCAGAGACGTAAGCAGCAAGGTATTTTAATTTTGCAAGAAGGGAGGCTAGCCTTTTTGACTGGTAGAAAAGCAAGATATTATTTAAATTTAATTAAGGAAAGCAGAAAAGTATCCCGAGAAATTAAAGGAATAACAGCTTGTGTCGGTCAGGCTAAAGGGAGAGTGAGAATAGTTAAGTTTGACCGCGATATCATTAAAACCAAAAAAGGTGATATCATGGTGGCAATTACGACTCATCCAGACTATTTGCCAAAGATGAGAATCTGCAAAGCAATAGTTACCGATGAAGGCGGAATAACTTGTCATGCTGCCATTGTCAGCCGGGAGCTGGGAATTCCTTGTGTCGTGGGTACTAAAATTGCTACCAAAGTCTTAAAAGATGGTGATTTGATTGAGGTTGATGCTAATAAGGGAATAATAATAAAATTAAGATAATTTATGAACAAGCAACAAATTGAAAAAGAAAAAGATTTAATGATTGCACAAATCAAGAAATATTCGCCAATTTTTAAACGATTTTTTGAAATTAATTTGACCTTGAGGCAATACTCTGATGGCATTTATAAATTCAAGCATAATCCGGTTTACGCCAAAAGGCAGGAAATTGTTAAAAAGGAAATGTTGAATAAGTTTAAAACATTGTTCGGAAAAGACTGTCAGAAAAAATTAAATATTAATTTTGACCAGCAGCTGGCGAATAATATTGTTGACCATCATCAGGTTTTAAATCATCCGTTGTTGATTTCTGACAACGTGATTGCCAACATTGGCAAATTTTTTCAAGACCAGAAGCCACCGGCGATCATCGTCATTTCCAGCGGCGACGTTCCGCCGAATAACTATTTTAGCAAAAATGGCTTTCAGCTCCATGGTAAGAAAGTGCCAATTTTTTCCAATAGCGAAACGGAGCTAAATTCCTGCTTGATTCCTAAACGGGATTTTGACTTTGTCGGGCGAATAAAAAAATCAAAACGCTGGAGTGAGCTTAATGACAAGGAACAACAATTTTTGGTCGGAGAATATGAGCGGATTAAATCTTTGGATTTTTCCAATTGTAATAATTATAATGACCAAATTACGTTGATTGTTAATGATTCCTGGCCTCGTTTATTTGCTTCTGAAATCAGAAAAAATTTACCGGAGCTTTTATATATCACCCAAGAAGAATTGACAACTAATTGCTTATTAAAAATTTTGGCGGAGAAAAATTTTGTTACTGAAATTTTGTTCAACCGGCAATATCGAGAAAAGATTTTAGCTGATTTTCGGGGCATAGTCGTGACGTGGAACGAAAAAGAAAACAAAGGAACTCACTTTTTTTGGCGCAAGCACCCAACAGAAAATAAGCTGCTAAGAATGTATGTCAGCGCTGACAAGCTTGTTCCGGGTGATGAGGAGTTTAAAAATTTGAGCGTAAATTTTGATCTAAACGAAATAAGAAATTTGCTTGAGAAAAGAGAAATTTTTCCCAGTTTATTTATGATTTTTGCCGTATTAAATTTTTACTTTGGCATTAAGCCGCTAGTCGGGCAAGGTTCAATTGTCTATTTAAATTTGATAAGAGATCAGTGGCTTAAAACGTTAGAGCAAACGGAATTCAAAGCAGAAATTGACAATATCAAATCTTATGAAATTGATTATATGGTTTCCGGACTGGCTTTGTTTTTTGAAAGAATCACCAATCAGATAAAGACTTTGTATGCTTATGACATTATTTATAATGGCGGAATGTCGGCTCAATACTTGAAACAAGCTTTTGAAATGAAATTTAGTGATTTGTTGGCCGTATCAGTTACCGGGACTTATGACTATATCGCGCAAAAATATATTCCAGACGATGAAAAAATTAAATACCAGGTGACTACCGATATCTTGGCGCAAGATTTAATTAATTGGTTATGAATTTATGGTAAATATTAAAAAAACTACCTGGGATCCGATTTTCACTCGTGAAGGCTTTAGTTATTTTATTGCCAGCCTGGCTTTTGATGGTTATATTAAAGACATGCCAAGAAGAATCGGTTGGGGCTATCGCGATCAGCTTTTGATTTCTAAAAAAAATATTTTGACTGTTTATGGTTCGCTTAGTGATCAAAAAAAAATTAACCAATTTTGTAATAAAAAAAATAAAAGTTATTTTTTAAAAGTTAACCAAATAATTTTGACTCAGCTAGTTGAAACGAAAAAAGTAATTTTGAAAGTCAACAAGCTGTTGGAAAAAAAGAAACTGTCAGTTCAAGAAATGGCAAAGGCCCTTGATTTATTCTATAACAGTTATCGTAGTTTATATTCAGTTTATCGTTTTTCAACTCTTTTTGACCATTTTTACCAGGGAAAACATAAAGTCGATTTAGTTTCTAAATTCGCCCAAACCAAAGACCAATGCGGTAAATTTTTTACCAAAACTGACAAAAGTACTTTAGAAAAAATTAAGCAAAATTTAGGCCAAATTTTAGGCATACCTAAAGAGTTGATTTTGGGTATGAATTACCAGGAGTTAGCTAAGTCATTGCAGAATAATTCAGCAATTGTTGGCATTGGTGAGTTAAAGCGGCGCCAAAATTTTTATATTTTAATAGCGGTTAACCGACAGATAAAATTTTTCTTTGGTCAAACGGCAAAATTAGTCCAAGCAAAGCTTAGTTTTGTAATCTATAAAGAAGAAACGAATGTTATTTTTGGCCAAGCCGCTTATGCCGGGCGGGTGGTTGGACTTGTCAAAGTGGCCTATTCGGTTACTGATTTAAGGAATATTAAAAAGGGTATGGTATTAGTTACGCCAATGACTACGATTAGTTACGTACCATTTCTGAACAAAGTTTTGGCCATCATTACTGATGAAGGTGGCGTGACTAGCCATGCTGCGATTGTTGCCAGAGAATTAAAGATTCCAAGCATTGTTGGGACAAAAATTGCGACTCGGGTTTTAAAAGATGGTGACTTGGTTGAAGTTGATGCTAATCATGGGGTGGTAACGATTTTAAAAAGAAAATAATATGGATTTAAATCAAGCATTAAAAGCAAAATGGTACAGTCAAGGCTTTAACTCAACTCTTGTTCATCTTGTGTCGGCAGCAGAAAGCTGCAAGGTAATGGAAAAAGAATTGGGTTTTACATATAGTTATTTTTTGTTGCTTTATAAAAATAATTACGGTGATTATCATTATTATGTAAACGATCTTGATATTTTAGGTCAAAAAATTATAACCAAGCTGAAAAAGGATAAGAATTTTTTTGTGAAAATTAGAAAAATTTATTTATGCCAAATGGCCGAATCGAAAGTATTTTTTAGAAAGATTGATCAAATAAATTTAGCCAAAATATCTAACAATGATTTAATTGGATTAATTAATGAAGGTTCAAAAAGAGAAGCTTTTGCGGTTGGTGTTGCGCACGTAATTGAGCCTTTTGTTTTGACTACTGATGTCAAGATCAAGCAAGAATTGTCCAAGTACTTAAATAGCCCAAAGGAACTGAATCAAAAATTTTCACTTTTAATGTCACCAATTAAAGTGTCATTTGTTAAAAGTTATGAAGACAATTTAAAAATTATCGCTTTAGAAAAAAATAAGGCTAAAAAAATAACCTTGGCCAAAAATCTTTTAAAAAAGTATTTTTGGGTTAGAAATAGCTATGCTGGAAAATATAATCTTACAATTGGTGAAATTCTTAGAGAATCTAGATCATTAATAAATTTAAAAAGAACCAATTTTAATGAGATTATTCAGCAGAAACGCCAATTAATCAAAGAGCTAAAGCTGCCTAGCTCTTTAGTCGAGTTAGTCAAAATTACTGAGTTTTTAACCAGTTTTCAAGATGAAAGAAAAGAAAATGCTTTACTGGCAATTGATTATTTAGACAGATTATTGGCAGTAGTTGCCAAAAGATTTAAAATTGATATTAATTACTTAAGATTTTCGATTCCTTATGAATTAACATTAGCAAATTTTAAATCTAAAGATTTTAGAAAACAATTAGTACGCCGGAGTAAAAGATGTGTTTATATTTATAATCAGAAAAACCCAATAGTCTTAACTGGTAAGCCGGCTCAGGAGTTTACTAAAAAGTTTTACCAAAAAAAGATAGCTGAAGTTAAGGAAATTACCGGTATGACTGCCTCGGTTGGTACGGTAGTTGGTCATGTTAAAATTTGTACGACATTGCGATCCCTTAAAAAAATTAAGTCAGGAGATATAATTGTTGCTTCAATGACCAGACCAGAATATATGCCAGCGCTGAGATTGGTTTCGGCCATCATTACTGATGAAGGTGGAATAACTTGTCATGCCGCAATAATTTCTCGGGAGTTAGGAATTCCTTGTATCATCGGTACTAAAGTTGCTACTAAAGTTTTAAAAGATGGTGATTTAGTGGAGGTTAAAGCCAATCACGGTTTGGTAATTATTTTAAAGAAAAAATAATATGTCCGGTAGTGAAAATTTGATAATTTTTATCAGTCCCGGGTTAATATTTACCATCTAACAATACGTTGTGAATAATTTTAATAATTAGTTAATTAAATTTCTACTACTGGATATGATAAAAACACTTTACCTTTGGGATCTGGCTGGGACAATTTTTTACGAGAAGTGGGATGCTAAAAAAACTGGTCAGCCAACTTATGATGCCTGGCTAGAGGCTCAGTTAGGCAAAAATATTTCTGAGATTTCTGACAGAGAATATGAAGAAATGCAGAAAATACCCTATAGTCAAGGTTGGTATTTTCAACTTGATTTGCAACCGGGCGCTAAAGAAGTTCTAGAGTGGGCTAAACATAATGAAACTTTTACAACTGGCACGCCAGAACAAATGGATTGGCGTGCAGAATGTTTGCTGCCAAAGACTGGTTTTGATTTCCGGCCGTATTTTCAAAAAATTAATTCAACTTTTGATTTTGGTGAAACGAACAAAAAAACTCCAGAAATGGTGGCAAACTATTTAACTGAGAAATACCAACAAGGTTACAGGGTAATTGTTTATACTGACGATAAATTGGCTAATTGCCAAATGTTTTTGCAAGCGGTAAAATCATTTCAGGATAAATATGTTGATTTTTCTTATCGAATTTATCATATTTTAAACAGTAACTCCGGTTTGATTAAAGATAATGAGTATTATCAAATCGGCAGCCTTTCCGATTTATTGGCTAATGAAAAAGAGTTAATAAAAAAATCATGAGTAATAATTTACCAAATCTAAAAATTGTTAGTTTGAACAGTTTGGTTTTGCACGAAGACGTTGATCCCTTGAGGGTTAAACGATTGATGGCAAAGATTAAACAGGATCGGATTTTTACCAATCCGCCGTTAGTGGCGCCAATTGGTAAGTCAAATAAATTTGTAGTTTTGGACGGGGCTAACCGGACAACGGTTTTTAAAAGTTTAGGTTACAAAGATATTTTGGTCCAAGTTGTAAATTATTCCCAGCCTGGCTTGGAATTAAAGACTTGGAATCATTTAGTCGTTGGTTTACCCGTTAAAAGTTTTTTTGCAAAAATTAGTAAGGCCTTACTTAAATCGGCAAGGGCCAATTTTAAGTTGCAGGGCAATAAGATAATTTGCTTACCGATAAAAACCAAAAATTTTTTTGAGCAAGTTCAGTCTTTGAATAAAATTGCCGCTATTTATAAAAACAAATATAAATTTTACCGTTTTGATAATGAAAATAACCTTTCCGTTGTTAGTAGAAACAAAACTTTGATTATTTTCCCTAAATTCAAACCTAAGGATATTATTTTAGTCGCTCAAAAAAATCTAAAAATTCCTTCGGGAATTACGCGGCACGTAATCAGCGGTCGCGCCTTGAGAATTGACATACCCTTAGAAATTTTAAAAAATAAAAAATCATTAGGGCAAAAGAATTTAGAACTAAAAAAATTGATTGCCAAGAGGTTTGAGGAAAATAAAATTCGTCATTATCAAGAACCAATTTTTATTTTTAATGATTAAAAATTTATGGATTTTGCCAAACTATTTTTAGACCAAGCTAAAACCAAAAAAAGAAAAATTGCCATTGCTATTATGCGGCCGATTCCCGAAACAATTGCTAGTCTAAAGAAAGCCTCTAAATACGCCGATATTGTCGTTGTCGGCGCTCAGATTGACGGTTTTGAAAATCTGGTTGAGCCAGATCAAGATCAGGCCAGCGAAGTTTTAATCAAGTTGTTAAAAGATAAAAAAGTTGAAGGCATTGTCCGCGGGCAGGTAAAAGACTCAACAACCCTAGATGTATTTTATCGGGAGTTTAACATGGAACCGATCCCCAGTAACCGCAAACTTTTTACAGCGATTATGAAAAAAGGGGATTATTCTTTTTTTGTTACAACTTGTTCGGTTTATCAAGGTATGACTTTGGAAGATAAAATCTACGAAGTTGAACATACCATAGAGCACATGAAAAATAAATTTGGTATGGAGCCAAAAATTGCCGTAATGGGAATTCTGCGGCCAACAAGCAAAAGAGGAAAATTTGAGTTGTTAGATAGTATCACCGAACAATGCACTAAATTTTATGAATATTTGATCAGCAAGGGTTATGACGCCAAGGAATACTATATGGAATATGAAACGGCGGTTTGGGCAGGCTGTAATTTAATTGTGCCATCAATTGGGACTGTTGGTAATTCCTGGATAAAGTCATTGCTTTATCTCGGTGGTTGGGAATTTTTAGCCTGTAATCAGTTAAATGTTGGTGATATTGTTTATGAAGATGGTACGCGTAATGAAAAAGATTTTTTTTGGCATATAATTCACGCCGTAGCTTTATGCAATAGCAAAAAATAATTATGGATTATAAATTGAGTGAAATTGAAAAAAGATTTTTAAGCGAAGCAAAACAAAAGTGCCGTAAATTAGCCATTGGTATTGTTGATCCCAGCCCCGAAGTAGTCAGCAGTTTAAAGCAAGCGGTTGATTATGCCGATTTAATTGTGGTTGGTTGTAAAATTGATGGCTTAAATTGTATTGAAACTAAAAATGAAACCGAGGCTAGCAAAATAATTGTTGACTTGCTAAAGTCTGAAAAAGTTGAAGGTGTAATTCGCGGCCAACTTAAAGACTCAGAGACCCATAAACTTTTTTTGCAAGCTTATAACCGGCCAGAAGATAAAGAAAAAATTCCGGTTTGTTTTTTAGCCAAGGATGGCCAGTGGTTTGTCACTACTAGCTGTTCAAACTATTCCAGCCTAACTTTAGAAACCAAGCGATCCGAAATTTGGCAGACAATCCAGTGGCTGGAAAGCAATTTAGGCATTAAGCCAACGATTGCCATTACTAGCACCCGGCGGCCCACTGGTCGGGTTGGGGAGTTTGGTTTATTGGAAGAAATTGCTGAGCGCTGCGAAACCGTGGCTAAGGAATTAAAGGAGAAAGGCTATGATGTCAAAGAATACTATATTGAATATGAAAAAGCCGTTTGGGAAGGCCGGACTTTAATTTGTCCTGCCATTGGTATGATTGGTAATACTTGGATGAAAGGATTAACCTATTTAGGCGGCTGGCGCTGGGTTGGTTTGGCCTATTTGAATCAAGGAGTTTATTGGAATAACACGCCCAAGAACAATAAGGATTGGCTTTGGCCAGTAATATTTTCCGTTGCTTGGATTAACCGAGGGAAACTTTAATTAAATATTAAATTTAATCATATGGGTAAATTTGCAGATTTTTTTGGTCATAATTCACCTGAAGAAGTAACTAGGGCTGGTTATAATCCAAGCGATGACGTTTCCAGTGAGGTTGAAAAACTCCATCAAAGTTTAGCCGAAATGGGAGTGCAAAAAGATGAACCAGTAATGGAAAGCGTTAATCCGCCGCCAGAAAATATGGAGTCATTGAAAAAAAGAGAGCAGATGCAAGTAGTGGCTAAAAATGTCATTGATTCTTTTGGTTTTGATCCTAATTCCGAAACCATGATGGTAATTACCGATACCGGTGTAATTGAAGCCCAGCCAGAATTAATTGCCGCTATTCAGGCCGATCTAGAAACCAGAACCAGCCAACCTAAAGCGAAGGGTAATTTTAGGATTCGAGTTTTGTCCGAAACCACAAGGTCAGCTCAAGATATGGGTGATTATGTTTTAGGCGAAATGGAAAGTTTGCGCGGTTCGCCAATTTTGATTATTACTTCAATGTCGCGCTCTCATTCAAAAGAAACCGGAGCGGCTATTCGTGGTTTAGCTGATCGCGAAATTTTAGATACGGCACTAAAAACTGCTAAAGGGCACGGTCACTTAATGGCTTTAGAAGACCAGTTGACTGATGAACAGTACGAAAAGTTAAGGCAGTTTGCCAGGAAGAATGCCTGCCGACTAATTTCAATTACCAAAGGAAAAAATCCTCATGATATTTTGACTAAAGGAGCGGTTGAAGCGCCAGTGGCTGAAATTTTAGAGCGAGATAATCGGATTAATGAATTAATGAAAGATGTAGAGAAAGTTCACATTACTTCCGCTCAGGGTACTGATTTGTGGCTATCATTGATTGAAGAAACTAAAGGTTATGAAAGTGAAGATTTTTCTAAACCCGGCTCTTTAGGCAACTATCCGATTGGTGAATGGGCTTGTTCACTGGACTGGAAAGGCAGTAACGGAATATTGGTAGTCGATGGGCCGATTGGCGGCGAGCATATGTTAGACCAGGTAAAAGCTAACGGTCCGCTTAAGCTGACTATCAGAGAGGGCGAAATTATTGAAATTAATGGTCAAAGCATTGACCAAGATTCCGGTAATCCCTTAGCCGAATCGGTCAAAGCTTATTTGAATGGCGGCAATAATGCTAAAAATGACGCTTACCGTTTAGCTGAGTTGGGAGTGGGTTCAAATCCTTTTGCCTGTGAAGGCAAGGATGACAAAGATATTGGTTCAAGCGAAGGGGAAAAAATATACGCTACCATTCATATTGCTTTTGGTAGCAACGGATCGCTGGGTGTGTCTAAAAAACATCCAAGCTATAATTCGGCCAAAGTTCATTGCGATATGATTTTAATGAATGATATTAGTGTTGAATGTCACCGAAAAGACGGCAGCCAGTTTTTTCTAATTAAAAACGGTAAACCCCAAGGCTACTAGGGATATTTTTTAAGATTTTATTAAGCACCCTCTTCCGAGAGGGAAAGGGTAAGGTGAGGCAATAAAATATGGGAATCCATCTTACTACTATTTTAAGAAGAAACCAAACTCCCTGGGAAGCAAAATTATGGAGTGTATTGAAAAATAGAAACATTGCTGATTTGAAATTCAGGCGACAATATAAAATTGATAAATACATTGTTGATTTTTGTTGTATTTAAGAATAAAATAGTTATTGAACTTGATGGCAGTCATCACAATGAAGAGGTAAATATAGTTAAAGACCAAGAAAGACAAAAATATTTGGAAAATAAAGGCTATAAAGTCGTTAGGTTTTGGAATAATGAAATTGACCAAAATTTAGAAGGGGTAATTGAGAAAATATTACTTTTTTTATAAATTAACGTGAGTTGCCTCACCCGTCCCGACGTAAAGTCGGGACGACCTCTCCGTTTTCGGAGAGGTGGCTGTAAATTTATGGCAAAATTTATTTTAAATTTTTTACAAATTAGCAAAGGTGACGTAAAAATTGCCGGTGGCAAGGGTGCTTCGCTGGGCGAAATGACGCAAAACAAAATTCCGGTCCCGCCGGGCTTTGTGGTTTTGGCTACTGCCTTTGAGCGGTTTTTGGCTGAAACTGATTTGAATGTTGAAGTCGAAACTCAGCTTAATAAAATAAATTATAAAAATATCAATGCCGTGGATAAAGCTTCAAATACAATTCGTGATTTAATCCACGATGCCAAAATGCCAAAAGATTTGCAGCAAGAAGTTTTAGCGGCCTTCAAAGCTTTGAATTCCAAATTTGTCGCTGTGCGTTCCTCGGCCACCGCCGAAGATTCCAGTCAAGCTAGTTGGGCCGGTGAGCTGGAAACTTATTTAAATACTACGGAAAAGAATTTGTTGGGAAAAGTTAAACAATGCTGGTCATCGCTTTTTACGCCGCGGGCAATTTTTTATCGTTTTGAAAAAGGGATGCGCAATTCCAAAGTTTCAGTCGCCGTGGTAATTCAAAAAATGGTTGAGTCCCAAGTTTCCGGCATTGCTTTTACGGTTCATCCGGTGACTAAAAACAAAAACCAAATGATCATTGAGGCGGGATTTGGCTTGGGCGAAGCAATCGTTTCGGGTCAAATTACGCCCGATAGCTATATTATTAACAAAAGCAATCTTGGTTTAGAGGACGTAAATATTGCCAAGCAAGAAAAAATGTTGGTGAGAAAAGGTGAGAGCGGTAATACCTGGAAATTAATTAGTAGCAACCAGTCAAGTAAGCAGAAATTAAGCGGCTGGCAAATTAATCAGTTGGCTAAAATTTGTTTGCAAATAGAAAAACATTATAAAAAACCTCAAGATATTGAATGGGCTTTAGCCAAAGGGAAATTTTATATTACTCAGTCAAGACCAATTACAACTTTGTAAATGAAAAAGCGAGTGGCATTAAAAATTTATGGTTTGGTCCAGGGGATTGGTTACCGTTATTCTAGTCAAAAAGAGGCTAAGATTAGGGGCTTTAGTGGCTACGTGAAGAACTTAAGTGATGGTAATATTGAGTTGGTGGCCGAGGGTGAACAGGCAGACTTGCAAAATTTTATAAACTGGTGCTATAATGGGGTTGGATCAGCAATGATCTCTAAGATTGAACAAAACTGGTCGCAAGCGACTAGCGAGTTTTCTGGTTTTGTAATAAGAGATTGAATTAAATTATGAAGAAAAATGTGAAAGTAATTTTAGTCAAAGATGTACCAAATTTAGGTAAAATTGGTGACGTTAAAGAGGTAGCCATGGGTTATGCTCGGAATTTTTTGATGCCTAACTGTTTGGTGATTGAAGCCACTAAACAATCTTTAGCCGAATGGGAAGCAAATAAAGAAAAAAGAGCCAAAGAAGCAGAAACCGATTTAAAGAACATGGAGCAATTGGTCCAAAAATTGGAAGGTCAGGTAATAGAAATTTCGGCCAAAGCCAGTGATGAAGGCACTTTGTATGCTGCCGTCTCGGCGGCTAAAATCGCTGCTGCGATGAAAGAAAAAGGTTTTAATGTTGATAAAAATCAAATTTCAGCCAGCCATATTAAAGAAGTTGGTGAACATGAAGTTTTAATCAGCTTAGATCATGGCTTGGAAGCCAGAATCACTTTGATTATTAATCCAGAGAAAAAGTGATGCCCGCATTAATTACAATTTATAATCATAAGATAATGACCCACCGCTAAGGTGGGTTTGTCGCTTTAAATAGGAATAATGAATTAGGAATTAGGAATTAGGGCAAAGTCATCCTGAATTTGTTTTAGGAGCCATAATTCATAATTCATAATTCGAAAATATGTCTAAATTTATCTTCGTAATGGGCGGAGTAATGTCCGGAGTGGGTAAGGGCGTAACTTCCGCTTCAATTGGAAAAATTTTGCAATCTCGGGGCTATAAAGTGACTGCCATTAAAATTGATCCTTATGTCAATGTTGACGCTGGTACGATGAATCCGACTGAGCACGGTGAAGTTTTTGTTACTGAAGACGGTGATGAAACTGACCAGGATGTTGGTAACTATGAAAGATTTTTGAATGTTGATATTTTGCGGGATAATTACATGACCACCGGCCGGGTTTACCAGTCAGTAATTTGTCGTGAAAGAAATTTGGAATATGGCGGTAAGTGCGTTGAAGTTGTGCCTCATATTCCCGAAGAAGTGATTAGGCGGATTAAGAAAGCCGCGAGTAAAGCTAAAGCGGATATTACCATTATTGAAGTTGGTGGCACAGTTGGTGAATACCAAAACATTTTATTTCTAGAAGCGGCTCGGTTGATGCATTTTGAACATCCTGACGATGTGGCTTTTGTTTTAGTCAGTTATTTGCCAGTCCCCAGCACTTTAGGGGAGATGAAAACTAAACCGACTCAATATGCGGTCCAGCAAGTTAATGCTGCCGGTATTCAACCGGATTTTATAATTTGCCGTTCAATTAAACAAATTGATGAGCCGCGTCGCAAGAAACTTTCCACTTTTTGCAATGTGGTCAAGGAAAATGTAATTTCCAATCCGGACGTTGGTTCAATTTATGAAATCCCTTTGATTTTAGAAAAAGAAAGATTGAGTGATAAAATTATCAAGAAATTAAAACTTAAAGCAAAAAGTAAAGATTTGCGTCAGTGGCAAAGAATGGTGGCCGCAATTAAGAAAGTCAAAAAGACTGTTAAAATTGGCATTGTCGGTAAATATTTTGCCACTGGAGATTTTATTTTGCCGGATGCTTATATTTCAGTGATTGAAGCTTTGAAGCATGCCGCTTGGATTAATCGGGTCAAAGTCGAAATTGATTGGATTAATTCCGATGCTTACGAAAAAGATGCTTCGTTAGTTAAAGAATTAAAAAACTATGATGGTATTGTTGTGCCTGGTGGTTTTGGCAAAAGGGGGATTGAAGGCAAGATTTTGGCGATTAAATATGCAAGAGAAAACAAATTGCCGTTTTTGGGTTTATGCTATGGCATGCAGCTAGCCACAATTGAGTTTGCCCGCCATGTCTGCCGAATGGAAGGTGCTAATACGACCGAAATTGATCCTAAGACTAAATATCCAGTAATTCATATTATGCCCGACCAGGCCGAAAAGTTAGCAAAAAAACAATATGGTAATACCATGCGGTTGGGCGCTTACCCCTGCGTTTTGACCAAGAATTCAATTAGTGCCAAAGCTTACGGCACAACTAGGATCAGCGAGCGCCATCGCCATCGCTATGAGTTCAATAATGATTACCGCGAGCGCTTGACTAAGAAAGGTTTTGTTTTAGCCGGGCTTTCACCGGATAAAAAACTGGTGGAAATTGTTGAGGTTAGTAATCATCCGTTTTTTGTCGGCACTCAATTTCATCCCGAGCTGAAGTCGCGACCATTGAATCCTCATCCGTTATTTAAAGCCTTGGTGACAGCGGCGGTGAAGAATAAGAAATAAGAAAACAGAGAACAGAAAACAGAGAACAGAAATAAGAGGTTTGGAGGCAGGTAGAAAAGAAAATAAGAAAATAATAAAAAAGATGACCCGGAAAGCTTTAGGCTTAACGGGTCGTTGGTTTTGTGCCTTTGCCAGTTTTTTACCGGCTGATGGCCATGACGAAAATTTCATTGTCGTTCTCGGCGGGCAACCTGCCGTACCGAATATGGGCGGACTGCCCTGAGGCAATAAGGTTGCTGACCAAGTGGCTAAATTTGCCAGCCACCGCGAGATGGGTGAACAGTTCGGCCTTGCTCGGCCAGGAAAATTCGTGCCAAGCCTGGATGATTGCTTCATTAGCGGCCACCGCCATTAGCAGCGGTTCTGAACAAGCCTTTGGCCTTGT
>JBAZMQ010000008.1:0-64387 GCA_041649675.1 Patescibacteria group bacterium | reverse complement strand
AGTAATGCGATGCCAGTGCTGGGGAAAGTACGGCAATTCAAAACCCTGGGTCAGGCCAAAACGCTCCTTCACGTCTGCGCCTTTGCGGTGCTGGTCGCGCGCTGCCAAGCGTGCCAATCTGACCGGAGCCGGGGCATAAGCAAACATCAATTCAGAGATGCCGTCCAAATGGCAAATCGCCACACCCTCAAACACCACCAGTGTACCCTCAGCCGAAGGCTCGATGTGTACCTCACCAGTCAGCTCGCCGCCATCAGCGCGATTATAGACACCGGTCAGATGAAGTGGTTTGCCTTGACGCAAGGTGATCAAAGCTTCCTGGGCCTTGGCGAAGTCCCACCAATTGATCTGATCAGCGCGTCTAATGCCTTCTTCGGGGCTAATGCCTTTCCCTTCCTCGATCCAGGCTTTGCGTTCCCGGCTCGAAAGTATAAAAAAGGCATCCAGGCCCAAAGTTTGAGCATTAAAACCAGCCTGCTTGGCTTCGGCCAAAACCAATGGGGTGACATGAGTAGTCTTACCCGCACCGGCCTGACCTGTTACCCCCAATATCGGGTACTTACCGGGCTGGAGTAATCGTTGGATTACTGTCGAGAAACTCTTTTCGTCATCCATAAGCCACCTCCATGCCTTGTTCTTGTTGGCGAATCGTTTGCCAATTACCGGCCAACAGTTCTGGACCGATATTTAGCAGCTCATCGCGACTTCCGGGGACAATAATTGCACCGGCATAACCCGCTTGCACTGCTGGCGGGCCATCCGAAAAATCCCGATCACCAATTGACAAACACTGCCCTGGCGGTAAACCAAGGCGCTGGGCAATCCCGGTATAGAAAGCGGCCTCAGGCTTAGATGCCCCAAGAACTTCAGGACCGTAAATCTTAACCTGGGGCACTGCTGCCAAAATGCCAATGATGCTCAGGACGCGTTTACCAATCTCAATGGGCGAATTGGTGCCAAAGGCCACCTGATACTGCTGAGAAAGCTTGGCAAAAAATCGGGAAATTTCTTCATCGGGCAAAATCCATTTTTCCGGCTGCCAGGCAATCAAACGCAGTTCACTCCACTGCTCAGGCGTAAGCCCCAGCGCGTAGAGCGTTTCGGTAACTGCTGCCTTACGGCCTTGTTGCTGCTCGATCTCTTGGCGCTTGGCCTTGAACTTGGGTTCTAATGCCTCAAACGATAACCCAAGACACTCTGCCGCACCTTCAAGCTCAAGACGAGATCCCTCGTCAAAGTATGCCGGTGACCGGGGATAAACGGTATTGTCGATATCAAAGACAATGCCGCCTATTGGGTTTCCGTTAACTAAACCTAAAACTTTCAAGGTACAATCCTCCGTCGGTTGTTTCTGTAGTTTCTGCCTTTAAACCAAATTAGACTTCTAATTTCTTAAAAATCTAATTTAGTTCAAAGACTAACTTATTTCCATTCCTTGACTGCTTGCTGATAAATTTCCGGATTACCGACGTCATACCATTGGCCGGCAAACAAATACCCAAACAGTTTTCGCTGTTCAACCAGTTTGGGGAAAACATCTTTTTCCAAACGCTTGGTACTTTCGGTCAAATAATTAAAAATCGCCGGTTCAAAAAGATAAATTCCGGCATTAATAACATTTGATAAATTTTTTCTTTGATCTGGCTTTTCTAAAAATGAATAAACATGGCTGCCCTGAACCCGAACCACTCCCCAATCAGCAGACCGATTAACCGAAGTTAGAGCCATGGTAGCCAAAGCCCCGTTGGAAAGATGGAAATCAACCATATCATTTAAATCAATGGTGGCTAAAACATCACCATAATAAACCAAAAAGGGTTGGTCGCCAATTAATTTTTTCGCTTGCAACAAAGGAGCGGCCGTTCCGATTTCCAATTTGCCCTGTTCCAAATAAGTAATCTTTACTCCCCATTTTGAACCGTCACCAAAATACTGTTTAATTTTGTTTCCCTGATGACCAATGGAAATAATTAATTCTCTAACATCATAGCGCCTTAAACTTTCAATAATGTAATCTAAAACCGGTCGATTGTTAACCGGAATCATTGCCTTTGGCATTTCATAAGTAAACGGCCGCATCTTTAAACCTTGGCCGCCAGCTAAAATAATTGCCTTTTTTATTTTTGGCGCAAAATATTTGCTTAAAACATATTCAATGGCATGAGAACGATTTCTAATCCTTGAACCATCAATATATTCATCAAGCTGATTGAGTATTTCTTTTTTGAGTGTAATGGTTAAACGAGAACGATCCATAATGTTAGTAAATTAGAAATTCAAAATCTCAAATCCCAAATAAATTTCAATATTTAAATTACAAATTACAAACGCCCTGCTTTTGAGATTTTAAATTTGTGATTTGTTTGGAATTTGTAATTTGATATTTGGTACTTAACTATCTATATTATCATACTATATCATACGAAAAATGGAGTCAAGAGAAATTGTCAAGAGACTTATGCACTAAAAAAAGTAATAAATTTAGCCAAAAAATGGCCTGAACGTAAAATATCTCAAACAAAAAAGAAGCGTGCAGGCCTACTTGTGATGTTATAATTAAAAAATAAGTAAACCCAACCATCTAATTTTTTAAATCAAAAAGTCCCGCAGTAATGCGGGACTTAATGTTAAATTGGCGGTGACCCGCCTTCGGTCGCCTTAGGCGACCTACGGCGGGCAAGCCTACTTATGATGACCAAACAAAAAAGTGGGTTCCAAAGTCCCCGCGCTGACCTACTTTCCCTATTTAAAGTATCATCGGAGCTGAGAGGCTTAACTTCCGAGTTCGGGATGGGATCGGGTGTGGCCCTCTCGCTAAAAGCACGGAGACTCTAAAACCCACTTTAATGAACAATTTTTCGCCCTTATCCGCCGAAGCTCAAACGCAGTGAGAGCGTAGGCGGATAAAACCACCAAAAGGAAGCATCCGAAGGCAAAAACAGAGTATTTCGGATACTTGGCTTCTGGTAATTTAAAAAGAATAAATCAAAATTCAACGCTCCCAATTCTTGTGGTTAAATAGATCGGTAATTAGTACGGCTCGGCTTAAGCCATTACTGGCCTTACACCTGCCGCCTATCAAGGCCGTAGTCTACGGCCAACCTAATAATGAAATCTAATCTTGGGGACGGCTTCGCACTTAGATGCTTTCAGCGCTTATCCAAACCGAATGTAGCTACCCAGCAATGCCCTTGGTAGGACAGCTGGTACACTAGAGATTCGTCCGTCTCGGTCCTCTCGTACTAGAGACGGGACCCCTCAAATTTCAACGCCCACAGTGGATAGGAGACCGAACTGTCTCACGACGTTCTGAACCCAGCTCGCGTACCGCTTTAATTGGCGAACAGCCAAACCCTTGGGACCTTCTACAGCCCCAGGATGCGATGGGCCGACATCGAGGTGCCGAACCTGGTCGTCGATGTGAACTCTTGGACCAGACTAGCCTGTTATCCCCGGAGTAGCTTTTATCCGTTGAGCTTCCGCCGTCCTATTTCGTACGGTCGGATCACTAAGTTCTACTTTCGTAACTGCGCGACTTGTAAGTCTTGCAGTAAAGCTGGCTTGTGCCTTTACGCTATCGGTTCGATTTCCATCCGAACCTAGCCAACCTTTGTAAACGCCTCCGTTACCTTTTAGGAGGCGACCGCCCCAGTCAAACTACCCACCAGATACTGTTTCCTCCCCCGATTCAGGGGGCTAGATTAGGATTATCATTACGCAAGGGTGGTATCTCACTGGTGCCCGAAGGCTCCCACCTATGCTGAACAGGCGAAATAATAATCCAATATCAAGTTGTAGTAAAGCTTCACGGGGTCTTTTCGTCCAGCTGTGGGTACCCAGCATCTTTACTGGACTTGCAATTTCACCGAGTTCCTCGTTGAGAGAGTTCTCAAGTCGTTATGCCATTCGTGCAGGTCGTAACTTACACGACAAGGAATTTCGCTACCTTAGGACGGTTATAGTTACCGCCGGCGTTCATCAGCGCTTCGGTTTAAGGCTGCCTCCTTGCGGATTGACCTCACCCCTTAACGTTCTGACACTGGCCAGGCATCAGCCCCTATACTTCAGCTTGCGCTTTTGCAGGGACCTAAGTTTTTGATAAACAGTCGCTTGAGATCTTTAGCTGCGCCCCAACTTGCGTTGGGGAGTCCTTATTGCTAACTTACGGACGCTATTTTGCCGAGTTCCTAAACGAGGATTCTCTCGTACACCTTAGCACACTTATGCCCGCCTACCTGTGTCGGTTTGCAGTACGGTTATCTTATAAACATGCATGGAAGCTTTTCTAGGCACCTATTCAACTCTAGTTGACTCTGCCGAGGCTTTGCCTTCTCGCTCGCACCTCGCTGCGCTCGATACTCGCGAACAGTTAACAGTTAACTTTTAACAATTGGCCAAATGGCTAACTGTTAATTGTTAATGGTTAATTGTTTCGCATCGAACGAAGTGAGATGCGAACGAACGTCCATACCATAGAACGTTAGAGCATCCAAGATGCGTCCTTTCCAAGTTTTTTATAAGATAGTGCAGGAATATTAACCTGCTCTTCCATCGACTACGCCTTTCGGCCTCGCCTTAGGACCGACTAACCCTGGGTCGATTCTCGTTGCCCAGGAAACCTTAGGCTTACGGTGGGCAGGATTTTCACCTGCCTTTTTGCTACTCATGCCAACATTCTCACTTCCTTAAACTCCAGCTGCTCTCACGAACAACCTTCATCACTTAAGGAAAGCTCCTCTACCCATCGCTCGCATCTCGCTTCGCTCGATGTTCGCTCTAACAATTAACATTTAACTTTTAACAACTAACCAAATGGTTAACTGTTAATTGTTAATGGTTAAAAGTTCGAGCTTGCATCGAATGAAATGAGATGCAAGCGAGGCCACAGCTTCGGTACGACGTTTAGCCCCGATAAATTTTCGGCGCAACCCAACTTGACCAGTGAGCTGTTACGCTTTCTTTAAAGGATGGCTGCTTCTAAGCCAACCTCCTGGTTGTTTGAGTCAAATCACCACCTTTAACACTTAACGTCGATTTAGGGACCTTAGCTTGTGATCTGGGCTGTTTCCCTTTTGACTAATGCAGCTTAGCCCGCATAGTCTGACTCCTAAGTATTCCGCTGTGGTATTCGGAGTTTGGTTAAGAACAGTAGGATTGCTCCATCTGTCCCTATTCAGTGCTCTACCCCCACAGTTACTACTTAAGGCTAGCTCTAAAGCTATTTCGAGGAGAACCAGCTATTACCAAGTTCGATTGGAATTTCACCGCTAACCACAACTCATCCCCGAGTTTTGCACGGCTCGTGGGTTCGGGCCTCCCGTACCTGTTACAGTACGTTCACCCTGGTCATGGTTAGGTCACCTGGTTTCGGGTCTTGTGAATGATACCTGTTTACAAATTGCTCAACCTACCAAAATGGCAGGGTAAGCAATAAGTAAACTACGGGGGTTAACCCTTGCTTTCACTTTGCTTTCGTCCTTTTCGGACTTAAGCGTAGCAACATCCACAAACTCGTTGGCTCATTCTTCAATAGGCACGCCGTCACTCCGCGAAGCGGAGCTCCGACTCCTTGTAAGCAAATGGTTTCAGATACTATTTCATCGCCCTCACCGGGCTGCTTTTCACCTTTCCCTCGCGGTACTTGTTCACTATCGATCATCAAAAGTATTTAGCCTTACCGCATAGTCGCGGCAAATTCCCACAGGGTTTCACGAGACCCGTGGTACTCAAGAAAAATGCTGCAGAGTTATAATTCCTTTCGCATACTGGGCTATCACCTTCTTTGGCATCGCTTTCCAGCGACTTTTGCTAGGAAAATATATTTTTTTCTCTACCTAAACCTGCAAGGGTTTAGAACACATCAATCTTACAACGTTTTGTAGGCATTACGGGCTTGCACCCTTAAAGACCTTTGATTAAGTTTCCTGCTAAAGAAATTAATCTTTAAGCAAAAAACTTAATCTAGGTAATAGTCTACAGAATTTGGGCTCATCCCTTTTCGCTCGCCACTACTTAGGGAATGAGCAAACCGCAAACTGCTAATCCCGATAAATCGGGATAAACAATTTGCAATTCGCATATTTTTTTCTTTTCCTCTGGCTACTGAGATGTTTCACTTCACCAGGTCGTCTTCATTAACCTATGTATTCAGTTAATGATACTTCGGTCTTCCACCAAAGTGGGTTTCCCCATTCGGAAATCCCCGGTTCAAAGGTTGCTTGCCACCTCCCCGAGGCTTTTCGCAGGCTGCTACGTCCTTCATCGTCTTTTGATGTCGAGGCATCCACCATTTGCCCTTAATTTCTATTTAACCACAAGAATTGGGACACGAGCATCCGCTCATGTTAATTCTCTATGGCATATCTGTGCTAATTTAGTGTGTACTAAATTTAATTAAGATGCTTGATACTTACTTACTTTAATTGAATTTGTTGAATTTGATTTTATTGTCAACGTTCTTTCTTTTAACTACCAAAGTTAGGTGCAAAAATTATTTTGGACTAAACCCTGAGAGCTAAAGCTGAGTGGGACTAAAAAAGCCGCCTGGTCCCAAGCGGCGTGCATACAACCTAAATATCAGCCAATCATGCGCTTGGGAATTTAAGAGTTAGTTTACTTAATATCATATATACGCTTTATTCAATTAATTTTGACTGTTTTTGGTCCTCAAATAGTATTATTGAGTAATACAATTTTATATCATTTAAAACGTCTTGTCAAGAGTAGCCTTTTTATAAATTAATTTTTGTCTTTATTAAGCTGTTTTTTGGCTAAATTCTGGATTCGCCCAAGCTGGATACTGACTAAAACCACAATAATGGTGATAAACAGTGCATAACTAAACAAGGCAATTATGTTTCCGCCGGGTTGGGGAAAAAATTCAGCAAAGAAAGCTTTAATCGCTTCGTTCCAAGCCAAGGCCGCCACTAGACCAAACCCGCTAGTCGCTAATGCTACCACTTGTTCAATAACCGCTAACCGAAGTGATTTTTGTTCTTGGGTTGATTTTTTTTCTGGCATATTTTTATTTTATTAATTTATCGCCTTAAGATAAATATAATTCAAATCGGTTTTTAGGTCAAAATAATTTCCCGCCTCACTTTTATAAAGATTAACAAAATTGAATTCATTAAATCGCCAAATACCTAAGTCGGCGGTAGAGTTATCATCTTTTTCCAATACCGCCAATTCATTTTTGCCGTCTTGGTCTAAATCAACCAAGGCCATTTTGATAATTGGCTGATCCAAGGCTGATGAGCCCCAAACCATTTGCAGGCGAGGCAAGGATGCCTCACCTTTAAGCTGATACAAAAACAAATGGTTGGAAATGTTTTTATCATTTTCTTTTAACCAAAACGGTAAATTGGGACCAAAACTCCCCTGCTTATAAAGCGAAAAACCAATTTCATCAATCCCGTCATTATTAAAATCACCAATCAAAACATTTTCTACTTTGTAACCAGAATTGCTTTCCCAAATTGCTTTGCCGTCCAACATCACGTAAGCCTTGTTCTTAATAATTACCGCTTGTAACAATTTGCCATCAGTCAAATATTTTTCTTGGTAAGTCGTTGGCGGTAAGCTGGATTGCTCATTATTAATTTGGTAGCTTGGCCGCTGAGCGTATTCCGAGCCGGTCCAATAAAATTTTGTTTGAATTTTTAATGGCGTTTTTAGGCGATTAATAATCTTTTGGGTGGTCGTAGCACTGGCCAGTTGCGGTGCAAAATTTTTATTAATTTGAACCGGAATAAATTCAATGTCATCAATTTGTTTTGGACTGAAACTAACCTTTGCCATTAAACCTTGTTGAGTGTCATCGGACCAAAGTTGATCAAAAATAAAATTACCTAAGCTATAAAAAATATAACCATCTTTATACTTTTGCACGGTTTGGACCACGTGCGGATGAGAACCAATTACCAAGCTGGCGCCGGCCTCAATGGCAGCGTGAGCAAAATCAATTTGTTCCTGGTTGGGTTCGGGGACATATTCCGTACCGGCATGCATGGAAACAATCACAAAATCAACTTGCGGTTTTAAAATTTTGACATCAGTTTTCAACTTGGCTAAATCCATAAAGTTTACCCCGGGATGATTAGCAGCGGCCTGATAATTGGCTGGTTGCTGGTAAACATAGGCTAAAAACCCAAACTTAATTCCCTGCTTTTCCGTAATCACTGGCTGACTGGCAGCTTGACTATCAATTCCAGCACCAACAAATTTTATTCCGGCTTTATCTAAATTACTGAAAGTACTTTTTAGGCCGTCCAGACCAAAATTTGGCGTGTGATTATTGGCCAGCGACACAACATCAAAACCGCCCAAGTTCAAACCAGTAACACTTTTGGGGCTAGTCCGAAACATAAATTCACCGGTATTAATTTGCCGGCCAGGTAAAATTGCTGTTTCCAAATTACCAAAAGTTATATCGGCATTTTTAGTTAAACTTGCTAACGATGAAAATGGCAAAGTAAAATCATTTTGTTTAACCATTAATTGTTCAACACTTCTGGAAAGCATGATATCGCCAACCGCAATTAAAGTAACTTCCGATTCTGGCTTTTGCCATTTGGGAACTGGCTTTAATGTTTGTGATTCAATGTTGATAATTTTTTCCGGCCTAATTTGATTTGGTGACAGACTTTGCGTCGGATAAAAATTCTCAATAATTAAAATACCACCGATAATTACGGCAGTAAGTGTTAATAAGCCAATAATAAAAAGATGTTTTTTCATTTTATTATTTTTAACCAAAATTCCTTACCCTCTGTCATTCTGAGGAGTCCTGCCAACCCTTGTTCATGGGACGACGAAGAATCTCTGAGATTCTTCCCCCGCCCCTATTTATTTTATGCAGCGGGGTCAGAATGACAAGGAAAAATTACTTCACAATAAACTCAGCAGTCCAATCCGGCAAGGCTGGCTGCTTTTCTTCATTAATCATCTGGCGCCATTTTTCATCGGATAACCGGTCATTAATCGGCCAGGCAAACTCATAATGAGAATAAACACCACCCTTGGCAATTCTTAATTTGCCGTCAATTGGAACAACAGCATAAATTTCAAAAATCCGACCAGTGCCTTCTTCCAAAACCTGACCATTGGGATCAGTGGCCACATCGGCCACTAAAGCGGCTGGCTCCTGATCCAGCTGGCTCCTGCTTTCAATTCCCAAATCTTTGTAGGCATCAAGCCACAGATGTTCCAGACTGCCGCCATAGGTCCGAATGAAATCGTAATCATCAGCCGTTAAAGCCTGATTGGCCAATTCCTTTTCGGAAATATCTTTGAGTCGTAAAGACAAAGTTTCTAAGCGATCCAATAAATCAATATCACTTTCCGAAAGCAAAGTGCGCAACTGTAAACCTTCTTTAGTCATTTTAATTAAAGCGGCTAAACGAGAATAAACATAAGGATTTGGTTCAACATAACCACGGTCGTCTTTTTCGTCTGGCGGACCACCGCCCAATTCGGCATAAACTTGTTTAACATACAAAATTGTATCATGTCTTAGCTCGGTCCAATTACCCAAAAAGGTATTTAAATCTTTTTTCTGCCAAGCCTGATTTTGCATAAAGGCCGGATAACCATCCCCCTTCTCTGCCAATAAAGGTCTTAAGGAGTAAAGCCAGCCCCAGTACAAATTTTGGACCCAAGTAGAATTATCTAAACCAGAAACATATTGAGTCATTTTATCTAAATTATTCTGATAACAGGCATAATCAGTCTCACCTTTATCTTTTTGTAATTGATAAGCCGCAATTGAACCAAAAGCCGCGGCTACATCCAAACCCGAAGGTAAACGGCGCGAATCGGCCAAAACCCAAGAGGCCGGATCTGAATCACAAGAATGAGCTTTATCACCAACCTCACGATAAACTAAGCGCTGGAAAATATCCGAATCTAAAGTATAGCGCTGGCCCATAAATCGCAAGCCTTTGATTTCTTTAGTCCGATCCGGTGCAAACCGGACATCCGCAATTGGCATGGAATTTATTTTGGGCGCCGCCAAATTGGCTAAACCATTTTTAGCGCTTTCCAATTTACTATTGTCAACCAAATCTTTAGCCAAGAAGCTATTACCATAAACTGAGGTCAAAACTTTGCTATAATCAGTAAAACTTAAATCATCAGCCTTGCCAACAAAAAAGACCGTTGGCTCATAAATTCTTTGCCATAAATTTTTTAAGTCCGTTGAATTTTGCAAAGCCTGAGTAATTAAAATGGCCGACTTAGTTTCGCTGTCGCTTTTTTGTCGAAAAGTAAAGCGGCCCAAATACATCATTGATTTAAAATAAGCTTTTAAGTCTTCAGTTCGGGTATAATGACCACGAGGAATATATTGCGAATAATCTTCATTATACATTTCCCCAGGATCAGTCACGCCAATATTCATTACTACTGATGGCAAAATATCGGCAGCTTTGGTAATCAAATCCAGCTCCTGATTAACCTCAGTGGCAACATAATCAGCCGGCGTAGCGTCAGGATAAACTAATTTGTTAGCAACGGTGAAAAAAGCCACATTACGTTTAGCGGCAATTTCCCATTCTGTCCCCTGCAAATCTTGATACTGAGCCTGGCTAGCTTTAACCATTTTATAAGTTAGTTCAGTTAAACTGGCTTTCAATTTATTGGCTTCAATTTGACGTAATAAAAAGTCAAAGGCCAAATGATAATTATGTAAAATTGAATCGGTCGTGATAAAACTCGGCACAAAGCTATAACGATTAGATTCGTAGATGCTAAAAAACTCCTGGTAAGAGGTCGGCGTAACCACAAAATTATTTTTGCCTAATAAATCTTTGACCTGAGGCGAAAGAGTGAAATCGGAAAGATTGGAAATATTACTCAAATCTGAAGCGGTTTGATATTTAACGATGGCCGGCTTAACCGTCACGGCCGGTTCATTATAAGACGCAAAGTCTTGGGCTAAAACAATTGGTGCACCAATTAAATTACTAATTTGATTTTTGGTGCCATTGGAATTATCAACTATCCCTTGATTCTGATTTGTTACCGGTTGATTGATATTAAAAGTAGCACCGGCAAAAAATTTATTATAAACATAATAGCCTAAACCGCCGCCACTGACTAAAATTAGCAAAACTAAAGCCGCCCAACCGGCAGAACTGACCGGCCCAGTGGTTTTGAGCTTGGCTGGTTTAGGTTTTGGCACTTGAGCCATTGACTCTGGCGGCGGTGGCAACTGAGGTTCGGACGAGATTGGACTGGTTTGATTATTAAGCGAATTTTGTGGTGGTTTTTGTTCTTCAAACATAAATTTAGCTAATTTTTGAAATTTAATATCAATACTTTAATTATACCAAAAAATCACCCATTAGGCGATTATAATTTTTTTGGTTTGGTGGCAAACCTTTTGTAATTTTTGGTGCAGGCGGAGAGACTCGCCCGCCAGAGGCGGGTCCGCCTTTGGCGGAAACTCTCAAGCCTTGCGGCACGTGCTCCTAAGGCCCGCCTCCGCTTCGCTTCGGCGGGCAAGCATGCGCCTCAATATATCTTTAGTGCGGGGCAAGCGAACCGCTTACAATTTTTGGTGCAGGCGGAGAGACTCGAACTCTCAATCCCTTTCGGGAACATGCTCCTAAGGCATGCGTGTATACCAATTCCACCACGCCTGCTGATTTTTAATTTTAAAATAGATGCGTGTATATTTACCCGCCGTAGCTTTGGCGAAGGCGGGCCAATTTCACCACTCACCCATTTTTATTACTTTTACCTTATAATAATTACTAATTTTGGCCTAATTGTCAATTAGTCTTGACAAGATTTTGGATTGCGCTTAAAATGATAATTGAGCTTAGGCTCAACATAGCGCGAAAATCCCGACTCGATCGGGATTTTTCCGTATTCACAAACCAACATAGCGCAGACCAATTTTCTGGTTCTACGCTTTTTATATTTCACAAAAACACGAAGGCACAAAAGCAATATGAGCAAATTCCAAAATAAATTAAAAATGAAAGCTGATGAATACGTCAAATTTGTCTATCGGGTGACAAAAAAATTTCCTAAAGGAGAATTATATGGCAGCGTTTCCCAATGGAGACGATCAACCCTTTCAATAATTTTGAACTATCTTGAAGGTTATGCTCGAAAAAAACCTTTAGTTCAATTAAATTTTTTGGAAATTTCCTACGGCTCCTTAAAAGAATCAAAATACCTATTACATTTTTCCCAACAACAAAATTTTATTACTGAAAATGACCATTCAATCGGAATAAAACTGGCCGAAGAAATCGGTGCAATGTTATGGACAGAAATCTCCGATTTAGAAAAATCTCTAAAAAAATAATCCCTTTGTGCTTTTGTGTTTTTGTGACTAAATATTAACAATAACTCTATGAAGACTAAACTTCTTTTTATCGTCTTAACTCTAATCCTTCTCCCTCTAAATCTTTATGCCAACCAACCATCAATCTTAATCAACGAAATCGCTTGGATGGGCACAACCGTTTCAGCCAACAGCGAATGGTTAGAATTATACAATCCAACTGAACAAAACATTGACTTAAATGGTTGGCGCCTGGAAGCTGCTGATGGCAGTCCCAAAATTAATTTAAGCGGAACAATTCCGGCGGGTAGTTATTTTTTATTAGAACGAACCGCTGACGATACTTTACCCGATATTACAGCGGACCAAACTTACACTGGTTCATTAAGTAACTCCGGCGAATGGTTAAAACTTTACGATCAAAATAATAATTTAATTGATGAAATTAATGGCAGCGCTGCCTGGCCGGCTGGCGATAATAACACTAAACAAACCCTGGAAAGAACCAATAATCAATGGCAAACCAGTGCTGAAGTGGGCGGTACGCCAAAAGCCCAAAACAGCACGGCTAGCACAATCCCGCCGCCTGTTGACGAAAACAATTTGCTACCAGCCCAAAACAATACCCCAACACCGCCCAGTGCCCAAATCGATGCCAAAAAAGGTGAAATTATTATTACTGAAATTTTTCCTGCCCCCAGCGACGGCAACAGCCAAAACGAATTTGTTGAATTGAAAAACATTAGCCAAAATAATTTGGATCTGACTGATTGGAAAATCACCAATTTAGCCAAACAAAAATTTATTATCCCCTCTTTAATAATTACTCCGGGCTGCCATATTATTTTTGACCGAACCCAAACTAATTTGGTCTTAAATAACTTTCAAGAAAAAATTACGCTTTACGATAAAAACGGAAAAATTATTGACCAGGCCAGCTTTAAAACCCAGGCGCCAGATGGCCTAAGCTACCAAAAAAACAGTGATAATCAATGGAGCTGGGAAAATATTACGCCCGGTCAAGAAAATATCTTTAAGGTTGAGATTATGCCCCAAGCCACAATTTATGCACCCAAAACCGGCCAAATTGGTCAACTAATTATTTTTGACGGTTCTGATTCTTTTGATCCCCAAAAACGACCATTAAAATTTCTTTGGAATTTTGGTAATGGCCAAAGTGCCAACAACGTCACATCAACCCAAACCTATTTACTGCCCGGAAATTATGAAATAGCTTTAAATGTTTTTGTTAACAATGAAGCTAGCAGCACCGAAACTTTCAAAATTAAAATTACTGATCCGGAAAATAAAGAAGATAAGACCGAAGAAAAACCAACAACCACGCCCGAAATAATAAATCCGGCAGTCAATAATTCCTATTTTATTGCCAGCACCCAAGAAAAACTGCCAACAATTTTTATTTCTGAATTTTTGCCCAACCCCACAAAAGAAAATAATCAACAAGAATTTATTGAACTTTTTAACCAAGAAGATTTTGCCGTTGACTTAGGTAATTTTCAGCTTGATGATAGTGAAAAAGGCAGCAAACCCTACACCATACCACCGGGTACAATTATTCAGCCCGGCCAATATTTGGCTTTCTTAAAAGACCAGACCAAAATTGCTTTAAACAATAGCGACGACAGTGTCCGACTAATAGCTCCGTCTGGCCAAGTTATTGATGCTGTTTCTTACCAAACCAGCCAAGCCGGCGTCAGTTATGTTTTGGATCAAGATTTTACTTGGCAACAAACCCAAACCCCGACTCCGGGCGAAATTAACAGCTTAGATAGCCAGGCAGATGAGGAGGAAAAAACACCAACCATTTTGGGCGCGGAATTAGACCCTAAATTAGACCAAAAAAATATTTATCAAAATAATACTTCGACTCCGGCGACAATTAATACCAAAACAAAATATTTTATTGCCGCCGGATTGGCAGTAGCCATTTTAGTCATCGCTGGCTTACTAAAATTGAAATCTGATCGTTAATCTAAAAAAGCCACTATCAAAAGCCGCACCTGGTAATACAGGCGCGGCTCTTTTTTTATTGTCATTTCGACCGAGTCACATTTAGGATGGTCAAGGGAGAAATCTCATTATAGTATGAAATTCTCGGCCTCTCGACTTCAACTAAGACCTCGAAATGACACTACGCGTTACTCCCACTCAATCGTGGCTGGTGGCTTGTTGGTTACATCGTATAAAACTAAATCAATGCCCTTGACCGTCAAGATCTTTTTGGCAATATTATCTAAAATTGTTTTTTGCATTGGATAAAAATTTACCGTCATTGCTTCTTCGGATTCAACCGGCCTTAAAATTATGGTCTCTCCCCCATTCAAACTTAAAGGCGCCAGGACAATTGGAAATTGCCAAATTTTATCATACAATTTTGCCTTTTTTACTTCTTGGTTGACCAAAAAATCAACTTGACGTAATAAATCCAAACGGTCTTTGGTTAAATAAGCCGGTTTAATTTTTAAATTACTAAAATTAATCTTTTGTGGCGCGACTAAATATACCACTCGGTTAACTTCTGGGACTTCATTGGTAATTCTAACCGACAAATCATGCAACGTTGACCATTTGGCCTGCCCGGAAATCAAGGCCGGATGACGATAAGTCCGATTATCCCCTTGAACCCCAACGCTTTTTAAAGGCAAAATCGCAGTTTTAAACTTAGAACCCACAATCTCTGCCACCCTGATTTCTGATTTCTGATTTCTGATTTCTCGTTTACGTCCATTACTGCATAAAGTCCGAATAAACAAGCCTGGCCCAGGAAAAGGATGACGATTTATTAACGAATCGGCCAAACCCAATTTTTTTCCAATGGCCCGAACTTCATCTTTATATAATTCTGCTAACGGCTCAACCAAAGCACCCAAACGCATTAATTCTAAAACTTCTTTAACCCGGTTATGATGAGTTTTAATTTTATCCGAATGCTTGGTCCCGCCGGTTTCAATCGTATCGGGATAAATTGTTCCTTGGCCCAACACCCAATCTTTGGGGTTTAATTTATTTTTGGCCATCACTTCGTCTTTGACCTGTAAAAAAGTTCTGCCAATAATCTCACGTTTCTTTTCGGGTTCAATAACGCCAATTTCGGCATTTAAAAAAGTTTTGACCGCATCATAAACCACCAAATTATCAAAACCGGCTTTGGCCAAATCAGCTTTGACTTGGGCTGATTCGCCTAGCCGCATTGAGCCTGAATCAATATGCAAACCAAAAACTCTTTTTTTGCCCAAAATCTTTTCTAACAAAGCAAAACAAACTGAAGAATCAACACCGCCAGACACCAGTAAAAAAACTTTTCTTTTACCCACAATTTTTTTAACGTCTTTGGTAATTTGTAAAAAATATTTTTCTAACGACCAATCTTTTTTGCAATGACAAATATCAAAAAGGAAATTATTAAAAACTAACTGGCCCGGCTTGGTATGGGCAACTTCGGGATGAAATTGCAGGCCATAAATCTTTTTTGCTTCGCAAGCCATCGCCGCGACATTACAATCCGAAGTTTTGGCACAATTAACAAAACCTTTGGGCAATTGAACCACGCTGTCGCCATGACTCATCCAAATCCGGCTGGTTTTAGAAACACCCTTTAACAGTTTTGCTGAGGCAATTTTTTCCAAAGTGGCAAAACCGTATTCTTTAGTTTTGCCGGGCTGGACTTTGCCGCCCAAATGTTGAGCAATTAATTGATGGCCGTAGCACAGGCCTAAGATTGGTACGTTCAACTCAAATAACTTGGGATTATATTTGACTGCGGTTTGATCGTAAACACTGTTTGGCCCGCCGGATAAAATTAAACCTTTGATTCCTTTAAGATTTTTAACTTCAACCAATGGCGAATAAATCTTTGCTAAAACACCCAGCTGCCGAATGCGCCGGGTAATTAAATGAGTGTATTGTGAGCCAAAATCAATTACGGCAATTTGGGGATTTTTCATATCTAAATTGATTATATCTTAAATTTGGGTTAGAATAAAGTATAATAAGAACTATGAAGTAAGAATAATGAATTAAAAAATTATCACCCTTAATTCATGATTCGTAATTCTTAATTCTAAAATATGAAAGAAGCCTTAACTTTTGACGACGTTTTACTCGTCCCCCAAAAATCTAATACTTCACCCAGTCAAGTCAGCACCGCTGTTACCTTGGGAAAAAAATTAAAATTGGAAATCCCTTTGTTGTCTGCGGCCATGGATACGGTAACCGAAAGTGCCTTAGCTATAGTTTTAGCCAAGGCCGGCGGCTTAGGTATTATCCATAAAAATATGCCCACCGAGCAACAAGCCTTAGAAGTCAAAAAAGTAAAAGATCAAAATCTTTTGTGTGGCGCTTCCGTTTCGGTCGGTGATCAAGCCATTGCTCGAGCCAAAGCTTTGGTTGCCGCTGGGGCTGATGCCATTGTAATTGATGTGGCCCATGGCCATTACTATAAAGTGGCTGAAACCATTAAAGCCTTAAAAAAAATTCTGCCAAAAAATATTTTAATTATCGGCGGTAATGTGGCAACCGCTAAAGCCACTGCTGATTTAATCGCCGCTGGCGCTGATGTTGTTAAAGTCGGAGTTGGACCCGGATCAATTTGTACGACCCGAATTATTGCCGGCATTGGCGTGCCTCAACTAACCGCCGTAATGGAAGCTGTTAAAGCCGCTAAAAAAACCAAAACTCCAATTATTGCTGATGGCGGCATAAAATATTCTGGTGATATTGTTAAAGCCTTGGCCGCCGGTGCCGTTGCGGTCATGCTTGGCGGTTTGTTTGCCGGCACGGACGAAGCCCCGGGAGAAATTGTGGAAATCAAAGGCAAAAAATTCAAAACTTACCGCGGCATGGGTTCAATTGACGCCATGCAACAAGGCAGTAAAGATCGTTATTTACAAAGTGGAAAAAATGATAATGAATTAATTGCTGAAGGTGTGGTTGGCCATGTCCCCTACAAAGGATCAGCTAATCACGTAATTTCTCAAATGATTGGCGGTATCCGCCAAGGTTTAGGCTATTGCGGTTCCAAAGATATTTATGAACTGGCCAAGAAAGCCGAGTTTGTCAGAATTTCACCGGCCGGTTTACGCGAAAGTCATCCGCACAGCTTAAAAGAAATAAAAGAAGCCCCAAATTACAAAAGCGATTTTCTATAATTTTCTATAAAATATAAAATTAAATGCCAGCCGTCCTAATTTCTTTAATAACCTTTTTTTCCACCTTCTTGGGTGGCTTGTTTGCCATTAAATTAAAAAACAAACTTCACCTGGTAATGGGTTTTACCGCCGGCGTTATTTTAGGCGTTGTCAGTTTTGATATTTTGCCTGAGATTATTGAACAAATAAAGATATATAATCTGCCACCAATCAATGTCATGATTGCTTTAGTCTGCGGCTTTTTACTTTTTCATGTTCTAGAAAAAACTATCCTAATCCACCACTGCCACGAAGGTGATTATGCTAGCCATAAACATCCGCAAGTTGGTATTTTATCTGCCTTGGCCTTGGCTGGCCATAGTTTCATGGACGGTATCGGCATTGGTTTAGGTTTTCAAATAAATTCAATGATTGGCATATTGGTAGCAATTGCCGTAATTTCTCACGACTTTACTGACGGTATGAACACAGTCGCTTTAATGCTAAAAAATGAAAACAGCCAAAAAAAAGCAATGGGATTTTTGCTAATTGATGCCTTAGCCCCAATTGCCGGTGCGGCTTTTACTTTACTGTTCCAAGTTCCACCGCAATTTTTAGTTTTGTATCTGGGTTTTTTTGCTGGCTTTCTGCTTTATATCGGCGCTAGCGACATTTTGCCCGAAGCTCATAGCGAGCACAGCTCATATAAAACCATCGGCCTAACTATTTTAGGCACGGTTTTTATTTTCCTCATCACCAGATTTATTTAACCATTCAAAAAATCGTAGAGGCATATTACAGCCTTTACGATTTTTATTATCCTCTAAACAATATTATTGAACCGGAGCTGGAGGAGGAATTTGTTTTTGCATTTCTTCAAGCAAAATCTTTTGATACTGCTGGCCCATATTAGAACTACATTTTTCCTCATCACCAGTCACGGCCTTACAACCAAAAGTATAACCCAACATATAGCCAGTGCCTAAATTGTTGCCGTCCTTGGCTGAAGCGGTAATAATTGTTTTATTCAATTCACCCTGATTTTTTCCATCTTCAATTCCTTGCTTAACCGCAACTTTTAACTGAGCCATATCGGATTCATTGCCATTGAAATTCATCATGGTAATAATATTATTAACATTTCGTTCTGAATCAACGGCCTGCGCATTATTACTATCTTTATTAATCTCTTGAGCCGCCTGGTAAGCATCAACAAAATTCGGATTGGTTTTAGGTTTACTGCCACAGCCGGCCAAAATAAAAACCAAACTCACCAGTGACAATAAGGCTAAAGTTTTTTTGTTAAACATAAATTATTCAATCTTATTTCTTAATTTAGTGTGAGCTTTTTGTAATTCATCCATTAATTGACTTTCATCAATTAAATTATGAACGCGATTGGAAATAATAAATTCACCATTGATCATTAAATCCCGGATATTACGGCCGCCATGAGTAATCATATTGCCAACTAAACTTATCGGTTTTTTTCCGTTATACGGTACGAATCCCCGATCTCGTAGTTTCCAAAAAGCCAAATCGGCTTTGTAGCCAGGCAAAATTTTACCAACTTTGTTTAACCGCAAAACATCGGCTGCCTGACAAGTCATCATTTTGAATAAATCCTCATACAGCACCCGGTGGGCACTTTGGTGCATAATCCTAGCTTGCAACGCTTCAGACAATAAATCCAAACTGTTTTTTGAAATTACACTGTCAGTGCCCAAAGCAATTTGCTGATCAGCTTTATATTTAACAAATAACGGATATTTGAATTCACCGCTTAAATGAAGTTTATTGGAAGTCGGCAAATGAACCACCCCGATTTTATATTTTTTAACTAATTTTATTTCTTCATCGGAAAAATGAACGCCATGCGATAAAATCAAATTTGGTCCAGCTAACCCTCTGTCAACTAAAACCTCAACCGTTCGTTTGCCAAATTTTTTCACGCATTCCTGCACCCATTCTTCAGTTTCGGCCGCATGCATGGTTAGGATTACATTGTACTTTTTTACCAGAGTTTTGATTTTGGCCAACTGCTCTTCGTCGGCTTTATGAATATAATGAATGGCAATAGCCGGATGTGAAAAATATTTCTTCCTATTCTCTAAAATCTTTTCTGCCATCTCCGGTGAATTCTTGGGATGAGAATTGGAAACAACTGACAGAGCGTTAATTACATATTGCTTAGTTAGCTTGGCAGCCTGTTCAACGGAATCAAAAACTGCATAATGGCTTAAAGTCGTAGTAATCCCATTTTTTTGTTCTTCGGTAAAATCACCAATCGCTCCCAAAACAAAATCTTGAGCCGTCATCTTTTTTTCCAGCTGCGCCATCTTCACTACCTGATCAACAATATTACCTTTGTCTAAAGTCATTGAAGAACGCAAAAGATACATTGGCGGATGAGTATGGACATTAATAAATCCAGGCGTCACCACAATACCACCACGCTTAGCGCCGTCATAAATTAAATCAATTTTATTGAGTGGAATTGATTTTTTACCGGGTGGTAATATCTCTTTAATTTTACCATCAACGATATAAACTGAATAATTTTTCCAAACTTGGAGCTGGTTTTTACTATCAACCGTAACAATAAAGGCAGCCGAGGAAATTAAAATCCGTCTCGCCTTCTTGCCCGGTTTCAAAATTGTGTAACGGGTATGACTTTGACGCTTAATCTCTGGATCAACTTCCATTTTCAAAGCATCAAACAAATTGGCATTTTTACGAATGATTTTATCCATTTTTTTATTAATTAATCTTTATTCCATTATAGTGTAAGAAAAGGGTTTGAGCAAATTAATTTTATTACCGCTTGGCAAAATAAAATCCGAAGGCTATACTAAATTTATGACTATAAAATTCAATGACATCGTTTCCAAATCTGATTGGCTAAAAATCTCTATTTTACTGGTAATCGCCGTTATCTGCTGGCTTTGGGTTTGGCACGAATATCAAAAACCAATTATGCCGCCGGAATGGCAACAAGAATTGACCAATCAAGACTCAAATAGAATCTAATTCTAATTGACAAACTAAATTAAACCTATTAAGATAATGACACGAAGGAGGCAGCTGCCTCCTCTTTCAATATGCCCTTTACCATTTTGAGGTTTAAAAAAATTCTACCACAGAAGGAGACAAACCGTGAAATTTCTAACTGCTGACCAAGTGCGTGCAATTGCCCAGCAATTTGGCACGCCCACCTATGTCTACTCGGAAGAGATGTTAAATCAGGCAGCAAAGGCCCTGTTGGACTTCCCTGCGGCCTTCGGACTAGTGGTCCGCTATGCCATGAAAGCTTGTCCAAACCGAGCCGTTCTGCAATTGGTCAACCAGCTTGATTTGCATTTTGATGCCAGTTCTGGCTTTGAAGTCCACCGCGCCCTAGCGGCTGGTATTAAGCCAAACAGAATCCAGCTAACCTGCCAAGAACTACCCGCTGACCTTTTCGTCCTAGCGCTTGAAGGTGTCCGCTTCAATGCCTGTTCTTTGGACCAGCTTCGGCAATATGGTCAAATGATAAAGAGAGTTCCGGTTGGCAACCTAGCGGCCGGCCGTAAAATCAGCATCCGAGTCAACCCGGGCTTAGGTTCAGGCCACTGTGGCAAAACCAACGTCGGCGGCCCCAGCTCCAGTTTTGGCATTTGGCACGAGCAGCTTGAAGAGGCCAAAGCCATTGCCCGGCAATATGGCCTAAAAATCAGGCGGCTCCACACCCATATTGGGTCTGGCAGCGATCCCGAAATTTGGGTCAAAGTCGCTGGCATGGCTCTGAACATTGCCAAAAAACTTCCGGACGTGAAGGAAGTTAGTCTTGGCGGCGGTCAAAAAATCGGCCGTATGCCCGATGAACCGTCAATTGATTTACCAATCTGCGGTCAGGCAATCAGCGAATTATTTCAGACATTTGCCACTGCCACTGGACGTAAACTGCAGCTTGAAATTGAACCAGGCACCTACGTGGTTGCTAGAGCCGGTTGCCTGATTGCTCAAGTCGTTGATGTGGTTTCCACCAAGCCTGATCCCAACGGTCAAGTCTTTGTCAAAGTCAACACGGGAATGACCGAAGTCGCCCGTCCAACTTTGTACGGCGCCCAACACTTGATGGAAATTTTACCTAAGGAAGATGATGACAGCCGGCAAAAAATCGGCTGCGTTATTTCCGGACACTGCTGCGAAAGCGGCGATGTTTTGACTCCCGCTCCGGGTGACCCCAACACTATTGCTGTCCGCGAACTGCTTGAAGCGGAAATCGGTGACTTCTTGATTGTTGAAGACACCGGCGCCTACTGTGAAGGAATGAATTGCGCCGGTTACAATTCGTTTCCGGCTGCCGCCAGTGTGCTTGTCCGCGATGATGGCACCTTGTTGCTGATTCGCCGGCGGCAAACATTGGAACAACTGATGCAAAACGAAATCGGACTCAACCAGTAAACCCACTGCGGGTTTGCTAGTAACTACAGAAAGGCTAACGGAACATGAGTAAACAAAGAGTAGATATTCGAAGAGCTTTTGGTCCAGGCATTGGTGGCAAAACCTTTGGCGATGACACGGCCGAGTATTTGTTCGGCCGAATCAAGCGCCTCATTGCCGCTTATATTGCCACTCACCACGGCGTAACGGTGCTGAACTTCGGCATCGGCGAACCCTACAACGGTCCTGATCGCATCATCCGTGAAGCCGTAGTAACGGCAATTCGCTATCCCCACTTTGACGGCTATCCTGATCTAGGGCTAGCCGAACTTCGGCAGGCCGTAGTCAACCATCTCAATGAAGTCTTTGGTCTTAGCTATCTGACCGTTGAAGCTCAAGCTTTTGTTTTGGACCCGGAAATAAATGTTCAGGACGCTTGGGGTATCAAACCCAGCCTTGACGCACTGGCCAAAGTGTTCTGTGCTCCGGGCAACCAACGCTGGCCCAATCCCCGGATTTCCGTGGCCGTGACCGCACCGGGTTATCCGGTTTTTGGCACCCAAGCAGCCAAGCTGGGCGCCAAAATTGTGGTTTTGCCGGTCAACAAGGAAAACAACTTTGTTCCGGATATTTCACTCCTGAAAAGTGTCAGAAATCTTCACGCGATTTACCTGATCAGCCCGCATAACCCGACTGGCCGCGCCTACGACACCGTGCCCGGCTTTTGGGAAGAGCTTGTTGCCTTCTGCCGGCGCCGCAAAGTCGCATTGATTGTCGACGAAGCCTACTGCCACTTACGCTGGGTTGACGGCGAACAAAAACCGTTTACGGTCTTATCCGTTCCGGGCTTTCTGGATATTGGAGTTGTTTTACACTCCGTTTCCAAAACCCTGGACTGGACCGGCGGGCGTGTTGGCTGGGTAGTTGGCAACCCAACCATCATTAAGGCCTACCGCAAGGAATACGAAGACTCATCTTCGGGCCAAACTCTGGCACTGCAATGGGCAGCAGCACAGGCCCTGAACAATTTCAAATTGATCGTACCAAAAATTCACACCGATTACGAAAAGCGGATGCAAGGGCTGGTCGCAGTGCTTCAACAAAAAGGCCTGGATGTCTCAATGCCCGATGGTGGCTTCTTTGTTTTCTGCCGGGCGCCCCAGGCTGGCGGCGGACAGACTTTCGGCGACGCCGAGCAGTTCATGCAATACATGCTAAACGAACACGGCGTAGTCAGTGTTCCTTTCGGCGATCAAATCCGATTTTCCTGCACCGTCAAAGTGGGCGGAATCAACCAGCCGGCAACCTACGAACAAGCATTGGAGTTACTCAACCAACGAATGCCAATGATGGAGGTAAACAAATAATCCCAGGAGGAACAATAAATAAACTTACCTGCCCAAGTGCACCGCACAAAGGCAGGTTTTTTTAACCAAAAAATCGCCACATTTGGCGACTTGTTTGTTAATACAAAAATCTGATTTTTAGGTTATTTTGGCCGGGACAGGCCGGATTTTTACCCCGCACCAAAATAAAAAACTTAACTACTCAGAGCGGGTGACCGGATTCGAACCGGCGATCTTCTCCTTGGCAAGGAGACATTCTACCACTGAACTACACCCGCTCTAAATAGTTAAGCCTATTTTAAAAAGGTATTCCTTTGGTGCGGGTCCAACCGGCGATCTTCTCCTTGGCAAGGAGACATTCTACCACTGTTCGCCAGAGGCGGATCCGCCTTTGGCGGAAACTACACCCGCCTACGTTTCACTTCGGCGGGGCAAGCCCGCAAAAGTTACAAAGGTTATTATAACAAAAACAAATAAAATTGCAAGACTAGCATCACAACAAATTCCAAAGATTATCAAACATCGCTTTTTGAACATTAGCCAATTCTTCACTTTCAATGACTATAGCAACTAAATCTTTTTTGAAAGAAAACATGGCAACTTTTTTGCTCCAGATATAAATTAAGCCATGATAATCATTATTAGCGGGAATTATTTTTACTTCTCGCAATTCTGGCTGTCCCAACCGCTGGCGTTCTTTGGCCAAGGCTGATTCGCGCAAAATTACCTTAGCGGGAATTTTTTGTTTTAATCGCCGCTTAACAAATTCCGGATAAAAACTCAAAGTCGCAAATAAATCATCAGCGGAACTAAAAACTGATATCTCTTTGGCTTCTTTTAAAACTTCTTCTAAAATCAATCGCATTCCTAATTCGCCTTGATAGAATCTAACGGTTGGCCTGATTTTTGCTTGGCCATAAACCGCCTCCAGTTCCGGTAAAGCTTGCTCCAACAAACTGACTTTTTCTTTAGCCAGACCAATTACAACTTTTGGGTCAGCAGCACTGAAGTATTTTGTTTTCTTTTTAGAAAATACCGAGATTAAACTTTGTTGTTTTAAAAATTCCAAAATTTCATAACAAGTTGAGCGCGGTAAACCGGCTTTTTGGCTAATTTTCTGCACCGGCGCCGAACCCAATTCTAAACAGGCCAAATAAATTTTGGCTTGTTTTTCGTTTAGCCCATAATTTTTCAGAATTTTTTCTAAATCCATAAATTTATTAATTTCTAAATTATAAATCCTAAACAAATTCTAATGTTTCAAGTCATAAATTCCAAAGAATTTAAAAAATTGGAAATTAGAATTTGTAATTTGTTTAGAATTTAAATACTATATTTTCAAATTTGCGTCAGTTCTGTCGGTTAAACCGACAACTTTTTTATAGCATAATATTAGCTCATTTTAGCAATTTTGTCAAAATATAATAAAAAAATAGCCGGAGTTATTGACCTATCAAGTTAGAAATGACATACTAAATTATTTTAAAGCTTAAACTAATCTTAAAAATATGACCAAAAAAATCAAAATCCTAGGCAGTGGGATTCTAATTATAGCCGCTGTTGCGGCTATCGCTGTCATTTCTTTAATTAAGCCAGTAGAAAAAACTGTTCAGCCGCTATTAAAATTAAAAGTCGGCGGCCACACTACTATGCTCAGTGCGGTTTTAGAAGTGGCTCAAAGTAAAGGATTTTTTCAGCAAGAAGGTTTGGATGTCCAAATTGAACGAATTGAAAGTTCAAAAATCACTTTGCCGGCTTTAGAGAAAGGAGAATTAGATATCATTATTGCCTCCCGCTCGGCCGGAACCTTCAATGCTTTGGCTAAAAGCCCTAAACTGCAAATTATTGCTGATGCGGCCCGGGTAACACCAGTACTGCTGGTTAGAAAAGATCTAGCTGATCAGATCAAAACCATTAGTGATTTAAAAGAAAAAAGCATTGCTACCCCGCGTGAAGGCAGCGCTTCCCAATACGCCTTAGTCAAAATTCTGGAAAGCGCCAGCTTAACCATTAAAGATATCTCAGCTAAAAGCTTAGACCAACAGCCAGCCGTTGCGGCTTTAGAGGCAAAAAATTTAGATGCCGGCATTATTAATGAACCTTTCGCGACGATTGCCATTAATAAGGGAATTGCTAATGCTTTAGCCGCTAATGAAATTAAAAAGATTTTTCCAGCCGGCCAACAAAATATGATTTTGCTCTCAACCACTGACGTCTTAAATACTAAAACCGAAGCGATTAAAAAATTCTTTATTGCTTATAAAAAAGCGGCCCAATACTATAATCAAGGTAAGACTGGCCAGCAACCCCAGCGCCAGGAAGTGATTAAAATTGTGGCGGATTATACTAATACTGAACAAGAAATTGTAGATAAAAGTATGTGGATTGAAATTAACAACGATCTTAAGCCCGATATTGTTGAAATGACAGCCGCCCAAGACTGGTATTTTGCCAATGGTCTTTTAGACCAAAAAATTGATTTAACCAAAAAAACTGACTTTAATTTTTTACCACCAATCAATTAAAGTGAAAAAAAAGCTAATAAATTTAATTTATCCGGCAATCAGCTTCCTGCTACTGTTAATAATTTGGCAAGCAGTGGTAAACTTTGGCTTTATTAATTCCATTTTTTTACCTTCACCTGTAAAAGTGCTTTTCGCTTTGGTTAAAAATTATCACTATCTGCTGATTAGTCTACTTTTAACTTTAAAACATATTACTTTAGGTTATTTTACCGGCACAATACTTGCTATTATTTTTGGATGTTTAATCAGCTACCAACAAAAAATCGAGTTATCCGTCAAACCCCTAGTCTTAATTATAGGCACAATACCGGTGGTAACATTTTTGCCCCTTTTTATTCTTTGGTTTGGTTTGAATGAAAAACCAATAATTTTATGCGCTATTATTGCCGCCTTCTTTCCGACTTTATTAAGTACCATCTCGGGCATTAAAAAAATTGATTACCGGTATCTTGAAGTGGCTAGAAATTTTACCGAAAATAAAAGAAAAATCATGAATAAAGTAACAATCCCGGCCGCTTTGCCCTATATTACCAATGGTTTAAAAAATTCAATTATTTTAACTTTTCTTGTCACCCCGCCAGCGGAAATGATTATGGGTAGCGGTGGTTTGGGCCAACTTATTGAAAAGGGAGCGGAATTATTAAAGCCGGATTTAATCATCTTAGGCCAAATTACCCTAGGGCTTACCGGCGTAATCATTTTAAAAATCTTTGACCTGGTAGAAAAAAAATATATACTGCCTTGGTTGCCTTGGATTAAAAATAAAGAACATGCTGATAATAAATAACATTGCAAAAACATTTTTTTCAAATACAAATAAAATCTTACCGGTTTTAAATGATATTAATTTTGTTGTAGACCAATCGGAATTTTTATCAATTGTCGGCCCGTCCGGCTGCGGCAAGAGTACACTTTTAAAGATTATTAGCGGACTAGAAGAAAAAGATGCTGGCCAAATTATTTTTCAGCCTAAAGTTTATAATAAAAAATTAAAAGCAATTATGATTTGGCAGGATAACCGCTTGTTTCCCTGGCTGACTGTTCGACAAAATATCAGTTTTGGCTTAGAAGCTTCCGAAAATAAAATTGAAGCGGAAATAGAGAGATATATTGACTTATTTAAACTGAATAATTTTGAAAACTACTACCATTGGCAACTCTCTGAGGGTATGCAAGAAAGAGTTGCTATTGCCAGAGCCTTAATAGTTAAGCCAGATATTTTACTGATGGATGAGTCTTTTGCTTCAATCGATTACCAGACCAAACTAATCCTTTTTGCCGAAGTAAAAAATTTGCAAAAAATCCTTAAAATACCAATAATATATGTCACCCATGATATTAGAGACGCAATTTCTTTTTCAGATAAAGTAATAATCTTATCCGCCAGACCGGCTAAAATTAAAAAAATAATTGATACAAAAAATATCAATCTTGATATACCTTTGGAAAAAGAAATATTAAATTTGATGAAAGAATAGGCTAGTGCTGATTTTGTAATTGATATAAAGCCACCGCTGCTGCCACCGCCACGTTTAATGATTCTTTCTTACCCTGCATCGGAATTTTGACGACTTCATCAGCCAGGGCCAAAATACTTTTACTGACTCCCTTAATTTCATTACCCACCACCAAGGCTAGTGGAAATTTGGGTTTAAACTCAGGCAATAACTTACTTTTTTGGCCGGTTTCTAAAACTACAATTTTAATTCCCTGTTTTTTTAATTTTTTAATTACCAAGTGTGTCTGATATTGTTTTTCCCAGGCCACCCATTGGTCAGCACCCAAAGCGGTTTTGCTAATCTGCTGCCGGGGCGGAAAACCGGTATAACCGCAAAGAAAAATTTTTTTCACCCCAAAGACATCGGCAATTCTAAAAAATGAACCGACGTTAAATAAACTTCTAACATTTTGAGCCACTAAATAAACCTCATCACTTTTTGCCAAAAAATTATTTTTTTTGTTTCTTGTTTCTTTTTTCATTGTTTATTTAAGTAAATCAAATAATTTAAAGTGGCCATGAAATAAAAATTCCATTACCATTTAATTCGCGAGCTTCGGTGCAGGATTGACATAAAACTGCTTTTATCTTATTATAATTAATGTTAAAAAACAATATCAGTCGCCGCCAGGCGACTTCCTAATTTTTTAGCTTTGAGATTTGGTTTTTAAAATTTTAATGCCCAGGTGGTGAAACTGGTATACACGCAGGACTTAAAATCCTGTGGCCGCAAGGCCGTGAGGGTTCGACCCCCTCTCTGGGCACCAAAATAATAACCTAGCCGGTTATTTTTTTGTTATTTAAATAAAAATGCTATTTTATCTAAGAAAAATAAGACTATTATTGACAGCCAACTAAAAAAATGTTAATTTTTTTAACTAGGAAGTATAGAAGTATTATGAGGTGAAATGATTGAACACTACAACTAAAACTAGGGAGACGTTCACTTATGAAAGCGGAAGAAGGAACAAGAATGACAACCCTGAATGAAGCCCAAATGCGCTTGCTGCTAACCATAACAGGGCTGACTGCCACTGCTGATGATCTTGCTGGACCTTTAACCGAAGCTTTAGGGTTGGTAATTGAATCAGTTAGCGGAAATACCGGATCAATTATGTTAACAAACCATGATGGTCTCTTGCGATTTTCCGCCAGCAAAGGTTTGTCAGATCAAACTGTCAGTGAAGTCAATTCAAGAGGCATCAGACCAGGAGAAGGAATTGCTGGTAAAGTGGCAGCCGAAAATAAGCCGCTGCTCCTTAACCAGAAAACTATCACCGAGCCTGACCTGCAAGGCATGATAAGCAGAGACGATATCGGCTCAGCAATCTGCGTACCGCTAACCGATGGCAGTAAAGTCATTGGTGTTCTGAGTGTCAATCGGATCAGCCGAGAAGTTGCTTTTACCGATACTGAATTAGGCATGCTTGTGGCAGTCGCTGGCGAACTGTACCCAGTGATTACGCGCCGGCGCAATATGGAAGCAATCTACGAAGCAATCGTCGCTTTACTTGCCTGCCAGGAACCAGAAGAAATAATTTTCCCTTTGGTTATTATCGTACGGGCTTTAATGCTTGATGAGATTTCCCTATTCATAGTTAATGGGGAACATCTAATTGAAGTAACCAATACAAAAACGGTGACCTCAAGGCATAAAATCAAGATAGAAATACCCGATAGTTCGTCAGCCCTACTTTTAGTGAGCCAGACTAAAAGGACCGCCGTCTATAATCAACCGGGCGAAACCAAAGCGATTGATCCTCAAGGCCAGCCAGAGAACCGGCCATTCGCGGTATTCCCGCTCGCTGACCAAAATCAGAACCTAATTGGTGCTATGATCATCTTTGAAAAATCCGGCTGCCAAATTACCCAAGAGGAAACAACAAATGCTCAAGTGTTCGCTCGATGTTTGGCAATGCAAATCTTGCATCTGCGTGACATCAATGAACAAATCGAAGCCCAAGAACAAATGATATTTATCCTGGCAGCCGCTCTTGAAGAACGGAGTCGCTACACTTCTGGCCATAGCCGCCGAGTAAGCGAACTTGCTGTCGCTGTTGGTAAAAAACTAGGTCTCGGCGATGAAGAGCTGACACTATTAGCCAAAGGCGGTTTGGTCCATGATGTGGGTAAAATCGGAATTCCCGATGAAGTATTGGAAAAACCCGACAAACTTACTGAACAAGAGTGGACCACAATGAAACAACACCCAGACCTAGGGGTCAGAATCATTGAACAAGGAAGAATGTTTAGTACCGGCGTAGCCAGGTTTATCTGGTGCCACCATGAGCGGCCTGACGGTAAAGGCTACCCCCGAGGCATTAAAGAGCTAACAATTTCTGAAATGATCTTAGGTGCCGTAGATGCTTTTGATGCTATGACTTCACGGCGCAGTTACCGAGCATTGGAAAAAGAAGGCATGCTAGTCTGGAAAGCAATCCTGGAAATGATCAGGTGTGCCGGCACCCAGTTCAACATTGAGGTTGTCAGGGCCTTGATTGCAGCTCTTAAAGAAGGAATCACGCTATCAACCGATGGTGATAAGACCTTAATAAGCCTTACCCCGACAGACTGCCATGAAATCTCTCTTGCGCTTCTGCACCGAGCACGCCCGGAAGCAGATCCCCGAAACCGAGATGAAATCCCTTCACATCTGGCAACCCAGTTTGCCACGCTCTTTCCCCTAAACTAATCGTGCCCAAGGCACGGGAGGAATTTGAAACCCTCGCACAGACCAAAAGGAATGTGCGAGTCTTTTTTTTATTTGTTTTTTTGGGCTCAAAAGGGTAAAATTTTGATATGCCCAAGTTTAAAGTTTCTTTTGAATTATTCACCTTGTCAGGAATTATTGTAATTGCCGCAATCATTAGGTTGATTGCGCTTTTTAATTTTGGTACCTACACCTTTGACGATATTTTTAGCGTCCATTTTGCCAGTTTGAATTTGGGTCAAATGTTTTCTTTGTTACAAAACGAAGTTCATCCGCCGGCTTATTACCTGTTGCTTCATTTTTGGATTAAATTTTTTGGTGACAACGAAATTGTAACCAAGCTGCCTTCCCTGTTTTTCAGCCTTGGTACGATGATTGTAATTTACTACTTAACCAAAAAAATTCTCAATCGCTTCAGTGCTACCTTGGCGACAATTATTTTTGCCCTGTCCTATTTTCAAATATTTTCTGCCTGCCAGGCGCGGATGTACCCAATGTTAGAATTTGGCGGTGCTCTCTCTTTGCTTTTATTTTGGCAAATATTTGTTGAAAAGAAAAAAGGCCTTTGGCTGCTTTATATTCTTACTAATTCAGTAATGCTTTTAACCCATTTAGGCAGCCTTTTTGCTTTGGCCACTCAAGGGCTTTGGTTTTTAATTCTAGTTTGGCAAAAACAAATTGACAAGCCAAAGGCTAAAAAATTCTTTTTAGCTCAAATCCCCGGCGTTACCCTTTGGCTAGCTTGGCTCGTTGCCCTGTTTTTACCAAAATTGCCAACCATTATCAATCAAGGCTGGTATTTCAGCTCCACCCGCAACCGAAATTTTGCCGTTGGAATTTATGATTATTTCTTTTTACTTTTAAAAAGCTACTGGCTGAGGTTTTATAGCGCCGTAATAATTTTGGCCGCGCCATTTATGATTTTGCTTTGGCCTGAGTCCAAAAAAAACCGCCAAACACCAAAGCAAATTAACCCCAACTGGTTTTTATTTGCCTGGCTGCTACCTGGCTTAATAGTTTCGGCAATAACTCAAATCAATTACATCCGAATTTTTAGTATTTCCTATCTGGCTCTTTATCTAATCGTTGCCTACTTTTTTTACTTACTTTGGCTAAAGCAAAAAAAATTATTTTGGTTTCTGATTACTGCTTGGTTTTTAATCAGCCTTTTTACCTTAAGTCAAAATTTATTTTTACAGTTTTGTCGCTGGGATCTGGGCAACCAATGGTTGGCTCAAAATGAAAAACCAAAAGACAAAATAATAATTTCCAGTTATATTTATGAATTGCCGTTTCAACGCTACTACACTGGAAAAAATAATTTTGTCGGTTTCTATCCAATAAACGACAATAAAACTTTAGACCAAAGAATCTCAGAAAAAAACTGGCAGAATTTAATTAATACTAATAACGTTGGAGAGCTCCAGGCCCTAATTGAGGGTTTTGATCGGGTTATTATTATCTTTGAAGTTAATTCTGATGACCATTATTTTTCCGCACCAGTGCATCAATGGTTGACTAATAATGGCTGGCAAATTGAAACTAGCTACAAACCAGATTCCTTTTGCGGACCGCAGATAATTGTTTATTACAAATAAAGTTGTTTTTTTAAACCCAAAAAGGTAAGATGTTAGTGATATGCCAACGGCTGAAAAAAATCGAGTAATTGACCCAAAGGAGCTAAAAAATGAAGCGACCTTTGATTTGACTTTGCGGCCAAAAGATTTAACGGAATTCATCGGCCAAAAAAAGATCAAAGATAATTTAAAAATTTTCATGCAAGCAGCCAAGGGCCGAAAAGAACCAATTGAACACGTTTTGCTCTATGGCCCGCCGGGTTTGGGTAAAACCACTTTGGCCCATATTATTGCCAATGAAATGAAGGTTAATATCCGAGTCACTTCTGGACCAGCCCTGGAAAGAAGCGGCGATTTGGCAGCCATTCTGACCAATTTGGAAGATGGCGATATTTTATTTATTGATGAAATTCATCGCCTAAATAAAGTAATTGAAGAAATTCTTTATCCAGCCATGGAAGATTATGCTTTGGATATCGTCATTGGCAAAGGACCGTCGGCTCGGACTTTACGACTTGATTTACCGCATTTTACCATCGTTGGCGCCACTACCAAAATCAGCTTGCTTTCTTCGCCCTTGCGCGATCGGTTTGGCAATATCTATCATTTGAATTTTTATGAAGATGATGAAATCCAACAAATCATTAATCGGGCCGCTAAAATTTTAAATATTGAAATGGATTTGTCAGCCGCGGCCAAAATTTCTAGCCGAGCCAGAAAAACTCCGCGCGTGGCCAACCGCTTGTTAAAACGGGTCAGGGATTTTGCTCAAGTCAAAGCGGAAGGCAAAGTTAATGAAGCCATTACCGAACAAGCTTTAACCATGCTAGATATTGATAAATTCGGTTTGGATGAAATTGACCGAAAAATTTTAGAAGTAATTATCACTAAATTTGGTGGCGGACCAGTTGGCCTAAATACCATTGCGGCGGCCACTGGTGAAGAAATGGCAACGATTGAAGATGTTTATGAACCGTTTTTGCTCCAAATCGGCTTACTCAAACGAACCCCTAAGGGCCGCCTGGCAACCGAACATGCCTACAAGCACCTTAATTTGAATGATGTTAAAATTCAAAAAAAATTGATATAATAAAGTCATGACTGTTGCCATCTCATTTTTCTACTACATCTACCTGATTTTTATCGCGGTTTTTTTAATTTTTACCTTTTTTAATGTTTATCATTTAGTCCGGTTTGGTTTCTTGAGCCTTGGTAATATTACCGTAATTATTTTTTACATTGTCGTTACGGCTTTAATTCTAAGTATCTCTTGGGGTTATATTGGCCAAATTGATTGGCAGCAAACTTTTTATATTTCTCCTCAATTTCAATAATTTATGATAATAAAATTTTTTATCCCCCATCGCCTGGAAGGTGAAAATATTATCCTGCTTTTGCGGCGGCATCATTTTGTTCTTCTGACAAGATTTGCCAGCTGGACAGTAGTGGCAATTTTACCTTTACTATTTTATTGGCTTTTGAATGATACTTTAAAAAAAATCTTTACCGGGGTAACTTATGAACCAATTCTAGTTTTATTCACCAGCCTCTATTATCTTTTTATTTGGCTTTTTGCTTTTGCCAGTTATGTCAGTTATTACTTGGACGTTTGGGTAATCACCAACCAAAGAATTATTGACATGGAACAAGGTGGCTTGTTTGCCCGAACGGTTTCGGAACAAAGATTGGATAAAATCCAAGATATCACTTCGGAAGCAAAAGGTTTTTTCCCAACCATTTTAAATTACGGCCAAGTCTATGCCCAAACTGCCGGTGAAAAAGAACGGTTTGTTTTTAAACAAATACCAGAACCCCATTCGGTTGCCAAAAAACTAGGCAATGTTGTTAATGATTATAAAAAAGCCCACATCTTTACTGATAACTTAAAAAAATAATCAAACTAAATTTCAATAAAAAATATATGGCCTTAAGCCATATATTTTTGTTTTTGTTTTTTTGAATTGTAAAAACAAATGAACAAATATGTAAAAGCCAATGGTTACAGGCTGCCAACTGGCAGCAAAACTGGCTTTAATTATTATTAATGATAAATCCCCAAATAGCCACCGTTAATCTGATTAATTTGCTTACTGACTGCTTGACTGGGTTGGAAAGCTGATTTCTCTTGTTGATCTAAAGTCAAACCCTGGTTACCAGCTAAAAAACTGGAGGTAACACTCAAAAGCCAAGTGGCAAACAAAACAATAAAAAAAGCACTGACCAAGCTTACCACCAATTGATATTGGCTAAGCCGATTATTCAGTACCTGGTTTTGAGAGGTTACACCAAAAAAGGATAAAACCTCATGAATTGATTGAATGCGCTGCATATTGTTGTTTTTATTTTTGTTTTGGCTTGCCCTTTCTTAAAAAGGGTTTATAAAAGAGAGCTTTTGGCACTCTCTAAATACAGTATAGCACACCTAAAAAATTTTGTCAATTTACTTTCAAAAATGTTATGATAAAATGGTAATAATTTTATGAGTGAAGTTCAAAAAATTGCCCATAATACAATGATTCAAGTCATCGGCAAAGCCCTGGTGATAGCTTTAGCTTTGGTTGGTTTTGGTTTAATGACTCGCTACTTAGGTCAACAAGGCGTTGGTTATTATTCAACCATTTATGCTTTCTTGGCTATTTTTGGAATTTTAATTGATTTGGGGCTGCAGATGACAACCACTCAGTTGATTTCTAACCCAAAAGAAAATGAAAGCCAGATTTTGAGCAATGCCCTAACCATCCGGCTGATTGCTTCAATTACTTTTTTAAGCCTTGCTCCTCTAGTGGCAATATTTTTGCCCTACCCAACAATTGTCAAAATTGGCATGGTTATTGCTATTGTTGGTTTTGTCTCGGCTTCATTAACGGCAACCTTAACCAGCTTGTTTCAAAAAAACTTAATCATGGTCAAAGCGGTTATTGCTGAAGTAACCGCTAAAATAATTTATTTAATCCTCACCATTATTACAATCTACTTTGATCTTGGGCTTTGGGGAATTTTAGTGGCAGCTTCCTTAGACAGCTTTTTCGTTTTTATTATCATGTTTTATTTTGCTTCCAAACAATTAAAATTAAAACCCAGCTTTGATTGGTTAGTTTGGCAAAAAATTATTACCAAAACTTGGCCGGTGGCTTTAACCATTGCTTTAAATTTAATTTATTTTAAGGGCGATATTTTTATCATGTCATTAGTTCGCACCCAATCGGAGGTCGGCCTTTACGGCGCACCTTACAAAGTGTTAGAGGTATTAATTAATGTTGTTTATCTGTTTTTAGGTTTAATTCTGCCACTTTTGGCCACGGCTTCAGCGATTAATAATTTTGAAAGATTAAAAAAAATTATCCAATCAACTTTTGATTTTTTAATTATCTTTACCATACCAATGATTGTGGGCGGCTACTTTTTGGGTGTACCTCTAATGGTTTTAATGGCCGGGCCGGATTTTGCCATTTCGGGCCAAATTATCAAAATATTATTTTTAGCTACTGGGTCAATTTTTATTGCCGGTTTATTTGGTTATGCCGTGGTGGCTTTAAACCAACAGAAAAAGATGATCAAATTTTATGCCCTCAATGCCGTAATTTCAGTAATTGGTTACTTAATCTTCATTCCGCTTTATTCTTACTGGGGGGCGGCCTGGATGACGGTGTTTACTGAAATTTTTATTTTGGCCACGGCTGGTTTGATTCTTTACCAACAACTTAAATTTTTACCTAACTTAAAAATTCTGGGTAAAGTAATTTTGGCCAGTTTAGTAATGGCAATCCCCCTCTATTACTTGCCTAATTTACCCTTACTGATGTCAGTTTGTCTGGGCGCGGTTGTTTATTTTCTCTGTCTATATTTGCTTAAGGGTTTTGACCGAGAAATGGTTTTAGAAATTATTAAAGTCAAAAAAGATGAAACCAACAATAATTAATCATAAAATTTACGGCCGTTTTACCATCAGTGAACCGGTTTTAATTGATTTAATTAAATCACCGGCTTTACAGCGATTAAAAAAAATTGCCCAGCTCGGGGCTTGGCATTTCTATCATCAAAAACCGGGAAATTTCAATCGTTATCAACATTCAATCGGCGTTTTACTTTTACTTAGAAAATATGGCGCCAGTCTTGAAGAACAAACAGCCGGATTATTGCACGATATTTCTCACACTGCTTTTTCCCATGTCATTGACCGGGTTTACGGCCGCGAATTATACCAAGATTATCAGGATAGCCGGCTCAAAAAAGCTTTTGAATTGCAGGGCATAAATAAAATATTAAAACACCATGGGCTCAAACCAAAAAAAATTTTGGATTTTTCAAAATTTACCTTGTTGGAAAAAGAACTACCGGATTTATGTGCCGATCGGATTGATTATACTTTACAGGATCCGATAGCTAAATACCTACTAAAAAATAAAACTCAAGATTTAATAAAAAAATTAATCGTTTACCAAAACCATTTTGTTTTTGCCAATGTCGCTTCGGCCAAAAAATTTTCCTACTTATATTTAAAACTAAACAAAGTTGTTTGGTGTAATCCTTTACAATCCAGCCTTTATTGGATTTTGGCTGATACCATTAAATTGAGTTTGGCCAAAAAAATCATTAACAAAAAAGATCTGTTTACCACCGATGATGTGGTGATGAAAAAACTTAAGCTAGCCAAGGATTCAGAAATTAATCAGCAGCTTAAAACTTTAAAAAAATTAAAAATTAAAATTGTTGAGCCTAAAAAAGCTGACTTAATTTTAAAAACCAAATTTAGAATCGTTGACCCGCCATTGCTCCAAAATGGTAAGCTGATCAGATTATCAAAAATTGACCCCAACTACCGGCGGCAAATTAATGATTTTAGAAAACAAGCAACCAACGGATTTTGTGTTAAAATCTTAAATTCAAAATAATAATTATGTTTTGGTTTGATTACAATTGGCAAATTCAAGACCTTCTAAACCAATCTTGGTATCAGTTAAACTTTTTAATGCTGATTGTTTTAGTTGTTTTAGGCTATCTCAGCTTTAAAAAATCAATTTACGCTTGCGCTCTCACTATTATTTTACTGCCCACTTATCTTTGCCGCAGCCAAATTTGGTTTGTCCCAATCACCTATTTAGAACTTTGCCTTTTAGTAACCTTTTTTGGTTGGTTTATCCAAGCCAAACCCTACAAGCTACAAGCTACAAGCTACAAGCTATATCTCTTACCAATTTTACTATTTATTATCGCAGCAACAATTAGCATTTTTATTGCCCCAAATAAAATCACCGCCGCTGGGCTCTGGAAAGCTTATTTCATTGAACCGATTTTGTTTTTCTTGGTTTTAATTAATGTTGTTAAATCAGACCAAGATAAAAAAATAATTCTTTGGGCTTTGGGAATTTCTTCTTTATTAATTTCATTTTTAGCCATTTACCAAAAATTTACCGCCTTTGGCATTGCCCAACCGATTTGGATTGCTCCCAGCCGCCGCCGCGTCACTGCAATTTTTAGCTCACCAAACGCCGTTGGTTTGTATCTGGGTCCGATTATTACTATTTATCTTGGCTGGCTGATTGCGGAATTTAAAAATTGGCTGGGCGCAATTGGCAAATTGCTAATTTTGATTCCAGCAATCATTGCAATCATCTTTACTGTCTCACAAGGAACTTGGTTGGGCTTAATAGCAGCTATCATCTTTTTAATCTCTTTTGCTTTTTTACCTCAATTAAAATTCCAGCTAAAAATCAACAAATTACAACTGCTACTAATGCTATTAATAATTATAATTTCCCTGCTGGTTTTGCCAATTGCGGCCGATAAATTATTAAATCTTACCAGCCAATCCAGCCAAAACCGTATAATTTTATGGCAGATGAGCGAAAAGTATTTATTAAGCAGTCCCAAAAATTTTATTTTTGGCAGCGGTATTTTAGGTTTTGCCCAGATCCAAAATCAATTGCGCAATCCACTAAAGATGGAGCCATTACTTTATGCACACAATATCTTTTTCAACTTCTGGCTGGAACTTGGTTTGTTAGGTTTAAGTTCTTTTATTATTCTAATAATTCAATTCTTCAAAAAAGGGTTAAGCGAAGTTAATAAAGAAAATCGCTGGCTTAAGTTGGGCCTAATGGCTGCCATGATAACCATTTTAGTTCACGGTTTTATTGACGTGCCCTATTTCAAAAATGATTTAGCCGTTCTGTTTTGGCTAATTATTGCCTTACTCTAAAAAATTATAAAAAAAGACGTGTTCAATCGCCAGTAGTGATGAACACGTTTTATTTTTCAGCCGGGAGCTTGGCTGTCAAGGCTTTGATTTGAGCGGTATTGATTCGGCAATATTCTCTGACACCGGCCTGAACTTTCTCGGCTATTTCTAGGGCCAAAACCTCAAAACTCTGTGGCTTAAACTGAAAAGTTACTTTAATTTCTCCAACTGGACTGCCACCATTTTGCACTATAATTGTTACCCTAATATCGGGATTTAGCCCACCAAAAGCAATCGGCTCAAACGCTATCTCCTGCACTGAATCAGCCAATTCGCCTAGCTGGTTAAGTGCCTCGGCCGCACCCTCGTACAGCATTTTACCTATTTCGCTTGGAATTTTGAACCCAAACTCTTTACTTTTCAAAGAAACGGCAATAGTCATCATTGGCAAAACTCCTCCTGGTTGGTTGCCAAATACTTTACATTAAAGCAGACCTTAACAAATTATCCTGATAGCCAACTATTGTCAATGGCAACCAAATTTAAAGGCCTTAGCTAAAACAAAAGAGTCCCGACTTGGCGTCGGGGCTCTTTTACTATTTGAATTTTTATTTTATTTTCCAACGAGTTTATCGATAAATTCCTTGGCGCGATCTTTACTGCCTAAACCAAAAGCAATACCGCCGGCTAAAGAAATCATGAGAACTAATCCGGTGAAAAGAATCTTAATCAAATCCGAAGCAACTTTTAACTGGATTAAAGCCGCCATAAAAGTAAAAACCAAAAGCGACCATTTAGCCACATTGGCCAAAAAATCAGCTGAGGTTAACTTGGCGGCCAACGATGTTTCTTTAACTAGAGTATAAACAAAATTACTGACAACAATGCCAACAATTAAAATGATTATGGCAATAAAGATATTAGGTAGGTACAAAACAACCGCGCTTAAAAACGCGGAAATTTCGCTTAACCCTAAAATATCAGCCGCCGCGATCAAAACCACGGCATACAAAAACCAGGCAACTAACAGGCCCAAAGCTTTACTCACTTCCACTTTAAAACCAATACTTTCTAAAACTTTTTTCAGCCCGGTAGTTTCTACTGCCCGGTCAACATAAATCTTTTTGATTATTTTAGCAACTAAGCGGCCAAAGGCATTAGCCACAAACAAACCAATAATAAAGATTAAGACTGCGGCCACTAAATTTGGGATCAGATTTACAAACTTAAACCAAATCTCGGTAATCGAGGTGGAAAAAATTGAACCAAGGTCTGTAAAATTGGTCATACTTTTTTAGCTAATACCTTTACAATATATTAAACAGCTCCAGTGGCTGTCATAAGTTGGCTAATGACGAAGGTGGCCAAAGCGTAAGCGACAAAGATGATAACCAAACCAATCACCCCAGCGGTAATAATTTTTTTGGCCTGACCAACTTTTTCTTCATTACCAGCAGAAGTTAACCAAACAAAACCGCCGTAAAGCATAATCACGATGGCGATAATGCCTAAAAAGCCTAGTAATACGCTAATTACGGCCATGATTCCTTCACGGATATCTTTAGTCCCTAAACCAGTGTAAGTACCATAGTTCAAACCGGTTTCTAAGGCCAAAACTGGCATAGCGGAAAAAAGGAAAACTGAAACTAACGCTGTTAAAACAATAAATTTTTTCATTGTTTCACCCCCTTTCAAATAATATAAGTAAAGGCTTAGATATCTTACCAAAAATCAATTCAAGTCTAAACTTATTAAATTATAACTAAATAGCCCCAGTGGCTGTCATAAGTTGGCTAACGACGAAGGTGGCCAAAGCGTAAGAGACAAAGATGATAACCAAACCAATCACCCCAGCGGTAATAATTTTTTTGGCCTGACCAACTTTTTCTTCGTTACCAGCAGAAATTAACCAAACAAAACCGCCGTAAAGCATAATCACGATGGCGATAATGCCTAAAAAGCCTAGCAATATTCTAATTACGGCCATGATTCCTTCACGGATATCTTTAGTCCCTAAACCAGTGTAAGTACCATAGTTCAAACCGACGTCTAAAGCTAGCGCCGGTAAAACGCTGATAGCAAAAATTGCCACTAGAGTAGTTAAAATTGCAATTTTTCTCATTGTTTCACCCCCTTTCTAAAATTGATTGTTAATATTATTAAAACTGATTTTAATATACCACAAAACAAACCCAATATCAAATCATTTACAAGCTAATAAAAATATGATATCTTAAAGACAAGAAGTAATACTATGGCTCCTCTTAAAAATCTCAAAAAAACAAAAATAAAAACTACCCTACTGCGCTGTCAGGCGGGCAAAAACTACTTTTTTAGGCTAAGAATTTTTATCTTAGCTCTTTTAGTCTTAACTCCAAATGTTACTTTTGCTAGAATTTTTAATCCTCATAATATTATTACCGATGAAGAGCTGCGTAACTGTGATACTCTTTCTAAAACAGCGATTCAAAAATTTCTTGAACGGGAAAATAGTGTCTTGTCGCGCTATAGCCAAATTATTGACGATAAACCTTTGACCGCGGCTGAAATGATTTGGCAAATTAGTCAAAAACATGATATTGATCCTAAATTTTTACTCACCACTTTAGAGAAAGAACAAAGTTTGGTTCATAAAACCCAAGCGACGGAAAAAGCCTTGGATTGGGCCACTGGTTATGGCTGTTATGGCGGTACTTGTAAAGAAAAATATCGCGGGTTTTATAATCAACTTGAGGCAACAGCTGAAACTCAAGATATTTATTGGCAAAAAATCGGCCAATTCAGCTTCAATGTCGGTTTGCCCAGTAAAACTAATGATGGTTTTGTTGTAATTCCTGAAAATAAAGCCACTGCTAATCTATATATTTATACACCTTATGTCGGCTACTCCCCGGAAATTGGTGTTACCGCTCCTTACGGCGGCAATCGCTTGTTTTGGCAAATTTGGACTCAATATTTTACCAACCAAAAATTTGTTGATGGCCAAGTGATCACTGATACTAATAATTATTGGCTGATCCAAAACAATAAAAAAATGAAGTTTGCTTCTAAAGAATTATTTTTAAGCAGCTATAAACTAAGCGATGCCATTGTTGTTAGCCAAAAAGATTTAGCTGCTTATCCCAACGGTGCCACTATTACCAAAACTGATAACTCGTTGGTTAAGTCATTAACTTCTGGCCAAATATTTTTACTAAGCCAAAACCAAAAACGGCCGGTAATTGATAATGACGCTTTGGCTTTGTTATCCGATTTTAGAATCAGTTTAACCGAAAGTGAAATTCCAACAATTACTAATGAAGAATTAGATAATTATAGCGTTGGCACAACCATTTCCAAAAGCTCAATTTATCCGGCCGGAAAATTATTCCAAGATCCAGCCGGAACTATTTGGTGGGTCCAAGATGGTTTAAAACATTTGGTTGATCCATTAGTTTGGCAAAATCGTTTTGATAGCCAGCCAGCCCAAGTAACGGCCCAAGCCGATCTAGATGCTTTCCTGACTGACAAACCGCTCAAATTAAAAGACGGCACTTTTGTTGTTGCTGATAGCAAATATTATATTATTACCAGTGGCAGCCGCAGCCGAATTATGGATTTAGGAATTTTTGACCGGGTTTTTGGAGCTGATAAAAAAGATAATGCTTTAAAAGTTTCAACTGCTTTGCTAGAAATTCATGACGCCGGCAGTACCATTGATTATATTGACGACACTATTAAAGACCAAACTTTGGCTAATGATTCAACCTCAACGGTCAAAGACTACAGTGCCTCATTAATCTCAATCAATCCTGAAGAATTGGTTTTGTTAACCGGCGAAACAAAAAAAATTACCCTTACATTCAAAAATGACGGCACTTTGGCCTGGCAATCAGGCGATGTCTGGTTAAAAGTTTCTGATCGTGATCAGGCTGCCAGTTCCTTTGGGGCCAATCAAAATATTAATTTTAACGAACCAAGCGTTGAGCCGCAGCAACTTGCCACCTTTGATGTTACTTTAACAGCACCCACTAAAGCTGGCGATTTAATCAACCAAATCTTTACCTTGTATTATAAAAACGGTTCAACTCAAACTAAAATTACTGACGCTGGCCGCTTTATTTTTGTTAAATCAGGTACCACCAGCCAAATCACAAAGCATAATCTACCAACTGTCATAAAAAATAAAAAAAATTTGGTTTCGGTCACAGTTAAAATAAAGAATACCGGTAAAGACACTTGGACATCAAAAAAAACCGCTTTATTAATCTACAACGCTGACGGTTCAGCCAGCCCATTTTATTACAAAAGTGACTGGCTTAAAAAAGATGTTGCTGCCGTGCCAATCAATGCCAGCAAAATCAAGCCGGGCCAAACCGCTGAATTCCGATTTATCTTAAATGCCAAAACTCTCAAAGCTGGCGACTATACCTTGAATCTACAACTAAAATTATTAGATAAAGAAAAACAAGTTTTACTGGATGGCAAGCAGCAATGGTTGCAAAAGATTACCATTAAATAAATTTCTCCAAAATATTGGTTCCGGCGTTTATAAACGCCGGATTTTTTTTATAAAAAAGAAGCCCCCTTAGTAAATTACTTTGGAGGCTTGAGATAACAACGTGACTTGTCACGGCTAAGCCGTAGGCTCGCCGCCAGCTTGAGCGGTTTCAACCACTGTAGTTGTAGTGTCAATGGCTGAAGGCACCACGACTTCTTCAGGCTCAATAATTACCGCTGTCATTTCCTGGCGCAAAGTGCTTTCCTGATCATAGCAGAGACTCTCGATCAGGCCGAGACTCTCCCAAATCTGAAGGGCTTGCTCCAGTTCACCAGCCAAATAGGAATCAAAGGCAAGTTCTTTAGCCAAGGCTTCAATTGCCTGGGCGACTTCGTCGCTGGAAATGAGCAACTCACCATTGTCCAAGACCAAAAAGCTGGCCAAGCGGTATATTATTGCCCGCTTGTTTTCGCCATTGACCACCAACAAAATCCGGGGCAGGTCCTCAAGATCAAACAAACCAAATTTTTCATCCGGGTTGTTTAAGAAGAAAAGGATCTGCTCAATCAAAAGCTGGTTGTCGTAAGGCGTAGTTGGCCACTCCAATATCCTATGAAAAACCTGGGCATAGCAGGCAACTATGCTAGGATCTTTGTCGCGTTGGGGCAAATAGCCTTCCTCCTGCGACAAAGCTGCCCGGCAAATGTCTTGGTGAGCCAGGGCTTTTATCCTTTGATCAATATTGACATTGGTCAACAGATCGTAAAGCGGTTTCAGATTGGTATAGTTCAACCGCCGACCACAAAATGAACGGCCAAAAAACTCATAGGCGTAATAAACCTGCTCGATCAGATCTTGTTCAAATGGCAGCCTCTCAAGCAAGACCAGTAAACACTGGTTGTAGAACCGCTTGAGCTTGGGGCAATATGGCCGCTGACGGATTGATTTGGTAAACGCCAGTACCATTTCAGCCGCATACTGCGTCAGCTCTGGTGACAAATTACCCAAAACTGCCAGCACGTCGTTGGGCCGCTGGGTTGGATCCAACCGATACGGCCAGTAAACTGGCTTCAAAATCCAGCCCCAGGAAAAAGGGTTATACCATCGCGCTGATGGCGCCAGCAGCACATACAAAGCATACTGCTTAAAACTATCGCTAACGACTGGCATTTTCTCGTCCCGCGGCCGCAACAGGTCCAGCACGTCTCCCAGCGTACGAACGACAGGAATGGCAGCAAGATCCGATTTGGCCAACCCCGTCACCCAATTCTTCCACAGCTTGCGGACTTGGGCAGTCTCCGCGTTTGGCCGGAGCAAAAATGTCACCAATGCCCAAAAATTCATAATCAAATTCATGTCCGTTCTCCTCTCTTCTTCGTTTGGTATTTTTCTGCCTTTTACACATGATACACTTTGTATATTCGCACACCAGATTTTCCCAAGTAATCTAGTGGAAACTCACGTTGAATAATAAGTCAAAGAACAGTTTAATTGATGACTAATATAACAAAAAAATAATACCTTGTCAACTATCCTTAATTTAAAAAGTGCAGCTGCTACTAAACTGCATTCTATTTTTTAATAGTCATTTTGACCTCAAAGGTTAGCTAAGCGAAAAAAATCTCATCATACTTTGAATTATTAGTAATTGAATGACAAAATAATTAATAATTCTTTATTTTGTTTTATACATCGGCCCATGGCCGGGAATAATATAATCAGCTAAAGCTAAAACTTTTTTTCGGCTCTCAGCCAACTTATTTTGATCACTGGCATAAGGATCAACTTCAGGAGAATTCTTTTGCCAAAAAACATCGCCGACAATCGCAATTATGCCTAAGTCAGTTTTTACCAGCAAGCTTAAACCGTCATAGTTATGACCCGGCGTGCTGATTATTTCAATATCATCACTTAATTGTTTGGGTAAGTCATCACATTTTCCACCTTGCCAAACACCGAAATATTCAACAGTTTTAGCTTCGGCAAACAGCCCAATATTGCGGTAATGATCCAAATGCGAATGGGTAATAAAAACATAATTGACATCACTGATTTTTAATCCTTCTTTAGCCAAAGCCTCAACCAAAAGTTGTTGACTTTCTAAAACCCCGGGGTCAACTACCATAATAATATCTTTATCAACCACTAAAGAAATTGTTGAACAAGTTTCCCCGTCGCCATTATCACCGCTGGTAAAACCCTCAATTAAAATTTTTACTTTAGCCATATTAATTAAAATTAAGTAGTAACCTGACTAAATTTGTATTTTTTAGAAATAAAATAATATTTGACCAATTCAATACCGGCTAACTGGATCAAATTTAAAATAATAATTATTACCCAATCAATCAAACCTAAATTTACAGTTTCAAATATTTTTTGGAGAAAAGGATGATAGATTGCCATTAATTGCAGACCCAGGCCGGCTAAAACTGCTGCCACTAAATACAAATTGGAAAAAGGATTTGATTTAAAAATTGAACGCCGAAGATTGCGGCAGGAAAAAACATAAAGCAATGACTCAAGACCTAACATTGAAAAAATTAAAGTACGGATATGGGCTAGATCAAAAACCTCAGTTTTAAAAAGATAATAAAACAAGGCTAACAAAATTAAATTGGTCATAGCGCTGATGCCAAAAATCAAAATTTTCATTTCTGAATCTAGAATTTTTTCCTTCTTTCTTCTTGGTTTGTAACTCATCACATTTTCATCCCCTTTTTCCAGCGTTAAAGCCAGGCTGGGAAAACCATCATCAATCATATTAACCCAAATGATTTGGGCCGGTAAAATCGGCAAGGGCAAACCTAAAATCAAAGCCCCGGAGATTAAAATAATTTCCGAAAACGAATCGGATAAAAGGTATAAAATGCTTTTTTTAATATTATCAAAAATTATCCGGCCGCGTTCAATTGCTGTAATTATAGTTTTAAAATTATTATCCAGCAAAATCAAATCTGATGTTTCTTTGGCCACGTCAGTACCCGAACCCAAAGCAATGCCGATATCGGCTGATTTAATCGCCGCGGCGTCGTTGACCCCGTCACCAGTCATGGCCACTACTTCGCCTTTCTTTTGCCAAGCGTCAACAATTCTTAATTTATGATGCGGCTCAACCCTGGCGTAAATATCAATATTTTCCACAATTTTTTCTAATTCCTCGTCACTCATTTGCTCTAGTTGATGACCTTCCAAAATATTCTTTTCGGAAATCTCAAAGCCTAATTCCCTATAAATGGCCTTGGCTGTCAATTTATGATCACCCGTTACCATAATCGTTCTAATCCCAGCTTTTTGCGCCAATTTAATCGTGTCTTTGGTTTCGGGCCGTAATGGATCTTGTAAGGCGACAAATCCGACAAAAATTAAATTATTCAGCTCTGTTTTAATTTTTAAATCTTTTTGGTTAGGAATTTTTTTATAAGCAAAAGCTAACACTCTTAAACCTTGATTTGTTAACCTCTCATATTTAACTTTTAATAATTTTAATTTAGCCTCGTTAACTGATTCCTTCTTTCCATTTATCCTAAGCTGCGAAATCATACCAAATATTTTTTCCCCTGCACCTTTAACGTAAAGCACTTGGTTTTGCGAATCAAGCTGATTTAAAGTCGCCATATATTTATTTTCTGAATCAAAGGGAAGCTCGGCTAACCGCGGCTGTTGTTTATGAATTTGCTGGTAAGGAATACCATTTTGCAAGGCCGCCAAGAGTAAAGCAGTTTCAGTTGGATCGCCAATAATCTTTTGTTCTTCTAGCTCCGCTTCAGGATTTTCCAAAACCGCATCACTGCAAAGAAGCGACATTTTAAAAATCAAATCTTTATCAGCCAATAAGTCAGAATGAACATACGGCTTTAAACCCCGGGAGTTAGTTTCTGTCTCGGCAGTAATAATCTTTGCCACTTGCATCTTCCCTTCAGTCAAAGTTCCGGTTTTATCGGTACAAATTATTGAAACGCTGCCCAAGGTTTCGGCCGCGACCAAATGACGAACGAGAGATTTCCTTTTCAAAATTGCTTGCATGCCAATGGCCAAAATCACGGTCACAGAAATTGAAAGCCCTTCCGGAATAGCGGCTACCGCAATGGCTGCAGCGGTATTTAACATTCCCTCTCTGGCGGCTTGACCAAAGCCAAAAATTGCCCGGCCCTGCAATTTTCCAATTACAATCAAAATAGTACAAATAGCCAAAACTGCATAAATCAAATAACGGCTAAAAACTTCCAACTGTAATTGCAGCGGCGTTTTTTCTTTTTTGGTCTTGGCCACTAATTTGGTAATCTGGCCCAGTTCGGTATTAATGCCGGTTTCACAAACTACGGCCGTAGCCTTACCGCGCGCCACGATTGTACCGCTATAAACCATATTCTTTCGCTCGGCTAAAACTGCTCCTTTTCCTGATAACTCCAAACTTTTTTCCACCGGAATTGATTCACCGGTCAAAGTTGCTTCGTTAACCAAAAAATTATCCAGACTTAAAAGCCGGCAGTCAGCCGGAATTTTATCACCGGCTTTTAAAATGATAATATCGCCCGGGACTAAATTAATGGCATTAGTCTCAATCGTCTGTTTATCCCGTAAAATTTTAGCTTTAAAATCAATTAACTTTTTAAGAAAATAAATTGCTTTGTAAGCTCGGTTCTCTTGATAAAAACCTAAAACAATATTAATAAAAACCGTAATTAAAATTACGGCCATATCAACAAAATCTTGAAGAATAAAAGAAATGGCAGCGGCCCCAAGCAAAACATAAACCAAAGGGCTTTTAAGCTGGTTTAAAAAAATTACCAAACCGGTTTCTGGTTTCTCTTCTGGCAATTTATTCAGGCCAAACTTTTTTATTCTTTTTTCTGCCTCGGCTTGACTCAAACCATTTTTGTCAGCTTTGAGTGAACTCAAAACTTTTGGCTGAGCCAAAACGTGCCAAAGAACTTTTGCCATATCAAAAAATTAAATCAAACTTATTTAAATTATAACAAAAAAACCAAAAAGCCGCTATTAATTACCCAGCGAAAACTAACCGTTACTAAGTTGACATAATTTAATTATTAAGTTAACATTTACTCGATTTGTGAGACAAAAAAAGGAGGAGAAAATCCTCACAACTTATGGGAGTTTTGTACATGAACAAATTTGATTTGTCCGGAAAAGTGATAATCATCACCGGCGGAACCGGAGTCATCGGAATGGCAATTACCAAAACACTTTTGGATTTGGGTGCCAAAGTAGTCTGCTGTTCAGCCAGCACTGACAAGGCTATAGCCAAAGCCGAAGAGCTTGATCAAACTTATGACAAAAACCAATCTATCGTCATTAAAGTTGATGTCTGTGAAAACGTTGACGTGGAGTATGCAATCCGAACTGCCATCGGGGAATTTGGCCAGGTAGATGGTCTGATCAACTGCGCTGGCGGCAACCGAGGAAAAAAGTCGTTTCTTGAAACGACCATGGAAGATTTCCAAACCTTGATGGATCTTAACCTTTACGGTGCGATCCGGATGTCGCAAGCCGTCGCGGGCCAAATGCTCAAGCAAGGCACTGGCGGCGTCATCGTAAACATCTGCTCGGTTGCCAGTCAGGTTGCCTTAAGCGGTGTAACCCCTTATGCCTGTGCCAAATCCGGCTTGCTGGCCCTAACCCGGCAAATGGCAGTTGACCCACAGTTAATTGAAGGTGACATCCGAACCAATGCCGTGGAACCGGGTTTTTTCCCAGGCGAACAAAACCGCGAAATTTTGGCCTTAGGCGACCGCGGTTTGCGCATCAAGTCAAATACACCAATGGGTCGCTATGGGCTACCCGAAGAAATCGCCAGCGTAGTGGCATTTCTTTGCTCCCCGGGCGCATCCTTTATTAATGGTACCTGTATCAACATTGACGGCGGATTTTTGGCCTGCGGCATTTGCAACGCTGGCGGCAAGATAGCACTTGACATCACGCCTAACCCGACCGACGACGTTACCACCCTTGATGGCTGCCCAGCAGTTTCTCCAGAGGCTGTTCCTGTCTCAGCCCACCAGGCACCCCAACCCGGAGAAATTTCCCACGTAGTCTGATCTTTGCACTTCATCCCTGCACTTACACCAAAGTTGCAGGGTGTTTTTTATTTGTTTATATCATTGCGAGTCCCGACTTATTATCGGGATGAAGCAATCTCTAAGGTCCTAGTGGATTGTTTCGCTTCCCCTGGTCGCTCGCAATGACATTGGTAATAGGTTTTGCTATAATAAACCCGTCATTAAACCTTACCTTTTCTTGTCATCCCGCACTTGATGCGGGATCAAGAAGTAATACAAATTAACTCTGGATGCCGGATTGAATCCGACATGACAAAATAAAAACTTTATGAAAAAACCTCTATTTTTACTACTAATCCTCCTGACCCTATTTACCACCGGCTGTTTTAATAAAAACAATCAGACGGCTCAAGAAACAATTGACCCTTCAAAAATTACTGATCCCCAAGTAAAAAAAATCGTTGAATCATACAGGCCAGAAGTTCCTTATCAAGAAACTAGTGCGGATAAAATTCAAGCCGCGCAAACGGCGGACAAAATCACCGAGGAACAAAGTATAGTTTATCAAGTGATTGGCTTGGCTGACCAGACTAAATTACCGGCAGAATTCCAAGGCGCGCCAGTTTCCACTGATGACGCCTATCTTTTCGGCTTAATTAATGAAAAGTGGAATTCTTTTTCTCAACAGACAAAAGATGCTTTACTCCCCTTTTTACTGCCGCCGGATGATCCCAAAAGTTATTACAGTCCGGCTTTGACCGCTGATGAGGAAAAAAATCTTTGGGATAAGCTACTTTTAATCAAGCCGGCCGGGGCGGCGCCAGCGACAGTCTGGGTTGAATCAAAACCTTTGCCCCAAGTCAGCGTTTACTATGATAAATCGCGCGAACAACAGGATTATCAAAATAATGTTTGGGCTCAAACTGCCGCGGTTGATTCGGTGCCAAAATTTTCTGACTTACTTGGCATTGATTTGACTGACAAAAAAATCAATATTTATTTAAACAGCCGCGGTCTTTCCGGCTACGGCCAAGCTTCTTTAAATCCGGTCTCCAATAAAATCTGCGTGGTTAGAATCAAAACTGGTTTGGATCAAAAAATAACTCAGGCCACCACGGCTCATGAAGTTTTTCATTGCTACCAATATTTTTATGGTTTCAAATATGAATTGGATATGAAATGGCTGATGGAAGCCACCGCCACTTGGGCTGAAGATTTTGTTTATCATAACTATAACACTGAACACGAATATGATTCTGATTTTTTTAACTACACTAACTGGGATTTATTAAGCACTAAAGCCAGCCACGAATATGCTTCTTATCTTTGGTTTTATTATTTGACCGAAAAAGCCGGTGGCGGTGGCCAAGACATCGCTTTAGCCTTGGCTAGAGCCAAACAAACCAATGCCGCCCGCCAAGCTTTGAAATCCCGGCCGGACTTTAATGATGAATTCAAAGAATTTTCTTTCTGGAACTGGAATCAAATACCATTTATTTACCACAACGATACGCCCCAATTTCCCGCCATTACTCCCGGAGGCGCTTCAATGAAAATGATTCCGCTGCATTCATTTGGTGAAAAAACCGAAGCCGTCAGTTTAGAAAGAGGTGGGGCGAAATATTATTTCTACTATCTGACCAATGATAATATTAAAAAACTGACTTTTGACGTTAAGGCATTTGAGCCCAACGAAAATGGACCCAAGGGTTTGCAAGCCCTAATTAAGATTGGTGACAATTGGTATTACGAAGACTGGTCAAATTTGCCGGAACGGACTTTCTGTCGCAATTTGGACGAGGAAAACATCACCGCTGCCGTTTTGATTACCACCAATTCAGATATCATTAATCTCGCCAATGGCAACTTAAAAACCAAAGCGGAAAAAAAATGCGGCCCAGGCTGGATTGGCACGGTTCGCGTCAGTTGGCAGGGAGCATATATGGATTATGGCAAAGCCAGCGGCAATGTGAAAACTGGCGGTTCTTATTCGATTCATGAAGAACTCGAATATGATCCGGAAAATGATGAGTTGTTAGTAAAAAAACATAATTTTACCTTCAATGAAAAATATAACAAAACCTATCAGGGTGGCCGGGGCGGCTGCGGTGTAATTTTTGACAATTCACGCAGTACCACCAGCGGCAATGGTAATTATATCTATGATCTCAAAAATGAAGAGCAACAACACAGCCGAATCTACGGCACCACTCACGCCGAAGATTTAACCGGCAAAATCGGCGGCCCTTATGAAATCGGTTTTGACATCAAGCCTGATCCCGATTCAGCCACGGCTCAAAGACAATTCAAAACCACCAGCTACTGGCAGTATTTGGAAAAAAACTGTTCCTTCATTCTGCCATTACAAAACGCCTGGGGCGGTTATCAGGAAAGCAGTAATACCGAGTATTCCGCCAGCTACTCTTATGCCCCCAACCCAATTGAAATTACCATCAAGCCCAATGACAAAGTGATTAAAGGCCATACCACCTACCAGCCGGGAGATAATATCAAAGGCACGATTGATTGGGAATATAGGAAGATGGATTAGAGTTTAAGAAAATAAGAAATTAAAAAATTAAGAAAATAAATATAATAGGGGTGAGGCGTCCTCGCCGAGCCAGCCCTTGCCGAAGGTAAGATTTGACCGTCTAACCGACGAATCGAACCTTCGGTTTTTCAAAAAATACAAGCAAAATTCAATTCTCGTTAATGACAATTAAGATGAAATAAATAACAATAGAAAAGAGCTATCTTAAGCCTTTAATATTCAATTTACAATCTAACTTATATATTTAGTGGAGATTGATGACTAGAAAATATCATTAAATATATATATATTTGCTATCTTTAGCAAAAAATATCATATAACATACACTTTACTGGTCATTTGCATTTGACAATTAAAATCAGATGCGCTAAGATGAGAATACCTAACAATTAACTATAAAAAAATGGAAAAATTTGAAAGTCTGTACAAATTTATAGAGAGCGCGACAAAAAGTCGGAAATATGCCGAAAACACAGCGAGTGGGTTAAAGGCAGCTTTAAAGTTATTCGAGGCTGAAATAAATGATGATGAACGTGAATCGGTAGAAAAATTTAAAAATAATCTTGAGCAGATATATCATAATGTCTTTTCAAAAAACAGCAGTAAACTGAGTGCTGCCTCACTGGCTACCTACAAAGGTCGGGTTATGAAAGTTATTGATGACTTTGAAGAATACGGGCAAGATCCTGCAAAAATGGCTAATTGGAATCCTTCCCGTCGCATTAGATCTCAAAATCAAACCCTTAAACCACAGCTAAAAAACAACAAAGATAATCAAGTAACTGAAACAGAAGTTTTAACGAACCGACATAGAATTGATTTAAACTTAAGACCCGGAATACGGTTTACTATAGATATTCCAGAGGATACCTCTAAAGACGAGATTGAAAAGATTAAATCTATTCTTGATAGGCTGATAAGTTAAAAATAATCAAAAGGGAAAGGTACTATTATACCCTACCAATAATGGTAAATAAAGTCGGTTTTACCTAAAATTGGTTTAATAATTAAAAAAACCGAAAGGTTTCTATCACGATTATGAATACCGGACTTGAAGGTCCGTTCACGCTATCACATGAGTCAATTGATTTTGCTGTTAAACTGACCCGTCCAGGCACTTATGTTCTTGGCAGGTTAAATACTAACCGCACATTCATTGTCGAGTATGTTGGTAGGTCTGATACGGATTTAAATGACAGACTTCATGATTGGGTAGAATCTTACCCTATGTTCAAAGCATCATACTTCCCATCAGCGGAAGTTGCTTACAACAAGGAATGTGAGATCTACCACATGTTCGGGGGTAGTCAGCAGTTGGATAATGCTATCCATCCTGATCATCCCGATGATACAGACTGGAGCTGTCCGGTATCTAATTGTTACAATTAACAATTAGACAAGGCCCGGGTAGAAATTCTACCCGGGCCCAACCTTAACTACATTATAACATACTAAACTAAATTTATTAAGTTGAGATAATAATCGCCTACCCCCGCCTTTCATAAGGACGGGACGAGAAGGCGGTTTTTTGCTATAATAAAGCCGTCATTAAACCTTAACTCTTTATTGTCATTCCCGCGAACGCGGGAATCCAGAGTCGCACGATATTAACCCTGGATGCCGGCTCAAGGCCGGCATGACAAAAAAATTTTATGAAAAAGAAACTAATTTTAATCATTGCAGCGACCATCATTCTTGCCGCTGGAGTCGGTCTTTATTTTTTCTTACCCAAAGGCGAGAAAGCCAAAGTGGCCGAAGCTGACAAATTTACTGACCCGCGCTACAGTAACGAGCCAACCGGCCTTGATTCAATCCAAAAAGACTTAGCTGAAGGCAAAATTAATTTAGACACGGCTTTGATCAATAAGGTTAAATTTTTATTCAATGACCCAACTTTGCCAAAAGAATATGCCAGCGCCAATGGGCCGTTTGAAGATGGCGGCACTTTTGGCGAAATTGCCGAAAACTGGAGCAAACTAACAGCTGAAACTAAAAAGACTTTGGCGCCGTATTTTTTGCGGCCGGATAATCCGGAAAGCGCGATGAGTAAAATTATGAATGGTGAAATCCAAGCGCCACAAACCAGCTGGCTTCAACTAATTGATCAAGCCAAAGCTTTTGATCGTCCCCTGTCTTACAAATCCGATGACACTTTAATAACTGCCGATGGCAAAATTAAAGTCTGGTATCTGGAAAAAAAGGAAATGGTTAACAGCGAGGAAAAAGTCACTAAGCTCTATTATAATGTCGCCCAAAAAATTGTGGCAAACTTAAATGCCGACGGCGCCTATGCCCAGTTTGTCGGCTTACTTGGGAAAACTCCCCCTTCGGACGGAACTTTGGGTGGCGATAATAAAACCGATATTTTTATAGCAACTGGTGCCCATGTTCATTTAGCTGATTCGAAAGGTGGTTCACCTTCCCAGGGCGTTAACGTGCCGGATAACGGCAATGGCAAAAGCAGTTATATCATCCTTCGAGAAAATTTAAATGACAGATATTTAAAGACTACAACCGTTCATGAATTATTCCACGCCTTTCAACGGGCTTTTGAATGCCGGCTTTACGTCGCCAACTGGTGGTGGATTGAAGGCACAGCTACCTGGTCGGAAGATATGATCTACCCCAAAGATAATACTGAACAAGGATATGTTGAAAGTTTTATTCCAAGACCGGCCACGAGCTTGTTTGAAAATGGCAAAAATTTTGAATATGGCGCTTATGTTTTTCCTTTTTATCTATCCAATACTTATGATCGGATGATTGTCACTAAAATTTTTGAAGGTTGTACCGGCGGTTCTACTCCGCTGGCCAGTGCCGAAAAAACCATTAACGGCGGCTTTAAGAAAAACTGGAAAGAATTTACCTTGTGGAATTTTAATCAAAACCCAATCGAAAATTATAAAAAAGCCGACCAGAGTAAAAAGTTCACCGGTGATACCAATCAAAAAGACAATAACGATATGATTTTCTTGGCACCCGGCGAAACTAGTATTCCCACCAAAGAATTAAAACCGCTGACGGCCCAGGTGATTGAAACTTTCTTTAGCGACGCGCAAGGTGTACGTAAAGCAGTCTTTAAAGATCTGAAAAATTTTACCGGCAAAAGTGGCAACGCGGCAATCAAGGCCATAATCTATCCAAAAAATAATGGCCAACCCTACACCGAAGATTGGACCGACAAAGAAAGCCGCAGTTTTTGCTTTGACAAGGCGGATGAAGATTTTGACAGAATTATTTTGATTTTCAGCAATGCCGAAATGAAAAATAAAATAGACGTAAGCGACATTAAAGTTAAGACTCAAGAGTCGTGCTATGAAATTAATCAAGGGGAGACTATGGTTTCTAAACCCATCTTTGCTGTTAGCCCAAACTATACTGGTATTGTCAGATATCAGGCTGAAGGTGAATTAGTTAAAGATTCGGTCCCGGCCAAGGCCAAATATGCTTACTTGGGTAAATGGAGAGTTAAAGTCACTTATCGGGAAGATTGGCCCAGCCAGACGGCTTTGTTTATCACTTCAAGCGCCATGAATTTTGCTTATGATCATTATTTAGAATTTGATTTAAGTGCGGAATCAGTCCTGAAAGACGGCACGTTTGAAGCTGTGACTAAAGAGGGCAAATTTGAAACCCCGGGCTTCACGATTCATAATGAAATTTCCGGTGAAAGCGCCACTGTCCCACAAAATAACACCTCTTGGAATGTGCCAAAGAAAGGTGTGATTTCGGAAATGACAGCCGATGGCTGCAAAATCAGCCTGCCTGATTTTATCTTGTATAACTCCGGCGGCTACCGTGATTTGCCTCATCCGATTGTCTTTGAGATAAAAAAATAAGAAATTAAAAAATTAATTTCTTATTTTTTTATTTTCTTAATTTTTTATCTGACTACCTTCAGCCCCATATAATAGCCCTGCGGCTTTTGGCAAAGCGGACATTTTTTCGGCGCACTTTTGCCTTTGTGAATATACCCGCAATTTAGGCACTTCCATTCAATTTCCTCGTCGCTTTCAAATAATTTACCTTGCTCCAAGCGATCGCCTAAAATTTTATAACGCTCGGCATGCTTTTCTTCCACTTCGCTGATTTCTTTAAACAAAGTGGCGATATCTTTTTCGTCTTCTTGCAGCGCCATTTTCTCAAAATCCGGGTACATCGTGCCAAATTCGTATTCTTCACCAGCTTGGGCATTGCGTAGATTTTCCAAAGTTTTTCCCAAGGGATGGATGTCATAAGTGTTGGTCATGGCAACCGGCTTTTTTAATTTTTCTAATTCCTCTTGAGCATGAGCCCGTTCATTATCCGCGGTTTCTTCAAAAACCTTGGCAATCCAAACTAGACCTTCTTTCATGGCAATTTCAGCAAAATAAGTGTACTTATTGCGCGCTATTGATTCGCCGGCAATGGCTTTAAGCAAATTTTCGTGAGTTTTTTTAGTCATATTTTTCCGTCAAAAATAATTATTTAAAAACTAAAATAACTATAGCAAAAAAATTGCTTTAAGAAAAGGTTTAAGTACTTAAAAATTGATTGACAAGCTAATAATAATATGATAATTTCAACCTGCAAACCAAAAATTTTGTTCTAACCATAAGGAGAGTAGACAATGAAAAAGAAGGGTTTTACTTTGATTGCACTGTTTATCGTCGTAGCAGTCTTGGCGCTTGGTTTGACAGTTGGACTGAGGGTCTTATTCCAACAAGCTGATAAGCCCTATAAAGCGCTGACGGAAAAAATGAAACAAGGTGAGGTGACCCCGGCCGAGATAAAAAAGCTTGAACTAAGCGGTATGGCTTCGAAATTCCTTGCGCCGATGGATTTACCGGATAAAACTATTAATTTTTGTCTTGTTGGCATTTATGCCAACATGAAAGATTTAAATGGCCAGGTAAAACTGTCGCATGCCGTATTTCTACTTGAACCAGGCGAATTCACCGACAAGGACAAAGTCCTGTCTTTCCCTCACGCTAAAGCTTACAACGGCAGTGGCCGAATAGACCGCTTCTCAGTAATGAGATTATTAAATAGCAAAGATGTAGGTAAGATGGAAATACCTTACACTTACATCTTCTACTACCCTAACGAATGATCTCCTCGCGCACCTTGCGTAAAAAGCTCAAACGGTCAGTTTCAAACTGCACCGTTTCTTTTTTTAAAATTGATAACCCTGGCCCGGATGAGATTCGTTTTTATTCATTAAGCGCTGCACCGCGGGCGGATAAATTTTAATAATTATAAATTTACCAGTTGTTCTTCTAGTTTTGGCATTTATGGTTTGTTCAATAATCAAGCAGTGCCCCCAATAAAGCCATTTGCCTTTGATATTTTGCACTAAAAAAACCCGCGTCGGGGCGGAGTGATACAAACGCAAATCCGGCTTGTCAAAAGAAAAAACTTTGCCTTTAAAATTAGCTGCAACAAAGGGTTTTTTCAAATGACGAGTAAGATTCAAAACTTTGGGAAAGCCTTGATCGGTTGTGATTTGTAAAGTGTCATTGATTTCAATAAAACTGCCCATAAAAAATTTGTTATAACTTATATTTTTATTATACAAAAAATTACTTAGGATGTCACCTAAAAATAAACGGCTAAAGATATTTCTGACTAGGATTTTAATAGTTTAAAGAAGGTGCAATTTGAAAATTACATCAAATTAATTTTCGTCTTCATTCTCTCCAAAACCACCCGGCGGTGATTGGTTGCCAATATTTTGGCTTTGCTGGTTAGAGGTTGTTTGGCCAACATCACCCAGATAATAAGAATTCAATAAACTATTAGCGTAAGTTGAATGTGGTTGATTGCGATCCTTGGTTGCATAACCAATTGAACCATCTTTGCCGCAATATTTTATGATTGTCGCTGCTCCACCCGAGTGACTGCCAATAAAATTGGTCAAATTGTAAACTTTATTATCAATAATCATCCAGCAGTCGCTGGCTGAATTATGTTTGGCTACCTCAGCTAAATCTAATTTGGTAGTAGTGGACACTGTTTGGCCGGTTAAATCATTACTTGTCTGTTTTGGTAATGGATTAGGAATAAAATAAATAAGAATGAATGAAAATATAACCAAAGCCCAAATAATAACGGCGGGAATTTTTATATACTTTTTGTTTAGTTTCGGGTATCGGGCCAGCATTAAAAAAATTCCAGCCGAAGAATGCAAATAAAACAAGGGACCAAAAACAAAAATACTAACAATGCTATGAAGCCAAAAAACTAACTGGTAATTAATCCCGGGAAACAACATCGGTTTAACCATAGCCGAACCGGAAATCATTAAAACTACGGCTGATAAAATTAAAAGCCAGGCTGTGCGCCGAATAATTTTATAGACTAATTGCATACCTTGTGGATTATTAATTAATAATCTAATTATACCAAAATTGCTGAAATAAAAAATAGAGACATATGATTGTGCATCTCTACTGGTAATTATAACTAAAAATTTATTATTTCTTCCGGTTTGCTCTTACCCGCTCATTTTCTGTTAAAAATTGTTTGCGCAACCGAATACTTTTTGGCGTTACTTCCAAATATTCGTCATCATTCATAATTTCCAAACCGCGCTCCAAAGTTAATTCCAAAGGCGGCGTTAGAATAATTGCTTCATCTGAAGCTTTTGAGCGCATGTTGGTCAATTGTTTACCTTTAATCGGATTAACCGCCATATCCATACCTTTAGACGCATTACCAATTACCATCCCCTCATAAACTTCTGTGGCTGGACTGATGTAAAGTGAACCGCGATCCTGCAAATTATATAAAGAAAAACCAAGAGCCTTGCCCGTTGCCATTGAAACCAACGAACCAACGGTTTTATGCTCAATTTCGCCAACGTATGGTTTAAAGCCGATAAATTCGCTACATAAAATCCCTTCGCCTCGCGTATCAATCACAAATTCACCCCGATAACCAAGCAAACCACGAGTGGGAATTTCAAAAACAATTCTCGTGTGGGCTTGCTCGGGATGCATATTAATCATCAAACCTTTGCGCTTGGATAATTTATCAATCACCGTTCCGGCTAAATTACTTGGCACATCAACAATCACTTCTTCAAACGGTTCTAATTTTTTACCGTCTTTTTCTTTAAAAATTACTTGCGGTTGTGAAACCTGCAATTCATAACCTTCTCGCCGCATATTTTCCAACAAAATTACAATGTGCAATTCACCGCGGCCGTAAACTTTAAAAAACTCATTGACCGAAAAATCAATTTTCAAACCCACATTAACTTCCAACTCTCGCTGTAATCTTTCTTTAATCTGCCGGCTGGTAACCAGCTTGCCTTCACGGCCGGCAAAGGGCGAGTTATTAACTAAAAAGTTTAAAGAAATAGTCGGTTCATCAATATTAATGGCTGGCAATGATTCGGTTTCCGCCTTGTCACAAATGGTATCGCCAATATAAATTTCGGGCAATCCAGCAATCATGATGATATCACCAGCGCTCGCCTCCTGGACTTCTTCGCGCTGCAGGCCGCGGAAAGTAAAAATTTTAGAAATTTTTCCAGTCATGGTTTCGCCTGAAGTTTTTTTAACAAAAACATTGCTGGCGGTTTTGGCCGTGCCTTGATAAATTCGGGCAATGGCCAGCCGGCCCATAAAATTATCATAGCCTAAATTAAACGGCTGAACTTTCAACGGCAAATTAACCAATTTTTTAGCCGAAGCTGGTGCGACGTGTTTTAAAATTACTTCCAACAGCGGGGTTAAGTCTTTAGTTTCATCCTTTAATTTTAATTTGGCCAAACCTTGCTTAGCAATGGCATAAACCGTTGGAAAATTTAATTGCTCATCATTGGCCCCCAAATCCAAAAACAATTCAAAAACTTTTTCATGCACCCATTCCGGCCGCGCCGCTGGTTTATCAATTTTATTAATTACGACAATTGGTTTTAAACCCAATTCCAAAGATTTTCGCAAAACAAATTTGGTTTGGGGCATTGGGCCTTCCTGGGCATCTACGACCAGAATGACTGAATCAATTGAACGCAACACCCGCTCCACTTCTGAACCAAAATCCGCATGACCCGGAGTATCAACAATATTAATTTTTGTGTCTTTATAAAATATTGAAGCGTTTTTGGAATAAATCGTAATTCCCCGCTCCCGTTCCAAGTCATTGGAATCCATACTCACCCCTTCTTTAGCCACGCCGGTTTGGCGCAATAAAAAATCGGTCAAGGAAGTCTTGCCGTGGTCAACGTGTGCAATAATGGCGATGTTTCTAATTTCCATAAATAAAAATAAATCCTAACATAAAACCAGGATTTAATCAAGCTTAATCTTTTTGTTAAGTTAAAAAAATAAGGCCTAAGCCTTTTAGATATAGGGAAAGACTGAGAGGTTTTTCCGTTTTGGGAAAAATTGGATTGGAAGTTGCAGCATATTGATCGCTGCGCTTGGAAGGTTGCCGCAAATAGATCTGCGGCGATTAGTTTGGAAAAGGGGGTTTTGGGTGATAGTTTTAAATCTTTTTTCAACGGTTCAAAACTATCACCCTAACCCTACAAATCCCGTAACCTTCTTATTTTCAATCCTCTCTCAGTCTTCGGCTAAAGGTTAGCATATTATACAAACAATGTCAATATACTTTAAATATCAGGGTATTTTGCCTTAAATTCCTGTTCATCACCAAATTGAGAAAAATTTTGTACTCCTTGGTGCTCTTGGACTTTGAATCCTGGCTTGTTGACATGCATTACCCCGCACCAATATTTTTCCGTTCGGTTGGCAATTTCTTTAAAATAAGCAAAAACGCCATTGGCATAGCCGCAATACATACAGCCTAATTTTTCCAAAGGATATAAATACTGTAATTTATTTCGGTCCATAATTAGAATATATTCTTTGCGTTTTACTTTTGGCAAACCATAAAGGCCAAAACAAACTTGCTGGTATAGCTCAACGACCAAATCTAGCAAAATAATAAACGGCAAGGGCAACCAAATAAACGGCATAGAAAATAAATGTCCCCAAAATCTTTTTTTATAATACTTGCGATAATCCATATATCAGCTTTAGTTACTAAAGACAAAACTTTGCACCATTTTTTCCAAAATTCCTAAAAATTTATTTTTATCAAATTCTTCAACCGTACCCGGATCGTAATTATAAATATTGCCCGAATGCAATAATTCAACAATCTCGTAACAATTTTGATTTTTTACCAAACGATAAATTGTTGATTCATAAATATTACCTGCCCCGACACCGACGGCAGAAAATTTATGACCGGAGGCAAACCCAATCATGGCTGGACCCAAATCTTTTTCATCATTGGTGGTGTTAATTTGTTCACATTTACTGACTGCATCCGGACTGGTACTAATTCCAACAATTACCGCCGCTTCTCCCAAGTTCGTACCAACAAATAATTCCTGGGGTAAAAATATTCCCGCTAAACCAGCTTTGGCTAAACTTAAATAGCCTTCCAAATTTTCCTTTCTGACTTCAGCGCCAGCTGGATACCAAAAAGAAAAACCAAACTCAGAATCACTATATTGGAGCGATTCAACGCCGGCAATAATTTCCGGATTAGGAATTGGTTTTACAAAAGTTCTACCGTCCTTGGTTCTACATTGCTCGGGATAAGTTTCCATAATCGGATAGCCGGCTTTGGCACAATCGACAAAACTGGCAATGTTTTTATCAATTACTAAAGCCTGTTGATTACGTTGATTGCTGATAAAAATTTGCAAGCTAACTGCGGCAACAATCACAACCACCACGACGCTAAATAAAATTAATAAAAATTTTTTCATATTATTTGATTTTTAACTGCGAGACAAGTGGAATGCTGGAAAAATAAGATAAGACATCAAATTTGAAATCCCTTAATTCAATCATTTCAAAACTACCCCGGTCAATCAATTTAAAATGACTTTCATCTTTCAAATACTTTTCCTTAAATGAATTATAATCCTTAAGCGTAAAGTCCGCATGACCCCGCTGAGTTCTAGTGGAGTCAGGTTGACGGATTTTAAGCAGCCAAAGATTGCCTGCTGGCGTTTTAATGGCTTCATTAAGTTTAAAAAGCGGCCCAGTGGGGGTATCTTGAATTATCTGCCCCAAACCCGATGCTTCAGCCTTTAATTCTTCGGACTCTTTGTCACTTTGGCAAAAAATTGCAGAATAATTTATTTCCCCAAAATCCTTGGCTATATAAAGACGGTTTAATTCTATTGTTTTTGGAACAATATACTCTAGTATTTTTTTAATGTTGTTCACAATAATTTAAATATTCAAAATATTTAACTCAATAAAGTTTCTAATTTTTTTAGGCAAAATCAAGTTGATAATCAGGAATTCCTAACTCTTTTCCGTATTCTTTAACCTCCTGGTAGTCTTGGGGCTGGCTGCGCTCAACCATAAAAAAACGGCCATAAAAAATTACATAGTGAAACTGATCATTTTTGAAATCAGCATACCAGGCATGCTCGGCATCTAAGGCTTCACTAATTTTTTGGGCATAAAACTCGGCCCAAGTTTCTGGAAAAGAAAACTTGATTTTGGTCCATTGCTTGACCCAAGGTGTCTGGTGACGCTCAGTCACTGATTCAATTTTAGTTTCGATAATGGTCAAATCTTGCAAAATACTGTCATCGGCTAAACTTTCTTTAATTATAGTGCCTGCGTAATCCATAATTTATTAAATACTAAATTTTGCTTTCTTTAACATCTTTCTTAATCAACCTGACAATTTCTGGAAATTTAGGCACCTTAAAATGTCCATTCTTGCTTTTGTAAATAATAATCTTGGCGTTTTTTAGTTTCTGGCCATATTTTTTTGCGTGGGAAACCGGGACGACATCATCATCTTTGGAAAATAACAAATAGAGATTCTTTGAATTTTTCTCTAGCAAATTTAAGTTAGACTTGAGTTTAAAACCACCAGCCAAACTTTCGTTAGGCAAAGTATCGTCAAAAGGCGGACAAATTAAATAGGTTGCTAATATTTTTTTAGGAAATTTATGCTCGGACAAATACTTGGCCAAAAATATCCCGCCCAATGAACCACCGATTAAAATTACACCGTTTCTTAAATAAGGGATATGCCTTTCAAAATATATTTTCCAATCATTGTACTTGGCATAATCTTGCAACGGCATGCGCGGCCTGATGATTTCAAAATTTTTCCCTAAACATTTATCCAAATAATCATCAGACCACCTTATTTTTTTCTCTAACTTAATTTTTCTCGTTTTTAAATAACGCAAATAATCCTTATTATTTTTAAAGGTATTTCCGCCGTGAATTAGGAATATTTGGGTTTTGTTTTTCATAAGTTAAATTATTTTAGCGGAAAGGGCGGAATGAAGACTGGATAATTATGAATTTATTTAACTATTTTATTCTTGTCAACTTCAAAATCCGACCTTCCCCGGTCGGGTGAAACATAACTGCCTTTATAAACTTGTCAATTTTGATCTCTCGCCATTTGGGTTGAACAGCCGAAGGGTCGATTAATCTTATTAAATTCTTGACCGGGTAAATTCTATCAATAACGCAAGCATGACCGTTATTATTTTTTGTATTATTTAAAACATCACTTGCAAGCATGGCAATTAAATCTTCGTTACGCTTTATACTATTGGAAATTAAAAAAATTAGCTCTTTCTTTTTAAAATTTCTAATATAATAGGTTGCAACTGTCAAAGGAATTCTTAATCTTTTAAAAACGGAGTTTATCTCAAATTGCTTATTTTTCATTTGCGTGCCATAACCGGCTGGCGGCCTCTTACCGGTCCGAACATTCCAAAATAATTTTTTATCTTTTTTGTCTACTAACAAACCTAAATAATGACCAAGTAATTCTTGAGGAATTAAGGGCAGACCCTGTCTGTACATAATCATACTAATACTTGTAGGTACGCAACAGGATTTCTGTTGAGTAAGCGGAGTATATCTTGTGTCTTTGGGTATAATATTTTTCATAAGCTAAATTATTTTGGCAGTACTCATTGTACAAAATTTGAACTCTGGAAAACTTGCGCCCAAACGGTGTTTTAGATCCTGCCCAAAACGGAGAGGGTGGGATTTGAACCCACGAGACCGGTTAAGGTCTAACGGTGTTCGAGATCCCGCATAAAACGGAAGGGGTGGGATTCGAACCCACGATCCCTTGCGGGATAACGGTGTTCGAGACCGTCACATTCGACCACTCTGTCACCCTTCCGTTTTATGCGGGATGAACCGTCGCACCTGCCCCGCACCAAACCTATAAATAATCTTAAATTTTAATAATATAAGCCGGAGGCGACTTCGCGCGAATCAAGCTTGAATATCGTAAAAAATTAGTCGTGGGTTTTGGTGCGGGGTTCAACCACTCTGGCACCTCTCCATTTTGAGCACGATAGCCCTTTGTCTATAATTTCCTGCCACAACTTTTTTTTAGGCACTCGCCTGCCCGCCGAAGGTCGCCTCGGGCGACCGTAGGCGGGGCCACCTCTCCATTTGAAGCGGGACATGCCCGTCACACCTGCCCCGTACTAAACCTAGTAAAAATCTTTGAATTTTAAATAATGCAAGCCAAAGGCGATTTCGTGCGAATCAAAATTTAATATTGTTAAATATTAATCGCGGGTTTTAGTGCGGGGTTCAACCACTCTGGCACCTCTCCATTTTGAGCAGGACATCTGTATATTTTTAAAATAACTGTTGACAATCAGAATAAAATATGATATAAATGAATGTTTACCCTAAATCATGGATTAAACAACAAAATAGAAAAAATTAAGGAGGTTTTCAATGTTTTCATTTTACCAGTTTTGGGAAATTCTGTGGGAGTTTAAATTAGCTTTCCTTTTTGGAACATTTCGTACTCTTTGGCTTTCGGTAGCGGCAATCGTACTAGGAACTATCTTGGGTTTTGGCCTGGCTTTAGCCAGACGTTCAAGTTGCCGCCCGATTCGCTGGGTTGCTCAAATCTACGTTGAACTATTCCTGGCCATCCCGGTCCTAGTCCTCATGATATGGATCTACTATGTCATGTCACCATTCTTCGTCCATGCGATAAGCGATTTACTACTTAAGCCATGGGAAGTAGCAGTGATTAGTCTCGCTCTATCGTTGGCGGCTTTTGCCTCGGAAAATTTTAGAGCTGGGATTGAATCAGTCGCTAAAGACCAATATGAAGCAGCAGCACTTGACGGCGCCTCAGCCTGGCAGACAATGTGGCAAATAGTTCTGCCACAAACTATTCTGAATGTCTTGCCCAATCTCTTTGGACAGTACATTACAGTCATTAAGTTATCTTCATTAGCTTCCGTCATTGCCGTCTATGAGTTGCTCCACACCAGCAATAACATAAGCAGTACGGTTTATCGGCCCATGGAAGTCTACACTATCATGGCCATGATTTACTTAGTCATGATTATGCCGATGATTATGGGAGTTAGATTGCTGGAAAAGCAGCTACAACCACCGCGCTAGCCAAAATTGCGACCATCAACCGATGTTACTTGTAACGTCGGTTTTCTTTTAATAAAATACTGTTAAACAGGTTTAAATTACCACATTTTTCCTTTTTTTACAATTCTGCCATTTTCTATTATAATTAAATAAGCAACACCAGTAATTCTAGTTGGTTAACCAGCCAGCTGGCTTCACTGGATTTACTGAT
>JBAZMQ010000007.1:0-66950 GCA_041649675.1 Patescibacteria group bacterium | reverse complement strand
GCGAGACGAGGAGTAAATTAGTAAATATATTCATATGAGTGAAAATTATATTAAAATCCTGGGTGCCAGAGAGCACAATCTAAAAAATATTAACGTTGAGATCCCGATTGATAAGCTAACAGTTTTAACTGGGCTTTCCGGGTCGGGCAAATCCACGTTGGCTTTTGATACCCTTTATGCCGAAGGCCAGCGCCGTTACGTTGAATCCTTGTCGGCTTACGCGCGGCAATTTTTGGGTTTAATGAATAAGCCAGACGTGGATAAGATCACTGGTTTGTCGCCAGCTATCTCAATTGAGCAAAAATCAATTTCACAAAATCCGCGGTCAACTGTTGGTACGATTACCGAAATTAATGATTATTTGCGTTTGCTTTATGCCCGAATCGGTGTTCCTTATTGTCCCCAGTGCGGCAAAATCATCAGCGGTCAATCGGCCGAATCAATTGCTGAAACTTTACAAAAATTAAAGCCCGGGAGCAAGCTGCAAATTTTGGCGCCAGTCGTGCGCGGCCGCAAAGGCACTTATGAAAATTTATTCAAAGAGTTGCACCAAAAAGGTTTTGCCCAGATTAAAGTTGACGGTAAACTTCACGATTTGTCGGATTGGGAATCAATAAAATTAAAAAAACAGATTAGTCATCATATTGCTGTGCCGATTGACCGCTTGATTATCAAACCCAATGTCATCAGCCGTCTGACCGAAGCGATTGAAACTGCCTTGGACCAAGCGGCTGGGTTAGTTTTAGCAGTTATTGGTAATGAAGAAAAAATATTTTCCCGTCATCGGGCTTGTACCGATTGCGGCATTTCTTTTGAGGAAATGCAGCCACGGATGTTTTCGTTTAATTCGCCGTTTGGCGCTTGTCCCGAGTGCCATGGTTTGGGTTTTACCCAAAATTTTGACGTTAATTTAATTATTCCCGAACAGAATTTATCTTTGACCGAAGGGGCGGTTAAACCCTGGCGAACTTACGGTGAGGGTTGGCGGGGACAGCTTTTGGATGGCCTGGCTAAGCATTATCATTTTGATTTATTGACGCCGTGGAAAAAATTACCGGAAAAAATTAGGCATATTATTTTGCATGGCTCTGATGAAGAGATAAAGTTTGATATTAAGTCTCAGGATCGGGGCATGAGCCACAGCTGGACTGGCAACTTTGAAGGCATTGTCCCGCAACTGGAGAGATTACATAAACAAACCGAATCGGATTGGCGACGCCAGGAAATGGAAAAATTTATGCGCACCGGTTCTTGTCCGGTTTGCCATGGCAAGAGATTAAAACCCGAAGTTTTGGCAGTAAAGATTAATGGCAAAAATATTTCGGAAGTTTCGGAGTTATCAATTGAAAAACTACTGGCTTTTGTTTCTGAATTAGAGTTAAATCCTTCGGATCGGCAAATTGCCGATTTAATCCTAAAGGAAATTAAAGATCGGCTTCAGTTTTTATTGAATGTTGGTTTGGATTATTTAACCTTATCGCGCGAAGCTAGAACCCTGTCTGGCGGTGAAGCTCAGCGTATCAGGCTAGCTACCCAAATTGGTTCGGAATTGCGGGGTGTATTGTATATCTTGGACGAGCCTTCAATTGGTTTGCACCAGCGCGACAACGAAAAATTAATTGAGACTTTGCGCCGGTTGCGTGACTTAGGTAATACCGTCATTGTCGTGGAACATGACGAAGAAACGATTTTAAACGCTGATTATGTCATCGACTTGGGTCCGGGCGCTGGTATTTATGGCGGTCAAGTGGTTTGCTCGGGCACACCTCAACAAATTAAAAAATGTCCGGATTCAATTACTGGCCAATATTTAGCCCGAAAAGAAGTTATTGCCATACCGGCCAAACGCCGGCACGCTTTTGACCATTTGGAAATTATTGGCGCCAAAGAACATAATTTGAAAAATATTGACGTTAAAATTCCGCTTAAAGTTTTTACCTGCGTGACCGGAGTTTCCGGTTCAGGCAAAAGTACTTTGGTTAACGACATTCTCTACAAGGCGCTGTACAAAATTTTTTGGGCTTCAACCGAAGAGCCAGGTCAATATAAAAGTATGCGCGGTTATGGTAAATTGGACAAGGCAGTAATTGTTGACCAATCGCCAATTGGCCGCACTCCGCGTTCCAATCCAGTTACTTATATTGGTGTTTTTACATTAATCCGTGATTTGTTTGTTCAAACGCCGGAAGCCAAAACCCGCGGTTATAAAGCTGGTCGGTTTAGTTTCAATGTTGCTGGTGGTCGTTGCGAAGAGTGTGAAGGCGCGGGAGTCAAAAAAATTGAAATGAATTTTTTGCCCGATGTTTATATTACTTGTGAGAAATGCAAAGGCACTCGCTATAATCAGGAGACCTTGGCGGTAAAATACAAAGGTAAAAATATCTCTGAAATTTTAGAGATGACGGTGGAAGAAGCACTGGAGTTTTTTAAAAATATTCCGGCGATCGCGGCCAAGTTACAGACCTTGTATGATGTTGGTCTAGGCTATATTGCCTTGGGTCAATCAGCTACGACTTTGTCCGGCGGTGAAGCTCAAAGAATTAAATTGACTTCTGAATTATCGCGCAAAGGTGGTAATACGATGTATATTTTGGATGAACCGACAACCGGTTTGCATTTTGCCGATGTCAGCCGGCTGCTAGATGTTTTAAATCGTTTGGTGGACAAAGGCAATACGGTTTTGGTAATTGAGCATAATTTAGATGTAATTAAATCCTGTGATTGGATTATTGATTTAGGGCCGGGTGGCGGGGATAAAGGCGGTCGGATAATTGTTGAAGGCACGCCGGAAAAAATTGCCAAGAGCGCCAAGTGGAGCTATACGGGCAAGTATCTAAAGGAAGTTTTGAAGTAGGTTATAGTGAATAGGTGTTGCGGCAAAAAGCTAATTTTAAGTATCCCTTCTCCCTTTGGGAGAAGGTGTTCCGAACAGTCCATTCTTGGCTATTGGTGAGGGACAGATGAGGGTGCATTTTTTCCCCCTCACCCTAACCCTCTCCCTCAAGGGAGAGGGGAATCAAAGCGATTCATGCTTAAGATAATAAAAATATGAGGAATAGACTTATTCATTTGGCAAGGAATTTAAGAAAAAATCAGACGCCCTACGAAAATAAACTCTGGTACTGGCTGCGAAATAAGAGATTTAAGGATTTAAAATTCAGAAGGCAGTATCCGATAGGCAAATACATCGTTGATTTTTGCTGTTTTGAGAAGAAATTGGTTATTGAGTTGGACGGTGGTCAACACAGTGAAACTAAACAAAGTAAATCTGATATTATTAGGGATAGGTATTTAGAAAGCCAGGGTTACAAAATTGTTAGATTTTGGAATAATGAATTGAATGAAAATTTGGATGGTGTTTTAGAAAAAATTGATGAATTGACGGGCGATAGTAAGTAGTGAGTAGGTTGTAGTATTTAGGGTTAGTTAAAAAAAGACGACCTGCAAATGCAAATCGTCATTCCAAACCTTCTTTTTCAAGGATTTCCTTCATCCAGCCCGGTCTTCTTGGCGGTGCTTCAACTTCCATTCTTGAGCCGATAATACTCGGCTTAACATAGAAGAAGCACTCACGTTTGTCCTCTGGCACTTGCCGCGGGTCATTGATGGGCATACCCAGAAAAACGTGATTGCCTTTAATATAGCCGACGTATGAACCGCGTGCAAACTCAAGAATTTGGACTTCGCACTGCCTTGGTTTATGAGCCGGAATACCGTCTGCCAGTACTGGTGGGCTAAACACGTAAGTCGTGTTTGGTACCCAGCCCGGACCATCGCCGCCTGAAGATGAGCCTCCAAACACTGAAATTATCATTTTAACCTCCTTAAGGTACAATAACATTGTAATATTAAACAACGATATATATTAGCAATAAATTTCTAAAATGTCAAGATTAGCCAAAAAAATCAGGGAAGCGCCTAGACAGCCGGGTTGCTATTTGTTCAAAAATAAAGCCGGCCGGATTATTTATATTGGCAAAGCCAAAAATTTAAGGAATCGGGTTGGTTGGTATTTTCGGAAAGAAAATCAAATTGATAAAACTTTGAGTTTAGTTAGAGAAATCGCGGACGTGGAATATTTTGTGACGGATAGCGAGGTTGAAGCCTTGCTTTTGGAATCAGGTTTAATTAAGAAATATCAGCCTAAATATAATATCGACCTTAAGTCCGGCGTTAGATATGCTTACATTAAAATTACCAAAGAAAAATTTCCTCGGTTGGTAACTGAACGCTATGTTAAAAAAGGTGATGAATTATACGGTCCATACATTTCCGGTTTTTCGCGTCAGGAAATGATTCGGTTAGCCGAGCGACTCTTTAAGCTTCGGATTAACAAACGAATGTTTAAAAAAGATTTAGCCCTTGGTCGGATTCGGTTAGCCACTTCGCCTTGGATTCAAAACGTGACCGAGCCAGAATATACTCAGCGGATTGAAGCGGTCAGGCTGTTACTAAAAGGCCAAACCGCAGAATTAATAAAAAAGTTAACCGGCGAAATGAAAGATTATTCTAATCAGCTTAATTATGAAATGGCTGCAGTCAGACGAAATCAAATTTCGGCCTTGCAAAATATTTCCGAAAAACAAAAAATCAGTTTGCGCCATCGTTACGACCAGGATGTAATTAATTATTTTCAATTGCCAAATCATCTAGTTATTCAATTGTTTAATATCAATAAAGGCGTAATTTCCGGCCGGAAAGAATTAAAGATCAAAGTACCTCTATTGCAACCGGTTAGTGAAAGTCTTTCTGAATTCATGCAGCAATATTATTATGCCAATGAAATTCCCCAGGAAATAATTTTGCCCCAGGTTTTAGTTGAACAAAATATTTTAGAAAAGTATTTGTCTAAATTAGCCAAGCGCTCGGTAATAATTACCGTGCCCAAAAAAGGCGATAAATTCAAACTTTTGGAATTGGTAAAAAAGAATTTACTGATTAGTTTAAAGTCAGGCCAGGGCAGCTTGGTGGAATTGCAAGAGATTCTTAAGCTGCCGGTTTTGCCGCGGGTCATTGAGTGTTTTGATATTTCCAATTTAGGGCCGACTAATATGGTTGGTTCAATGGTTCAATTCCGTGACGGCCGAAGTGATAAAAATAATTATCGGCGCTTTAAGATTAAAACGGTTGAGGGTCAATCTGATTTTGACGCCATGAAAGAGGTTGTCTATCGCCGTTATTATGGTTTAATTCAAGCCAAGGCTCAGTTTCCGGATTTGATTATGGTTGATGGTGGCAAACCCCAGTTGTCAGCGGCTTTAGCTTCTTTAAAACAATTAGGCTTGCAAGTTCCTTTAATCGCTTTGGCAAAAAAGCAGGAAGAAATTTTTACCCTCAATCATAAATATCCGATCAGGCTGCCTGCCGCCTCAGCTGCTTTAAAACAAATTCAGCGGATTCGTGATGAGGCCCATCGCTTTGCCATTAGTTACCATCGCTTGTTGCGAAGTAAAAAAGATTTTAGCTAGATCGTGATTGACAGAATAGTAAGACCATATTATTCTGTTTTTAGTTACGGCGGTTTAACCTTTGGTAGAAAAAGGAGATATTCCATGACACGAAGAAAAATAATTAAGCAGTTGAAAAAGTATTTTGAACAGATTTTGATCGATCGGATCGGTTCGGATCTGGTATTTAGCCAGGCTATTTGCCAGCAAGGATTTGCCCAAGCAGTTTTAGCCACCGATTTGCCCGCTCAGTTGCTTGAAATGTCCAATTTTGGCCAGCAGGCCTTGGATAGCATCTTGAAGCAGGCAAGCGTTTGGGAGCTGCGCCACCGGCGAGCAAAGGCCAAACGTAATCGGGCTAAAAACCGGGTGGCTCAGCCGATCCAACTGGTTATTAAACCATTTAGCGGAAAAGCCAAACGCCGCTTGGCTGCCCGCTGCCACCGCGAAAGTCGTTTAGCTCAAGTTGAGCAAAGCCCCTATAGGCTGGTGTTGGTGTCGGAAGCATTCATTGACTTTGAAGTCAGTGTTTTGCATCCGGTCAAACATCGCTTGCCAGTTTTGCCCCGTCGCTGCCAGACCCGTCAGTTTTCAATTCATCTTGGCAAATGCTATCTTGGCAATCCGGGCCAGGCAAGCGGCCGATATGTCGGCGGTCTTGATGTCCGTGTAGTCTGCCATTGGCAGCATCGCAAAAATGGGCATCAGGTTTTTACCTTCAAAATCAAAAGCTGTAAAGCCAGCAATGGCGGCTGCGTCTGTTGGCCGCGAGCAGAGCTGCGCCTGCTAAACGAACTGCCTTACGGCTTGCTTTGCCAGCTCCATCAGTTGCTTTCTTACCAATCGCCGCATTTGTTCCCTTTGGTGCTGGCCATCTAGTCTGGTTCTTTGGTTTATTTTCTCCTCAAAAGCAAAAGCGGTTTGGGGAGTTTTTTTATTTTTAATTTAATTGACTATTCAGCTAAAAATGGGTTAAGATGTTTGAGATTGCTGCATGATAGAGTGGCAGCAAACAATGAAATTGAACTTGAACAATTTGTGGTTTTTCAACATAAGGAGAAGCGCTATGGGAACTCGAGCATCACCTGACAGGGAATGAGTAGATAGAGTCAAACTGGATTTGTCCACCTGTTGTGGGCAGAAAAATCCGGTTTTGGATGATCGTAAGGAGTTTAGTTATGAACACAGGACCAGTTTTAGTGGGTGTTGATAGTGGTACTAGCGGTACCAAGGCTGTTGCCTACGATTCTAACGGCAAACTGATCATAGAAAGTGACCCGATCGGCGGTTATGCCATTCTTGGTGATGGCATAGGCAGCAGTGAACAGCTTACCGAGCAGATTTGGCAGGCGGTCAAAAAGGCCTTGCGCGATCTGACCAATAAATTGTATAAAATGGGTTATACCCGTGACAATTTGTTGGCCGGAGCCATGGCTATAACTGTCCAAATGCACACATCTGTTTTTACTGACGAGAGTCACCAACCGCTGCGCGACCGAGTAATTCTCTGGAACAATACTGCCGGTAGTGACATCGTGTCAGAAATGATTAAGCAATTTGGCTTGGCTCGGGTAATTGAGATGACGAATAACCATCCCGCTCCGGGCTACAGTTTATTCCATTCCCTTTTGGTGAAGCGAAGCCAACCGGACTTATTCCAGCAGGCCAGACATGTGACGTTGCTTAACAGCCTGTTTGGCTATCGGTTAACCGGCAGGTTTTGTCTCAACTACAATGACGCCGCGGGTACGAGCGCCTTTGATGTTGCCAAGAATTGTTGGTCTGCCGAAGTGGCGGATTGGGCTGGTATTCCCGTTGAGTTTTGGCCAGAAGTAATTTCGCCCAATGAGTTGGTCGGTGAAATTTGGGGAATTGAAGAAGAAACCGGAATTCCTGATGGGATGCGGCTTTATGGCGGTTTGGGTGATTGCGCGGCCGGGGCGGCTGGCTGCGGCGTGACAAAGCCGGGCCAAGTCTGTGCCATCTTAGGCACAGCGGGCATCTTTGTGGTACCAACTTCTAGCCTTGTCGTTGACACTGAAGGTGGCGGCCGAGTTCAATCGTATGGTTACATCAATGGGCTGTCGCACCTCCTTTCCACAAACCTTTCCGCCGGTGCTTGCATTGAGCAGTTCCGCCGCATGCTCTTGCGGCTGCAGCCGGGCGAAGAAATCTCGGAAACTGAACTGAACACCCGATTGCCTCTCAGCGAATTGGACCAACTGGCCATGGCAGTCAACTTTGAGAAACATAATCTTATTATCGATTGCCGCTATGCCGGGGAACGGACTGGCCAGAATGGTTGGAATCCAGAATTGCGCGGTCGGTGGCTTGGCCTTACGCCGACAACATCGGCCGGTGATGTATTTCTTGGTTTGCTCTTAGGGGTAGTTTTTCAACAGATGCTTCACTATGAGATCTGTTTAAGCTACCAGGGCGTAACCATGAATGACGTTACCTTGATGGGCGGCGGCAGTAAAAGTCTGTTTTATTCAAGGCTTCTAACTGCGGGTTTGAAAGCAATTAATCCTAAGGTCATTGTCCGGCCTTTGGTTGCTGGTCAGGGCGGTGGTGGCCGCGGTATGGCCTTAGTCGCCGGATTGGGTGCTGGACTGATTACTGATCTGCCAGCAGTGGCCGGTAATATTGAGCGTGGTGAGCCAATCAATACTTCACATCCGCTATCAGCCCAGGATATGATTGATTCGATGGGTGTCAAATATCGGCGATTTATGAGGCACTACCAATATTAATCGTTTCTTTGTTAAGTTCTGGTTGATGACATAAAAATCATCAGCCTTTTTTTAATAAAAAAAGAAGGAGAAGGTCAGGTGACATTCTCCGTGGAATTACTGGTTAAAAACGGCGGCCTTGGCGCCGAAATAAAGAGCGGTGATGGTGAATTGGCTGAGAGGCAGGTTTTGCCTCAATGATTTCAATTTGTCTTGCGCCCAGCTCTGGGCCGCCATAGCCGCGCCAAATGGTTTCTTCCATGCCAACAAGCTTGGATTTTTCCGTTTCAGTTGCCGGTAAGCGGATGACCAATAACTTCCGGCCTGAAAGCTCAAGCCGTTTGGCTTCATAGGTGCCACCGGCTAATCGGAATGCCGGAGCATTGGCAAAGAAACCTCCAGTGATGTCCAGTACCTCGCGAGGACCGTGAAGTATTATTTGGATACCTGCCTTATGACTCGGCATTGCAAGCCTCCTGGATTTGGTGTGTCTCGGCCGACTCTTCGGCCAATGGTTGCAGTTCAAACACTAGTACGCCGTAGTTCTGAATACTCCAGGGCTTGTGCTTTTGTTTCAACCAACCAAGAATTTTTTCGGCGCCAGCTCCGGGACAGATCAATTCGGCGTTTTCTTTTTCCATCATCACGTCAAAGTCGGGATATTCCCGAATGGCCGTCACTCGTTTTTGAACTTTACCATTGAATTCAATGATGTCGCCGACTTTGACTCGGCGTTTGTTGCGTCGGCCTAAACAGACTTCCAGAGTCTTTTGGTCAGACGCAATTAGCGGCAACAGAAAGTCAGTTACTCGACGGTTATAGATGTTAGCCACGGCACTTCTCCTTTGCAGTATCTGCAGTTTAGCTGGTTTTTTGTGATTTCTGTCGGTATAAACTTAGCAAATCAGCAGGTAATTTGTCAATTATAAAAGCACCAAAGGCATGGTGCTTATTTTAAGGCGATATTAGTTCAAGCCCGGTAGTTTTTTTAATATTTTATGCTGAATTTTATGTAGCAGCCAGCCTAACCCCACAAAAGAAATCAAATATAAAATGGTTGCGATGGCAGCGGGAAAAAATTTATAGAAAATATCATAGCGATATAAAATGGGCCAATGGATTAAATAAATTTCATAGGAATAGATTCCTAAAATAGTCAGAATTTTGAATTGGCCTTTTTTAATCAGGAAAAATAAAACTAAACCAAAAGCCGTAATTAAACTAATCGTTTGAGTAATGATTTCTTTTTTGCCAACGCCGGAATTGATGAAGAAATAAGCAATAACTGCACCTAAAATTATTAAAACTAGAATTCGGCCCCAGGTTTTTAAATGAGTTAAGCGGTATAATATTTTTTCCAGCTTAGTGGGAATAAATTTTTGCCAAAAGGAAATTTTACAAAAACCAGCAGCAAACAAAACGCCCAAAGGAAAGGCTAAATAATGAAGTTTGTAGAGATGCAAAACTGATTCTGTCACCGGTAAATCAATCAATAAAATCAGGTAGCTTAAGACTGCTATCATTATTGCTGAGATTGTTGGCCGTCGCGGATCAAACACCCAAGGAAAAATTAGGTAAAAGAAAAAGATGAGAGTAAAATACCAAAGCGGTGAATTGAAATTTAGAAAAATATCCGCCTGCGGGAAATAGCCTAAGAAGCTGCCAGCAACTTCGGCCAGCGGATAGAATTTTTTTAGTAGTAGCCAATCTAAAATTAAAAAAAGTGCCACTATTACCCAAAGCGGCAAGAAAAGTTTAGTCAGCCTTTTTTTGTAAAATTGCCAGGGCAACAATTTTTTATTGAAAGCGGAAATGGCCAAACCATAGCCGGATAGAAAAAGAAAAAGGTCAACGCCGACGCCAGCCACAGTGGAAAGCGGAAATAAAAAACTGGTATTGGTTGACAAAAAATAGCCGATATGAGAAAAAATCACGGCTAAAATACCAAAACCTTTGAGTTCATTGGTAACGGAAAGAGGAAAGAAAGAAGCTTCTTTCTTTTTTCGGAAAGAAACTAGGATAACCGCAAATAAAACTAAACTAAAAATTACGGTTTGTTCAATTGGAAAAGCAACTTGAATTTGCATAAATTATTTCTGACCAAAGCTGGTAGCCTTGGGCAGAAGGGTGAAAAAGGTCACTTGAGTAATAAAGTTTTTGGTTTTGAGCAAAAGATTTTTTACTTTGACCATATAAGTCAATATAGCAAAGAGATTTTTGGTCAGCAATTTTTTTTATTATCTGGTTAAACTGTTTGGTTTTATTGTCAAAATATGAATCATAAGGCGGTAAAATCAAATTACCAGCACCTAAATAGGGAATATTGATTACAATAATTTTAGCTTTGGTTTTGGCAGTAAGCTGATCAATAATAGTTTGAAAGTTAGTTTGGAATTTTTTGGCCGAAACTAAACCGTGGATATCATTAGTGCCAATCAAGAGTGTTAGGTAGTCGGGGTTTAGCGCAGCTGCTTTGTCTATTTGATCGGTAATAACATCTTTGGTTTTAGCTCCTGGTCCGCCCAAGTTAGTTAAAGTAACATCATTTTTTTCCATCAGCTTCATGGCTAAAAGGTAGGGAAATGTTTTTTGGTAATCATTGCTGCCAACCCCGGCAGTTAAGCTGTCACCTAAAGCCACATACTTTATCATATCTGCTTGTAGGCTGGGATTTTTAAAACTGTAAGATTGCTGCGTGCCCGGACTAGTTAAATTCATATTATCAATATGATTATAAATATAAGCATAAGAACGGTTCAGGTATAAAAAAACCGCTATGGCGATAATTAAATAGATGGCTAAACGTTTTGGTTGTTTCATAGCTTAATTCTAACAGTAAATAGCATTGAATTCAAGATTTTTTATTTTTTGTTGAAAAAAGTTAGTTTTTATATTATGCTTAAGCTAGCAATTTAATGAAATAAAAATATGGCAAAATTATTTGTAGTCGCAACCCCAATTGGTAATTTAGAAGACATTACGTTGCGGGCTTTAAGAATTTTAAAAGAAGTTGATTTGATTGCCTGTGAAGATACGCGGGTAACTAAAAAGATATTGGATCATTACCGGATTAATAAGCCAACCATTAGTTACCATCAGCATAGCCAGGTTGGCAAAATTGATTTTTTAATTTATAAAATCAAGGAAGGCAAAAACATCGCTTTGGTGTCCGATGCTGGTACGCCGGGAATTTCTGACCCCGGTGGTTTGTTGGTCAAAGCGGCTTTTGACCAGGGCGTTATGGTTGAATCTGTCCCTGGGCCATCAGCTTTAGCAGCGGCTTTATCGGTGGCGGGTTTGCCGCTTGACCGGTTTTTCTTTTTAGGGTTTTTACCTCACAAAAAGGGCCGTGAAACTTTGCTTAAGGAAATTGTTAGTTTAAAATACCCGGCGGTTTTTTACGAATCAGTTCATCGAATTGAAAAGACTTTGGGCCAGCTCTATGAGTTTGGTTTGAACCGAGAAGTGGTTTTATGCCGTGAACTGACCAAAAAGTTTGAGACAGTTTATCGGGGTTCGGTCAAAGAAGTATTGGCTAAATTGACTGCCGATATGGTTAAAGGGGAGTTTGTGGTAATTGTTTCGGGTAAATAGCCAAAATATTTAAGTAAGTTAATAGCTTGAAAAATACACAATTTTGTGTTATTTTTTAGATATAGAAAGATATTGAATTATGGCAAAAAAATTCTACATTACTACCACCTTGCCCTATGTTAATGCCGATCCGCACATCGGCTTTGCTTTGGAAATTATTCAAGCGGACGTAATCGCTCGTCATCAGCGACAACTTGGCGATGAGGTGGTGTTTAATACCGGCACTGATGAGCATGGGGTAAAAATTTACCGCAAGGCACTTGAGGCAAAACAAGATCCTCAAGTCTACGCTGATATTTATGCGGCTAAATTTGACCATCTCAAACAGGCACTTAATTTAAGTTACACTAATTTTATTAGAACTACTGATGATAATCATAAAAAAGCGGCCGCCGAATTTTGGCAACTCTGCGTCAAGAATGGTGATATTGAAAAAAAGATTTCAAAAATTAATTATTGCTCGGGTTGCGAATTGGAAAAAACCGCTTCCGAATTGGTTGATGGTTGTTGTCCTAATCACCCCAACCTTAAATTAGAAATAATTGAGGAAGAAAATTATTTTTTCAAATTTTCCCGCTACGCCAAACCTTTGCTTGAGTTTTATGAAAAAAATCCGGATTTCGTTGTGCCGGATTTTCGATTTAATGAAATTAAAAAGTTTGTCCAAAGCGGTTTGAATGACTTTAGTATTTCCCGATTAAAGCAAAAAATGCCTTGGGGTATACCGGTGCCAAATGACTCGGATCATGTTATGTATGTTTGGTTTGATGCTTTGATTAATTATATCTCAACTCTTGGTTGGCCCAAAGCAAAAGCTAATTTTAAAAAGTTTTGGCCCGGTGTTCAGGTGGCCGGTAAAGACAATTTGCGCCAGCAATCAGCCATGTGGCAAGCCATGTTAATGTCAGCCGGTTTGCCAAATTCAAAAAAGATTTTTATTCACGGCTTTATTGTCAGTGGTAATCAAAAAATGAGCAAAAGTCTGGGTAACGTGGTAAATCCTTTTGAGTTGGTTGAAAAATACGGAACCGACGCTTTGCGCTATTATTTGTTAAGGCATATTAATCCGTTTGAAGATAGTGATTTTACCATTGATAAATTTGAGCAGGCCTATACGGCCGACTTGTCCAACGGTCTGGGCAATTTGGTTTCTCGGGTGGCGGGTTTAATTGAGCAGAGTGGAATAAGCATCAAACAAGATAAGCAAGATAAGCAAGATAAGCAATGTGATAAATTAATCCAGGGATTTTTATTTGATCAGGCCTTAAAGTATATTTGGGAAAAGATTTCAAAAATTGATGGTTTAATTGCCCAAACCAAGCCTTGGGTCTTAGCCAAAGAGGGCAAAACCAAAGAGTTGGAAAAAGTTTTACTTCAAGCCTTGGATGGTATTTTAGAAATCAGTCATTTGTTAGTGCCATTTTTACCTCAAACTGCCGAGAAAATTGAAAAGATATTTACCGCCGAAGTCATCAAAAAGGGTGAACCATTATTCCCTCGCTTAAGTTAGTTTCTTATATAATCTAATAACCTAAGTAAAATTTATGTATCTAACTATTTTAGATCTCATCTTACTTTTGGTCCTGTTCCTTTTCATTGCCTTTGGTTTTGCCCTAGGCTTAGTCCAAACTATTGGTGCTTTAATCGGCGTCGTGATTGGTGCTTGGGCTGCCGGTGCTTTTTATGAACCAATTGGTCAATGGCTAACGCCGTTTTTGATGGGTCATCCCAATGCCGCCAGAATTATTGCTTTTATCGTTATTTTTACGGTTATTAACCGTTTAATCGGTTTAATATTTTGGGTAATCAACAAAGTTTTTAATATTATTTCTCTTATCCCTTTTACCAAAAGTCTTAACCGTTTATTGGGAGCAATTCTGGGTTTGTTGGAAGGTATTTTGGTCATTGGTTTGATTTTATATTTTGTTTCTCGGTTTGTGGCCTCTGACTGGCTAGCCAGTGTTTTGGCTAGTTCCAAAGTGGCAATTCTTTTGGTTGATATTTCTAGCGTTCTAACCCCGCTTTTGCCCGAGTTGCTCCGACAGCTCAAATCAGTATTTTAATAAATTATGCTTTTTGATTCCCACGCCCATTTAAATTTTGAGGATTTTAATGTTGATTGGCAAACAATAATTGCGGATTGCCAGAAGAATAATATTTTTTTAATTAATGTTGGTTCGCAGTTAAACACCAGCCAAAAGGCAATTGCCATTGCTCAAAATTACAACCAGGGCGTTTATGCTGCCGTGGCCCTGCATCCGATTCATACTCCGGGCAGCAGTTTTCACCCCGAAGTTTTTGAACTAAAAGAATATAAAGATTTGATTGCCAGTTCTAAAAAAGTGGTGGCCATTGGTGAAACGGGAATTGATTTTTTTCATGATGACAAAAATTTTGATAATCAAAAAAAAGTTTTTATCCAACATTTGCATTTGGCTAAAGAATTTGATTTACCGGTAATTGTCCATGCCCGAAACAGCAAAGATGGCCAAGCCTGCCTGCCGGCAGGCAGGACCGATGTTTATGAGGAAATTCTAAAAATTTTAAAAAAAGAAAATACGACCAAGGGGGTGATTCATTGCTTTGGTGGAACAGTTAAGCAAGCCCTGGCTTTTTGGCAGCAGGGATTTTTTGTTGGTTTTACCGGCATTATTACTTTTCCTAAAACCCAAGTCTTGGCTGAAGTGATTAAGAGCCTGCCTTTAGAAGCAGTTCTGATTGAGACTGACTGTCCGTGGCTAGCCCCTGTTCCTTTCCGCGGTCAGCGCAATGTGCCGCAATACGTTAAATATGTGGCTCAAAAAATTGCTGAAATTAGAGAGACTGAGTATAATAAAATTGAAGAGCAAACCTTCAAAAACGCCCTTAATTTATTTAATATCTAATCAAGGCAAATATGCCACATTTAGATGATGATTGCCCCTGTGGTTCGGGCAAACCATATGGTGAATGCTGCGGCGCAGCTGAGCCATGTGACTGTGGGTCAGGCAAGCCAGCTGGTGAGTGCTGCTATTAAGAAGAATAAAAAAAATAGAATATAACCAGCCAAAGTAAAATTTGGGCAGTTGAATCTATCCTCAAACCAGAGGATTTTTTGTTTGTTATTGTGAGTCCTAATATAATTGGAATTCCTCGCAATGATACGTTGAATCATTGACTTTTTGGTAAATAATCAGTAAGGTATTAAAGAGTTTAGGAGGATGTTCCTTCAAATTTGAGACAGATAAAATCCGTTTAACCTTATAAGGAGAACAGGCTATGGAGCGAATCGGTGATTTTTTTGCGATTGTGTGGGCAGTTTTGCGCCTACTGTACTGGAAGTATTGGGGATCTGAACCCCGTCGGCTGGAAAAAAATTATGGGCCACCCAATAACCCTAAATTTATTTCCGCGGCCGAAGCGGCCCAAAAAATTAAGTCGGGTAGCGTTGTTGTCGCTTCCGATTTAGGCATTACTGGCTGGTGCTCGGCTATTTTTAAAGCCGTTGTCGTGTCATTTAAACGAGTTGGCGAGCCCCAAGGTTTAGTGGTTGAGCCAATCGCTGGTCAGGGTGACCGGAATCGGGGATTTTGGTCAATTGACCGGTGGGCTGAGTTTCCTGGCTTGGTAAGCATGTGGATTACTGGCCATCACGAAACCTTTTATCGCGCCAGGCAGGCAGCGGATCAAGGGCGGATCAAAATGTTTTGTATTCCGCAAGGTGAATTTTCTCAACTTTTTGCTGCCCTGATGAAAGGAATGGATCAATTTTTAACCAAAGTTGGGCTAAAGACGTTTATGGATCCGCGGCTGGGGCCAGGAACCAGGCTTGGTGGTAATACCACCGAACAATTCGTGACAGTAACTCCTGACGGCAATCAGCTTTGCTACACTTGTCCATGGCCAAACGTTGCAATCATTAATGCTACTACGGCTGATAAGCACGGCAATGTCTCGGTTAAAAGATGCGCCCTGTATGGTGAAAAATTTGCCGCTGTTATGGCAGTAAAAGTTGGAAACCCAAAACCCGGGATTGTTATTGTTCAGGCTGCTTATTACGTAGACGAACTTGCCTCTGAAGATATTTATATTCCAGGGCATTTGGTTGATTACGTTGTTATCCGGCCTGAAACACCGCAAGCATTTTTTTATAGTCAGCGGCATCCGTTTTGGGCTTTGATTCCCAATAGCGGCGTTAATTCCCGGCGGGCGCTTGAGGTTATTAAATGGATTTGCCAGATTGCCAAGCTGACTCCCAGACGCACGCTCAAAGACAATGTAGTCGCTCGGATCGTTGTCTATCTGATGTCCAAAATTTTAAAGATCGGCGACGACGGCAATATCGGCGTGGGTTTGGCCGAGGTAGTGGCTTATTGGATGCGGCGGGCCGGTTTGACGGCAAATCTCAAAATCAAGATTGAGAGCGGACCTGAAGGCGGTACGCCAGCGCCCGGACCGTTTTTTGGTGGCATGATTGGCCCGACTAAAATGTATGAGTCCTGGGAAGTGTTTGCTGATTTCATGAAAGGCATTGCCTTTGCCGTGCTGGGAGCACTGGAAATTGACCAGAAGGGCAACGTGAACTTGTCGCGCTTTGGCAAGCTGGTGAGCCAGTTTGTCGGACCGGGCGGAGCCATGACAATAATGCACGGTGCCAGAAATTTATTTTTCGTTATGCGTTTGCACAACGAAAAAAACGGTGCCGTCCGTTTTGTTGAAAAAGTCATGGAAGTCACGTTTAATGCCGATGAAGCCTTGAGAGCCGGTAAGCGGGTTTTCTACGTAACCGACTTTGGCGCACTTGAGCTCACCGAGAATGGGCTGAAGTTGATTGCCCGGATGCCAGACTGGACCATTGAACGCATCAGGGCGGTTTTGCCTTTCCCCATCATAATCGGGCAAGACGTTGAAGTTTTGCCTCAGACAGTTGTGACTGGGCAATGTTTTCAGCTTAACCTGGAAGCATAAACCAAAGCTTGGAGAGTTTATTTCCACCGTTTTCGGAATTTACCAAAAGTGAATTCTGAAGGCGGTTTTTTTGTATTCTAATAGCGTTACGAATACGCACATGCGAATATTTTCTATTGTCATTCTGAGCTCTAAGCGATATTTTAGCGCGAAGAATCTCAAATGTTTGAGATTTAATCCCTGCCTGAAGCTCAGAATGACAGTTGGTTTATCCTTGACTTTTTGGTAAATAATCAGTAAGGTGTAGGCAGTTTTAGGAGGGGGTGCACATTCCATTCATAATAAGTTTATGATTTAATTGAAAAATCGGTTAATCTAAGGAAAGGAGATAAAAACCTTTAAATTAAATCGGTGAAGGAAGAAAGATCAGTTTGGTTAAAGAAACCTCCGAGGTTTGCCTCGGACAAATTTAAGGGAGAATTGTGTATGGCTAAGAGAATTTGTATTGTTGGTTGTGGCGGTATTTCAGGTTATCACCGCAATGGTTTTGTTGCCGCCGGGGCTGGGATTACAGCTCTGGTTGATACCGACATAAATCGGTTGTATAATGCGGCACACCGATGGGGAGTAGATAGAGCGTATTGCTACTCTTCCGTTACTGAAATGCTGGCTGCAGTTGGTAAAGATATTGACGCTGTTAGCGTCATAACGCCCAACTGCTTTCACGCTCCAATCGCCATTGAGTGTCTGCAGGCCGGAAAACATGTATACGTGGAAAAACCGCCAGCCATGAACGCCGAGGAGTTTCAGCGCATGATAGATGCGGCCAAGGCAAATAATGTTTTGTTGGTGCCGGTCATGAACAATCGCGCGCGGTCGGATATGCAGGATTTGAAAAGACGTGCTTTACGAGGCGATTTTGGTTTGATCGAATCAGCCGAGGTTGCCTGGCGCCGGCCGCACGGCATTCCCGGTTTGGGTGGCGCCTTTACCAGCCAGGAAATTTCCGGCGGCGGAGCCGGAATTGATCTGGCGCCGCATATTTTGGACCTGGCACTTTGGTTTATGGGCCATCCTAAACCCTGGACCGTGCTGGCGTTCAAATCCAATAGCATGATGACACCGGATTTTATCGGCAACTATGGCTTGGAGGTACAAGGAAACGGGGAGTCTGATGTGGAAAGCAGCCTGAAATTCTTGGTCACCTTTGAAGATGGCCGCGGCCTTATCTGCCAGACTTCCTGGGCAGAAGGGATTAAGCGGGAATATTTCCAGGTGGCTATCCAGGGCTCAAGGGGCGGCGCCAACATTTCCCGAGTATGGGGAAAAGACGGTATTGATTCGACTGCCCACGACAGCTACCAGATTTTTAGCAACGACAACGGCAGCCAGGTGGTAGCCCAGCCGGTCATTGATGTTGACCCAAAGATGGGCCGGGAATTGGCAGCGATGAATTTTGTCCAAGCCATTTCAGGCCAGGCAGAGCCCTTAACCAAACCCGAAGAGGCACTGATGTTAATGAAAATCATTGATGCCGCCTATACTTCGGCCAAAAGCAACATGGCCGTGAACATTGACGTATAACCCGTTTATAATTCCCAGTGAATTTTAATGGGTTATTTTTTTAGCTTGACTTTACCGTTGATGTTATTTAAGCTGAGGTGAAGCAAGGTGGTTTTTAAAATGGAGGAAGGTTAAATGAAGAGAACAAAAAGAATTCTGCTTGCTTTGCTGGTCTCAGTAATTTTATCGTTTGCACCCAAAGCCAGGGTTGACTGGCGCCTTGATCGGCAAGTCAATGAAGCAGCTTGGCAACTTTTAGTTGCCTTGCCTCGTCAGCTTAATGCCGTTTTGCATCGGGTTGAAATTCAGCCAAGTTCTTTTATCTATTCCCGGAACCAATTTCCGCTTTGAACCAAAATTTCAAGGCGGTCTTTTTTTATCCAGCCATTATGTTAAAATAAGAGCATGGAGATCAATCTTAAAACTCTTAACGAGGAACAAAGAAAGGCAGTCAGTCACGATGGCGGCCCGCTTTTGATTGTAGCTGGTGCCGGGACTGGCAAAACCACAGTAATTACCCAGCGTTTGGGCTGGCTAATTGAGCAAAAGAAAGCCACGGGTGATCAAATTTTAGCCCTGACTTTTACCGAAAAAGCTGCCGGTGAAATGGAAGAGCGGGTGGATAAACTTTTACCTTATGGTTATTTGGATTTATGGATCTTTACTTTTCACGCTTTTGCCGAAAAGATTTTGAAAGAAAACGCTTTGGAAATTGGCTTGCCCAATGATTTTAAATTATTAAATCAAACCCAGCAGTGGCTGCTGGTTCGCCAGAATTTAGACCGGTTTAATTTGGATTATTACCGGCCAATGGGCAACCCGACTAAATTTATTCATGCTTTAATTAAATTATTTTCCCGCGCCAAAGATGAAGCGGTTACGCCCCAAGATTATTTAAAATATGTTCAGGATTTAAAACTCAATTCCGATTCAACTGATTTTATTAAAGATTTTTTAGATCCTCAAACTATTAAATCGCTGACCAAAAAAGAAAAAAAAGAGTTGGTCGCTTCGGAAATTAAAAAAGCGCAAGAGGTGGCTGACGCTTACCATGTTTATCAGCAGTTACTTTTGGAAAATAACGCTTTGGATTTTGGTGATTTGATTAATTATTGTTTGCAGCTTTTTAAAAAGCGGCCGGCGGTTTTGACCCAGTACCGGCAAAAGTTCAAATATATTTTGGTTGATGAGTTTCAGGATACCAATTACGCTCAGTATGAGATGGTAAAACTTTTAGCCGCACCCAAAAATAATGTTACCGTCGTGGGTGATGATGATCAGTCAATTTATAAATTCCGCGGCGCTTCGGTTTCCAATATTTTGGAATTCAAAAAAGATTACCCTCAGGCCAAAGAAATATTTTTAACCAAAAATTACCGCTCGGCCCAAAATATTTTGGATTTATCTTATAAATTTATCCAACAAAATAATCCTGACCGGTTAGAAGTCAAATTGGCAAAAGTTAAAAACGGTAAGGGTAGCCAACTGACCAAAAAGTTAATTGCTGAAAACAAGGAAAAAGCAATGATTGCTCATTGGCATTTTGCCAATATTGACGACGAAGTCCGAGCCGTGCTCAAACAGATTGTAGATTTGAAGGAAAAGGATAAAAAATTAGTCTGGAATGATTTTGCGATTTTAACCCGGACTAACGACGCGGCTAACTTTTTTGTCACTGCCATTGCTCAAACCCAAATTCCTTACCAATTTATGGCTTCGCGCGGGCTTTACAGCAAGCCGGTAATTTTAGACATCATTGCTTACTTAAAATTGCTGGATAATTATCACGAGAGTACGGCTATGTATCGAATTTTGAATTTGCCATTTTTTGGTTTGCAAACTCGTGATTTGACTAATCTAAATTACTGGGCCGGCCGCAAAGGCTACTCTCTGTATCAAACTTTGCAATATATTTCCGCTTGGCAGAATGTTGATTTAGCTACCAAGGAAAAAATGAAATACATTGTTGATTTGATTGAAAAACACAGCCGTTTAGCCGCCCAAGGTTCAGTTGGTCAGGTAGTGGTAGCTTTTTTGGAAGATACTGGCTATCTAAAATCATTAACCCGCCAGGATAGTACTGCTAGTCAGCAGGCGGTAAGCTATTTAAATCAATTTTACAAAAAGATTACCGAGTTTGAAAATGCCAATGACGATAAGTCGGCAAAGAACTTTTTGGCTTTGATTGAATTGGAGTTAGAGGCCGGCGAAGCGGGTGCTTTGGAAAACAATTTTGACCAAGGCCCCGACAGTGTAAAGATTATGACCGTTCATGCGGCCAAAGGTTTGGAATTTAAATATGTTTTTATTGTTAATTTAGTTGATCGGCGTTTTCCTACCGACGACCGCAAAGATCCGATTCAATTACCGGATAAATTGGTCAAAGAAATTTTGCCAGAAGGCAATGTCCATTTGCAGGAAGAACGCCGTTTATTTTATGTGGCCATGACGCGGGCTAAAATTGGTTTGTTTTTTACCTCGGCTTCGGACTGCGGCGGCGCCAGAACCAAAAAGTTATCTTGTTTTTTGCAGGAGCTCAAAGGAATTGGTTTGGCCATCGCGGAAGATAAAAAGGAAGTTAAAGGCCGGGGATTACTGGACGAACAAATCAAAGAAATTGGTTTGGAAATTGATAATTCGGATCTGGAAATCATGGTACCCAAGCGTTTTTCCTTTACCCAGCTGAAAGCTTTTGAGTCCTGTCCTTACCAGTATCGCTTTGCCCATATTTTACGGGTGCCGGTTCGCGGTAAAGCGGTTTTTTCTTTTGGTAAAACTGTTCATGCGACTTTGCAACAATTTTTTGATTTAGTTAAGCAGCGGGCAGAAGCGGTTCAAGTTGATTTGTTTGGTAATGAAAACAGAAAACAGAAAACAGAAAACAGAAAACAGAAGTCTATTGTAACTTTGGATGAACTGTTGGCAATCTATGAGAAAGCCTGGATTGATGATTGGTATACCAGCCGCCAGGAGCAAGATGAATACAAACAAAAAGGCAAAAAAGCCTTGGTTGAGTATTACAAAACTATTGCTAATGATTTGCCTGTGCCAAAATATTTGGAGCGGCCGTTTAATTTGAAAATTACAACTGGCGGCGAAGAATATACCATTAAGGGCGTGATTGATCGTATTGATGTTTTGGCTGGGGGAATTGAAATTATTGATTATAAAACCGGCCAGGGAAAAACTCAAGAGACTTTTGTGGCCGAAGACAAGGAACAGTTGTTAATTTATCAATTAGCCGCCCAACAAGTTTTGGCCGAAAAAGTAAAACTGCTTTCTTTTTATTATATTGAAACCGGCAACAAAGTTTCCTTTTTAGGCACAGACAAAGAATTGGAGAAACTGGAACAAAAAATTATTTGCACAATTAATGAAATTAAAAAAGGCAAGTTTCCGCCCAAACCCAGCAAACTTTGCGCTTGGTGCGATTTCAAGAATATTTGTGAGTTTCGCGCGCTTTAGTTTCTATTGTCATTCTGAGCTCCAGGCAAATACTGAGCGCAAAGAATCTCGGGCGTTGGAGATTCTTGAGTCGCTTCGCTCCTTCAGAATGACAGTAAGAAAAAATATATGGCATTTATCAAGGTAGAAAAACTTTTGGCTAAATCAATAAAAAAAGCCGGCATTAAAAACCAGCTGAATTCGGCTGAAATTTTAAAAGATTTTATGCCAAAGATGAAAAATATTTTTGGTGATTCAATTGCTAAAAAAATAAAACCCATGCATTTAAAAGACGGTACGCTTTATATTGCTTGCTTGTCTTCGGTTTTAAGCCAAGACTTAAAAAGCCAAGAAAACAGGATTCTTAACGAGTTAAATCGTAATTATTCAACTAAAGTGGTTCAGCGGTTGAAATTTTTGGAATAATTTTTTTAAAAAAAAGACCTTAAGATCTTTGACCTTAAGGTGTGGTTGTTCGTTAGTCGGTGAAATCCGGAGGTAGCTTTCTTCCCTGGAGCTGATCCCAGAGATTCAGCATTTCTTCAAAATTGTCTTCAACTTCAATAACCGTTACATGCAGAGGCACTGCACGAAGAGTGGTGATCAGCGCCAAGGCTGCCACTGCATTTTTGGCTTCATCAGGGGTTTGTTGCCAGGCTTGGCTGTGCAGGATTATATTCCCCAGCTTCTTGGGGGGGGAATCGTGAACACCAATCTCGGCGATTTTAAGCGGTGCAGCAACCGACTTAAACTTCAGCCAGATTGTTCTGGCCATGCCGTTATCCGGCTGACCATACATTCCTTGCAGGTCATTAAAGACGTACTCGGCAGTCTCGGGACTGCAGAGCAGCTCGTTAAAATTTCTGTCCGTAATGTTTTCTGGCGTGGCCTTGATCTGATTTGATCGCAACCAAGGATACTTTTGAAAGAGCTCTATAGCTGTTGTTGGTACCGTCGTCATCGTTTTGTCCTCCTATTTGGGTTCAGTTTTCTTCTGTTATTACTACCTTATTTTCAGCTTTGTATCTTAGTATTAATTATCATTTTTGTCAATAGGTTATGGTTAAAAAATATTTATTCTTTCTTTTAATTATTTCTGCCTTAGCTATACTTTTTATCGTTGTTTTGACTTTGGATTTTGAACATCAATCATTTGGCTTTAATAAATTTAATCAAAATAAAGATAATAATATGACCAAAAAAGAAATTACCCGTCAGTCGGCAGTAGCGGGCAGCTTTTATCCGGCCGGTAAGGCAGAGTTAAGTTCGTTGATTGATAAATTTCTAGCGGCCGTACCCCAGGATCCTGCCGGTGGTGTGCCCAGAATTTTGATTGTGCCTCATGCCGGGTTGGAATATTCCGGTTCAGTGGCTGCTTACAGTTTTAAACAGCTGCTTAACTCCGGTGTTAAGCAGGCAATTATTATTGGTCCGTCGCATCATTTTCCGATTTTGGGTTTGTATTTGTCAGCCGCTGATTTCTGGCAAACGCCTTTAGGTTTAGTTAAAGTTTCTGATATCAACCAAGCCTTAGCTAAAGAAAATGACTTTACCGTCAGCGAACAAGTTCACCAGCCCGAGCATGCTTTGGAAATTGAGGTGCCGTTTTTACAAACTGTTATTCCCGGGGTTGAAATTGTGCCAATTATTGTTGGGCAATTAGACGCTAACCAGCGTTCAAATTTCGTTTCAGTCTTAAATAAGTATTTGGCTTCGCAAACTGTTTTGGTTGTTAGTGTTGATATGTCTCATTATCATCCGCAGAATCAAGCTCTGGCTCTGGATCAACAATCAATTGACCATATCTTGGATTTAAACAATCAGGAGATTTTGGATGATGAAATTGATGCGCCCTGGGTCGTGTCGTCGGTTTTGGCATTAGCGCGGCAAAATGGTTGGCAACCTAAGCTCTTAAAGCATGCGACTTCGGGCGATGTGACAGGTGATGAATCCTCGGTGGTGGGGTATGGAGCGATTGGATTCTATGGAGAAATCAGAGAACAGAAAACAGAGAACAGAGATCAGAGAACAGAAAACAGTAGTGATGAATATAGTCAAACCGAAAAAACGGAATTGCTCCAGCTTGCCAGAACAACCCTTGAACAGTATTTTAAGACGGGCAAAATAAATCAGCCCAAAAATATCAATCCCAAGTTTTTAGCCAAGCGGGGAGTGTTTGTGACTTTAAATAAGAATGGCAGTTTGCGTGGCTGCATTGGGTATATTGAACCGATTAAGCCTTTGCTTGAGGCAATCATGGACAATGCAATTTCTGCTGCTTTGCACGATTCACGGTTTAATCCGGTTACCAGTGACGAACTTAAAGACATAGAAATTGAAATTTCAATTTTAAGTGTGCCTCAACCGGACACGATTGACAATATTACCAAGAATAAATTAGGTACAGTTTTACAAAATGGTAGCCGCGGCGCGACTTATTTGCCCCAGGTTTGGCAAGAGGTGGCTAATTCCAGTGATTTTTTTACCAGTCTTTGCCTTAAAGGCGGACTTAAACCAAACTGTTTCACTGATTCTGAAACCAAAGTCTTTTCTTACCAAGCCATTGTTTTTAGGGAATAACCTTGATTAAAGCTTATTTGCCCCTGAGCCATCATCGTGTTATAATTAAAGCAGCATGAGCTTTAGAGTTTTTTTATTATTAGTTATCGCTGGTACCATTTTAGCCTGGTTGGCCTGGGGAATGGTGATTTTTTATTTTGATCCAAGCCAGGCGGGTATTGCCGGGTTTACGATTTTTTATTTGACCCTATTTTTGGGCCTGAGTGGTTTGTTATTTTTAATTATCAATTCAATAAAAACTAAAATTGGCAAAGATCAGTTGCTGCTTTATCGAATTAGAATTTCGCTTCGTCATGCCATTATGTTTAGTGTAATTGTTCTAGGTTGGGCGCTATTAAAAACTCAAGGTTTACTGCGTTGGTGGAATTTTTTACTGTTAGTCTTAGTCCTGGCGCTTTTAGAATTTTTCTTTATCTCTACCCAAAAGCAAAGAAATACTTATCCCGGTAGTGATCCCGCCATTTAATTATTCAGGGTTACTATTGGGATAAATATGAAATAATTAATAAAACTTTCCCGCAATTTTTCAAACATAAAAAAGGCGGGACTATTACCGGGTATGAACGAAAAACTTTTGCAGATCAAAACCCAATTTACTCAGGCAATCAGTCAAGTCTCTAATTTAGACGATTTGGAAAAATTAGAAGTTGATTATCTGGGCCGTAAGGCTGGTGTTTTAACTGATATTTTGCGTAATCTCAAAGATTTGTCAGAAACCGAACGTCGCGAGATCGGTGGTTTAGCTAATGTTTTAAAAAAAGAAATTGAACTAGCCATTACGGAAAAAAGAAACTTGCTAAAAGCGGAAAATACCAACCAAGATTTTTTTGATGTCACGTTACCTGGCATTAAGTTAGCCGAAGGTCACTTACATTTGTTAACCCAAGCAATTACCGAAATTGCCGAGATCTTTGAACGCATTGGTTTTGTCCGGCGCCGTTATCCCGAAGTTGAATGGGATTGGTACGCTTTTGAATCTTTGAATATGCCACCTAACCATCCGGCTCGTGATGAATGGGAAACTTTTTTTATTGATAAAACACCGGTTGGGTCAAAGGGTCAGCGAGTTTTGACGCCGCACACTTCCTCGGGCCAGGTTCGGGAAATGGAAAAAAAACAATTACCGATTAGAATGACTAATATTTCCAAATGTTTCCGCCGACAAATTGATGCTTCGCACGCGCCAATGTTTCACCAGTTTGAAGGTTTGTTAATTGATAAAGACATTAGCATTGCCGATTTAAAAGGCACACTAGATTATTTCGCCAAGCAGTTTTTCGGTCCGGATAGGCAAGCGCGGATTCGGCCGTTTCATTTTCAGTTCACCGAACCCAGTTTTGAAGTTGACGTGACTTGTGGGGTTTGCAAGGGCAAAGGTTGCAAATTATGTAAATCCGGCTGGGTGGAAATCGGCGGCGCGGGTATGGTTCATCCCAATGTTTTGAAAGCCGGCGGTATTGATCCCAAAAAATATTCCGGTTTTGCTTTTGGTTGGGGCGTGGAGCGCTGTTATTTAATGAAAGCCGGTTTGAGTATTCCCGATATTCGGATGCTTTATCAAAACGATTTGAGATTTTTAAATCAATTTTAATTTTTTCCTGTCATTTCGACCGTGTTTAAGCAAAATTAATGGAAGGGAGAAATCTCATTATACTATAAATTATTAACAAATATGTGAGATTTCTCGTCCCGTGCCTTAAGTGAGCTGGGAAGCGGGACTCGAAATGACTTACTTATTAACTAGCACAGATGAATCTAAAAATTTCCTACAATTGGTTCAAGGAGTATTTAAAGACTAACCAGTCGGTTTTTGACGTGGCCAAGGAATTGTCTTTAAAGGGCATGAGCGTGGAGCGAATTGAAACTGTCGCGCCGAGTTTTAAAAATATTATTACGGCAAAAATTTTAGAAATCACCAAACATCCCAATGCTGATAAATTAAAATTAGTCACAATTGATACCGGTAAAGAAAAATTAACCGTTGTTTGTGGTGCACTAAACATTTTGCCTGGTCAAATTGTGCCCTTTGCCCAAATCGGCGCGGAAGTCAAAAGTCCGGACAAAGAAGATGAAACCTGGATTGTTACGGCGGCAAAAATCAGGGGTGTGGAAAGCCAAGGTATGCTGTGTTCGCAAAAAGAATTGGGTTTAGGTCAAGATCATACCGGTATTATGATTTTGTCTGATAACACGCCGGTGGGCAAGCCATTAGCTGAAGTCATTGGTCCGGATTATATTTTTGACGTGGAAATCACTTCCAATCGGCCCGATGCGATGTCGGTGGTTGGTTTAGCCCGGGAAGCCGCAGCGGCTTTGAGTATAAAATTAAATTGGCAAGAGCCAAAACCAAATTTGAAAGTTATTAATAAATTACCTTTGACCGTGGAAGTCAAAGAACCAAAATTATGTTCGCGTTATTTAGGCGTGGTCATGACCGAGGTTAAAGTCGGGCCATCGCCGCATTGGTTGCAATTGCGCCTTTTGGCTTCCGGCCTCAGGCCGATTAATAATTTAGTGGATATTACTAATTATATTCAATTGGAGTACGGTCGGCCGCTTCATGTTTTTGATTACGATAAAATTAATGGTAATAAAATCATTGTTCGGCAAGCTAAAGCTGGTGAAAAGATTTTAGCCCTTGATGGCAAAACTTATGATTTAAAAACTAACCATTTAGTGATTGCTGACAGCAAAGTGCCAGTTGCTATTGCCGGTATTATGGGCGGCGAGGAGTCGGCTGCGACCGAAAAGACCAAAACTATCATTTTTGAGGCGGCGATTTTTGATCCGGTTTTAACTCGTAAAACTGTTAGGGAAATAAATTTACGTTCCGATTCGTCTGATTTATTTGAAAAAGGTTTGCAACCCCATAGTGCCATGGTTGGGATTTTACGAGCCATTGAGCTGACCCAGGAAATTGCCGGCGGCAAAGTGGCCAGTCAAATCGTTGATAGTCAGAAATCAGAAATCAGAAATCAGAAAATCAAGTTTGATACCTCAATTATCAAAAAACATCTGGGTGTTAAAATTTCTTTAGGGCAGATAAAAAAGATTTTACAGTCATTGGGTTTTACCGCTGTGGGGACAAAAACTCTAACCGTAACTGTGCCTTGGTGGCGAGCCGGTGATGTCGTTTATGATTATGATTTAACTGAAGAGGTGGCTAGAATTTATGGTTATCATAATTTACCGACTCATCTGCCAACTGGCCAAATTCCGGTCCAAACGAAGGATCCGGTATTTCTTTGGGAAAGTCTGGCTAAAAATTGTTTGAGTGGTTTGGGTTTTTGTGAGGTTTATAACTATTCAATGGTTTCAGAAAAGTTTTTAGCCAAAACCAAATTCAACTTAGGTAAAATGTTGGCTATTGCCAATCCGTTAAACGAAGAAATGACAATGATGCGTACGACCTTGATGTCAGGAATTTTACAAAATATTTCGGATAATATTAATAATTTTTCCGAATTAAATATTTTTGAACTGAGCAACGTCTATTTGCCAAAAGGCCAAAACGAGCTGCCAGCTGAAATTTTGAAATTAAGCGGCGCCATTGTAACTAATTCTAATAATTCTTTTTTTGTCGCCAAAGGTACCGTTGAGTTACTTTTGAAAAAAATGGGTATTGGTCAGTACGAATTAAAGCTAACGGATCAAAATTGTCCGCTTTGGCAAGTCAATCGCGCTTTAGATATTTATATTGATGAAAACTACGTTGGCCAATTTGGTTTGATTAAACAAGATATTTTGGATAATTTCGGTATAACTAAAGCCGTGGCTTTGTTTGATTTTGATTTTTTGCAACTGATAAAATTTGCCACCACGGTTAGGGCCTATCAGCCGTTGCCGGAATTTCCCAGTGTTAGTCGCGATCTAGCTATTATTATTGATGCCAAGCTTGCCTGGCAAGAAATTAATCAATTAGTCAGCCAATTTAATAAAATTATTGTTGGGGTTGAATATCTTAATACTTTTGTTGGTAAAGAGCTTGAGACAAACAAAAAGAGTTTGGCTTTTCGCGTGACTTTTCGTTCAAGCCAAAAAACTTTAAAGGCTCAAGAAGTTGATGATATAATTTCTGATTTGATCAAGAAGTTGGCAGAAAAGTTTGATGCCAAGTTGAGGTAGCTTAGAGCTTTTAGCTTATAGCTTTTAGGGAGGGGCCTACAAGCTATAAGCTAACAGCTAACAGCTAAAATTATGCTTGAAACATCAAAAGACCTTTTATTCATCATCATTGCCTTCGCCATTTTATGGCTGACCGTTTTTGTTTGCTGGGCGCTTTACTATGTTGTCGTAATGTTGAAGAATTTTAGTAAAATGACCATTAGCGTTCGCGAAAAATTGGAATTAGTTGATAATATTTTGAAATTAGTTCACGACAAATTGGAGAAAGGTTCTAATCATATGTCAGTCGTTGCCGATTCGGCTATTAAATTGGTAGGGTTTTTGATGGAGAAGCAAGGCAAGGCGAGTAGTAAGAAGAAAAAGAAGTAGCTAGGTAAAATCCGAAATCCTAATATCTAAATTCTAAACAAATAATAAATCAGAAATTTTAATGTTTTAAACGTTTAGGATTTGGTGTTTGGAAATTAGAATTTGTTTGGAATTTAGGATTTAGTGCTTAGAATTTATTTAACAGGGGAGCTTGCTTTCCTTGATCGCCTTGGATTTAATCCGGCGGCTAAATATTTTATAAAGTTTATGTCTTTTGTCCATCTGCATGTTCACTCGCATTATTCGTTGCTTGACGGTTTAGCCAAAATTGATGATTTAGTTAAAAAGGCCAAACAATTAGGTATGCCTGCTATGGCTTTAACTGACCATGGCGTAATGTATGGCGCCATCGAGTTTTATCAAAAAGCCAAGAAAGCGGGAATCAAACCGATTTTAGGGGTTGAAGCTTACGTTGCCCGAAACGGCCATACTAACAAGCGGCCAAGAATTGATGACAGCCCGTACCATTTGGTTTTATTAGCCAAGGACGAAATTGGTTACCGGAATTTAATAAAATTAACTACCATCGCCCATCTCGATGGTTTTTATTATAAACCCAGGATTGATTTGGAGCTTTTGGAAAAGTATCACGAGGGTTTAATTGGTTTGTCCGCTTGTCTTCAGGGCGAAATTGCGCGGCATTTTTTAAATAGCGACGAAGCCAAGGCCGAAGAGATGGCCATGAAATATCAACAGATCTTTGGTGTGGGTAATTACTATCTGGAAGTTCAATATCATCCCAATATTCCCAAGCAAAAAGAGGTAAATGAAAAAATTCTGGCTTTGGGGAAAAAATTAAATATTGACGTGGTGGCCACCAATGACGTCCATTATTTAAACAGCGATGATGATTACGCTCAAGATGTTTTGCTTTGCATCCAAACCAAAAAAACTTTGGCCGATACTGACCGGATGTCTTACATGGGTGAAGATTTTTCTTTTCATTCCCAAGACAGTATGAAGCAGTTTTGGTCTCAATATCCTGAAGTTATTTCAAACACCCTGGCCGTGGCGGAGAAATGTAATCTTGATTTAAAACTGCATAAAATATTATTGCCTAATTTTACTGTGCCTAGCGGTAAAACTGACACGGATTATTTAGCTGAGTTGTGTCAGGCAGGTTTAGAACGGCGCTACGGGACAGCTAATATTTCGGCGGAAATAAAGAAACGGCTTGACTATGAATTGGATATCATTAAAAAAACCGGTTTTGCTTCTTACTTTTTAATCGTTGCGGATTTTATTAATTGGGCAAAAAATAACGAAATTGTCGTCGGGCCGGGACGTGGTTCGGCTGCTGGTAGTTTGGTGGCTTTTTTGTTAAATATTACCGACATCGATCCGTTGAAATATAATTTGATATTTGAACGGTTTTTAAATCCCGAAAGAATTTCTATGCCTGATATTGATTCTGATTTTGCTGATGCCAGGCGTGATGAGGTAATTAAATATGTAGCCGAAAAATACGGTAATGATCATGTCGCTCAAATTATTACCTTTGGGACAATGGCCGCTCGGGCCGCTATTCGTGATGTCGGCCGGGTAATGGGTATTCCTTACGCTTATTGTGACAAGGTGGCCAAAATGATTCCGATGTTTATGACTTTGCAACAATCAATCAATACCGTACCGGAATTGCAGGAAGTTATGGTTGACCCTGATGGTCGCCGTTTAATTGAGATTGCCAAAAAATTGGAAGGTTGCGCCCGACATGCCTCCACTCACGCCTGCGGGATTGTGGTTACGCCTGAATCCATGGACAATTATATCCCGCGACAGCGCTCTAATCAAAATGAAAATGAAATTGTTTCCCAATATGAGATGCACTCGGTTGAAGATTTGGGGCTATTAAAAATTGACTTACTGGGTTTGAAAAATTTAACCATTATTGAAAACACCTTAGAAATTTTGAAAAAAGCCAGAGGAATTAGTATCAGTATGGATAAAATTCCCTTAAACGATAAAAAAACTTTTCAGTTATTGCAGCGAGCGGAAACTACCGGCGTATTTCAATTTGAAAGTTCGGGTATGCGTCGCTATCTCAAGCAGTTAGTGCCAAATGAGCTAGAAGATATTATTGCCATGGTTGCTTTGTATCGGCCGGGCCCGATGGAATTTATTCCCGATTATATTGGTGCCAAGCACGGTAGGGTCAGAGTGGCTTATTTGGATGCGCGAATGGAGCCGGTTTTACAAAATACTTACGGTATCATTGTTTACCAGGAACAGTTAATGGAAATTGCCCGGGTCTTGGCCGGTTTTTCCTACGGTGAAGCCGATGTTTTACGTAAAGCGATTGGTAAAAAAATTGCCTCGTTGCTTCATCAACAGGAAGAAAAAATGGTTTCCGGTATGATTAAAAACGGGATTAAGCCAAAAATAGCGCAACAAATTTGGGATTATGTTTTGCCGTTTGCTCGCTACGGGTTTAACCGTTCCCATGCGGCTTGTTATGCCATGATTGCCTACCAGACTGCTTATTTGAAAGCTTACTATCCTTCTGAGTTTATGGCTTCGCTTTTGACCTCTGACCACGGTAATATGGACCGAATTGCCATTGAAGTTGAAGAATGCCGGCAAATGGGTATTGAAGTTTTGCCGCCGGATATTAATGAAAGTTTTTCTACCTTTACCGTTGTTTATGATTCTTTAGAAGTTAATCCTGAAAAAACCAGCCGAAAAATTAGGTTTGGTTTAAATGCAGTTAAAAATTTAGGGGACAATATTGGCCGAGAAATCATTAAAGAAAGAAGAGCCAATGGTCCTTTCAAAAATTTGGAAGATTTTTTAAGTCGGGTAAAAACTAAAGATTTGAATAAAAAATCTCTTGAAGCCATGATTAAATCCGGCGCCATAGATTTTTTGGGTGAACGAAACCAGTTACTTTATAATATGGATAAGCTTTTAGTGTTTGTAAAAAATATCAATCAAGAGCAGGAAAGCAAACAGTCCAGCCTTTTTGGCATGATGGCAACGACCGTGGCTTTGCCCAAACTCAATTTGGATCCAATTGAACCGGCCGATGATAAGCAGAAATTAAATTGGGAAAAAGAGTTTTTGGGTTTGTATGTGTCGGCTCATCCTTTGTCCGAATTTGCCGAAAAATTGCGGAACCGAATTACGCCAGTTAAAGAAATTTTGAATAATAATAGCGACCGAGACAAAGTTTTGCAGGTGGCTGGGGTTATTACCAGTGTCAAAAAAATTATTACTAAAAAGGGTGAGCCAATGCTTTTTGTCCGGATTGAAGACATGACTAACGGGATTGAAGTTTTAGTCTTTCCAAAAATTTTAAAGTCGGATCCGGTTTTGTGGCAAGAAGATAAAATTATTATAATGAATTGTCGTTTGTCAGACAAAGACGGAGAAAATAAACTGATTTGTAATCAAGCTAAAGAATTAAATACTCAAAATATTTCCGAAGTGTTAAGGGAATTGTATGAGCTGATGAGCAGTAATGGCAGTAGCTATATTAAAAGATCATTTGCAAAAAAAAGTAGTGGCAATCAGGAATTATTGATTTCGGGCAATGTCTATGTTTTAATTCCAGCGCAAATGGATAATGACTTAACCCAAAAATTAAAGGAAATTTTTCAAAAATATCCTGGCAAATACAAAGTTTTTTTGGCAATAAAAAATCAGCTGGGTTACAAAAAAATTATGACTAACTTTTTAGTTAACGCCGGCGATGAGATTAAAACCGAAATTCAAGGCTTGTTGGGCCAAAATACTTTTCGGCTGGAAAAGTATGATTCTTATTGATTGCCAAATGACAATTTTTTTAGTATTATTAATATATGCAAAATCCGGGCAATATTTTACCAAAATCATATCGTAAAATCGGCATTGGTTTTTTGGTTCTAGCAATTGTAGCATTTGTTGTTGTTTTAGTTTTGATTTCTTCTAAAGCGACTATTATTATCAATCCTGGCCAAGAACAAATCAACCAAGATTTTGTTTTTGACGTTAGCGAAAATGCTAGTGTTGTTAAGCCGGATGCAGTCAATGGTAAGATAATATCTTTAGGCGTTGAAGGTAGCAATATTTTTAAATCAAGTGGCTCAAAAAAACAAGAAGTAAAAGATAATATAGTTGGCCAAGTGACTATTATCAATACTTCTGACAAAAGTCAGGCTTTAGTGGCCACCACCCGTTTAGCCGCACCCAGTGAGCCAACCAAAACCTTGCTGCGCTTAAACGAATCAATTAATGTGGCAGCTGGCAAAAAGGTAACGGTGTCGGTTTATGCTGACGATCCGGCTAATTTTAAAGAATTAAAACCGATGAAACTAATTATTCCTGGTTTGCGCCCGCCCTTGCAAGAAAAAATTTATGCCCAAAATTCTCAAACTCTAAGTAAAGAGGGAGTAGAAGTCAAGGTGGTAGCCGATATTGACTTAAAGACAGCTGAGAAGGGATTAAAGGATCAGCTTTACCAACAAGTTATTGTCGAGGCTAACAAGCAGCTTGATTCAGCCCAAGCTTTATGGCCCAAGTTGGTGTCAATTAAAGTAACTGAGTTTACGCCTGAAGCTAAGGCGGGCGATGTTGTTTCGGAGTTTAATGCTAACATGAAAATTCAGGCAACGGTTATTATTTTTGACGAAAGCCAGCTAGTGACTTTGGCTCAAAATAAATTAAAAAATAATTTGCCCAACGGTAACCAGCTAGTCAATCTGGAGCCAAAGAATTTTTCTTATTCAGTCCAAAGCTACAATATTGATTCCAAACAAGCGACAATTAAGGCCAACTTAGCTGGCAGTTCGGTTATCTCCAGTAATTCCGACTTTATTGATAAAACTAAATTGTTAGGTTTAACCGAGGATGAAGTTAAGGCTTATTTTTCTCAATTTCCTGGCGTTAAATCAGTTGAAGTTAAATTTTCACCGGCCTGGGTGAAAAAGACTCCTAGGCTGGCTAATAAAATTGAAATTAAAATTATTCAATAATTTAGTTTGACAAAGTTAACTAGCAGATTTATAATAAATTTACCTGAAGTGATTGGCTTGGCTACCAACCAGGCGTTTTAGCAAAAACTCCCAATAAAATAGGGACTAAATTTCTAGGTCAATAGAATAAATTGAGAATTTCTCGAGGTGGAACCTCTCCGATGTGACGTCGGAGCCCCGGGCAGATATATTTCTGGTCGGTTTTTATTATAGTCATTTCGAGTCCCGACAAGTATTGTCGGGACGAGAAATCTCATACGTTTACTTATATAACTAACTTGATGAGATTTCTCCCTTTCCTCTACTAATCTTAAACGCGGTCGAAATGACCAGAAGAATATGAATAAAAAAATAATCCTCAAAGGTAGAAGAGTCGTTCTGCGGCCGTTATCACTTAAAGATGCCAGCCGGTTTTGTTGTTGGTTAAATGACCCAGAAGTAACATTTTTTTTGGATATTTATGATAAGCCAAAAACTACATTAAAAATGGAAAAAGACTGGATTAATAAAAATAAAAAAAATAAGAATAATCTTTCTTTTTCAATTGATACCAGCGAAGGTATTCATATCGGCGTAGTTAGTTTACGCGATATTCAGCCTTTACATAAAAATGCCCAGTTTGGCATCATTATTGGTGATAAAAAATATTGGGGCCAGGGTTATGGTACCGAGGCGGGCAAACTGATAATTGACTATGGTTTTAAAAAATTAAAATTGCACCGGATTTGGCTAGGCTTTTATGCCTATAATATCCGCGGTGAGAAATCATATAAGAAACTTGGTTTTAAAAAGGAGAGTTGCTTGCGTGATCAAATATACCGCAACGGTTATTATCATAATTTAATAAACATGGGAATTTTAAGGGAGGAATATTTAAAAAACCAAAAACTTAAAACCCTAAAGCCAAAACCTAAAGGTAAGAATTAATAATTTTTGGATTTTGGGTTTTAAGTTTTAATCTATATAATAGTATGTCCAAAGTAAACAAACCAGAAAACAAAATGGAGCCAGTCCGCCACTCATTAGCCCACTTAATGATTATGGCGGTGCTGGAATTGTATCCGCAAGCCGGCTTAGGGGTTGGGCCGTCAATTGATGATGGTTTTTACCAAGATTTTGATATACCCCAGGCTATTACGCCCGAGCTGCTGCCAAAATTGGAAAAACGGATGCGCGAGTTAATTAAGAAAAACATTAAATTTGAGCAGCATGATGTGGATTTTAAAGAGGCTTATGAGTTTTATAAAAATGACCCTTACAAAACTTGGTTCATTGACGACTTAAAAGCCCGGGGCGAGAAAAAGGTCAGTTTTTACAAATCCGACTGGCTCGATAATCTTTGCGCCGGTCCACATGTCAAATCAACCAAGGAAATCAATCCTGACGGTTTTAAATTGACCAAAATCGCTGGCGCTTACTGGCGGGGTGATGAGAAAAATAAAATGCTGCAACGAATTTATGGTACTGCTTTTGCCACTGAGGCTGAACTAAAAAAACACCTTGAATTGTTAGAAGAAGCCAAGAGAAGAGACCATCGGGTTATTGGTAAGGACTTGGACTTATTTGTCTTTTCTGATTTAGTCGGTAAAGGCTTGCCGCTTTTCACTGAAAAAGGCTCAATCATTCGGCGCGAACTGGAAAGATTTATTGTTGATGAAGAAATTAAACGTGATTATAAACATGTTTATACTCCCGAATTAGCTAAAGTGGAACTTTACAAAAAATCCGGTCATTACCCGTATTATAAAGATACTATGTACCCGGTAATGAAAATTGATGAGGAAGAATTAATCTTAAGACCAATGACTTGCCCTCATCATTTTCAATTATACTTAAGTAAGCCGCATACTTACAAAGAATTGCCGATCAGGATTGCCGAATTGGCCAAGCAATTTCGCTATGAAAAATCTGGCGAGCTGACTGGCTTAATGAGGGTGCGTTCCTTTTGCTTGGCTGATTCTCATATCGTTTGTCGGCCAGATCAAGCTACAAGCGAGATAAATAATGTTTTGGATTTGATAGAATATGTGGCTTCGGTTATGGGTTTAACCAAGGGAGAAAATTTTCGTTATCGCCTTTCTTTGGGTGACCGCCAGGAAGAAAAAAAATATTACAAAGACGATAAAGCCTGGGACGATGCTGAAGATATTTTGAGGCAAGTTCTAAAAAAACGCCAGGCACCATTCTTTGAAGCTGAGGGCGAAGCAGCTTTTTACGGGCCTAAAATAGACATTCAAATGAAAAATTTTGCCGGCAAAGAAGATACGGCCTTTACCGTTCAATATGATTTTGTCATGCCCAAGCGCTTTGAGCTAGTTTATATTGATGAGGATAATAAGAAAAAAGAAGCGGTCGTAATTCACCGTTCTTCCATTGGCGCGATTGAAAGAGTCATGGCCTTTTTAATTGAGCAGCATGCTGGCGCTTTTCCGCTTTGGTTATCTCCGGTCCAGGTTCAGATTGCCCCGGTGGCAGCAACTTTTGTCCAAGCCGCCAAAGAGATTGCCCAAGAGTTAATCACTAATAATGTTCGGGTTTATGTTGATGAAGCCGATGAGACCGTTGGCTATAAGGTTAGAAAAAGTGAAAAAGCTAAGGTGCCTTACACTTTAGTCATTGGTGAAAAAGAAGCCGGTGGGGCGGACTTAGCAGTCAGGGTCCGGGGTCAAAAAGAAATGCTGGTGATATCTCGGAATGAGTTTATTGAAAAAATGGTCAAAGAAATCAAGGAAAAGAAATAGCGTGATACTAACCTGCGAATGAGACATTTGTATACTAAAAAAGAAGCTCCAGTCCTTGCAAATTTGCAAAGGCTGGAGCTTTTGATTTAATAGGCGAGCACTACCGGAACCTCGAATGTTAGTCCGGGCACCAGGTACCCATTTAGCCACTGAGCCGTAGTCAGTAGTTCACTTGGATTTTCTGACTGGCTAAGGTCAGTCCAAACAAAACAGCCTTCAGCCGCGATATTATCAGCCGTGTCGGGCCAAATAGCTGGTAGCTGGTCATCACCTATCATGGATACGGTTAAATACTGGCCGCTGGGGTCAGCGATAAAGTTTACCGTTGCCATTAAGCGAAGGCCAACCGTTGATCCCGCGGCGATTTGCAGCGGGGAAAACAGATCAATAATGACCAGTCCGTCAGCGGCCATATCGCCTTGGCCAAGTAATACATCAGAGTCAGCCATCGTAATGGCCAGGTTGTTGCAGGTCAAGCCGTCGGTAAAGTTTACGCGAAATGATAATCGGCCAACCCCGACGTCGCCCGAGCTCAAGGCAGTAATTTGGCAATCGTAGAGTGATTGCCAACCACCCGTGAGTTGGTTGCCGTTTGTCGGCTGTTGGATGATCGGCATTGAATCGACTAGGTACATATCTGCCGAGCTTGCCTGGCCTGTCGGTATGATCGGCGCGGAAGAGCCGCAGCCATAGGCTACGATCTTGTCGCCAGGAATCGTGATATTAAACCCTTGACCTGACTGGCTAGGATAATCCATTCCAATATTGGCAGTGTCGATTTTGACGTCAACAGTTGCGCCCGTGCTATTAGCCGGCACGATTATCGGCTGAGGCAGATGAATCATAAAAGATTCACTTGGAACAGCACCGCGAAATACCATTTCGCCTTCTTGCAGCAATGTGATTGTCCGAATATTTTTGACTCCGCCGCCATTGAGTTCGCCGATGCAGATTGGCAATTGCTCAATACGCATATCTTCCCCTGATGCCTTTAAGGGCACAGCCATTGTCTGAATACCATCGCAGAATGCTACCACCAATTGGTTGGGTGGTGAGTCTGGACTTAATTCAAGATTAAGCGCTCCCGGCCGAACTATCGTAATAGTGGGGCAGGTAATTGTTTTAAATGGCAAGACGAGTACTGGCTTGTCAAATCTTAGGCATCCGCCCCAGATACTCGGATAAATCTTTGCGCCGACTGCCATTTCCGGTGAGACATCAAATTTAACTGTCAATTGAATTTGATGTCCAGCCTCAATTGTTGGTTGGCTTGTTGGGCTGATGAAAAATTTGACGAAACCGAAAATATCAATTTTTGGCGGTTTGCGGGTGGCCAAGATTACGTTGCCATCCCAAAGGCTGAAACGGGATAAACGATTAAGTTTATCTCCACTTATTTTCAACCTCACGGCCAGATCGCTGAGTTTTCGGGTTTGGCCAGTCAAATTATTGTAGTCAATCCTCAGTGCCTCGGTTTGCAAACCGCCAGGTGCTACGGTTTCTACAGCGCTATCCGCACTGAGTACCATATAGCCACTGCCCGGATAAGCGGCAGTCGCATTGGTTGCAATTAGGCCTACGGCCAAAAACAAAATCAGAATCAGTGTTACGTTTTTCATGCGTTTCTCCTTGTCCGTTTTTTGCACTTTACCTTGGTCCTATATCCATGCAGTAATGACCACAGGCCATTACTGACTTTTTAATCAAATTCAAAAAGAGCAATGTCTAAAGAAGACTTCTGAGATTAACATAAAAAATGATTTTTGTCAATCTGGTCTGGAGGCTTTTTGGTATTTACGCTATAATTAAGAAAGCAAGGAAAAATATTAATTTTTAGCCTATGAAAAAGATCATAATTTTTTTAGCCCTGATTAGCTTACTTGTGCCAACCTTAGTTGCGGCTCAATCTGATATTAATGCTAACTATGAAAGTACTCCCTTGAAAGAAGAAATTTCAGCCAGTGATTTAGGCCAATCTGAGCCAATAATTTTGCCCAATAGCAATTTATATTGGTTAAAAGACTTTTGGCAAAAAATTAAAATCTGGCTGGCAACTGATCCGATTAAAAAAGCGGAACAGCGGTTAACCGTTGCCAACCAAAAATTACTTGAGTTACAAAAGCTCATAACCAAAGGAGTAATTACCGGCACGGAACTAAAAAATAATTTAGAGCAATACAATTATCAAATTCAAAGCCTGAAGACAAAGATTGAAAGCCTGAAGGATCAGCAGCCCCAACCAGTTGAACAATTTGTTAATCAATATACAATCCAAGAATTTATTCGGCAGCAGCTAATGAGAAGAGTTGAATTGAAGCTGGATAGTGATGTCAATCGGCAACTGATTATTGACGCTAAAGATAAATCGTTGGCAGTCTTAAGTGATTTGTTAAGCAAGATTAACAAAGAAAAAATTGAAGAAAGAATCAATGGTATTTTATCCGGTGAGCAACCGTTAGAGTTAAGCAATTTTTATAACGTTGAGACTTTAGATCAGTTGCAACAAAAATTACCATCTGATGTCCAGCCAGTTATTGCAAAAATAAGAGAAAAAATAATATTGCAATTAAATGAAAATTTAGACACAATGACGCCGGAGCAAAGAGCGGCTAAGCTTAGGTCGGTTTTGGAAAATTTTAAAAATTCGGCCGGGACTGGGACTGAAGAATTCATCAACCAAGCCAAAGACGGTGCTTCCGGTTTGGATCAATTTCAAAAAGATTTGCAAGAAAAACTTAAACAATTGATTGTGCCTCCGGCTAAAAAGAATGTCAACGCTGACACTGAAACTGAAGTAAAAACTGAATGCACTTGTACCACCGAGTACGCCCCAGTTTGTGGTGCTGACGGTATAACCTATTCTAACGCTTGCGGAGCAAAGTGTTCTGGTATTCAAGTTGAACATACGGGCGTATGCCAAGCAGCTGGTTTAATTAAATCTGGAGATCAAACTGAGAAAACTGGCACTAGCACGTCTTTAGAATAAATTTAATTATATTGAGAGAACCTCGTTGTCTGTCTTCATTGGCCAGCTAGGTTTTCTTTTTTAGCAAAAAAGCTTGAAATTAATTCATTTTTTTGCTATTTTTAATCTGTTATGAAATACAAAATAATTGCTTTTGGCTGCCAATTTAATATAGCTGACGCTGAAAAAGTGGCAGCGGTTTTAGAAATGGTTGGTTATCAAAAGGCTGAAAATGAAAAAGAAGCAGACTTAATAATGGTCTTGGCTTGCTCGGTTCGGCAAACAGCCATTGATCGGATTTATGGTTTAAAGAAAAGGTTTGAGAAAATTAAAAAAAGTCGGCCATTGATTACTGTTTTATCCGGGTGTGTTTTGGAATCAGACAAAGTAAAGATGGCTAAATTTTTTGACTTAGTTATAGACATTAAAGATTTAGCCAGGTTGCAAAAAAAATTAACCAAGCTAAAAGTTTTGGTTTCAAGCAAACAAGCGGTTAATTATTTTGAAATTCACCCTAGCTATAATTCTAAATTTATAGCCTATGTGCCGGTTATGAATGGCTGTAATAATTTTTGTTCTTACTGCGTCGTTCCCTATACCCGAGGCCGTGAAGTTTCCCGATCGGCCAAGCTTATAATTAAACAATGTGAAGAATTAATAGTTAACGGCTACAAAGAAATTGTTTTACTTGGCCAAAATGTTAATAGTTATTCTGATGGCAAAACCAATTTCCCCAAACTTTTAAAAACCATCGACCAAATCCCTGGCAACTATTGGCTTTCTTTTGCTACTAGTCACCCTAAGGATATGTCTGATGAATTAATCAAAGTGATGGCTTTGAGCCAACATGTTATTCCATATCTTCATTTGCCGGTTCAGTCAGGCGATAATGAAATTTTACGAAAAATGAATCGTCACTATACAGTTTCTCATTACCAAAGTTTAATTAAAAAAGTCAGGCAGTTAATGCCTAATATCACTCTTTCAACTGATGTTATTGTCGGTTTTCCTGGGGAAACCAAAAACCAATTTTTAAAAACTTTATCACTGTTTAAAAAATTAAAATTTGACATGGCTTATATTGCTCAGTATTCACCTCGATTGGGTACAGTGGCGGCTAAAATGGCCGATAATGTCTCGCTTAAAGAAAAGAAAAGGCGGCAGTTAGTTTTGACAAAAATTTTAGGCCAGACGGCGTTTGAACATAATAAAAGCTTAGTCGGAAAAAATATGCCGGTTTTGGTTGATGGTTATAAAGACGGTTTTTGTTTTGGCCGGACGAAAAATTTTAAAAATATTAAATTCACTTCAGCCGTTGATTTAACCGGGCAGTTAGTCTTGGTTAAAATTACTGATTTTTATGCTTGGGGATTGGTTGGGCAATTGCCAAAGGTGGTAGTAATTTTAGGACCAACTTCTTCTGGCAAAACCAAACTAGCCGTTAAATTGGCTAAAAAATTTAACGGTGAAATTATTTCCGCCGATAGCCGGCAAGTTTACCGGGGTATGGATATTGGTACGGGAAAAGATTTGGCCGAATATGGTTTAGTGCCTTATCATTTGATTGATGTTGCTTCACCCAAGGAGCAGTTTACTTTAGCTCAATGGCAGAAGTTGGCGTTGGAAAAGATTAATAATGTTTTGGAACGGGGCAAACTGCCAATTATTTGCGGCGGCACTGGCCTTTATATTTCCGCGCTGGTTTCAGGTTACCAATTGTCAGCTGCAAGCTATAAGCTTTCGCCGATTCGTAAACGTTTAAATAAATTAACCCTAAAACAACTCTTACTTAAATTAAAAAAAGTTGACCCTAAAACTTTCAAGATCATTGACAAGAATAATCGGCGCCGAGTTCAAAGAGCTTTAGAAATATATTATGAAACCGGCCAACCAAAATCTGCCCGCCAGGCCAATAGGATTCCCCCTTACAACTTTTTAATTATTGGCCTAAACGTTTCCAAGGATATCTTATATCGTCAAATAGAAAAAAGACTTAAACAAAGGTTAGAAAAAGAGGGGATGATTAATGAAGTTAAAAGACTTCATCAGCAAGGTGGTGTTAGTTGGCAAAAGTTGCAGGATTTTGGTCTAGAATATCGTTTTACTTCCCGCTATCTTTTAAAAAAAATTACTTATCAGCAAATGTTTGATCAGTTAAATCAAGCTATTCGTGATTTTTCCAAGCGCCAAATGACTTGGTTTCGCCAACAATTGCGAACATCGGAATTTTTAGCTGAAAAAGGCTTAAAAGTTATTTGGTTAAATAATCATAAAGCAATTGTTAGCCAGATAAAAATTTTTTTGGGCCGGTAATTGCTTAACTAAAAACAGAAGCTAATTCTAGCTTCTGTTTTTAAATAGTGAGTTTTATTTTGTAATTCTTTGAATGGTTTTAATTTCTCTTATGACTTCATTGGCAAAGCCAACCATGCTTTCAGCTTCGGTGCCGGCTTTAGTTCCTTCGCTAGCGATTAAATTAGCGGCTTGGCCAATAGTTCCATCTGGGCTTAAGTCAAATTCAGGATCATCCATTCTGATTGTAGAAATATTGCCGCCACTTTTTTCCCGGAGCTGCTTTAACAAGTCAGTAGCCTCTTTAACTTTTTGAAAAATTGCTTCAACTACCGGGCCAATCTTTTCACTTTCCGCTTGCATTTTTTCTTTGAGTAGTGGCGGGTTATTGGTAGCAATTTCTAGCTCTCGGTATTTTTTGGCAAAATTTAAATAATCTTTAAGATCAGAAAAGGACATTTGTGAAATTTCCCCTGGAGTAAGTCCGCTTAGTTGCTCTAAGGGAACTATCTGGGCCAAATCAATTTCTTCTTCAAATGCTTCTCCTTGTCTCTCTGTAGCCATATTATTTATTTAGCTTATTAGTTAAAATATTTTTAAGTTGTTCTGGGTCAGCTTGACCTTTAGTCTCTCGCATTATTTGCCCAATGAAAAACTGAATTAGAGTCGTTTTACCCTTTTTGTATTGTTCAACTTGATTTGGATTTTGAGCAATTATTCTGTCAACAATCGTTTCTATATCGCCACTTTTAACATTTTTGTCTAAATCTTGTTCAACCATAATTACTGACGGATCTTTGCCGGTCGTGTGCATTATTTCCAATAGTTTTTGAGCAATAGCGGAGTTAATTTTATTTTGGTAGACAATAGTGATAAATTCGGCAAAATTTTCCGGCGTGACATTTATTTTTTTTCCATCCTTGTACGACAAGGCAATCAGTTTATTAATTAGCCAATTATAGGTTAACTTGGCTAGTTTGGCTTTATTTTTTTCCCAAATTTCGTCTTGAGTGCCCTCAACTTCGTCTAGCGACAGCAGCCAAGCCCGCAGCTCGGTAATCGTTCTTTCAAAAAAGTCGGCCAAACCTTTTTCATCCGTTACAATCTTTGCATTTTCCAGCGATAAACCAAATTCTTGGGTGTATCTTTGTCTTTTGGCCTGTGGTAATTCAATTAAGCTGTCTTTGATTGCCGCCACATTCAGCGCATCTGGTTGGCCGGGTTCAAAATTTAATGGCGGTAAATCCGGTTCGGGGAAATAGCGATAATCGGAGGCCTCTTCTTTAAATCGTTGATCTTGAGTAATACCCTTATTTTCATCCCAGCCGCGAGTTGATTGCTGCTTTGGTGGTGTGCCAGCTTCCCAAAGTTTAGTCTGCCGTTTAATTTCATACTCCAAAGCCCGTTCAATCGCTTTAAATGAATTTAAATTTTTTATCTCAGTTTTTGGCTGCAATTTATTAATATCAATTTTGTCTTGGGGTTGATCGGTTAAAGAAACGTTGGCATCGCAGCGCAAATGACCTTTTTCCATATCCGCATCGGAAACATTCAAATAGCGCATTATTGCCCTTAATTCTTGAGCAAAAGTTTTGGCTTGGAGCGGACTGCGCATATCCGGTTCAGTCACAATTTCCATTAAGGGCGTACTGGAACGGTTATAATCAACCAAAGTATGTTTGCCGTCGGGTGAATGGAAATTTTTGGCCGCATCTTCTTCTAAGTGAAGGCGGGTGATACCAATTTCTTTTGGGCCCTCTTTGGTTTGGATTGTTAATTTGCCTTTTAAACCAATTGGCTGATCATATTGGGAAATTTGGTAATTTTTTGGTAAATCCGGATAGAAATAACTTTTGCGGTCAAATTTAGAAATTTTTGGAATTTCACAACCCAAAGCTAAGGCCGACATCACTGACCATTCAACGGCCTGTTTATTGGTGACAGGTAAAACTCCGGGATGACCCATGCAGATAGGGCAGACGGTGGTGTTGGCCGCTTGGTTTTCGCCCGCGTTATCGCAAGCACAAAACATTTTTGATTTGGTTTTCAGTTGGACGTGAATTTCTAGCCCAATTACCGGGGTTAATTTCATAGCAAAAAGTATTAAATTTATTGTTTTAGCTTATCACAAAATGGTTAATTGTCAAATATTTATTATCTTTTTAGCTTGTTGCCAAATGTTTTCGGCAATGGTTTCAATTTCTAGCAGCTGGCCGTTTTGGCTACATTCAACAGTTAGCCAATTTAATTTTTTGGCCAGATAAGAACATCTCTCTTCGGCCTGCTTTAAGTGTTGAGTAGTATCGTGGCCATCATGACCCTGGCCGCGCTTAGTGATTAGTTCATAAGCAATAGCCGCGTCCAAGTGCAAATAAATTACTAAGTCCGGTTTGGGAATTTTAAAAGTATTAAATTCCATTGATTCATCCCAAATTATAAAGTCATCCAGCTCCGAATAAGTTAGTTTAGTTCCTTGATGAATCAGGTTGCTAGTATAATATCTGTCTAATAAAACAATTTTTCCCTGATCAAGCCATTGTTTGATTGTTTCAGCTGACTCCCAGCGGTCGGCGGCATACAGAGTTGAGGCTAGATAGGGGTTAACTGTGGTGGCCGGACCAAATTCGCCATTAAGGTAGCGACGAACCATTCGGCCAAAAAAGTTTTTTTCGTATTGCGGAAAATCAATTGTCTCAACCATCAAACCAGCTTCTTTTATTTTTTCTAATAAAATTTTGGTCTGGGTGGCTTTGCCCGAACCGTCAATTCCGTCAATGACGATTAATTTGCCTCGATTAGCTTGTAGCATTTTTTTTATTTATCTTATTTAGAAAATTTATTTCTTGTCTTGACTTTACCCAGTATATCAACTAACATAAATTTATTAACGGACTGGAATTTAAGTGCGGCTTAGACAACATAGGTAAGGAGACGGTTATGGAATGGTTTTTGACGGTCAAAAGCGTGTTGCTGGTAGTGCTGGCGTATTGGCTGATTACGGGCCTGCTGTCCAATTCGGAGTCGGTCTTTGGCTGGCTTGGAAAAGTTCTGCATTATCTGTTCTACTGGCCTCTGGCTTTTTTGGCAGAAGCTTGTCTAGTGGCAGTTTGGTGGACAGGAACAACGACATTACTTCGTTTTTTGTTGGCCACGGTTATTATAGTATTAATTTCTTTGGTGACATGCCATGGCTGGCCGGGCGATTACGAGGAGGAGAATTTTTGATGGTACTATTTTTTGTCTTTTACGACTGGGTAATTGTACCAGATAGCGGCAGTCCTATCTGACTTTGTCCTTTAAGTCGAAGGGAAATACCCCTTCTTTTTTTTATTTTAAAACCTTGTATTTCAGTTGCACCGCATTATCTCCGATTTTTTTAGCTTCAATTAATTCTAAATTCAAATCTAAATCCTCGCCTTCGGTAAAGTTCATACCTTGGCCAAAGATTTTTGGTTCAACGGTAATCAAGATTTCATCAACCAAACCGGCTTGCAAAAACATGCCGTTGGTTTTAGCCCCACCACCCAGGATAGCTGATTCAAATCCGCGATTTTCAAGGAGGGAAATAATTTCTTGAGGCGTGCCTTTGGCAAATTCTAAAAGTCCGGGCTGTTCTTTTTCCTTAAATTTTTCGGGTGTTAGACTTAAAATTAAATTCAAGCGACCAGGCAAAGCTTTGCCGATTGCTTCAAAAGTAGTTTGGCCCATAATAATTACGCCGTGTTTTTTGGTCTCAGCAATAAAAGCTTTTTTGTCAGCTTTGCTGGTCCAATCGGCATTTTGGGTGGAATTTTTGGCGATGATACCGTCCGCGGTCATGGCCATCATTAGGATTAGTTTCATAGAAATTAGCTATTAGCTTTTAGCTGGTAGCTTGTAGGGAAAATTCTAAAAGCTATAAGCTAACAGCTAAAAGCTGGTTTTAGACTGCTATTTCAAATTTAATTGTCGGGTAACTTTGATAATTAATTAGTTCCGTATCAGTCGCTTGCCAGTCAAAAATTGAGGTAAATTTTTTAGTTTCAATTTTTGGCAGGGGATATTTATTGTAATTTCGGGATAATTGTTCTTTTAGACCATCAACGTGATTAACGTAAATATGAGTATCAGCCAAAAATCCAGTCAGAATACCTTCCTCAAAACCGGTTTCTCGGGCTAACAAATGAAGCAAGGTTGCATAGCTGGCAATGTTGAAAGGCAAGCCAAGGGCGACATCAACTGAACGCTGGTTCCAAAATAAATTTAATTTTTTATTAACCACCGTGACTTGAAAACCATAATGGCAGTAAGGCGGAACGGCTTTGTCAATATCTAATGGATTCCAGGCTAAAACCAGCATTCGGCGGCTGTCTGGTTGAGCTTTTAAATCGGTGACTAATTTTTTTAATTGATCAACGCCTTGACCCGTATAATCAGTATCATAAGATTTGTATTGAGCGCCAAAATGCCGCCATTCCCAGCCATAAATTGTGCCCAAATCTCTTTCGGCAAACATGCGTTTCTTCGTTTCTTCGTCATTAGCATAAGGAATTTTTAATGGCGTACACCATTCGTCCCAGATATGATTATTCCGATCCTGTAGCCATTTTTTGTCAGTGATGCCTTTGATAAAAAATTCCAGTTCTGTAGCCACCAGGCGATAAGGCACTTTTTTTGTTGTGAGTATTGGAAAACCGGTGCTCATATCATGCTGAAACATATTGCCCGGAAAAACTAAAGTATCAATGCCGGTTCGGTTGGTAGTTCTTTGACCGGTTTCTAAGATTTTTTTGACAATGTCTAAATAGGCTTTCATATTTATGGTTTTAGCTCTTGCTGCCAAGTGGCCAAAGGTTTATCTTTATTTTTACTCTCTAAATAACTAAATACGGGTCCAACGGCAAAATATAGTTTGCCATCTTTATCCGGATAAATAACAATTAGATAATTTAAACCATCAAGGTATTCGTTGATGATATAATTATCCGCCGTTGCGTAGCTAAATGAACTTTTATTTTGAACGCCGCTAGCTTTAATATCACCAATAACAGTTTCAATTTGTTTATAAAAATTATTTATGAAATCATAATTATCTGAAGTTAAGCTCTCTTGGGTTAACTCCTTTTTTGAGATCTCCGCGGCTGGCTGTAAAATGTTTTTTAAGTTTGTCAGTCTCTCAAACGATTTGCTTTGGTTAGAAATTATCTGCAAGCTGGTAAAACCACTCATTACCATATCAACATTGGCCAAAAGGGTGCTGTATAATTCCGTCTGTGGTTCAATGTAGCCATAAGGGAAGTATTCTCTAAAAGTGTTATTGATTGAAATTTTGGTTTTTTCAAAATTAATTTCTCGGTGAAAATCAACCCAGGCTCCTAGGCTAGTATTTAGTTCTTTTTTTTGCCAAAGATCAGTTTGCATGAAAGCCGGCAACCCAGTTTTGGTTTGATTAAAACTGGTTAGGGCTGAAAGCAGGCTCAAATAAGCATTGTCATGCCAAGTAGGCTGGGTAAACTCTTTCAAAGCCGAAGAAAAATCAGTCAGATTCTGATTGTAATTGGCGTAGAGATTGCCTTTATTTTTTTCATTAATTTTTTTGGCCGTTTCGTTGTTCAAAAGATTGAAAAGATCTAAACCAGTTGGCCAGCAGCGGTAGTATTTTTTATCCATTTGGCAAGTAGAGAAGGGTAAAACTTGGCCTTTAGTAATTTGGCCAGTGTATTGCCCAGCTGTTTGGCCGCTTAAATTGTTAAACAATTCATTTTCCAATAGGTAATAATTACGAAGCAGCCGCAGGCCGGCTTTTTCTTTGCTATTTTGATTTTGCCTTAAAATCTTAGAAAAATTGTAGCTGCTGATTTTTTCTTGCAAGTTTATAATATTATCTTTAACTACTTGTTGGTCGCCAGTAAAGAGGTTATTTAAATTATAATCCTTGCCGAAAGTATCCTTCATTGCTTGTTGATAATCCAAGTAAGTCAAATTAACTTCCAAACCTTTAAAAAAAGAAATTGATTTATAAATATTGGCCCAGCGATTTTTTAAGGCTTGATCAGAAGCCAAATCGTTAGTCAGATACAAAGAAGCAACAAAATTGATTATTTGATCCGATTGGTCTAAAAGACATTTTGGGCAATCATTACTTTTGCTCCAAAGGGGAAACAGATTGTTGTTAAGCCAAGTGATTGCCAAATAATAATTTTTTAGTTTTTCCGAAGTGTTATATTGGGGCGGAATGGCATAAATTTCATAACTCCGGGGATAAAGAAAAATCGGGGATTTAGTTGTTTTTGCTTTGGATTTAATTAATTTTATTTCTTGGGCGATTTCATCGGCTAAATAGGGCGGGGTGGCAATTGTGTAAAGACCGGCTTCTTGGGAAGAAAAGAAAGTGTTATCAGCGGACAAAGAATCTTTGATTTGGCCAGTTTCGGGTTGTAGTAGTTTTAAACCGGTTGTGATAAAAGCCAATTCTAACCGGTTAGCTTCGGTTACCAGGTCAGTTTTGATCCCAAACTGGCTTTGCCTTGATTCATAACGTTGTCGCGCCTGATTGGCCATTTCTTTAAGCAGCTGCCAAAGTGAAGGATAAAATATTTCTTGTTCAATTTCTTTGTAAACGATATTCAAAGTATCTTGGTAAAGACCAACAACGGAATCAGCTGTTATTAGAACTGGTAATTTATTATTGTTGATTAATTTATAGTTACCCGCCCAATCGTTAACCTTTTGGTCAAAAGGATTGTTGATAACAACAAAACCATTGGCGGTGAGCTTAGCTAGGGTTGGGTCTAAATTTATTTTTCGGGAAAAATCGCGATAGTTTATAACTTGCTCTTTGGTTTTGTCTAAAGGTAGTTTGTAAGTTGGGGACTGGGCAGTATATTTTAGTTCCCAAGGTTTCCAAAACGAAGAAATAAATTGTTTTTCTTTTTCCAGTTTAATTTTTTCTTCCTGGACGATACTGGTATCACCTGAAGTTTGGAGTGATGGCGGCAAATAATTATAGTCAGTATTAGTATTCGGCGGGGCAGTGATGTCGCTGGTAGTCGTAGGTCGGCTGAGAAAAAAGAATACACCAATAGCCGTAATAATAAACAAAACAACAACGATGATGGCTGCGATTATTAATGGCTTTTTGTCCTCCATATTTTTTTCGTTAGCACTGGTTAGTAAATTATTTACCAGTTGAACCGAAACGGCCGTGACCACGACTGGTTTTTGCTAAATTCTTTACTTCTCTTAGATCGGCATAAGCGATTGGAAAAATTACTAGCTGAACAATCCGATCGCCCCTTTTTATTTGATAAGTTTTTTTGCTTAAATTGATTAAAGTGCAATTGTACTCGCCGCGGTAGCCGCAATCAAAAACTCCGCCAAGATTATGAACGCCGGCTGTTGCTAGGCTGCCACGGTCACGAGTTAAAGCGACGTAGCCTTTGTTAAATTCTAAGGCAAATCCGAAATCAAATCTTTTACTTTCGCCCGGTTTCAATTTGTAATCTTGCAGCGAACATAAATCCAAGCCCGCATCGCCCAAATGAGCATAGCTAGGGATTTTTATTTTTGGCTTAAGTTTTTTAATTTTGATTTTCATTTTGTTAACTCTTTTTTTGAGCTTTGTTTAAAATAGTCTCAATTTGTTTATAGAGTTCTTGAGTTGTGCCATTATTATCAATAATGAAATTGGCTGATTTAGCTACGGCTTTAATTTGTTGTTCGGCCTCTCTTTGCTCGTCTTGCTGAAATTGCTCCAAAGTTTTTTTAGTATCATCGCTATTTTCACCTCTGGAAGTTATTCTTTGCCAACGAATTTTTTGGTCAGCGTCAATATTAACAAGATAAAAGCCAGGAATTTGTTTTAGGTATTTAATATCGGGTTCGCGCCTGACACCATCAACAGCGACAATCTCAGTCTCGGTTTTGCTAACATCGTTAGCAATAGTTTTGGCCATCAGATCATCACCAAAAGTCTGCCTTAAAACCGAAGAAACTGTCTGCATGTTTTCTCGGCTTTGCTCAATATAGAATCTATCCAAAACATCGCGCAGCATGGAAGAAAAACGAAAGATCTTGGCTCCATGTTTTTCGGCAAGATATTTACAAGCCGTCCCTTTGCCCGAAGCAATCGGACCGACAAAACCTAAAATTATTTTATTCATTAGTTTTAGTCTCCTGAAATTTTACTGCGCCCTCGTTGATGCGCTCGGGAATTTCTTCGGTAAACATTTTTACTATCTCATTGCTCCATTCGGGATTTTCCTGGTAGATATCAACTTGAATGCCGGCTTCTTTTAACATTTCTACCGCTTTTTCGCTGCGGTAAATTTTACCAAGTACGACCCTGGTAATACCGGCAGCGATTACGTATTTAGTACAATGAATGCAAGGATTATATTTAGTGTACATGGTTGAGCCAACAGTGCTGGTGCCACCTTGAACGGCAGCTTGTAGAATTGCATTATGTTCGCCATGTATTGTCCTAACGCAATGACCATCTTCTAAAAGATGGCCGGCATCGTGACAGTGAGGTAAGGCGGCTGGAGAACCGTTATAGCCAGTGGAGATTATTCTGTTATTTTTAACCAAAACTGCACCAGAATAAAGACGATCGCAGGTGCCGCGGCTGGCAATAATTTTGGCAATTGCCATAAAATAGTCGTCCCAAGACGGGCGATAGTGATTTCGTTCTTCAGACATAAAGTTAAGCAAGGTAGGCGAGATAAGTTTATCAGCAAGATAAGCGACTTTTTTATCCCGTATTAATTTGTAATAACTCCTATATTTTAACAGATTTTAAACGTTCTTGGCAAATCAAAAAATCCGCCTAAAAAGCGGATTTTTTGGTAGTATTTAAATTTTATAAGGCGACTTTTACCCCTGGACCCATTGAAGAAGCAATAGTGACATTCTGAATATAAGTTCCTTTAGCTGAAGATGGCTTACTTTTTTTCAGGGCGCCAATGAAGGCTTGGAAATTTTCAATTAGCTGGGAATCGTCAAAATTTACTTTGCCAATTATTTGGTGGACATTGCCAGTATCATCACTTTTGAAGTTGACCTTGCCTTTTTTTAGTTCGCTGATAGTTTTGGCTAAGTTGGTAGTGATGGTATCATTTTTAGGCGAAGGCATTAAACCTTTGGGCCCTAAAATTTTGGCAATCACGGCTAGTTTTGGCATCATATCGGGAGTGGCAATAGTAATATCAAAATCAACTTTACCGGTAGTCTTAATTTGGTCAATTAATTCCTGACTGCCGAAAACGTCAGCGCCAGCTTCTTTAGCTTCTTTTTCTTTTTCCGGTGAAACAATGGCAGCAATTTTTTTGGTTTTACCCGTGCCGAAAGGCAAGGTAATGGTTCCGCGAACTTGCTGCTCGGTTTTTTTCGTATCAATGCCTAAGCGGACATGGACTTCAACTGAACCCTTGAATTTAGTAGTGTTGGTTTCTTTGACCAATTTAATTGCTTGTTCAAGGGAATAGAGCTTGTCTTTTTCGATTTTTTTTACCAATCCTTGATAGCGTTTTGAATGATTCATAATTTTTCCTTTTACCCGCTAAAGCCTTGGCGTAGGCGGGTTCGCGGTTTTGATCCCTGGAAAATTTGGGGTCCCGCAATTATTTATTATTATTTAATTAGCCGGAATGGTTTGAGGCTGAGGTGATGGTTTTTGTAACATTTTTGCTGGCTGGTCGGCTGAAACTGCTTTTCGGTCAAAACAACTGTGGCCGGCATCATGCAAAAACTCATTGTAATTAGGATAATTGTAATAATCGTTTACTTGGCCTTTATTGGAATTACTGAATTGGGCGCAAAGCTGATAAGAATCGCTGCCGGTAGATTTGTATTCGTAAGGCTTGGCCGTTTCCGGATCAATAATATTCAAATAGCCTCTTGATTGAATTAATTCATCCAAAGTCGTTGGTAGTTTGTTGAATTCTTGATAGTAACTATCAACTGCGTATTTGATATTTTGTAAATCATTAACTCTGGTCCGGTCAAAAGCGTTCTTTCTGGCTTGAACCGGGGATTCAATAATAAAGAAAGTACCAATAAAAGAAACGATTACTACTGCTAAGGTAATGATACCCATTATCTTTGGTAACTTGGAGTCAGTCAGCGAGCTGTGAGATCTGATTTCTAACCAGTAGTAAACAAACATCCAAATCGCAATGACCAAAATGGTCAAACTCTTAAGCAGGAATCGGACAGTGAAATCGCCGTTTAATAGGGAAAAGGTGGTAGCGATCAAATCACCGACGGAAACGGCGATTACAATAAATAGAATAATGTAGGTAACCCAGAGTCTAACTTTATTGTCCGGGGCTAAGCTGCCGTTTTTTAAGGCTTTTCTAACCAGTAAGGTGAAAATAAAAAATACCGGAACTGAAACAATCAGAGATGCCATTTCCCATTTGATTGCTGATTGGCTGAAAGCCCGAACAGCTTGGCCGTAATTTATTTCGGTGCCAAACCATTTGTTAATAAATTGAAACCATAGTCCGCCGGTGGAAAATGCTGTAATCCCTAAAGTGAAGAATAGGGCCAAATACCAAAATAAAGCTTTTGGTCCCTTGACTACCTGGCTGGTAAGTGGCTTTGTAGTCTGGTTTGGAATATTTTCCATATTTTTTTCTTTTAATTTTTTAGTCAATGACTTCTAAGCCCATTTGTCTGGCCGTACCTTCTACCATTCTCATTGCGCCATTAACGTCGTTGGCGTTTAAGTCAGGCATTTTCTTTTCGGCAATTTCTTTGACTTGGGCTTTAGTAACTTTGCCAACTTTTTTCTTTAAACTTTCACCAGATCCTTTTTGAACCTTAGCGGCTTTTTTTAAGAGCTCAGCTACTGGCGAAATTTTAGTAATGAAATCATAGCTGCGGTTATCGTAAACGGTAATTTCAACTGGTGTGATTTCGCCTTGGCGACTTTTGGTCGCTTCGTTAAATTTTTGGCAAAATTCGGCGATATTTAAACCATGTTGACCTAAAGCCGGACCAACTGGTGGCGCTGGATTTGCTTGGCCAGCGGGAATTTGCAGCTTGATAACTGTTTTAATTTTTTTAGCCATAGACTTGTTGACCGATAACCGATTACCGATTACCGATTTTTTATTGAATTTATTAATGATTTAATTTTTGCTGCGATTTCATTAGTTTTTTCGTAAAAACTATCAAATTCCTTCTGACTAATGAAATTCTGATCCAAGCTAATATATAAACCGGCAACGACCTCTTCTAATGAACTTAAGGAAATATTTAGAAAATGGCAAAATTCAATTTGTGTTCGATTGCAACCCTCGCTGATATTCAGTAATACAGAAACTGCCGCCCGCCGAATTTGAGAAGTCAAACCGAATATTTCTTCTTTGGGAAAGCCTTTGGTTACGGCATATATTTCTGAAACAAATATTCTAGTCAGTTGCCAAACTTCTAATTTTTCAAATTTATAGTACATAGCTTATCTGACGGTTAACGGTTGGCGGTAGACGATTATCGTTTTATATTTTTTTAACTTGTAAGAAATCCAATTCTAAGGGAGTTTCGCGGCCAAACATTGAAACCAAAACTTTGATTTTGCCTCGGTCTTCATCAATTTTATTGACCTTTCCTTCATAACCTTTAAATGGACCATCAACGATTCTAACGGCTTCACCAACCGTAACATCAATTTTAAAGGTTGGTTCTTCCACGCCCATGCGTTTTTGCAGATTTTTAATTTCTGATTCGGAAATTGGAGTCGGGGTAGTACCCGAACCGATAAAACCAGTTACATTTGGGGTATTACGAACCACGTACCAAGAATTGTCATCAACTACCATTTCGACCAAAACATAGCCGGGAAAGATTTTTTCGGTTACGACTTTTCTTTTGCCGTTTTTAATTTTGATTTTTTTCTCGGTCGGAATTAAGACATTAAAAATTTTGTCTTCCATGTCCATGGATTCAATTCTTTGCTGTAAATTCCGTTTAACATTTTCTTCATAGCCAGAATAGGTATGAATAACATACCAGCGCCGACCTTGTTGAAGTGTTTGTTTTGGCATATTTTTTTAAGCTAAATAACTAATCCTAAAATAATAGTTAAAAGATAGTCAACAATGCCTAAAAAGGCAGCCACCCCTAAACTAATACCAATCACTAGCAAAGTGTGTTGGATAATTTCTTTTTGGGACGGCCAAACTACCTTTTTTAACTCTAAATGAGAGGATTTTATGTAGTTAATTAAGCGGTCAAAAATGTTCATAGATACGATGCTAATTTACGAATTAATGCGAATCTACGAATATATTTGTGGCATTCGTAGACTCGAATGTATTTGTATATTCGTATTACTTTTGGATTTTAAAAAGCCCTGGCGGGCTTTATCTAATTTGTAAGATTATTCTACCATAAGGTTGGCCAGTTCGTCAAGAGGGTAGGGACTTTAGTCCAAAAATCATTTGCCAAAAACTAAAATTTGGGTTTAAGATAAATTTAGGAGATATGAATCGTGCCTTGGCACATAACCAGAAGGGGTTTGCACCATGAAAATAGAAGAAAAGTGTCCATATTGCACCATGGGAAAACTTACATTTGAAGTAAGCCATGATCGCCAGGATATGCTTTTTACTACCCTGCGCTGTCCTTGCCAGGAATGCGGCAAATCTGTTTTGCTGATTGTACTAGAAAGCTGCTATGTATTTTTGAACCTTGATCAGGGAATTATGAGCAGCGGTTTGATTCCTCAAATCATTGATCACATTTGTCAGCGGCTAACTGATGCTTTAGGCCGGCAAGCCGCTGGAATACAGGCTTATGATGATGATTCTGATGATGAAGATGATGGAGAAATGACGGAAGTGCCATTGTCTGAAGCTGAAATGCTAGCGGAGGGTCTTTTCCAGGAAGGCGAACAGCACTTTCTTTGCTATTCAGGCAACGAAGCTACTCCACTCAAGTTAACCCAAAAAACCGGCTTAACCGATTTTAAAGTATCTTGCAATTAGCTTGAATCATTTTGCCGTGCCAAATCTTTGCTCCCCGTAAAACAAAAGGTCTACCAAAATCTGGCAGACCTTTTTTATAATTAAAATTATAGAGAGTAGATTAGATGTCCAGGTTTTTAGCGTGAGCATGGACCCCAGCCTCAAGCCCGGAAGATTTTGAAAAAAAATAGAGTTTATTTTTTGGGATCGCCTGCGGCTTGTTTCGGTGAAGTTAGACTTTACTCAATGGCTTGAGGCGGGGCGAGACGAGGTGACTAAAATTACAGAGCAAGTAGATTAGATGTCCAGGTTTTTAACGTTTTTAGCGTGAGCATGGATGAATTGTTTGCGGGGAGCAACTTCGGAACCCATTAGAATGTCAAAAACTTCATCAGCTTTAGCTGCGTCTTCAATTGTTACCACACGCATTACTCGGGTTTCTGGATTCATGGTAGTGTCCCAGAGCTGATCTGGATTCATTTCGCCCAAACCTTTGTATCGTTGAATAGATAATTTTGGCGTTTTTTCGGTTTTTTCTTCAACTTCTGTTTCCTCAGTTCCTTCGGTTTCTTGGCCTTCTTGAACAACAGCAATTGATTCGTCGCTAATCTTATTCTTCTTTTTGTAATCAGCTAATTCTTCGTCGCTATAAAGCCAGATCATTTCCTTGCCTTTTTTAATGCCATAAAGCGGCGGCTGGGCAATATACAAATGAGTTTGGCGAATAAGCTCCGGGAAATAACGATAAAATAGAGTTAGCAGTAAAGTTCTGATATGAGCGCCATCAACGTCAGCATCAGTCATAATGATAATTCGGTCATAGCGCAATTTATCAATTTCAAATTGTTCGCCGATATTTGTGCCTAAAGCAATAACTAATGATTTTAATTCATTATTGGCTAAAAGTTTATCCAATCTGGCTTTTTCGACGTTTAAAATTTTTCCGCGTAATGGCAGAATCGCTTGAAATTCTCGGTTGCGGCCCTGTTTGGCTGAACCACCAGCCGAATCGCCCTCAACAATATAAAGTTCCGAGCGGGAAGCGTCGCGCGAAGAACAGTCAGCCAGTTTCCCGGGCAAGGTTAAACCGTCCAAGACGCCTTTACGCAAAACAGTTTCCCGGGCAGCTCGGGCAGCCACTCTAGCTTTTTGGGCCAAAATACATTTACCAACAATCGCCTCGGCATCCCGAGGGTGCTCTTCTAGCCAAGTATTTAAAGTATCATAAACAATGCCGTCAACAATCGGTTTGACTTCGGCATTACCCAACTTAGCTTTAGTTTGACCTTCAAACTGAGGATTCTTAATTTTAATTGAAATGACCGAAGTTAAACCTTCGCGTGAATCTTCACCACTTAAATTGTCATCTTTTTCTTTTAGGTAGCCTTGTTTTCGGGCGTAGCTGTTTATGGCTCTGGTTAAAGCCGTCCGAAAACCGACTAAGTGCATGCCGCCTTCCGGATTAGAAATGTTATTGGCAAAAGCAAAAATATTTTCAATATACTCGTTGGTATATTGCAAAGCGACTTCAACCTTGCAGTCATCTTGTTCTTTTTCAACATAGTAAACATTTTCATGCTTGGGTTCAACGTGTTGGTTTAAAAAGCGGACATAAGAAGCGATTCCGCCTTCAAAGTAAAAAGCATAGCTGGCTTTGGCTTTGGCCTCGCGTTCGTCAACGACTATTATTTTAACTCCTTTGGTTAGATAGGCTTGCTGGCGCAAGTGGTCCAAAACCGTATTAAGGTTATATTCTAAAACTGTAAAGATTTCTGAGTCTGGTTTAAAAGTGATGATTGTGCCGTTTTCTTTAGTTTTACCAACCGGTCTAACATTTTTTAAAGCTCGGCCTTGGCGATATTCTTGTAGCCAAATTTTGCCATCGCGTTTAACCTCGGCTTTGGCATATTCGGATAAAGCGTTGACGACCGAAACACCAACGCCGTGCAGACCGCCTGAAACTTTATAGCCACCATCGCCGAATTTACCGCCGGCATGAAGTTTGGTCATAACTACCTCCAAGGCTGATTTCTTGGCTTGTTTATGTAAGTCAACGGGAATACCGCGGCCGTTATCGCTAACCGAAACCATTCGGTCCGGCAATAATTTAACAACAACCTCGGTGCAAAAGCCAGCCATGGCTTCATCAATGGCATTATCAACTACTTCCCAGATTAAATGGTGCAAACCTTCGGCCGCAGTGTTACCGATATACATGCCCGGTCGTTTGCGGACCGGTTCAAGACCTTCTAAGACAGTAATTTGTTTGGCAGTATAAGCGGCTGATTCAGCTGAAGCTTTGCTCTTTTTAGTTTTATTCTCTGGCATATTTTGTAAAATTTAGTTAACGATTTAAGCTGATTTTAAACTAACAAAAATATTAGGTATCTACCTAAAAAATGAGGCTAAAAATGTCTTATTTTCTGTTGTTTTTCACTACTATAATTATAGCATATTTACAGATTGTTTCAAGGGTTTTGTCGGCTAGAAACAATTGGTTTTTATTGGCTTGATTTTTAGGCTAAATTTAACCTTAAAATGAATTTATGTTATAATAAAGATGGTTTTATGCCGATGAGAGTTGGTATAAACCAAAAGTATACTTTTTAATCCCAACAAATCAGGGATTCTATACTGAGCGTGGCTTACGGTTTCGCTGTTTTCTATTTTAAACAGCGGAACCAGCCGCTCGGTAATTGGGTTTTAATTTTTTATCATGCCTCAAGACAACGAACAACTTAGCCAGGTTAGCAGCTTTAAACTAAAAGCGAGCTATTGGTATGTAACGCATAAATTAAAACTCAAAAAGATGTTGGCCATCTTTTTAATTGTTTTATCAGTAGTTTTGTACGGCTACAGCCTGTTTCGTTTAATTATGATTTTAGTAATTCAAGATCAACAGTACCGGCAAGATTTAAATTATTTATCAACTCAACAAATAGATTACTCTTATTTTCATCAAGTTAATCAGCCTCGGGATTTAGAAATTGCCAGTTTTGATGTCGCTGGCGGCCGGGAAGGGCGTTATGATTTTATTTTTAATATCATAAATCCCAATGCTAATTTTTTTGGCGCTCAGGTAACTTTTCAGTTAATTTCCGGTGGTGAGATTCTGGCGGAAAAAACTGGTTTTATTTTGCCGGGTGAAGAAAAATATTTTGGTTTTTTTGGTCAGGAAACCCAAGACACGGCTAATGCCATGATTAAAATTGCCAAAGTGAATTGGCAGCGGGTTCATAATTTTAAGGATTATTCGGCTGAACATTTGAAGTTTAATATTACTGATATTGAATTTAAACCAGCCGAGGATTTGAAAATTCGTGGTGAACTGCCAGTTAGCACGTTGAATTTCAAAATTACCAATAATTCCGCTTACAGCTATTGGCACGTTGGAATTTTTATGGCCCTGCTTAGCGTGGACCGAGTTGTCGGTGGCAGTTTTATTGCCCTAGACCAATTCCAATCCGGTCAAACCCGAAACGTTGAAATGAGATGGTATGATTCTTTGCCGTCGGTAACCGATTATAAAATTTTACCCGAAGTTAATATTTTGGACGCGGCGGGCTACATGCCGGTAAAATAAAATTTAGAATAGATACAGAAAGGGGAGTAATTTCCCTTTTTAGTTTGCCTTAAAATATTGACAAAATTAATCAAATATGCTATACTAGCATGTTGGCCTAAAATGCCAAAGCTGTACCTTAAAAATGTTTACTTCCTGCTACTTTTTTAGCTAAGTTTAGCTTTAACTTAATTAAGATAGTGGCAGGAAGTTTTCCCCGCAGAGAAAACTAACTTACAAAAAAAATTGACCTAAAAACTAAAGAAAGGAGAAAAGGTCAGTTTAGTGGTGGCGGTCTGCGATTTTCCGTGTTTTGGCTACAATGTAGTGACTTAAACTAGACGGACAAATAATGTCTGTCTCCACAAAGGAGCTCGTATGAGCGAAGTAGCAGGATTTCAGAAGTCGGGTTTGACGGATCCGCATATTGTATCGGCTCCGGCTGCGGTTGCCCTGTATGGTAATCAAACCATTGAATTGGCCACCTCGATTCCGGATCTGGCAGTGGTTGGAGCAGTGCTTGAGGGCGGTCGGACGCCAGTAGCTTTCGTCGTGCCGAATATGAACGGCAGTGGCGAGGCGGTTTCGGTTGAGGCGGTCCAAGGGCTGTGCCAGACATATCGAATTAGGCACGGTATTGCGCCGTCTAAATGCGAGATTGTCTGGGCAGTACCGCCAAACAGCGTCAAATCCCGTCAGGGTGTAATAATCGTAACGCGGTGTGATAAGCGAGGCCCTTTCGCTAAGGGCTGGAACGAAGTCGTGGTTAAACATGAAGTTGGCGAAAACGCCAAAATGAGTGCAACGTGGCGCCGCATGGAAAATGGTGCCATGGTGGAAGAAGCTGTTTACACCCGTAAGGCGGATTACAAGGATAATAAGGTGGCGACGGAATTGATCACTGCTGCCTTTGAAGCGATTATCCGTTGGTTGTCGGGAAAGATGACGCATGTCTGGTGGCCGGGTGGCAAAATGACCATCGCTGGGATGTTCTCAATTGAGAAAAAGTCTAAACCGAAAAAGCCGGCGGATGATATGGAAGTGACATTGGAACCAGAAAGGGCGTACAACCATTATTGCATTTGCGTGCAGCGACCGGTGAGAGGACAACCAGCTGTGACCTGGATTCATAAGGTCATGTTGCTGGCCGGAGGTTTGGTGTTCTATGAACCCAAACAGCTCTCGGACAGTAATGGTGGGCTCACGGCGGCCCGGGCATACTTTGAACAGTTTCCGGGTGCGAACGAAACCCTTGACCGCTGTATGGAGTCGCTGCTTCGGCTGGAGCAGCAGGGCGAGGATCGGTTTCGCGAAAAGCGCCAACGCGAACGTCAGTAGTAAGTAGTTTGTAGGGAGCGGGGTATATCGTTTTTTGTGACAGGGTGGAAATTATTTTGCTTTCAGCGAAATGGTTTCCGCCCTTCTTTATTTACCCAAAATTTGTTAAAATTATTAAGGTAACTTCAAAAAAGTTAGTGCCTAATATCTAAAGCCTAATAATTATTTATGTCCTTAATTAAAATTCAAAATTTAACCAAAGATTATGTGACCGACGAAGTCGTGACCAATGTTTTGCGCGGCGTCAGTTTCACGATTGACGAAGGGGAATTTGTCGCCATTATGGGCCCGTCGGGCTCGGGCAAATCAACTCTGATGCATATTTTGGGGTTTTTGGACCGGCTCACCAGTGGTGTTTATGAATTTGAAGACCGCACCGTGATTGATTTTTCCGATGATGAATTGGCCGCTTTGCGTAATCAAAAGATTGGGTTTATTTTTCAAAGCTATAATTTATTACCCCGAACTTCGGTTTTGGAAAATGTGAAGTTGCCTTTGGTTTATGCCGGAATGTCAGTCAAGGAAATGGATGAAAAAGCCAAACAAGCAGTCAAGGCCGTTGGCTTGTATCATCGGGTTAATCATTTATCCAACCAGCTTTCCGGCGGTGAACAGCAACGGGTGGCCATTGCTCGCGCGCTAGTAAATAACCCAAAAGTAATTTTTGCCGACGAACCAACGGGAAATTTGGATTCTAAATCCGGCACCCAAATTATGGGATTATTGGAAGATTTGAATGACGAAGGCCACAGTATAATTTTGGTCACTCACGAGCAAGACACGGCTGATCATGCCCGGCGGGTAATTAAAGTTCGCGATGGCTTAATTGTCAGTGATCAAGAAGTAGCTAATCGTCGTTTGGTTTCCAAAGACGGCGAACTTAAAAAATAATTATTTTAATGTCAAATTTCCAATTACCAATTTCTAATCAATATCAAATATCAAAGTTTAAAAGTCAAATCGTTTTGTCATTTGAATTTTGAATTTAGTTTGACATTGGAAATTTGAAATTAGTTATTCTAGTATGAATTTTTTTCAATCAGTCAAGGGGTCGTTGAAGACTTTAGCCTCGCGTAAGTTGAGGTCGTTTTTGACGATGCTGGGAATGATTATTGGAATTTCTTCAGTGATTATTATCATGTCAATTGGTTCCAGTGCTCAGGGTTTGATTCTGGACCAAATCAAAAGTATCGGTTCTAATCTGATTGGCATTTTGCCCGGCGCTTCGGATGAAGGCGGTCCACCGGCTTCGGTTTTAGGAATTACCGTTACTACCTTAAAATATGAAGACGCTGTGGCTATAACCAAGCCGCAAAATGTGCCGCATGCTTTGGCGGTTGCCTCTTATGCCAAAGGCATTGGCGCTATTATTTGGCAAAACCGCAGCGTTGATACTAATTTTACCGCTACCACGGCTAGCTACATTGAGGTTGAAGATGCCAAAGTTGCTCAAGGCCGGTTTTTTACTAATGAAGAAGAAAAAACTACTTCGCGGGTGGTGGTTTTAGGTAGCCAGGTAGCCAATGAGTTATTTGACGGTTCTGATCCGTTGGGTCAGGACGTAAAAGTTAAACGGGAAAGTTTCAAAGTCATTGGCGTAATGGAAGAAAGAGGCTCGGCTACTTTTCAAAATCAAGATAATCAGATTTTTTTGCCTTTGCTTGCCGGCCAAAAGCTATTGTTTGGTTCAAACCATTTGGGCTTTATTAGAGTTAAGGTTGACGAGGCAGCCAATATAGACAGAACGATTGAAGACATCAAAATTACTTTACGGCAGCGGCATAATATTTCTAATCCAATTGATGACGATTTTACCGTTAGAAGCATGCAGCAGGCCTTAGATGTTTTTACCGGCGTAACCAATGCTTTGAAATTATTTTTAGCCGCCATTGCCGCCATTGCCCTATTGGTTGGTGGCATTGGCATTATGAATATTATGTTGGTTTCGGTTAATGAAAGAATTCGGGAAATCGGTTTGCGTAAGGCCGTTGGCGCTAAAAAATCAAATATTTTAATCCAATTTTTGGCCGAAACCATTGTTATTTCTTTTGGTGGCGGACTGATTGGTATAATTTTAGGGACTTTAATCTCCGGGCTGGTGGCATTGGTAGCTAATTATTTAGGCTATCAATGGAGTTTTATTATTCCGCCTGATGCCGTGGTGATTGCTTCCGGCATCTCAATTGCTATTGGTTTGATTTTTGGCCTTTATCCGGCTTGGCGGGCGGCTAATTTAGATCCGATTGAAGCTTTGAGGTATGAATAGATATGAATTATGAATAAGGAATTATGAATAAGGAATTGAGAATTATGAATTATGAATACTAAATTAGTAAAAAATAATCCCTCGGGCAATAGAAGTAAATTCAAATTACTTAGTTTTTCTTTTTGTAAAATTGTTATTCCGTTTAAAATTGCCTGGCAGGCATTAAGGCGCAATAAAGCCAGAACTTTTTTAACAATTTTAGGGATTGTTATTGGCATTATGGCAGTAATCGCGGTAATGTCAGCCGGTGATGGCTTTAGATCGTACGTGGTTGGCCAGATTGAAACCTTTGGTACTGATGCCATTGAGGTTGAAGTCAAGCTGCCTAGCACCAGTCAAATGTCTTCTGACAATGCCGCGGGCATGGCAATGGGAGTTACGGTTACCACTTTAAAATTATCGGACGCTGAAGCGATCAAGAAGTTGCCTAATGTTAAAGACAATTATTCTGCCATCATTGGCCAACAAATAGTATCTTATCAAGACGAAAAAAAACAGACTCTTTTGTGGGGAACAACCGCTTCTTTTGTTAATATTGATTCAAGTAAAGTTGCCCAAGGCCGATTTTTTACCGAAGAAGAAGACAGAAATCTGGCTACCGTAGCGGTAATTGGCAAAACCGTTCAGGATAAATTATTCAACGGCAATGATCCGCTGGGTAAAATGATCCAAATTGGCCGAGATAAATTTTTAGTTATTGGGGTAATGGATAAGCGCGGCTCAATTACTTTTTTTGACATGGATAATTTAATTTATGTGCCGATACAGACTTTACAGAAAAAAGTAATGGGTATTGATTATGTTCAAATGATTTTTGCCAAAGTTTACGACAAAAGTTTGGCCAATCAAACTGCTCAAGACATTACTTTTTTGATGCGGCAGCGGCATGACATCAGTGATCCTGATAAAGACGATTTTGCCGTGATGACAATGGCCGAGGCTTTGGATATTTATAACACAATTTTTGGCGTTATAAATTTACTCTTGATTGCCATTGCCGGAATCTCTTTGGTGGTTGGCGGTATTGGTATTATGAATATTATGTATGTTTCGGTTACGGAAAGAACTTATGAAATCGGTTTGCGTAAGGCGTTGGGCGCAACTAACAATAATATTTTATGGCAGTTTTTGTGGGAAGCCTTGGTGATAACATTTTTCGGGGCGATTATCGGTTTTATTTTAGGAATTGGGCTGTCATTTTTAATATCAGTGGCAGCTAGTTCTCAGGGCTTAACTTGGAAATTTGTTATTTCTTTAAACTCAATCTTTTTGGCTGTTGGCGTTTCTTTTGGTATTGGCCTAATTTTTGGGGTTTTTCCAGCCCTGACTGCCGCCAAGCTTGATCCGGTTACGGCTTTAAGGTCGGGTAAGTAGTAAAATAGAAAACAGAAATTAGAGATCAGAAATCAGGGAACAGATAGGGCAGACAAGAGACGAGGTTTTTGTCCTCGTCTATTTAAAATGGTTAAATTTAAAAAAACCGCCATAACCTTAATGGTTTGGCGGGTGATTACAGGTTCATGATTCTGTAACAAAATAGACTTTTTGCCGATAGATTCGGGCAGGCATCAAGGTAGGGTTGCTTTGGAACATCGCTTTCGCTAGCCGAGCGATCCAACCATTCTTCAACCAGCCTAAAAGTTTCACTTAGTTCGTCGTCAGTCAACTCTTCATAGCCGCTGCAAAGCATTATTTTCTCCTGATTGTCCGTTTGGCTACATTTCAATCAGCATAGCAGCGCCAATGGCTTGGGCATCTTCGCCGAGTCTTGATTTCCTGATCATTAATGGCTTAGCCACTCCGTCAATTCCGTTATAAACCTCGGGATTAATATTGGCTTTGATGACGGCAAACATCTCGCCAATGAAGAGCTCTTCGGCTTCGGCTATGCCGCCGCTAATGACCACTGAATCCGGGTCAACGGTATTAATCAGGATTGCCAGGAAGGTGCCCAGTTGCCGGCCCAGGTATTGGTAGGCTAAAATAGCTGGCTGGTAACCCGCAAAAGCAAGGAGAGCAATTTTTTTTGGGCTGATATCTCCATCGAGTTTTTCCGCTGTCCCGCGAAATAAAAAGTACAGCCCAATAACGCCGTTAATGGAACAGATTTGCTCCACCCCAAAACCGTTTGGCGGGTTGAGGTTGGCCTTTGCCATTTCGCAGGCCATACAGTGGCGTCCGTCCACAATTCTGCGGTCTTTGATATAAGCCACGCCTGTTCCTGAACCAAGTGTAACCAAGATTAAATCTTGGCAATCTGGCGGTTCATCGGTTAACTCGCCCAGGCCCTGGACATTGGCATCGTTGTTCACTTTGACCGGCACGCTGAATTCTTTTTCCAGAATTTTTTGCAGCTCAACATTGCGCAAGCCTTTGATGTTGGGTGTTTCCAAAATTTTACCGGTTTTCATGTTTATCGGTCCGGGGGCGCCAACACCAATGCCAATTACTTCCTGGTTGGCTTTTTGACAGGCCGCAAACGCTTGCTTCAGGATTTCAATAATTTTATTGACGGTTTCCGCCCTTGGCGCTTCGGCATCAAGGTCGCACCTGAATGGTGGAGTGCAGCTTTGCAGGGCTTTATTAAACCCCATTACTAAAACATGCGTGCCGCCAATGGTGAGACTTAATCTTACTTTTTCCTTTGGCATTTTATTTTATTCCTCCTAGTTATAGAGCTTGAATGCTCTGTTTTGCCTAAAACAATCTTAGTTTAAGCTTAATCTAAAGTCAAATCTTGACAATTTATCAATTTTTCCCTATACTGTGATTATTATTTATTAATCACACATACCGTTGATATTGGGTTATTTCCTCCCCGGTGTTTGTCGGGGTTTAACCTTAAAAAAGCGGTAGAGGATCCTGGCTTCTCTTAGCTAGGATAAAAAGGAAACAATTTATGTCAAAAAGCCCAGATTTGATGACAATGTTGCAATCTGGTGTCCATTTTGGTCATCAGCTTTCAAAGCGTCATCCAAAAATGAAACCTTACATTTTTACTGAAAAAAGTGGGTTTCATATCATTGATTTAGAGCAAACTCAAATTAAACTCCAAGAAGCTTTGGAGTTTGTTAAAAAGATAGTGGCCAATGGCGGCACTATTTTATTTTTGGGTACAAAAAAGCAAGCTCAGCCGATTATCACTAAGTATGCCAAAGAATGCGGCATGCCTTATGTGACCGAGCGCTGGCTAGGTGGTACCTTTACTAATTTTGCTGAAATTAAAAAATTGGTTAAAAATTTCAGTGAATTGAAAAAACGAAAGCAGACTGGTCAATTAGAAAAGTACACCAAGAAAGAAAAATTAGATTTTGATCGGGAAATTGAAAAATTGGATAAAATTGTTGGTGGTATTGAAATCATGACCAAAACCCCGGATGCAATTTTTGTTTGTGATATTAAAAAAGAAAAAACGGCGGTTTCGGAAGCAATGACAAAAAATATTCCCATCGTTGCGATGTGTGATACCAATGTTAATCCGGAAAAAATTAATTACCCAATCCCAGCTAATGATGACGCCATCAAATCAATTGAATTAATTACTAGTTTAATTTGCGAGGCGGTCAAGGAAGGGATTAAAGAACGGCAGCCGGCTTCAGTCGCGCCAGTTAAAAAATAATTTTAATAAAAAAATAAAAATAATTAATCAAAAAATATGGCAATTGATACTAAATTAATTACAAAACTTCGTGAGCTAACTGGCGCTGGTGTCGGTGATTGTAAAGCTGCCTTAAGCGAAGCTAACGACGATATGGATAAAGCCGTTGAAGTCTTAAGGAAAAAGGGCGCCGTCAAAGCCAGCAAAAAATTGGCCGAAAGAACTGCTAGCCAGGGGATAATTGAAAGTTATATTCATGCTAATGGCCGGGTTGGAGTTTTGATTGAGGTTCATTGCGAAACTGATTTTGTCGCCTTAAATCAAGATTTTAAAACCTTGGTTCACGATTTAGCCATGCAAGTGGCCGGCGCCAATCCGTTATATATCAAGCCCGAAGATGTGCCGGCTGAAGTTATTGCTAAGGAAAAAGAAATTTATCAGGAGCAGCTGAAAACTGAAGGCAAACCAGAAAATATCTGGGAGCGGATAATTACTGGAAAAGTTGATAAATATTATCAAGAGGTTTGTTTGCTAAAACAGCCTTTTATTAAAGAAGATAAATTGACGGTTGAAGAACTGATCAATAATCACATTGCCAAAATCGGCGAAAAAATTGAAGTAACCAGATTTTGTCGTTATCAGATTTAATTTTTAGTTTATCAGACATCTAAAAAGTTAATCTATGCCTCAAGTTGCAAAAATCCAAGTTGTATTTTGGGACCAAGCTTACGAAGGTAAGGCTGGTGATTTTAAGTTGGCATTAGGTGATAATGTTGTAGTTAAAACCGAATGGGGAACTGATGCAGGAAAGATTATTTCATTGCAGGAAGTGCCTAATGAAGTCATGGAGCGATTGGAAAATTTGGTTTCAATCATCAGAAAGACTACAACGGAAGATACTGAAATTATAGCCGAATCAAACAAGCAGCGGGAAGTTGCTTTGGATTATTGTAAAAAAGCAGTTGAAAAAAATAATTTGCCAATGAAAATTATTGATGCTCATTTTTCCTTTGATGGTAGTCGATTAATTTTTCCCTTCATTGCTGATGGCCGGGTGGATTTTCGGCAGCTAGTTAAAGACTTAACCCATCATTTTCAAAAATCAATTCGGCTCCAACAAATTGGTATCCGCGACGAGGCAAAAATCTCGGGTGATTTTGGCTCCTGCGGCCGCACCCTTTGTTGCAAAACTCACTTAAAAGAATTAGCCAGTGTTACTTCCGACTTAGCCGATATTCAGCAAGTTTCTCATCGGGGTTCGGAGCGGCTGTCTGGTCTTTGCGGCCGTCTGCGTTGTTGCCTGGCCTTTGAAGGTGAAGCTTATAAAGAATTGGCCAAGAGTTTACCGGCCATTGGCTCAGTAATCAAAACCCCTGGCGGCAAAGGTAAAGTCATTGGCTGGCATACTTTAAAGCAGACCGTTGACGTTTGCTTGGAAGACGGGGATAAAACCATTATTGAATTTTCAATTAAAGGAGAAAACTAATATGAAAAAAATATTACTATTCTTTGTAGTCTTAACCTTGGTTTTTGGCTTATCGGCTTGTC
>JBAZMQ010000006.1:0-77508 GCA_041649675.1 Patescibacteria group bacterium | reverse complement strand
AGATCAAAGTGGCTCTACGAAAAAGCAGCCAGGGCGAAGTTGCTGTTTTGGTTGCGGACAAAGGTTGTTACCCCGTCAGCCTGTTTGACTCCTTAGATGGTTGGCAAAGTATCCAGGGCGTCAAATTAGTTGCTGGTTACTACCAACTCATTGCCCAGGGTAATATCATTACCTTCCAAAACATCCAAGACTCTGGCACCCCGGTTCATGTCCAATTGACCACCAGCTACCTCCAACCCGGCAGTGTCTGGCTGGGGGTGAACGAATGGACAACTGAGTATGATGACATCACAGTCCAGGCTCTTGATTGAGCCAAGCCAAAACCACGCCGTACCTTTTACCAAACTGCTACATATTATCCGGTTGTTTCATAGCGCGAAACTGCCGGATGTTTTTTGCCTGGATTTGTCTTGAAATGTAAGGCGTTTTTTGATACAATTACGTTATGAAAATAATTACTAAATCCATTATTTTTGTTTTTTGTCTCAGTTCCATTCTGGGCAATTTTTTGTTTGGCTCGCCGGTTTTGGCTGGCTTTGAGCTGATTAAAGCCAAAAATACCAATACCATCTATTATCTTGATAGCCATAATATTCGTCACCCTTTTCCCAACAAAGTTACTTTTGAAAGTTGGTATGGTACGGATTATTCCTCAATTGTCACTGTCAATAAATCAGACCTGCTAAAATATCCTTTGGGAAAAAATATCACGGTTCGGCCGGGGACTTATTTGGTAAAAATTCAAACCGCGCCTGAAGTTTATGCCGTGGAAACCGGTGGTGTACTGCGTCAAATTAAAGATGAAGATATTGCCGAACGAATTTATGGCAAAAATTGGGCCAAGCGGGTGGTTGATATTGATGATGTCTTTTTTCAAAATTATATAATTGGTGAGCCAATCATTCATGATTACAGTATTCCTGACGGCTCATTATACAAAGACAAGCAAACTCAAAAATATTATTATCTAAACAATGAAATCTTGCAGCCGTTTACTTCCGTTGATGCGGTTTTGGCCAATCATTTTAAATTAACTGATGCTTTGACTTCCACTTGGAGTTATTCAAAGCGCGATAAACCGATTGTTGGTTTGAATAAAAACATTTTTAATCCGATTGCTGCACCATTAAAGAAGCAGCGGGATTGTGAAAATAAAAAGTTAAAAGCGGCTGTGATTTTTTTAGCCGACAAAGATTATAATAATCAGGAAGTTGCTAGTGTTGAAAAAATTAAAAAAGAAATCAGCCGTCATTTTTCTTGGGCCACTAGCGAATTGTCAAATATTGACGTTGACTATCCGACCGTAGTTCTTTCCAATGATAGTTATTTAATAAAAAAGAGAAATGACGGATTGACTGAAGTAAAAAATGAAGTGGTCAACACTTTCTACGATAACAATGAAGATATTTTTGATTTTATTTTTATTTGGACTAATTTTAAAATTCCAACTGAAGGCTCCAATGAAATTGCGCGCTTTTTTCCGGTGACTAATAAACAAGATGGTATTAACCGTGGTAATTTTGATTGGGCGCAAATGTATGGCAGCAGCGGTAAACTCAAAGGTATTATTATGATGGGTGATATTAATAAATATCATCCGCAAACTGAAGCCGGATTAAACGAGTCTTTAAATATTATAGTGCATGAAATTTTGCATAATTGGGCTGCCTATATTGGTTTTGCTAATGCCAATGGTCAAATCAGCCAAGCTTTATTGCGGCCTGATGATCTTCAACACTGGAGTTACTATGCCGGTTTCATTTCGCCGCTTGGCGGTTCGGGCTGGGTTGATAATGGTAACGGCACTTTTACTTCCGAGCTTTCTAAAATGACTGATAGTAATTTACGGCCCTACAGCGAACTTGATTTATACTTAATGGGTTTAATCCCTTCTCAATTAGTATCACCGGTTATGTATGTCCAGCCAAAAATTTATGGTGAAGTGAGTAATACCATCTCGGGTACGGCCAAATACGTTACGATTGACCAAATAATTTCGGCTAACGGTAAAGTTCAGTGTAGTCCTAATTAGCAATTTGTGTTAAAATGAGTATTATATGGCTAATTTAACTAAAAATTTCAGTCAGGCAGAAACCAAAGTTAGACGCGAAATTGTTGATTTAATTAACAAAACTTTAAACAAAAAGTTTAGTCCGAAATTAATTCTCATTGATTATCCGCCGCAAAGCAACTTGGGTGATTATTCCGTCCCTTGTTTTATTTTGGCCAAGAAATTAAAAAAGTCGCCGCTCGAAATTGGGTCGCAAGTAGTGGCTGGATTCAGCCCGACATCTTTGATCCAAAGTGTTTCGGTTGCCGGGCCTTATTTGAATTTTTTTGTTAACCGGCAGGCATTTTCCCAATTGGTTTTAACCGAGGTTTTCAAAGCTAAAAGTAATTACGGCAAAAGTAAGATTGGCAAAAATCAAAAAGTGATGGTGGAATATTTTTCGCCCAACACTAATAAGCCTTTAACTATTGGTCATATTAGAAACATTTGTTTGGGCCAAAGCATTGTTCGCTTAATGAAGTTTGTTGGCTATAAAATAACGCAGGCGACCTTATATAATAATCGCGGCATTGCCATTGCCAAAGCGATTTTGGGTTATCAAAAATGGGGTCAAGACCAAAGCCCAAAATCAACTGGTTTAAAACCGGATCATTTTGTCGGCAGTTTTTATGTTAAGTTTTGCCAGGCCGCAAAAGATGACCCGACTTTGGATGCTGAGGCTCGGCAGATTTTACAAGCCTGGGAAGAAGAAAAAAAAGAGGTAATTTCAGTTTGGGAAAAATTAATGGTTTGGGTTTTGCAAGGTTTTAAACAAACTTTGGCAAAATTGGAAGCTGATACTTTTGATGAAGAATATTATGAAAGTGAATATTACCGCTCGGGTAAAGAAATTGTAGAAAAAGGTTTGAAACAGGGCGTATTTGTTAAAGATAAAGATGGTGTAATTTTGGCTCCGCTGCAAAAATTTGATTTGCCGGATAAAATTGTTTTGCGTCCCGATGATACTAGTTTGTATATTACCCAGGATTTGTATTTAGCCTACCTTAAAGATAAATATCAGCTAGACAGTTCAATCTACGTGGTCGGTTCGGAACAGGATTTGTATTTTAAACAACTTTTTAAAATCTTGGAATTATTAGGCTTTGCTAATGCTAAAAATTACCATCATCTTTCTTACGGCATGATTCGTTTGCCTTCGGGAAAAATTAAGTCGCGCGAAGGTTTGATCCAGGGTACCGGGGCTGATGATTTATTGGCTGAATTGGAGGAACTAGCCAGAATTGAAGTTACCAAGCGTTATCCGGAGTTAAGTGAAAAGGAAATTTTGCCGCGGGCTCATCAAATTGCCTTGGCGGCTGTTAAATTTTATATTCTTTCGGTCAATCCTAAAACAACAATGGTCTTTGATCCGAAAAAATCAATTGCTTTTACCGGCAAAACTGGTCCGTACTTGCAATATGTCACTGCCAGAATTGCCAGCATTTTTGCCAAGGAAAAAATTAAGGTTTCACCAAAGATTGATTATTCGGTTTTGGTCAGCGACTTTGAATTTGCTTTGGTTAAATTGTTGGCAAAATTTCCTAATGTAATTGCCCAGGCAGTCAATGAGCTGGATCCGGCTCATTTGTCTGAATATTTATATGAATTGGCCAAAGCCTTTAGTTTATTTTACGAAAAATCGCCAATTTTACAGTCTGAAGAAAAAATAAAGCAGGCGCGGATTCTTTTAATTTTTAATGTTAGAACGGTATTGACTTTGGGCCTGGAATTGTTAGCAATTCCGATTCCGGAAAAGATGTAATTTGCTATTCCAAATCAGTGCATTTATTGTTACAATATAATTGGAAACAAAATTTATAATTTTTTTATGCCAAAACAAAGACTCAAAATTTTAGTGGTTGAAGATGAATCTTTTTTATTGGATTTATACCACACAAAACTAGAGCAGGAAGGTTATGATGTTGCCAAAGCCGGTAATGGCCAGGAAGGAATTTCTTTGGCTCAAACCGAACTACCAGACTTAATTTTACTAGATATCCTAATGCCCAACGTTGATGGCTATGAAATGTTGAGGCAATTAAAATCAAACCCCAAGACAAAAAATATTTCCGTCATTATTTTTTCTAATTTGTCGCAAAAGGAAGAAATTGAAAAAGGTTTAAAATTGGGAGCTAGTGATTATATCGTTAAAACTAGTTTGACGCCAAGTCAACTCGCTAACAAAGTTAAAGAATATTTTAAGAATAATAAAAAATAATATTATGGCAAAACCAGTCGTTAATCAACAAATTTGTATTGGTTGTGGAACTTGCGAATCAATTTGTCCGGCAGTCTTTAAATTAGACGGTGGCGGCAAAGCTCAGGTTCAGGCAGCTGATTATGAAGCGAACAAAGCCGCTATTCAAGAAGCAATTGATTCTTGCCCGGTTACGGCAATTAGTTGGCAGGAGTAACCATAAAAATGTAGGGGTGTATTGCGATACGCCCCTACATTTTTTTTGTAAAAAAAGAGAGCTGAACAGAATGCGTTCAGCTCGTTATTTTTCGTTTAGGCTTGAATTATTAGCATCAGCTTGGTGCCATTACTCAGGAGTATTTCCTGGAGTGTTGAATTTTTGCCTTTGGCCTGGGATTCTTTTAAAAGAACGTTGGTAATAATTTTGAAGTAGGGGACAACTTCGTTTGGCTCACTGGGGTGAGAAATCGAAAATAGCGGTTTTTCCGCGCCGTCAACAGATTCTGATCCAAGTGATTGGGGCAAACCGTGCCAAACCCGAATCTGGCGATTATCAGATGTGATTGTCGCTGTTATGACCTCGCTTGCTCTGCCAAAATAGCTGCGGCAGAGAGTTGTCCCTAAAATGGCTTCGGCTTCCCGGCGATCGGGCGAATCCCATTTTTCAAATCTGGCCGTATGCCAAAGTTGGGTGATTCTCCGAAAAATTTCGAGTCTTTCTTCCTTTGCCGCGGCCAAGAAAGCGTTGTTCAGCTTCTGCTCAAATGGTCCGTTCGGGTTACCCGACAGACAAATTTGAATGTGTAAACAGCCGTTTGGTTTGAAGTGTTTGCCTCGCTCGGCTAAATCATTCAAGGTTCTTCGTAAGTGGTCCATGATTTACTCCTCATTTTTTGGACGCATACTAATTAACACACGAAAAGACTAGGATAACAGAATAGAAATCATTTGTCAAGAGTGGCCCTTTTCTAATCTTGACTTTTTTGGTAGATTGTTTATATAATGAATAGTTTTAATTCTCGGTCTTCTTTTAGCCTTGAGTTTAAAATCAGGGTTAAAATAAGACCAGGAATGGCTTGGTCTTTGTGGTGGAAACCTTAGACAGAGGGAGAACTTGATATGAAACCTGGTGCTAAAACGGATTTTGAAAACGCGGTGGTGGGTTACGTTGAGATGCTGTATGGTGTGGCGTTGCGGCTTACCAAAGACAAGGCAGCGGCCATGAAGTTGGCCGAAGAGACCTTGCTCCAGGCGGCGGCTGCCTTTGCGGAGTTTGTCTCTCAAGCCCAACATAGCGTCAAGGCTTGGCTCCTGACAATGCTTCGTCATAATTTCCGCGCTGCCCAGACCGCCTAAGTGTTCTTTTTTTGGATTTTGGCACTTGTTACGCCCAGTTGCAAGTGTCTTTTTTTTGACTAAATTCGTAATTTTAGTTAAAATAAAGCCATCTTTATTAATAATTTTTAATATGGAAAGCCGGATTTCTGCTAGAGAAAAAGAGATTTTGCAGTTTTGGCAGGATAAACAGATATTTGCCAAAACCCTTAAAAAAGATAGCCCCAAAGGCGATTATGTTTTTTATGATGGCCCGCCGTTTGCCACTGGCACGCCGCACTATGGCCATATTCCTTCTTCATTATTAAAAGATGTCGTGCCGCGATTTTGGACCATGAATGGCTATCATGTCTTACGGCGTTGGGGCTGGGACTGCCATGGTTTGCCGGTGGAGAATTTAATTGAAAAAGAATTAAAATTGGAAACCAAAAAAGACATTGAAGAAAAAATTGGGGTTTGTGGTTTTAATGAGGCTTGCCAGCTTAGCGTTTTGCGTTACGCCGAAGTTTGGAAAAAATTTATTCCGCGCATCGGCCGCTGGGTGGATATGGACGATGATTACAAAACCATGGATCCAAAATACATGGAAAGTATTTGGTGGGTTTTTAAAACTTTATACGACAAAGCTTTGATTTATGAAGGCTATAAGTCAATGCATATTTGTCCGCGCTGCGATACCACCCTTTCCAATTTTGAAGTTACCCAAAACTACAAAGAGGTAACCGATCTTTCCGTGGTGGCCAAGTTTGAATTAATTGATGAGCCAAACACTTTTATCTTGGCTTGGACCACTACGCCCTGGACTTTGCCGGGTAATGTGGCTTTAGCGGTCGGTCAGCAGATTGAATATGTAAAAGTTCAACTGGGTAAAGAATTTTATATTTTGGCCAAAGCCAATTTGGATAAATTTTTTGCCGGTAAAAATTTTAAAATTGTTGGCGCTGTGGATATCAAAAATTTAATCGGTAAGCACTACAAACCGTTGTTTGATTACTTTGTAAATGCTAATTTAGAAAACAAGGAAAATATTTATACGATTCAAACCGCTGATTTTGTTACCACTGAAGATGGTACTGGTGTAGTTCATATTGCCCCTGGTTTTGGCCAGGACGATATGAATTTAGGTAAGGAAAAAAAATTACCAACAATTTTGCATGTTGATTCCGCCGGTAAATTTACCAGCGCCGTTACCGATTGGCCGGGTCAATTGGTTAAATCTAAAGACGATCCTCAATTGATGGACAAAAAAATTGTTGTTTATTTGGAAACCAAAGGTTTATTATTTGCCGCGGCTGAATTCACCCACAGCTATCCGTTTTGTTGGCGCTGCGACACGCCGCTTTTGAATTACTCAACTGACTCTTGGTTTGTTGACGTTACCGCCATTAAAGATAAATTAATTGCCAACAATAAAAAAGTTCATTGGACGCCGGCTCATTTGCAGCAGGGTCGGTTTGGTAAATGGTTGGAAGGGGCCACGGATTGGGCAATTTCCCGCCAACGCTATTGGGGCACACCTTTGCCGGTTTGGAAATGTGAGTGTGGTGAAATCAAAGTTGCTGGTTCAATTGAAGAGCTAGAAAAGTTAAGCGGCCAAAAAGTGGTTGATTTACATAAACACATTATTGATGAAATAAAATTCAAATGCGAAAAGTGCGGCCAGAAGATGAAACGAATTCCTGATGTTTTGGATTGTTGGTTTGAATCCGGTTCCATGCCTTATGCTCAAGTTCATTATCCGTTTGAAAATAAAAAGTGGTTTGAAAAGAATTTTCCAGCTGAATTTATTGCTGAAGGTGTTGATCAAACCCGCGGCTGGTTTTATACACTCATGGTTTTAGCCACGGCGTTGTTTAATAAACCGGCGTTTAAAAACGTGATTGTCAACGGAATAGTTTTGGCCCAAGATGGCCAGAAAATGGCCAAGCGCTTAAAAAATTATCCGGAACCGGATTTGGTAGTGGAAACTTACGGCGCCGATGCCTTGCGTTATTATATGTTGACTTCACCGGTCATTGAGGCTGAAAGTTTGAATTTTTCCGAAACTGGCGTTAAAGAAGTTTTGCAAAAAAATGTCATGCTGATTGGTAACATTTTAAGTTTTTATTTAATGTATAAGAATGACACTATTTCTGTCCCGAAACCAAAGAATATTTTGGATCATTGGATTTTAGCCAAGCTAAATTTGCTCAACGAAGAAATTACCACCCAACTTAAAGATTATAATGTTTTAAAAGCCGCCCGGCCAATCAGTGGCTTTATCAATGAACTTTCAACTTGGTATTTACGCCGATCCCGGGAACGTTTTAAGGCCGGTGATACCTCGGGTGTTAATACCTTGGGCTATGTTTTGCAGGAATTTTCCAAATTGATTGCGCCATTCATGCCTTTTGTCGCTGAAGATATTTATCAAAAAATTGGTGGCAAAAAAGAATCAGTTCATCTGGAGGATTGGCCGGATTTAAACAAGAAATTAATTGATCATGATTTAATTAAGCAAATGGATCTAACTTTGCAAATTGTTCAAAATGGTTTGGCCGCCAGAGCCGAAGCTGGCATTAAAATTCGTCAGCCGTTAAATAGCTACACCACTTCTTTGGCTAATAAATTACCCAAGGAGATACAGGCCTTAATTGAAGACGAGCTTAATGTCAAAAAAGTTTTGTTTAATATCAACGATGGTTTAGATATAGAACTTACTGAAGAATTAAAACAGGAAGGCCAGTTGCGCGAATTAATTAGACAAATTAATCAATTGCGAAAAGAATCAGGCTTGTCAATTAATGATCGGATTGTAATTTATCATCAAGGCTTAGATCAATTTTTTTCCAAATTCGGTTTGGAACTTAAAAAAGCCACTTTGGCCGATGATATTGTTTTGGGTTTGGCTGAAAAAATGATTGAAGTCCAGGGCGGAAAACTAGGAATTAGGAAGTTAGAAGGTTAGGAATTAGAATATCTATATACAATCAACATAGCCACCTTTAGCCAGTCTTTAGCTGGCTAACACGCTTTAGCGTGTTATAAAAAAGCTATGTTGAATTTTCCAAAAGACAGAAGTATCCATCGGCCATTACATCTGTATTTGCCGGAACCTGCTTATTATTTTATTAGCAGTAGGACTTATGGTGGGTTAGCTTATTTCCGTGATGAATTAAAAAAAGAAATATTATTAAAAGTTATTTTTGAAAAAATTAGAGAATTTGAATTTAGTTTGTCCGGTTGGGTTGTTTTGAATAATCATTATCATCTACTGTTAAAAGCAGAAAATGGGATTGATTTAGCTAAACTGATAAGTCAAGTTAATGGTAAAAGTTCATATTTATTAAATAAAATTGAAAACCGGAAAGGACGTAAAATTTGGTATCAATATTGGGATAAGATTGTTAGTGATGAGAAAAGTTTTTATTGCCATTTGAACTATATTCACCAAAATCCGATCAAACATAATTTAATAAAGAATTTAGACGAGCTAGTAGGTTATCAGTTTTGTAGTTATAAAGATTATCTGAAAAAATTTGGTCAAGACTGGCTCGATGATTGTTTTGCAAATTATCCAATTATAGATTATATTAAGGAATAACAGCCTAAAGGCTGTTAAGCTGGCTTAACTCACTAATTTCTAAACTCCTAAATTATGAACATCCAACAAATTTATTCGTTGGCAATTAAACTCGGTATTGCTAACGATCTGCGGGGGGAAGCGAAAGTAAAAAAAATTCTTGGAAAAATCAAAGACAAATATGACAAATTGGGAACGGAAAGTAAAAAAGAATTTGATACCGAGCGGTTAACCAACCCGTATTCGGACACCCGAGTTTTAGTTGATTCCAAAAAAGAAATTAAAAAGGTGATGGTCGGAATTGATATCCAACCGGCTGAACTTTTAATTGCTAAACAAATGGGCGTTGATTTAGTTATTGCTCATCATCCTTTAGGTTCGGCTTTGGCCGATTTGGGTAACGTCATGCATTTGCAAGCTGATCTTTTGGCCATGTACGGTGTGCCAATCAATGTAGCTGAGTCTTTGACCAAAGAAAGAATTTCGGAAGTTGCCAGGGGAGTTTCGGCTTCCAATCATTACCGGACCGTGGATGCGGCTAAACTTTTGGATATTGGTCTAATGTGCGTTCATACGCCGGCTGACAATATGGCTGCGACATTTTTGGACAATTTAATCAAAAAAGCCAAGCCAGAAACTGTTGGTGAAGTGGTTGCGGTTTTAAAGAAAGTACCTGAATATCAAGAAGCCATAAAAAGAAAAACCGGTCCCAAAATTTTTGTTGGCTCCCCGGACAATTCCGCCGGCAAAATTGTAGTGACCGAAATTACCGGTGGTACCGAAGGGGCGGTGGGTATTTACGAAAAGATGTCGCAAGCGGGAATTGGTACGATTATTGGTATGCATATGGATGAAGAACGTAAAAAAGAAGCAGCCAAGTATCATATTAATGTCGTAATTGCCGGCCATATTTCTTCAGATTCTCTCGGTGTTAATCATTTTTTGGATGAATTGGAAAAGAAGGGAATTCAAATTATCCCTTGCTCTGGTTTAATCAGAGTCAGCCGCAATAAGAAAAGAAAAAAATAAACAAACCAAAATTAAATAATAAAGCCGAGGCCCATTTGCCTCGGTTTTGGTATGTAGAAATGGGGGGCAGGCATCAAACTCAACTAGAATTTGTTAATGCCTGCCCAAGAAAAGGGCGGAAATTGCTATTATTTTGCCTTATCCCTCCGGGAGTGCTAAAGGCCAATCCGGGTGATCGGAAGGCTTTGGCTTAACGGCAACCCTTTTCCATACCCAAGACTTTAAAGGATTATTTCATTTTTGTCAATCTTTTGGATAATAAAAAATTTAGTTGGCGTGAAAAAATAATAAAACCAACAGTTGCATAAATTAGTAAAGCTGTCCGCCCAAAGGTACCTGTTTGTCCGGCGTGATTAGAAAACAATTGCCTTGACCGTCGGGCACGCCTAAAGTTAAAACCTCGGAAATGAAAGGTCCGATTTGCCTGGGTGCAAAATTAACCACGCCTAAAACCTGCTTATTGAGCAGCTCTTCTTTGGAATAATTTTGTGGCAACTGGACGCTTGATTTTTTAATGCCAATTTCTGGACCAAAATCAATGGTTAGTTTGTAAGCCGGTTTTTTGGCTTGGGGAAAATCTTGAACGTCAATTACTTTGCCCACGCGAATGTCAACTTTTTGAAAATCTTGAATGGTGATCATAAATTTTTTTTAGATTAAATTAGTAGCTTAAAGATATTATGAAGTTCTTTTCTCTGGCTTTAACTTTAACATTTTTTTAAAGCCGGGGAAAAGAGGGCGAAATGTAATTAAATCAGTTTCGCCCAAAACTTATTTATTTGGATCCAGAATTTTATGAAAGAAATCTGGTCTATAAATTTCAAGGGGCACCGTCCGGCCGTCTTTATAGGGACAGCCGCAGTTGGACCGTCCGGCAAACGGCCACTGCCGGACACGCTGCCAGATGGCTATAAGGCTTTCCTGTTGGACATTGCCCAGTACTCCAGCGCAGTCGCCAGGACAGCGAATGACGTTGCCGTTGGCTGTCAGATACATCCCGACGGCGATTTGGTTGCAAGGGTGAATACCGGGCATACAGGAAATGCCTTCGGCAACAAGCTGCTCTGGAGACTGGATGCCGTGATCCAGATTGTACCGATATACCTGCCAAAAAAGTTCCAGTTTTTGTTTATCGGACGGATCATAGCGTTCAAGAAACTCTTTGGTAATCTGCGTGCCGCTAACCATATAAAACGCAATCAGCGGTAGAATATTTCTCTGGCGGGCGAATTTATAGACGGCGAGAGCCCCACCAACACTATCTTTAGTGACAGGGGTATGAACCAACATCAGACGTGTCGGTCGCGTTTTATTAAATCCAGCTAAAGCCAATCGTTCAGCCGCCAGGCAGGCGCGCTGGGGGTGTCTACTTGTCCGATCACCAACCAGCCGGGAAAACAGTTCATTGTTAGATAGGGTGGGATAATACAGCATCACTGAAGTTTTTAACTCAAACAGTTTTTGGCATAAAGTCAGACCGTCGGTAATGCCTTGCTGGCCGAAAATTTTTTTAGTCCAGATATCATCGCCGATAACGTGACCTTTGGTAAAAATCGCCAGGCCGACATTCATAGATGTTAAATCTTTGGCCAGCTCCAGTAGTCGCGGATTTTCGAATGGTTCGCCGGCACCGCAGATTTTAACTGATTTTAGGCCATTAGCAGCCGCTTCGGCTAAAACGGCAAGCAGCTTTTCGTATGACAGGTCGGTCTGTCCAGCCAGGTCAACAAGATTTTTGCGGCGAAAACAGCCGGGACAACTCAGCGAACACTGGCGGCCAAAATCAATATCTAACATCAAGATTTCGCCGGATTTAGCAGCCGCCGAAATTTCTTCTGGCGTGAAAAAACCCCAGTATTGGACAACGTTTTCATCGGCCAGATTTTTTTCAATCGCGATGTTTGGTCTCATTCATATTTCTCCTTAAGATAGTCAGGCAATCCAACTGGAATGTCGGCGTCGCCATCGGTGTAAAATTTTGAGCAGGGACACAGTTGATAATTGGCCAGAGTCTTTCGGAAAAGGTCCGAATAAATAATCTCTGGCAGAGGTAATTTACGGAAATTGCCGTAAGAAACGATGTTGGTGGGACAATCCACCACCTCGCCGTTTGGAAAAACCGTAAATGAGAACAACGGCCGCTGGCATTTTGGTTCGACGATCATGCGCTGGCCGAATTCTGGCCACCAGTTTATTCCCAGTTCGGCGTCTTTTCGCGCCAAGCGGCGGAAAAATTCACGGGCCTGGGTGAAAGAGTGACTGCACTGGTTTTCTTCGGCTGAAGTTTTGGTCAAGATATATTCCTCAATCATCGGCACCACGCCTAGCGCTCGCAAAACTGGCAGCAGGTCATTAATCACCCGGTCTTCGTTATTAATCGTCACCGGCATTTCCACGCATAACCGGTTATCCAGATGCAAACCTTCAGTCATGGCCAGTTCAATGGCGTTTAAACTAGCTTTGAAACCGCCGGTCCCGACGATTTCGTTATGCCATTTTTCGGCCGGGTCGCGCATTGATATCGTCAGAGCCACTTCCAACTCGTTTAGCCGGCGCATCATGGCCCGGTCAATCAGCGTGCCGTTGGTGAAAATCATCATTGATAAACCTTGGCGTTTGATGAATTTGATATAGTCAAGTGCACCAGACCAGGTGAATAATTCACCGCCACCGGCGTGAACAGCCGCCAGCGCTCCATGCTTTTTGGCAAAACTGCAGATGTCAGCGAGTTCTTTGTCGGCATAAAATGGCCCATCGAGTTCTTGGGGCAGGCGACTCTTGTCTTGACCCATGAAACAGCCGCGGCATTTCTGATTGCAGCCGCATGGCACCATCAGATAAATAAACTGGAATCGGGGCGAACCGACACCAGTTTCAGCCCACTGCCGGTTATGCTTGATGATTTTCGCCGTGGTTGAATCGGATGAGTAATATTTCAATTTTTTTGCCACCTGGCACTCGCTTTGTTTTATGCCTGAGCCGGAAATAACGGTGCCTAATACCGAATCAGCGATAATATAATCACGTATCGTTTTCATGACTTTCCTTTCCGAGGCTTGCCAGAATAACTTGAGTTATTCTGGTTTGTTTATTTTAAAGAACATTATTTTCTCTCCGACTTTGAGACCATCTCCAAGCCGGGGAAAAGAGGGCGAAATCGCAAGGTTTGGCCTTTTGATTTCGCCCCAGAATTGAGCCATTGCCTTGTGGCCGTGACTGATTAGTAATCTTTTGGAAAATTCAGAACTTCTGCCGGTATTTTTAAAAGTTGTGCGGCTTTTTTGTGGATGACTTGAGCTTGATAAAAGCCAAAGTCAAGCCGAGAGCCGTTTTTTTCTTTTTCAAGTAGTTCGGTGGCTTCTTTTTCCAGCCAGGCTTGAAAAGCGTCCAGTTCAGCCGCCCAGGTCATTTTTTCATCTTTTGCTTTGGCGATCGCCCAGGGGCGATCAATATACTTTTTTCCTTCGCCCCGTAAATAAACCAAAGTATACTGTGAATCCAAAACGATCAATGTTTGGGCATGATCTTCCCGAAAAAAGCGGAATGAAACGTCGGCTTTTTTTTCTTGGAGGAGCTTGATTTCAATTCGATGACGGGGGTAGCGCGGATAAATTTCTTGTCTAAAACGAAACCAGCTAATCAGCCAACTGATGTAATGAGACACATTGCCACAAAAAATTCGTGTCCGATTAAACCGCCCGACATGGAAAGTTCGACTGTCAGTCCAGGTTGGCGGTTCAAGTCCCAAATAGACTACCACACCATCAACAGTAATTCTTTTGAAAAGAAATACCATGGCAAACCAACTGTATTTCCTCGCCCATTCCACTGCCATATGCATCTTTTTCATCGTAGTTCCTTTCTAGTAGTTAACAGCTTTTTGAGCTGTCAAAGAACGTTTTTTTCGTCAAGAACATCTTGACTGGTTATTATAAGAAAAAATCGCTAAAATGTCAATCATTTTCGTCAGTATTGACGAACAACTTTAGATATGCTACAATTAATCTATTAAACAAGCTAAATAATTAATCACAAATGACTAAAGTTTTTTCGTCACTTCTTTAAAAAAGATGTTTTTAGAATTCCCTTCTCCCATTTGGGAGAAGGGCTAGGGATGAGGTAACTGACTTCGTAACCTCACCCTAACCCTCTCCGTTTTCGGAGAGGGAATTCAAAACAATGACTTCATAAAACTATGCAATTTGACCGTTTATTAAGCCAATTAGGCTTTTCTCAAAATGAATCTAAAGTCTATTTAGCCGCCTTGGAATCGGGTTTAGCCTCGGCTCAAAATATTGCCCAAAAAGCCGGACTGCAGCGCACTACCACTTATTCTGTTTTAAGCGCTTTGGTTAGTCGCGGCGTGGTGGCTAAAACCAAAGTCAAAGGCAAGAGCCGATTTTTGGCTGAAAGCCCGGATAAACTTTTGTATTTATTAAGCGAACTCCAGGCCAAACTAAAAAAAGCCCTGCCCCAGCTGGAAGCGGTTTATAATAAGAGTGAAATCAAACCAAAAATTTTATTTTATGAAGGTGACTATGCTATCCAAAAAGTTTATGATGATACCTTGGCTGAAAGGCCGCCGGAAATTTTGGAATGGAATACCAATGCTTATTTTGCAAATCCTTATGTGGATAAAGATTATGTTTATTTGGGAAAACGCGTGGCTTTAAATATTCACGCCAAGCGTATTGCCGAAAAAGGTTCGTTTTGGGAAACTCGCCATAAAAAAAAGGATGAAGCTGAACTTTCACAAACCATTATTGTGCCCAAAGAAATGTTGTCTTCCCAAATTGAAGTTAATATCTATAATAATAAAATTGCCTTCATGAATTATGCCGAAAGTATGTCTGTCATTATTGAAAGTAAAGCGATTGCCCAAGCCATGAAACAAATTTATGAACTTTCCTGGCGCGGCGCCAAAACAATGGAAATAAAATAAAAAAAGGGCGAAATCAATGGAAATCAATTTCGTCCCGTGAATCTCGAAATTAAGCGCTAGGTGTGATGGACGGTAAAGATATGTTATCGAGACATAAAAATTTCCAAAACAGATACTACTGCCCTGGCATCCAGCTTCCAGCCATCATTTTCCCAGCTGACAATGAGCATAAAATTGTTAACTCCGGTGACATGACACGGCCGCCGGGTGCCATCAATTTCTAGTAAACCGTCTTGGCCATGACCCTGAGCAAGAAGAACATCATACACATGAGCTAAATTGATTCCCGTATCTTTCTTTTTGCAACCATTTGGATATACTTCCGCGGTTTTTTCGGGTATATTCCTCTCAATTACCTTCATGTAAACCTGGCGCCATAAATCCGTGATTTCAGAGATGCGAAGTCCTTCACTATCGCCGACAATAAATCTCTCTGAAGCCACAAAAATTTCATGGGCTTTTAAGACTAGGGTTCTGATCGGTTTCGGTTCTATCGTATTCATGTTTTCTCCTTTTAACATTTAGATAAATAGGACATTTCTCCGCAAATTCATTATTCTTTTGTGATAAAGTTCATAAGAAGATAGTCAATATAATTACTGTTGCATTTAAACAACAATATTGACATAATCCCCAATTTAGTTATATTATTACGATATAATTTAATAAACAATAGTGTTGTGGTACCGCGACAACAGTCAGTCAAATGGAAAATATATTTAATTCATTAGGGATTGGAAAAGAGGAAGCAGAAACATATCTGGCTCTTTTAGAATTTGGTCCAATTTCTGTTGGTAAGCTGGCAAAAAAAATCGGAAAGCCCCGCCCGTCACTATATGGCTTTCTTAAAAGATTGCAGGAAAAGGGCTTGGTCACACAATCATCCAATCTTAGCGTCAAAATATTTCAAGCTCAACCGCCCAAGAAGGTCGATTTTATTTTTCAACAAATGATTGACAATATAACTCAGAGCCAAAAGAATTATCAGGCTATGATTCCAATGTTGGAAAAAAATATTATTTCAAAATTCATCAGTCCGAAATTTCAAATGTATGAAGGCAAAGACGCGCTTAAGAATATAATGCGAGATGTTATCGTTTATAGTGCAGGTGAATTTGTTACTTTTTGGCCGCCAAAACCAATGATAGAAATATTAACTTCTGAATTTTTTGAATACACTCAGAAAAAAAGAGTTGAAAAAAATGTTTCCGTTAGAGCGCTTTGGCCAATAAAACAAAAAATTGATCTCAGGGATTTTCCCTACATGGAATCCAGCCCTCAATTTAAAAGAGAAGTTAGATTTCTTCCCAAAGAAATAAATTTCTCAATGGGTTTTATGATTTATGGAAATAAGGTGGCGTTTATTTCATCCCGTAAAGAAAATGTTGGTTTCATTATTGAAAGTCAGGAGTTCGCCGAGATGTTAAAGTCACTGTTTGAGTTTTTTTGGAATTACTCTAAAACTAAAAAAATTAGTAACAATAATTTAAACCAAGGTCACTAGCCCGGCATGCAGGTTATGAAACAAATTTATGAACTTTCCTGGCGCGGTGCCAAGAATTTAGAAATAGATAAAAGTTAATTTGTAATAAAAAAATCCTACCGGGTTTAGCAGTAGGATACAAATAACAATTACATGCTGGCTAGCAATTCCAGCGCTTCGGCAAAAGTGTTGGCTTCATCAGCCATAACCAACGCTTGAGCCGCTACTCCGGCATGGGTTGCTTCGGTAGCCAAAGGTGGAATGAGCGGCGCTATGCCCAGATTTTCAAGCTGAGCAAGGAATGCCTCGTTTTCCGTCCAGCCGCCAGTGACGGCAACTGAAACCGGCTTTGGCAGGTCAAAAAGTTTGGCAGTGCCCTCCAACCCATTCTTGCAGATTTGGGCAACGACTGTGATGAAATAGGCGGCTTTTAGCGGCCAGTTACCGGCGCTAAATGTTTTTTCCAGATGCTCCATCATACGGGTCAGGTTTGGCGTGGGATTATTTCCCATTATCATGCTAATCTCTGAAGCGCCTAAAAATTCCAGCGCTGATTGAGCTATTGCATCATAACTTGGCCAACCGCCTTCTGTCTTGATGGCATCCCAGATGGTTCCAAACATGCCGAAGTTGGTGATTGCCGCGGCTGAATTACCAATACCTTCAAAGGCAACGTTGGCGCCAAATGATTTTTTTGACGGAGTCACGTTAGGGAATGCGGTTAGATCTAAGGCATCGCCGCCCCAAGTTCCGGTCCATAAGTCCCAGGGGCAAAGGGTAAAACCAACTCTCCGGGAAGGGACTGAGTCGTGAGTTGTTGGGCAGACTCTTACGCCGTTTGGTCTGGTCAGCAGTTGATTTTCAGGGAACACTGGCCAGGGCGCAATTTTGTTTGCAATTTCTGACCCAAAGAGTTGGAGATAAATTTTCCGCCAGCCAGGCTCAGTTAAGCCATAGCTTTTTAACATCGTTTGGTCATGACCTTTTTGGCCGGTCAAAAGGTAGGTGATGACATCGGCCATCGGGATCAATCCGGTGGTGGTTTTAGCCAACAGCACATTGGCCTGCAAGCCCAGGTCGCATTTTAGCTGGCTGTACATCTGAAACCAGTCTACGTTGGCGCCGCCAGTTCTCAAATAAAGTTCTTCTGCGGGAATAATATCCGTTACTTGTTTCAAGTAATGCTCAGGCACCGAAGCATAGAACTTGGCCCAGCCAAGATTCATTCCGCCAAAGACTGCACTGTCGTCAGCAAAGGCGGCATAATCAGCGCCCCAAGTAGCCGGGGCAACAATGTCGCCGGGCTGGGCATATTCCATCACCGCTGCCAATTGTTTTTTCAACCAAGCTAACGGCCAATACTTGATGCCATTTGCATCTTGCCTGAAAGGTATTTTGGCTTTAACCAGCACACAGAACTTGCCACCGGCGAAATAGCCAACAGTCAATCCGCTACTTGCTCCAAAAATTACAACAATTACTTTCATAGACTCTTCCTCCAATGTGATAACTTTGTTTTAGTTGTAGGTTGCACGATTTTTCAGATCTTTAAAATCTTAGCTAAATAAGGAGTTTTTGTCAATTTAAAAATATTGGTAAAAGTTAGATTTTTGCGGTAAAATGTAATTAAGAATTAGGAATTAAGAATTAGGAATTAAGGTCTCTAAATCATTCGTAATTCATAATTCTTAATTCACTATTCATTATTCTGTTCAATGATTGCCTCTCTTGCTGGTACAATTAGCTACAAGACTTCCGAGCTGCGCAAAGACGCTTATTTTATTGTTGATGTTTCTGGCGTGGGCTACAAAGTTTATAGCCCCGCCAGTAATTTGAAAAAAGTAAAAGAAGGCGAAAAAATAACGGTTTATACTTATTTGGCCGTTTCGGAAAATGCCATGGATTTATATGGTTTTTTAAATCCAGCGGACAAAACTTTTTTTACGTTGCTTTTGGACGTGCCCCAAATCGGCCCCAAATCGGCCATGGCGATTTTGGAAAAAACCACTATGGCTGAAGTTCAGCAAGCGATTTTGGAAAATAATCCGACTCTCTTAACTAAAATGTCAGGCTTAACTTCCAAGACAGCGGAAAAAATAGTTCTTGGTTTAAAAGATAAAGTTCAAAGTTTAACTGTGCGGCCAAAAATTGCTGGTGAGAAAAATGAGGTCAGTTTGGATACTGATATCTTTGATGCCTTGGTGGGCTTTGGTTATTCAGCTGCCGAAGCCAAGCAAGTAATTAGTCAGATTGATAAAAAGAGTAATGATGCTAGTACGTGTATTCGCGAAGCATTGAAGATTTTAGGCAAAAAATAATCTAGAATTAGGAATTATGAATCAGGAATTATGGCAACTCTCCCGATTCATAATTCATAATTCATAATTCATCAATGTTAAACCGCTTAAAACAATTTATTCCTCAACCATTATTAAAACTCTACCACTATTCCCTCGCCATAGCGGCTAATTTTTTTTACGGCAGTCCATCGGACAAGTTAATTGTCATTGGGGTTACCGGCACTTCGGGTAAATCAACGGTAGTTTATTTAATTGCCAAAATGCTACAAAATGCCGGTTTTAGGGTTGGCGCGGCCTCAACTTTTCTCTTTAAAGTTGATAAAAAAGAATGGTTAAACGACAAAAAGATGACTATGATTGGTCGCTTTGCTTTGCAGAAGTTGATTAAACAGATGACTAAAGCAAATTGTCAGTATGCAATTATTGAAACCAGTTCTCAGGGGATTGAGCAATTCCGGCATTTAGGGATTAATTATGATATTTTAATTTTTACTAATTTATACCCTGAGCATATTGAAGCTCATGGCAATTTTGAAAATTACAAAAAAGCGAAACTAAAACTTTTTGCTAAACTCAAAGAAGAGACGATAAAAATTTTGGCAAACCAAAAAATTAAAAAAACCATTATTGCTAATTTGGATGATGAACACGCTAAAGATTTTTTGGCTAATTGGGCCCAAGACAAATTTGGTTTTACTCTGACCCAACAGTCCAGCGATCAAGGCCGGGTAGTGCGAGCCGAAAACGAAGTAATCTCCGGATCGGGTGTTGAATTTACAGTTGCTGGTCAGCCGTTTAATCTAAAACTTTTTGGCCGTCATAATATTTATAATACCCTGGCAACTGTTACTCTTGGTTTATCCCAAGGCTTGAGTTTGTCTAAAATGTCTGAAATTTTATCAGCTATTCAAGGCGTGCCAGGCCGAATTGAATTTATTGAAGCTGGTCAGCCGTTTAAAATCATTGTTGATTATGCTTACGAGCCCAAAGCTGTTTTAGCTTTATATGAAATGGTAAAATTAATTGATCATAAAAAAGTTATTCATGTTTTAGGTTCTTGCGGCGGCGGCCGGGATTGCTGGCGGCGGCCGGTTTTAGGTGAGCTTGCTGCTAAATTAGCCGATTATGTAATTGTTACCAATGAAGATCCTTACGATGAAGATCCGCAGCGAATTATTGATCAGGTAGCCGCCGGCGCAATAAAAGCCGGAAAAGTTAATAATAAAAATTTATTTAGTATTTTGGACCGGCGCCAAGGAATAAGTAAAGCTTTGAGCTTGGCTCAAGCGGGCGATTTGGTTTTGGTTTCCGGCAAAGGTTGCGAACCGGTTATGGCGGTCAAAGATGGTAAATTAATTCCTTGGGATGACCGGCAGGTGGTTAGAGAAGAATTAAAGAATCTAAAAAAATAAATCTGAGCAATTTGATTTAAGGTCAACTTGAATTTGGCAGGTTTTTATTTAAAAAATCATCTAAGCCAAATTCTTGATAAATTGTGGATAACTGTTTAGGTTTAATCCATTTTTTGGCTTAGATTAGCACCTTTTGTCTTAAGAGTTAATCTGGGACATAAAAACATTGACAAAGTTTTAATAATTTGCTAATATAGCTAGGTTAAATCAATTCAATCAACATTGATTTTTTAGCTTCCCGCTATTGTAAAACAGTGTCTTATTCACGTTTCATTTTTAAAAAAATAGGTAGTGGGCTTCTTTTTTTCTAAAACTTAATTAAAGAAATCGTTAAACTCGCATCCTGAGAATGAAGGCTGGGAGACATTTTTGTTGTCTATCTATAATTATAAAATATTTACTAATCTTAGATTAATACATACTTATGGCTTCAAAAAATCCAAACCGACAAGTTTTTACCATTCTTAAAGAAGCAGTACCTATACCGGATCTGATTGAAGCCCAGAAAGACTCTTACAACTGGTTTTTGCAGCACGGTTTGCAAGAATTATTTGAAGAAGTATCACCAATTAAAGATTTTATCGGTCGTGATTTTGAATTATATTTTGGTAAATATTATCTTGATGAACCAAAATTTGATGAAGTCACCAGCCGAATTAAAAATTTAAGTTATGAAGCGCCTTTGCGCGTCACAGCCAAATTGGTTAACCGAAAATTGAATAAAAAACTCGAACAAGAAGTTTATCTCGGTGATTTTCCTTTGATGACCGAAAGGGGAACTTTTATTATCAATGGCATTGAAAGAGTTGTTGTTTCCCAGTTAATTAGATCAGCTGGGATTTTCTTTACCTCTGAAGTTTACGGCGAGAAGCGCTATTATGGTGCTAAAATCATTCCTAACCGTGGTTCTTGGTTGGAATTAGAAACCGATATTAATAACGTAATTTGGGTAAAAATTGACCGGAAAAGAAAAATTGCGGTTACTTCTTTGTTTAGAATTTTTGGTTATCCAACCGACGATGAAATTTTAGAAATTTTTAAAGACGTTGATACTCATCCAGAAATTTCTTATATCAAAAATACTTTAGCCAAAGATGTTTCCACCAACGAAGCTGATGGCTTAATTGAAGTTTACAAAAGAATTCGGCCCGGTGATTTAGCCACGGCTGATAATGCCAAGTCTTTAATCTATGCCATGTTTTTCAATTTTGAACGTTATGATTTTGGTAAAGTTGGCCGTTATAAAATTAATCAGCGCTTTAACCACGATTTGCCAATCACCAAAGAAAATCGGGTTTTGTTGGTTCAGGATTTAGCGGAAGTGGTCTCAGAAATTATTCGTTTGAATATTACGCAAAAAGATCCTGATGATATTGATCATTTGGGTAATCGGCGGGTCAGAGCCATTGGTGAATTAGTTCAAAATAAATTCCGGATTGGCTTGGCTCGGATGGAAAGAATTGCCAAAGATCGCATGAGTACTTTGGATATTGCTGAAATCACGCCTAACCGTTTAATCAATGCGCGGCCAGTCATTGGTTCAGTTAAAGAATTTTTCATGTCTTCTCAGCTGTCGCAGTTTATGGATCAAACCAATCCGTTAGCCGAACTTGAGCATAAGCGCCGTTTATCAGCCATGGGTCCAGGCGGTCTTTCTCGCGAACGGGCTGGCTTTGATGTTCGTGATGTACATCCGACTCACTACGGCCGGATCTGTCCAATTGCCACGCCTGAAGGTCCAAACATTGGCTTAGTCGGTCATTTGGCTTGCTATGCCAGAATTAATGAATATGGTTTTATTGAAACGCCTTTCAGAAAAGTAAAACACGATATTGCCAACTTGGCCGCTGAAACTGAAGGTGAAATTGCCCGAGTTGATATTTTAAATCCAGGCAATAATTCAATCATTGCTAAAGCGGGTGAAACTATTTCTGCCAAACTGGCCAAAGATTTAGAAAAAATTGCTGAACTTAAAAAAATACCGGTTAAACCAAGAGTAACCGAACAGGTTGTTTATTTGACTGCTTTCCAAAGCGAAAATTCCATTACGACTGCTGCCACCACGCCAATTGACGAGAAAGGCTATTTTATGGTGGAAAGAGCTGAAGTAAGAAAATATGGGGAACCGGAAATTGAACACGTTAATTTCATTGATTATATGGATGTAGCGCCTAACCAAATCGTTTCGGTGGCCACTTCTTTAATTCCATTTTTGGAGCATGACGACGCGGTTCGTGCTTTAATGGGCTCAAACATGCAGCGCCAAGCCGTACCAGTTATTAAACCAAGCTCGCCGATTGTCGGTACCGGCTTGGAAGCCAAATCAGCTCAAGATTCCGGCCACGTCATCGTTTCCAAAACTGATGGAAAAATATCAGAAGTTCAATCCGACCGAATTGATGTTTTAGATAAAAATGGCGAGGTTAAAAGTTATCGTTTAAATAAATTTGTCCGTTCCAATGCCTCAACTTGTATTAACCAACGGCCAGTAGTTGATAAGGGTGAAGTGATTAAAAAGGGTGATGTTTTAGCCGATGGCCCAGCTAGCGATAAAGGTGAATTGGCCTTGGGCCAAAACATTTTGGTGGCTTTTATGCCTTGGGAAGGTTATAACTACGAAGATGCTATTATTTTATCCGAAAGATTAGTCCAAAAAGATGCTTTTACTTCTATCTATATAGAGGACTTCCAAGTTGAAGTTCGTGATACCAAATTAGGGCCAGAAATTGTCACTTCCGATATTCCTAATATTGGTGAAGAAAAATTAAAAGATTTAGATTCCGAAGGCGTGGTCCGAATTGGGGCTTCTGTTTCTTCGGGTGATATTTTAGTTGGTAAAATTACGCCTAAAGGTGAAACTGAACTTTCAGCCGAAGAAAAATTGCTGCGGGCCATCTTTGGTGAAAAAGCCAGAGACGTCCGTGACAGTTCTTTGTACCTGGAACATGGTGAGAAAGGTAAAGTTGTTGATGTCAAAATATTTAGCCGGGAAAATGGTGATAAATTGCCTTCCGGCGTAATTAAAATGTATCAGGTGTCAATTGCTAATTTAAGAAAAATTCAAGTTGGTGATAAAATGGCTGGCCGGCACGGAAACAAAGGTGTGGTTTCAATTGTTTTACCGGTTGAAGATATGCCATTTTTAAGCGATGGTATGCCGGTTGATATAATTTTAAGTCCATTGGGCGTTGTTTCTCGTATGAACCTTGGTCAAATTTTGGAAACTCATTTAGGCTTAGCCGCGGCTAAACTCGGTTATAAAGTAATGAGTCCGGTTTTGGATGGTGTATCCGAAGAAACGATCAAATCCGAATTAGTCAGAGCTGGCTACAGTGCTGATGGAAAAATGAATGTTTATGATGGCCGCAGCGGTGAGCAGTTTGAACAGCGGATAACAGTTGGCCAAATCTATATGATGAAATTAAACCATATGGTTGAAGATAAAATTCATCAGCGGTCAATCGGTCCATACTCCTTAATCACTCAGCAGCCATTAGGCGGTAAAGCCCAATTCGGCGGTCAGCGGTTTGGTGAAATGGAAGTCTGGGCGCTTGAAGCCTATGGTGCGGCTCATACTCTGCAAGAAATTTTGACTATTAAATCCGATGACGTTTCCGGCCGTTCAAAAGCTTACGAATCAATTATTAAAGGTGAACCAATTAAAAAGTTAAATATTCCCGAGTCATTTAACGTATTACTTCGCGAATTAAATGGTTTATGCCTAAACATTGAATTGATGTCAGGTAACAAACCAGTTGAAAAAAATGTTGTTAAAGAAGAAAAAGAAGTAACAGGACAATAAATTACTAAATCTAATCCACCTTTAATTTCAATTTAATAATATGGTTGAAGAAAAAAGTATAATCGATTTTGACGCCCTAAAGCTGACTTTAGCCTCACCAGATATAATTCATGAGTGGTCCCATGGCGAGGTGATTAAGCCGGAAACAATTAATTATCGGACGCAAAAACCCGAGAAGGATGGTTTGTTTTGCGAAAGAATTTTTGGTCCCTCAAAAGATTGGGAATGTTACTGTGGTAAATACAAAAAAATCCGTTACAAAGGTATAGTTTGCGATAAATGCGGTGTTGAAGTTACCCGCTCAATTGTTCGGCGGGAACGCATGGGCCATATTGATTTGGCTTCGCCGGCTTCCCATATCTGGTTTTTGCGCGGTGTACCTTCCAAGATTGGTTTGATTTTGGATTTGTCACCAATGGCTTTAGAAAAAGTTATTTATTTTGCCGATTTTATCATTACCCGGGTTGATGAAGATTTAAAACGAGAAACCTTGGAACAAATTAAACAGGAGTTTAAAGCCAAAAAGAAAAAAATTGAAAATGATTTTAATAACCAGCTTAATTTAATCAAGAGCCGAGTTGGCCAAGGCAAAAAAGATGTTAAGCCAGAAGAGATTGATGCCTTGATTGCCAAAGAATCTTTGACTTTGGAAAATTTAAAAACAGAAAAAACCAAAGAGTTGGAACAAATTCTACGTTTGGCCGAGCAAGAGCTTAAAGAATTAAAACCATTGAGAATAATTTCCGAACATGTTTATCACGATTTGTCTTTGAAGTATGGTCATATTTTTGATGCTGATATCGGTGCCGAAGCGATCAGAAGTCTTTTGGAAAAAATTGATTTGGACAAAGTCGCTGTTGAACTAGAGCAAGAACTTAATAACAATAATACTCCGCCGCAAAGAGAGAAACTTATTAAGCGGTTAAAGTTGGTCAAGAATTTTCAAAAAACTAAAATCCGTCCGGAATGGATGATTTTAACTGTGGTACCGGTAATCCCGCCAGATTTAAGACCAATGGTACCTTTGGACGGCGGTCGGTTTGCCACTTCCGATTTGAATGATTTATATCGGCGAATTATTAATCGAAATAATCGGTTAAAGCAACTTAAAGATTTAAACGCGCCGGAAGTTATTACTCGAAATGAAAAGAGAATGTTGCAGGAAGCCGTTGATGCTTTGATTGACAACAGTGCCCGCCATGGCAAAACAGTTGTGGCTTCAACCGGCCAAAAACGGATGCTTAAATCTTTAGCCGATATTTTAAAAGGTAAACAAGGGCGTTTCCGCCAAAATTTATTAGGTAAAAGAATTGACTATTCCGGCCGCAGCGTCATTGTGGTTGGTCCGAAATTGAGAATTGATCAGTGCGGTTTACCCAAGCGCATGGCTTTAGAATTATTTAAACCTTTTGTCATCAGTCAGTTAATTAAGCGTGAATATGTTCATAACGTCAGAAGCGCAAACCGTTTTATTGAAAGCGGCCGCAATGAAGTTTGGGATATTTTGGAAGAGATTGTTAAAGATGCCCATGTTTTGTTAAACCGGGCACCAACTTTGCACCGTTTAGGCATTCAAGCTTTCAAGCCGGTTTTAATTGAAGGTAAGGCTATCCAAATTCATCCAATGGTTTGCGAAGCTTTCAACGCTGACTTTGACGGTGATCAAATGGCTGTTCACGTTCCCTTGACCGAAAATGCCAAATGGGAAGCAGCTAATTTAATGATTGCTTCTCGCAATATCTTAAAACCGGCCACCGGCGACCCGGTTGCCCGTCCGACCAAAGATATGGTTTGGGGCTGTCATTATTTAACTTTAATTGAAAATGACAAGAACGATAAAGTTAAAATTTTTGCTGATTGCCAGGAAGCAATTTTGGCTTATAACCTAAAGAAAGTTAAAATTCAACAAACAATTAAAGTCCGGGCTGATAGTTGGTTGGAAAAGAAATTGAAAGTCGCTGGGATTAAAGATAAAATTTACGAAACTTCCGTTGGCCGGATTATATTTAACCAAGTTCTGCCTGACGATTATCCCTTCCAAAATAAAGTTGTTGATAGTAAAAGTTTACGCCAGTTAGTCTCTGAATTTTTGGAAAAGTATGATGAAGCTGATGTGGCTAAACTTTTGGATGAAATTAAAAACTTGGGCTTTAAATACCTGACCCAATCCGGTTATTCTTGGGGTATGGATGATGTCCCAAAAATTGAAAATAAAAAAGAAATTATTTTGGAAGGTGAACAGGAAGTTGAAGAAGTAGAAAATCAATTTAACTCCGGTTTGTTAACCGATAGTGAACGCCATACCAAGATTATTGAAATTTGGATGGGAGTTAAAGATAAAATTGTAAAGATGAGTCAAAATACTTTGGATCCTCACGGTACGATTTTTACCATGGTTGAATCCGGTGCCAGAGGTAGTTGGAGTCAGTTGATTCAGATTATTGGTATGAAAGGATTGGTGACCAATCCGGCTGGCGACATTATTGAATTGCCGGTTAAAGGTAATTTTAAAGAAGGCTTTGACGTTTTGGAATACTTTATTTCTACTCATGGTGCTAGAAAGGGTTTATCCGATACTGCCTTAAGAACTGCCAATGCTGGTTATTTAACCCGTCGGTTGGTTGACGTTTCTCAAGATATGGTAATTAATGAAATTGATTGTGGCGATACCGAAGGGATTGTTATGACCAAAAAAGCCAGCGAAGCCATGGGCTTAAATTTAGTTGAACGAGTTAAGGGTAGATATGTTTTAGAAAAAATTGTTGATCCTAAAACCAAAAAAACCATTATTGACGTTGGTGAATTGATCAATTCTGAAAAATTAGCTTTACTCAGAGAATTAGATTTACCCCAAATTCATATTCGTTCAGTTATGAATTGCAAAACTCGCCGTGGTGTTTGCCAAAAATGCTATGGTTGGGATTTAGCTCATAACAAACCAGTGGCAATGGGAACAGCCGTTGGTATAATTGCTGCTCAAAGTATTGGTGAACCGGGCACTCAGCTGACAATGAGAACTTTTCATACTGGTGGTGTGGCTGGTTTGGATATTACCCAAGGTTTGCCAAGAGTTGAAGAAGTTTTTGAAGCGCGGCCGCCAAAACATCGGGCCTTTGTCGCTGAAGTTGATGGCTTGATAAAAATGGAAGAATCAAAACGCGAAGGGGCTAAGTCTGGTCGTTTCAATGTTGTTAAAATTTTACATGAAGATTTGGATCAAGATATTTATCCTTTAGGTTCGGCTGATAAAAAAGATAAATCAAAATTGAAAACTGAAGTTAAGGATAACCAAAAAGTCAAAAAAGGTGATTTACTTTTCCTTGATAAAAATGGCGAGGAAGTAGTCGCTCTCAGATCGGGAGTAGTCAAGGTTGAAAAAGAAAAGTTAGTGGTTATGGTCAAAGAGCAAAAAGCGCAAATTTACCAGATTCCTCCGGAATTTCATTTGCTAGTTAAAGATGGTGAATTAGTGACTAAAGGTACGGCTTTGACCAATGGTAGCTTGGATTTGCGGCAATTGTATACTTTGCGTGGCAAACAAGAAACTCAGCGTTATGTTGTTGATGAAATTCAATTGATTTATTCTTCTCAAGGTCAGAAGCTAGACAATCGCCATATTGAATTAATCGTTAAGCAAATGTTTTCTCGCGTTTTGATTAAAACTACCGGTAACACTGAATTATTAGCTAGCCAAAAAATTGAACGCGACGAGCTGCTAGATTTTAATGACAAAGCCGTAAAGGCCGGCAATCTACCGGCTGAATTTGAAGAATTGCTTTTGGGAATTTCCAAAGTCTCTCTATCAACTTCCAGCTTCCTTTCAGCTGCCTCTTTCCAGGAAACTTCCAGAGTTTTGATCAATGCCGCTGTTGAAGGCCGGATTGATTATCTGCGCGGCTTGAAGGAAAATGTCATTATTGGTCGCTTGATTCCAGCCGGCACTGGCTTTCAGGAATAGAGTAGCTTAGGCACTCCTTAAAAATAAACTAATCAACATAGCGCCCACCCTTAGTGGGCGCTTTTATTTAAAATTTTATGACTTTAATTTTTAATAAGACCTCGGAAATGGAAAAAAGAAGAATTCTGAGAAAGAATTCGACAGTGGCTGAAAATATCCTTTGGTATTATTTAAGAAGTCGTAAGTTGAAGGGTTATAAATTCAAAAGGCAATTTAGCGTTAATAAGTATGTTTTGGATTTTTATTGTCCGAAATTAAAACTGGCAATTGAGGTAGATGGCAATTATCATCTAAACAGTAAAATTGTGGCCTATGATAAAGCCAGGCAGACGGAAGTTGAGCAACTAGGGATTAAGTTTTTAAGATTTACTAACCCAGAGATTCTAAGTCAGATAGATGATGTATTGCAGAGTATTGAAAAAAATTTTAAGGCTTTTTAACCTCTCTCCCGACCCCCTCTCCTTTTAAAGGAGAGGGGGGAGAATTAGCAGTAAAAAGCTGGGGGAGAGGTTAAAGGGAAGGGCGTCTGAATTTATAGTTTTAGGGTTTACGCAGTTATAATTTTATGTTAAAATATAATAGTTATATATGGCTAGACGTAAAAAAAGATTCAATAAATTTGAGAGCATTCGCGACCTGAATTTTTCCGGTCCGAAGTTTGAATTGTCACCCGAAACTAAGCGTGTTATAATCATCATTTTTTTGCTAACTTGCGGTATTTTGACGTTTTTGAGTTTAATCAATTTGGCTGGAACTTTGGGTGTTTACTTAAATAATTTTTTGCAGCTAGGTTTTGGTATTAATCGTTGGTATGTGCCAATAGTTTTTTTGGTTATTGGTTATTTTTTACTGCGCCGGGCAAAACATGGGTTCAAGCTATCTAATTTTTTAGGGGTAGTTATTTTTATTTTAAGTTTTAACGGTTTAATTCATGTAATTTTTCACCAAACTGATTTATTGCCAGCGGCCCAATCAGGACTGGGTGGTGGCTATTTAGGCCTAGTTTTGGCTTATCCGTTTTTAAAAATCATGGGGTTTTGGGCATCAGCCATTGTCTTATTAGCTTTGGCAATTATTGGTTTACTGTTGCTTTTTGAAAGTTCAATTTTAAATTGGATGCAGCAGTTGCCAGAAAATCAAGGGCAAGTTAAATCTTGGTTTGAACGGTTGGGTGAAATTAAATCACAGCGTAAAATTAAAAAGATTCAAGCCAAGCGTGACCGAACGGCAACTGAAGAAATAATAATTGAGCCGCCAGAGCCTAATTTTTCCCGCCAGCGCGTGGAGGTTGAACAAGCCGGAACTGATCAAGATGATTCTACTGAATCTGATGATGAAGTAAGTGAGGACACCAAGGAAGCTAAACAACTAGATTTAGGTGTTACTAAATTTAAAGCCAAGAAAATTGATTTGCCTTTAAGCTTGTTGGACGGTAAGACAACTGCGCCTAAAGGTGGTGATATTAAAGCTAACAAATTAATTATTCAAAAAACTTTAGAAAATTTTGGTATTCCGGCAGAAATGAGCGATGCCCAAGTTGGGCCGACTGTGACTCAATACACTTTCAAGCCGGCTGAAGGAGTTAAACTATCAAGGATTACGGCTTTAAGTGATAATTTAGCTTTAGCCTTAGCCGCTCATCCAATTAGAATTGAAGCGCCAATTCCCGGCCGGTCATTGGTGGGAATTGAAGTGCCTAACCAATCAACTTCAATTGTCCCGTTGGCCGATATTTTAAACAGCGACCAATTCAAAGCCCGCAAGTCAAATTTAGCTGTGGCTTTGGGCAAAGACGTTATGGGTCGGCCTTGGCTAGCTGAGCTGGACAGAATGCCCCATTTGCTTATTGCCGGTGCCACCAACTCTGGTAAAAGTGTTTGTATTAATACAGTCATTGTCAGCTTACTATACCAAAACGGTCCGGGCGATTTGAAATTCATTATGGTTGATCCTAAGCGGGTTGAATTGCCCATTTACAACGGCATTCCTCATTTGTTAACTCCGGTTATTACCGATGTCAAAAAAACCGTTAATGCTTTACGATGGGCAATTACCGAAATGGAAAAAAGGTTTGATATTTTATCCCAAGCCCATCATCGTAATATTGGTAGTTTTAATGCTGTCATGCCGGATAAAATGCCATATATTGTTATCATTATTGATGAGCTTGCCGATTTAATGGCCGCCGCTGGCGCTGAAGTGGAAGCAGCCATTGTTCGCTTGGCTCAAATGTCTCGGGCGGTTGGTATCCATTTGGTCTTGGCCACTCAACGGCCGTCAGTTGATGTAATTACTGGTTTGATTAAAGCTAATATCACTTCACGGATTGCTTTTTCTGTTGCGTCGCTGGTTGATTCAAGAACAATTTTGGACATGTCTGGTGCGGAAAAATTACTTGGCCGTGGTGACATGCTTTATGTTTCGGCCGATATTTCTAAGCCCAAACGGCTGCAAGGCGCCTTTGCCTCTGATAATGAAATTAAAAAAGTGGCCGAGTATTTAAAAGAACAGGCTGAACCCGATTATTTAGAAGAAGTAGTTGAAAAGCAGGCTTTAAGTATGCCTGGAGTTACTTCCTTAGACAGCGAAGACGGCGATCCATTGTTAAATGAAGCTAAGGAAGTAATCTTGCAAGCCAAAAAAGCTTCAGCGTCTTTGCTCCAGCGGCGGTTGCGCGTTGGCTATGCTCGGGCGGCAAGAATTTTGGATTTATTGGAGCAGCAAGGAATAATTGGCCCTGGTGACGGAGCTAAGCCAAGAGAAGTATTGATTAGCCGCGCCTCAATTGCTAGTGAAGAATCCGATTTTGAATCCCAAGATGATTTAGATAGCGAAGAATCCGATTCAGACGATGAATATCAAGAATAAAGGTTGTTAAACTTATGGCTAGTTTTAGTTTTAAAGAAATTTCTAATCCACCAAGGCTGGGAGAACAACTAAAAACGGTTCGGCAAAAGTTAGGTATTGATTTAAGTCAGGCCGCCAGGGAAATAAATATTTCCGTTAAATATTTGCAGGCTTTAGAAACCGGGCAATATCAGGATTTACCCGGTGAAGTTTATGCCAAAAGTTTTTTAAAAGTTTATACGAAATTTTTAGGTTTGGATTTTGATGAGCTTGGCTCGCTTTATGAAAGTGAACAAAAAGTTTATGCCAAAACCAAAAATAGTGGTGCTAATGATTTTAAAAAACCGGTTGAACGTATTTCCCGTTTGCATTTGATTGTTACCCCTCGCTTAGTTCGGGGAATTATTATTGGCTTATTGGCTTTAGCTTGTCTGACTTATTTGGGAATTAAGATTAAAATGATTGTGACGCCACCGGCCTTAACCGTAATTAGTCCAGTTGATAATTTAGTCACTGATCAAAATTTTATCGCAGTCGTTGGCCAGGTTGAAAAAGAGGCAACCTTGGAGGTAAATGGCCAGCAAGTCTTGGTTGACCAGAACGGTAATTTTTCCGAAACCATTGATTTGCAAAGTGGAACTAACGTTATTGAAATCAGGGCCGAGAAAAGACACGGTACCCAAACTAAAATTTATCGGCAAGTTGTCGTTAATAAAGAAAATAATAATTAAAATCCCTCTTTGAGGGGCCCGGTTTGCGGGATAATTAAAATAGTTTTATGGCAAAAAAAGAAAACAAATCAACTGGCGCTTCACAAATATCTGACCGGCTGGCAGCGGCTCAGCAGGCAATTGAACAAATTAAAGAAAGATTTGGCGATGGTTCAATCATGAAATTAGGCGAAGCCAAAAGAATGGAAGTTGAAGCAATCTCTACTGGCTGTTTATCGCTTGACATTGCCTTAGGTGTTGGTGGTGTCCCGCGCGGCCGGATTATTGAAGTCTATGGCCCGGAAGCTTCTGGTAAAACGACTTTGGCTCAACATATTGTCGCTGAAGTTCAAAAAGCCGGTGGAATCGCAGCTTTTGTTGATGCTGAGCATGCCTTGGATCCGGAGTATGCTAAAAAGATTGGTGTGAACATTAAAGATTTATTGATTTCACAGCCAGATACCGGCGAGCAGGCTTTAGAAATTGTTGAAACTTTAGTTCGGTCAAACGGTGTTGACGTGGTCGTTGTTGATTCGGTTGCTGCCTTGACGCCAAAAGCGGAAATTGAAGGTGAGATGGGTGATTCTCATATGGGTTTGCAGGCGCGCTTAATGAGCCAGGCTTTAAGAAAATTAGCTGGCATAATTTCCAAGACTAACACCATGGTTATCTTTATTAATCAAACCCGTCAGCGGATTGGTATCTTTTTTGGTAATCCCGAAACTACCACCGGCGGTACCGCTTTGAAATTTTATTCCTCGGTTAGAATTGAAGTAAGGCGAGCGGCCCAAATTAAGCAAGGCGAAAAAATGATTGGTAACCGGGTTAAATGTAAGGTTGTCAAAAATAAAGTCGCCCCACCATTTCAAACTTGTGAATTTGATATCATGTATAATGAAGGAATTTCCATTTCCGGTGACGTTTTGGATACGGGAGTAGTTTATGGCGTAGTAACAAAATCCGGTAATACTTTTGCCTTTGGTGAAAATAAATTAGGCGTGGGCCGGGAAAATGCCAAACAATTTTTGCGCGAAAATCCTAAGTTGATAGCGGAAATAAAAAAGCAGGTTTGGCAGAAATTTAAAGCCGGTGAAGTACCAGAAAAAAAAGAAGAATAACCAAAAATATAATAAAAAACCGTAGAGGCGGTCGCTTCTACGGTTTTTATGTTTAGAAAAAAATTATTGGCTTACCCGTTCAACGTAATCGCCGGTTTCTGTATTAATTCTGACAATATCGCCTTGTTTAACAAATAAGGGTACAGAGACTTCAGAACCAGTTTCTATTTCGGCAGTTTTTAAAACCCGGCCGGAAGCGGTATTGCCTTTAATCGCATCCGGTGTTGAGACAACTTTAAAATCCATCTTGGGCGGCAGCTCAATATTAATGGCTTTGTCATCAAAGCAAATTAATTTAACTTCAGCACCCTCTTTTAAATATTTGGTTTGATCACCCAGTTGATTTTTGGTAAAAGAAAATTGTTCATAGCTTTCGTTATCCATAAAAGCATATTCATCACCAGCGGCATACAAAAAGTTTACTTTTTTATAAGTCATTTCGCCGGTTTCAATTTTTTCGCCCGGTTTAAAATTGTATTCTAAAACTTTGCCTGTGATTAAATTTTTTAATTTAGTTTGCATCACCGGTTTTCTTTGTTGCATCCGAACAAAGTTGGCCTCCGCTACTTTGTATGGTTCGCCATTATAGATAATAGTCAAACCCTGTTTAATGTCGTTTAAAGTATTTAAAAAAGGCATAGTTCTATTTATTAGTGAATGGTAAAATTGCCATAATTCTAGCTCGCTTGATAGCCAAGGCTAATTTTCTTTGATGCTTGGAACAAACGCCGCTTCTTTTGCGGGGAACAATTTTGGCATAAGAAGAAATAAATCGCCGTAAAGTTTGACTGTCTTTGTAGTCAATCTCATGGATGTTATTTTGGCAGAAATGACAATTTTTTGGCTTAGCTAGGGTGGTATCTTTTTTGATAATAGTCATATTGATTAATTAATTTAGTCGGTATTTTTTCTGCTCTCGGCCAAAACTGGCCGAGAGCAGGAGAGTAGGTATTGGTTTAAGTTAAAATGGAATATCTTCAATTTGAATTTCTTCAACTCCAGCGGCTGCTTCTGGTTGGGAAAATTCATCAACTGAAGCTGGGCTGCTGCTTGGAGCGGTGGCAGCGCCTTTAGTGCCCAGCATAATCATGTTCTCGGCAATAATTTCAGTTCGGTAACGTTTGACCCCGTCTTGTCCTTCCCAGTCGCGGGTTTGTAAGCGGCCTTCAATATAAACTTTGTCTCCCTTATGAAGGTATTGAGCGCAGATTTCGCCCAATTTTCTCCAGGCAACAATATTATGATATTCAGCCTTTTTTTGTTTATTACCACTGGCATCGGTCCAGATTAAATTAGTCGCAACAGCAAAGGTTGTCACTGATTGGCCAGAAGGAGTAGTTCTGGTCTCTGGTTCCCGGGTTAAATTGCCAATAATCATGGCCTTGTTTAGATTCATATTTTTGGATTTATTAGTTAAACTGCTCTATGTTGATTGTATTTAAAGGTGTTGGAATCAGTTTTACATTATATCACCCTCTAAAATTTCATCAAGTTTTTGGTCCAAATCTTCCAATTTGATTTTACCTTCATCTTTAGCCTTCTTTTCAACCTTAACTTCCGAAGCGGTTTCCGCGGCTTTCATTTTTTTCGCCCTTTCTTCAATTGCTTTGATTTCGTTGGCAGTCTTGATTTTTTTCTTGGCAATAATATGTCTTAAGACTTCGTTGGTCAGTTTTAAATTTTTGGTCAGGTCTTTTAAATTTTGCCCATCTAAATTGAATTCATAAAGCAGATAATAGCCTTGATAATTCTTTTTGATAGGATAAGCCAATTTTTTCTTACCAAAACTATCTTCGGCTGTAATTTCGCCGCCGAATTTTTTGATTAGTTCTTTTACTTTTTCTTTGATTGGTGCCAGTTCCTCTTCGGTATAATTAGCGCCAACTAAATAAAGCAATTCGTAATGGTTGGTCATAGCTAGAAATTAGGAATTAGAAATTAGGAATCGTGACTGCCATTCATTTCCACAATTCATTACTTCTGATTCTTAACTTTAAATTAAAAACGCCCAAAGATGTTTTGCGCGCTACGTCAACCAGGCTTCTATTAGCCAGGAAAAAACACCTTTCCTTATCATATTAAATGATAAGGTTAATGCCCTAGTTTATTGCAGGGCGGGAAAAGGTTAAATTGTTAAATTTACCACGTTTTGCAGGGTAAAAATAGTTTATCATAAGGTAGTAGAATCGTCAAGGGTTGACAAAAAAGTCTTTATATGCTAAACTGAGATAAGTTATTATTAAGAGTTTTGCCAAACTGATTTTTCAAAATTAAGTAGCAAAACTAAAGGTAATTAAATGGATAGACAAAGCAGCTTTGGTCCAAGACAAATGTACCAAGGCAATTGGACCTGTTCCCAATGTGGTGCGGCAATTACTGAATTGCCATTTGAACCAGACGGCACCAGGCCAATCTTTTGCCGGGATTGTCATCGGCAGAGAAAAAGCGATCGACCAAAAAGACACTTTTAAAATAATATTTAAAATGTTTTAGGACGAAAGTTTAAGAAAGCCCCGCTTAGGCGGGGTTTTCTTTTTGTGCTATAATGGATTTATATGCAATATGTTTTTATTTTAGGTAGGAATTTCAAGCTTTCTGTGGCCGAAATTTTAGCGGTATTACCGCAGGCAAAAATTATTGAAGAGACCAGTTCTTTTCTAATTGTTGAAAATGAAGAATTTGATTGCGCTCAAATTTTAAACCAGCTGGGCGGAACGATTAAAATTGGAACAATTATTGGCAATCAGATTAGCAAAAAGGTTACGGTTGAAAAATTAAAACAGATTAAAAGCGAAAGTAAGTTGAATTTTGCCGTTAGTTATTATGATAGCCAGCCTAATAATTTGGGGATGATGGTAAAAAAAGAACTAAAAGATTCGGGAGTGAGTTGCCGCTTGGTGGTTAGCAAAGACAAAGCCTTATCTTCAGTGGTGGTAAAAAAGAATAAATGCCACGAATTTTTAGTCTTAGGTAAAAAATGGCTGGGCCAAACTTGTGTGGTTCAAGATTTTGAAGATTACGGCAATCGTGATTATGGCCGGCCGGTTCGCGATATGATTTCTGGCAGCATGCCGCCCAAGCTGGCAAAAATTATGATTAATTTAGCCCAGCTACCAAAAGGCGAAACTATCTTGGATCCATTTTGTGGTTCCGGCACAGTTTTGCAGGAAGCCTTGTTGCTTGGCTATAAGGCAATTGGCAGTGATATTTCCCAAAAAGCAATCAGCGATACTAAAAAGAATTTGGACTGGCTTAAAGGTAATTCCAAGACAGTAATTAGAGATTCTGATTTTAAAATTTTACAATCCGACGTAAAACAAGTTTCAAAGTTTGTCAATCAAGTTGATGCGATTGTCACTGAACCATATCTAGGTCCGGCTTTGAGAGGCAAAGAAACAATTTCTGAAATTGAAAGAATTGTTTATGAGTTAGCTGAGCTTTATGATGCGGCCTTTTTTGAGTTTCTAAAAATTCTAAACCCCGGCAGTCGGATTGTCATTGTTTTTCCGGCTTTTCGAATTGGCAAAGAGGTAATTGAGTTGCCAGTTTTACCCAGAGTCAAAAAGTTAGGTTTTACTCAGGTTAATAAAGACAGGCTAATTTATAGCCGTGAAGGCCAAAAAGTCTGGCGGCAAATCTATATTTTTCAAAGATAACTAAGTTACTAAATTAAAAAAAATGACTCCGCTGGCGTAAAAACGCAAACGGAGTGTTTTTTAAATTTTTGGAAAGTTAATTACTCCCTCCAAGAAAGTGCTGTTGCTGAAAGGCTTGAATCTGTTCTTTGTAAGATTCAAGCGCGTGATGGGCCAAGACGCCACAGCGTGTTAATTGTTCACTGGTAACAGCTTCGCTAAGGATTTCCTGGATAGTGGTTTTGCCATAAGCGGCGGCCAAAATTGCCTCTACGGCAAGAGGTCTAAGACCTTCTTCAATTGCCAACTTGCGCAACTCAGAAGTATCTCCGGCCTTGCCGGCAGAAATGAAATCCTTGATTTTTGTTGTAAATACAAGCCATTCCGGTATCACGACTCTGGACAGATAGCCTCTCTTGCATTCAGGGCACCCTTCAGGGTTGGCTTGCCTAAAGTAAATTGGCCAGCCTAGCAGCGGCGCTCTTTTGCCCAGTAGCTCCTTTAATAATTCGTTGCTTTCAACTGGCGTACTGCATTTAGGACAAACGTGGCGCACCAGTCTTTGGGATAAGATAGCTTGAATACTACCCGAAATTGTTGCTGCATGCACTCCCAGGCTTTGCAGCCGGACAATTGCTTCTGTGCTGCCCTCGGTATGCAGCGTGGTAAAAACCAAATGGCCAGTTTCAGCCGCGCTAGCCGCTATTTGGGCGGTTTCCGGATCACGGATTTCACCAACCAGGATTATATCCGGATCGCAGCGGAGAGCAGCTCTTAGACAAACGGGAAATGTTCTGCCAATTTTGTCATTTATTTCTATCTGGGTAGCACCCGGTAATCTTATTTCTCGGGGATTTTCTAACGTAAGAACTTTTACGTCCGGATCATTGATCAGGTTTAGCGCCGCATAAAGCGTTGTGGTTTTGCCGCAGCCAGTCGGGCCGCAGAGAATAACCAAGCCTTGAGATTCCTCAATTAAAGTCGTAAACCGTTCCATGATTCTAGGATAGGGAATAAGGTCACCTAAAGGTTTGATTGCACCATGACTTTTAAGCAATCTTATAGTCACGTTTAACCCGCCATCAGCCGGCGGCATTATTGCTATACGTAACTCATACTCTTCCAGTATCTTTCGATCAGGTAACAACTGAGGGTTATCCTCAAGGACTTGATTGCTAAAACTGATTTTGCCGTCTTGGGGTAAGCGGTGTTCAATCGGATTTATGCCGCTGGCCAAATTCATTATCGTGCCAACCAGATGGTTGAGCAACTCTTTTGGCAAAACATAATTTCCGTCCTGCAGTTTGCCGTCTATCCGGAACCGAATTCGGCCGGCATTGGTTTGGCTGGCCCGACCGCTGAGTTTCGCTTGCCATGATTCTGGTACTGGCAAGCCATCGTCAAACTCAATATGGATATCCGAGGCTTTCAACTCAATTGCCTTTAAGACTATCGCCAGGAAGGTTTCAATCGTTGACATGTCTTCGTTAATTCCGACCAGGTATTTGATTCGTTGTTGTTGGTCGGTCAGTAGATGATTTTTGATGATTTTCTGGAAAGTATCGTTTGGGATGACCATAAATTGGCGGGGAGGGTCTTGCCAACTCATATTGGCAAACCGGAAGTATTCTGAGATCATATCAAAGAGCACTTCGACATCAGGGTATGGCTGACCATTGTCCGTCCGGCTGCTAATGCCAATCAGGCTGACACCTTTTTCATTGGCTAGTAGTGGCAGTAAGCCACGAGCCATCATCGTCGCAAAGTTATCCTTTTCCATTGCGGCCAAACAATCTTGCCAGCCTTCTTCAATAGTCCGAAGAAGGTGTTCCATGTTCAAAAACGAGTCTTCCATGGGAAGAACCGGTAGCCCAAGGGCCTTGAGTTTTTCGGAAAATCGTTTGGCTTCCTCAGAGTTTGATTTCAACCCGTTATCTGTATTCATACTGCTTTCTCCTTCCTAATCAAGCTTTTTGCTTGTTGTTAACGAACCATCAATATTATTTATTAACCTAAGATTTTAGGTTTTAGGCTAAACTCCTGATATCTTGATATATTTTTAATAAAATGTCAACTTTTTGGATGTTTATAAATAAATATAATAAAAAAGGCAGAAGATATGCCTTTACCTTTTTACTGAGGCCAAATTTATTATTTTATACGTTGACTTTGAAATGGCAAACATCGCCGTCCAAAACAACATATTCTTTACCTTCAGTTCTAATTAAGCCTTTTTCTTTAGCCGATCCTTCGCCACCGGCGGCAACAAACTCTTGCCAGTTAATCACTTCGGCTTTAATAAAACCTTTTTCAAAATCAGTATGAATAACGCCGGCTGCCTGCGGGGCTTTGGTACCTTTTTTTATTGTCCAAGCCCGCGATTCCTTTGGTCCCGAAGTTAAAAAAGTTACCAGGTCTAAAATTTCGTAGGATTTTTTAATTAATTTATCCAAGCCGGATGATTCCAATTTTAATTCCTTTAAATATTCCTTGGCATCTTCGGCTGGTAGTTCGGCTAACTCGGATTCAATTTTAGCCGAAATGGCAATGTAATCTGTTTCCTGATAAATTTTATCTTCATCAACATTCAAAACGTAAATCATCGGCTTCATTGTTAATAAATGTAAATCGCGAATCATTTCTTTTTCTTGCAAATCAGTAATTATTTGGCAAGCGAGCTTGCCTTCGTCTAAACCGGTTTTTAGTTTTTCTAAAACTGGGGCAATTTCTTTAGCCTCTTTTAAGTTAGCATGCAAGTCCTTGGCATTTTTGCTAATTCTTTGTTGTAAAGTTTTAAGGTCGGCAAAAATTAATTCCAAATTTATAGTTTCTCTGTCTGATTGAGGGTCAATTTTACCATCAACATGGATAACGTTTGGATCACAAAATTGGCGAACAACTTGTACAATGGCGTCGCACTCGCGAATGTTGGCCAAAAATTGATTACCCAAGCCTTCACCTTTGTGCGCGCCTTTAACCAGGCCGGCGATATCAACAAATTCAATAGTGGTGTAAATTGTTTTTTCCGATTTGGAAACCTTGGTCAGTTGTTCTAAGCGCTGGTCAGGTACGGCAACAACTCCAACATTTGGGTCAATGGTACAAAAAGGGTAATTGGCCGCATCAACTTGTTTTTTAGTTAATGCTTTAAATAAGGTTGACTTGCCGACATTAGGTAAACCGACAATGCCGATAGAAAATGACATATAATAATTAACAGTTAACAATTAACTTCCTAAGTTTAGCAGAATGGCTGGGTTTTTTCAACCTTTTTGCCTCTGATATTGTTTGACTTTAGCTTTATTCCTTGTTAATCTAAATTTAGTTTTGATCTTTTTCTTGAGGGAAGTTACCCATTTGGGTGAAAATAAGGAGAGAGGAAAGATGTTAACCCATTACAAATATCCGGCAATAGTGGTAGTCGGGCCAACTGGCTCAGGCAAGTCGCCACTTTGTGATTGGCTGGAGTCGCACAAACTGAAACAGCGTTTGTGTTCTCATTTTGACTTTGGCAAACATTTGCGTTGGCTAGCAGATCCCAAAAATCAAGTAAGTTACCTGAAACCAATTGAAATCCAGGCAATCCGAAAGGTATTAAAAGATGGCACCCTTTTGGCCAATGGCCAGTTCCTAATTGCTGCAAGAATTCTTGATCGGTTTATCCTTGAGCAAAAAGTTGGGCCAAATCGTCTTTTAGTGCTTAATGGTTTACCCCGGAATTTATACCAGGCTACCCAATTGCAAGAAATTGTTGATGTCAAATTTATTATTTGCTTGCAGTGCACTGACTCAGTTGCTCTTGAGCGAATAAGAACTAATGCCAGTGGTGATCGTAAAGGTCGAAAGGATGACTCAGAGGATGAAGTCAAAAAAAGGCTGGCTATTTTTAGCCAAGAAATCCTGAAACTAAGCAACTTTTATCGGGAAAGAAGTGTAACTATTGTTAAAGTCACCGTTAACGTCGATTCCTCGCCAGAAACTATTTGGCAGCATTTGGAGGAAATGTACCTGCCTCTTTAATGGATTTTTATCCCAGCTTGAAAGATATTCAGGCTGGTCTTTTTTTGTAGGCGAATGGCATTACGAATATGTACATATCTCGTACTGTCATTCTGAGCTCCAAGCAATATCTGGGTGCGAAGAATCCCAAACGTTTGAGATTCTTCGGTCTCCACCCCCGCCTGTCTGTTGGTAGACAGGGGGTGGATCCCTCAGAATGACAATTGGTTATTTTGACATTTAGTGGCAATTTTGTTAGATTAATAATACAAAACAGTCTTTCCAGGGAGGGAAAGACTTTGTTTTTTGACAATAAATATAGGTTTAGATGAATTGGTCATTTGGCTATGGCTGATAGAAAAAAAATTGGAGAAAGGTTCAAAGCGTATGACGATTAAACAGGCAAGAGAGATGTTGGCAGCCGCAATTGCTTATCTGGCGGTTCTGGCTGAGGATCCGCGGCGAGTTTTAGTGATGCATATGGATCACCGCTACGAAGAGCAGCAGCCTGAATTGGTTCCGTATCTTGGTTACGACCAGTGGGCGGCCTGGTTGGTCATCGTGGAATGGTTCTGGATGGTGGCGTTGGCCATCATCGGAGTCATGCCCGAAAAAGACGCCAGGCTTCTGACCACCGAACGTTTATTGTATGTGCTCAAGCACGTTACTACAACCAAACAAGACCGGCTGGAATACGGCGACAAGAAGAAAGGGACCAAGGGAATGGGTCACGACATCTTGGCGTTGTTGGCTTTGATGCGCCGGTATTTGCCCAAAGGACTTTGGAAGTGGCTGCACTATACGGCAACTTCCTATGATACGATTTCAACGGCATATGCCCTGCAGCTTCGAGTCGTGTTCAGTCTGGTTCTGTGGCCAAAGATGATGGCGCTTGATGAAACCTGGCGGGCAAAGATCAACGAATATTTGACGACGCGCCAGATGTTTCGCACTCACTTGCAGCCAGCCATACCCGGTACCGTCGGATTTTACCTGGCTTGTGCCCATCGGCAATTTACCGATTGTGCCCTTGAACTGCAGCGGGCCGCTTTAGCTATGCCGGGCAAATTTTGCGGTTTCGTTGGTACGGCTGCATCCCAGCGAGCGGTGGGTATTCCCAAGAAAGCAGAACGAACACTGATGAGCATTCTGGACTTACCAGTCGCTAAAGGCAGCACCCAGATTGCGCCGATTCATCATACGGTTCATTTTTATAGTGACCTTGTTGCCATCGGCGGACCGATGATGAGTCTGTGCGAAGACCTTCGCATCTTGCATATGCCCGAACTCGGTGAGGTTGTTCCTTCAAAGGAGGTGGATGTCACTTCCACCTCTTCGGCCGGAGCGGCTAAAGAAGCTAATCCAATCCGGGCCGAAAATGCCATTGGTGCAGACACAATCGTACTGAGTTGCGCCTTAAGACCTTGGTTGACGCGCGGCAGCAATTTCCAACGCGATTTGCGTTGGTCATCGGTTATGAGGACATTCATTGAAGCCTTGGAGTACTTTGCTCAGGAGCTTTACAGCGTAAAGCGGCAGATGAGCGTCCTAGCCTTCAACGAAGAGCGCTGTCTGCACTGGGTTCAGACATTTGGGCCAGCGTCTTTGGCGGAATTGCTTCATAATGCATTACAGCGCGAGGGATTTGCCGGCGCTCATACTTTTGTCAAAAAGGAGTTGATTGCCCGGGTTAAGGCCGGAGCGCCAAACCTTTGTGTCGCGGCTGAGCTTTACCTGCAGGCTAATGAAACCGACCAGAAATTCCGTCGCGCCTGGAAGGGCCTAACGCGCCGGGAACTTCATTTATTGAAGCACCCAACGCATTACATGGGTGATGCGATTAAAGATGCAAGACGGGAAACAACCAACGGACTCAAGCCTATCGCGGCTTAGTCAAACAGAATGAGAGGAAGATACAACAATGTCCGAAAAACAGAGACAGAGGGTGGCGCTAATTAGTGTCACTGAAAAGGAAAATCCTAACATTGTCGATTTTGTTCGGCAGTTGCAGGCATTGGGCAACTGGCACATTATTGGCTCGGCCGGTACGTGCAAATATCTGGCGGCGGCCGGTATCAAAGTTCAAGACATCGCTGACATGATTACGCGCAGCATGGTTCAGGAATTTGTTAGCGCCGGTATTTCTTTTAAGACCAAAAGGGGTGGTCGGAAGCTCTCAGCCAAAGCTGTCGCAAAGTTGCTTGATGCTAATCCGATGCTCGGTCATCGCGTAGTGAGTCTTTCGCGGCCGAAATCAGCCGGACTCCTCGCACGGGCTATTGATTCTGATCTTAAGGAACTGGCGAAGTTTGGTATCCCCTTCATCGACATGGTGGTTTGCGACTTCTATGCCCTAATGAGAGCAATCGAGGCGGAAGGCGCGACAACCGAGTCGGTTGTCGAAGGTACTGACATTGGCGGGCCGACCATGGTTTCCGAAGGAGCCAAGGGTCGCCGAATTGTGATTTGCGATCCGGCTGACCGGCAGATGGTGATTGACCAGATGCGCGAGCATAACGGTGAGATTACCGAAGAGACCCGCAATGCCCTTTGTGCCAAGGCTGACTTCGTCGTGTCTCGGTACCGGATGGAATCCGCCCGTTTTCACAGCGGCGGTCATTTCGATGGCATCTTCATGCGGTTGGCGCGAAAGTTGGCCTATGCTGAAAATCACCGCCAAGACCCGGCTTTTCTGTTTACCACCGACAGCGACGATCCGCTGGCAACTAGCAAGTTTCAAGTCGTTTCCGGCGACCCTAGCTACATCAGCATCGCAGACGGTGCCGGCCTGATCGGGGCTTTGCGTTTTCTGGCCGAGGCTTACCGAAGAGTCTACGGTAAAGTGCCGTACATTGTTGTTGCCGGAAAGCACGGCAATGTTTGCGGCATTGGTGTTGATTGGGCCAGTCCCATAACGGCTTTGCGTAAAGCTTTGACGGGTGACAAGGTAGCGGTAATGGGCGGTGAAGTAGTTACCAATTTCGCTATCACCGATGAACTTGGAGTTGAATTGATGTCCCCGCCACTCAGTCTGTTGATTGGCCGGAAGAACTGGGGTCTGGACATTATCTATGCTCCGTCATTTTCCCCGGGCGCGGTTGAGCAGCTAGGGAAGCGGGAGAAACGCCGGTTGTTAAGCAATTTGGCATTACTGGATCCGCAAATGCCAACCAATGAATGGATGTGGCAGTTTCTTGGCAACGGTGATGTCCTTAAACAGAAGGCGCCAAGTTTTATCCTGACCAGGGAAACGATTGAATCCTGGGTCGGGGTGCCTTTGAGCGACGACCGGTTTGAAGATCTGCTGATTGCCTGGGTGGCCTGTTATCGGTCTTCCAGCAATACCGTGGCTTTGGCCAAGAACCGGATGTTAATTGGTCTCGGCTGCGGCCAGCAAGACCGGATTGCCTGTGTCAGGCTCTGCATTGAGCGGGCCAGACGGGCTGGGCATACCACCCAAGGTTCGGTTTTTGCCTCGGATGCATTCTTCCCGTATGCCACCGGAGAACAGCCGCCGGTAGACTTAGCCCAGATTGAGTGGCTGTTGGCTCAGGCGAGAAGTGCTGACCGGGTTGGCAATCAACTGGAGACGATCAGGCTGTTGGGCGAAATGGCCACACTGATTTCCCAATCGGATAGACGAGAGGGAACCGAATTGCTCATTGACGCCGGTTGTATCGGTGGCGTGGTGCCGGCTGACGGCAAGGAGATCGAGAACGTCAAGGCTTTGTTTAGCAAGTCCGGGCTTTCTGTCGCCTTCCTGAGTAGCGCCGATCGGCTTTTTGCCAAGCACTAGGCGAAGAAAGAGGTGGAGGGAAGTTTAAGTAATCAACGGCCGGTCAGATCCATGAGGGTTTGACTGGCTTCTTTTTTTTATCCAAATAACATTAACGAATAGGCGCATATCTCCTACTGTCATTCTGAGCTCTAAGCGATATTTTAGCGCGAAGAATCTTAAACTTTTGGGATTTTTCAGCCGCTTCGCTTCTTCAGAATGACAATTGGTGATCATTGACATTTAATTATTTTTTTGTTAATTTGTGAGTACAAAACTAGTCTTTTCAAGGAGTTTGCCTCTGCCCTCGGGCTTTGGCGGATCAAGGAGGAAAGACTTTGTTTTTTGACAATATATTTTATTGACAAAGCAAGATACCGCCCAAAACAAGGGAGGTATGGAAAAGAAAACGAAGCGTCCGTAAGGACAAAACCAGAAAGGTTGGACAGTATCAGTGGCAACTGAAGAAACAAGAAAAAGGGTAGTTATAACCATTGCTGGCTCGCCAAACGACGCCAAACAGTTAGGCGGCGGTTGGAAAACGCTGGCGGCAGCTTTGGCTGCGATCGAGTCAGGGAAAATTATTGATCTGGACCCGGCGGTTCGGCTGGTACTTGAGCCCAAGCACAGAGGCACAGGGCACTTCACGATCAGTGCCCATCGGAACTTCGCCATCCTGTTTGAGTTTTTGACCAGGCTGGCGAATATTGCGCAAAGCCATCTCGATACCGATTACGTCTTGGTCATGGCCGCTGGCTGGCTGGCAGTTTTGCCCGGCTTAGCCGCAGGCTATTTGTACCACGGACTCCACGCCAAAAACATCATTGTTATTGGTGTGGCTCTGAAGTGTGAGAAACCAAAAGAGCCGACAACCGACTCGGAAGTCAACGTTGTTCTCAACAGCGCTCGGACGCCCCAGGAGATTGTGGCGGCAATGAATGATGAGCAGCGAAAAAATGTGGCTGCCTTACTGGCCATGACGCAATTTCCCGGCGCGGATCTGCTTATTAGCGGTGATGAAGCCGGACAGTACTTTGGCCCCGACGGTTTTACTCGCGCTTGCGAATTCGCGGTTAACGGCCAAATCCCTGACGATTTACGGCAACGGATTGCCGACGCCAAAGGCAAAGAAGCGTCGTTTCAAACGTGGACCCAAGCCATTGCGGCTCTCGGATAGAAAACAACAAGTTACAACAGACAGGAAGGAAAAGAAGAAACCATGAAAAAGATTAACCCCAGACTGCTTGCGTTGCCGCTATTCATCTTGCTGGCAACAAAGCTCAACGAATTGACTGTCGGCAAGGTGCGCAACTCCTACGCCTTGCCTAGTTTTCCCGACTTGCGGCTTATCGTCGCCACGGACCGAATCAGCATTTTTGATTTCATCCTCAATCTGCTGATTTCGCTCAAGGGCTCGGTCCTAACCGCCATGACCATCGACTGGCTATTGAATGTCTTCGCGGATATCCCCAACCACCTCGTGGCGTATGGCGCGGCCATTGACAAGTATCTACCCGAAGAATTGCGTGGGAACGCCGACCTGCAATCGCGGGGCATGATTGTTCTTAATCTCAGGATGTTGCCCATCGAGTTTGTCGTTCGCGGCTATTTGGGTGGCAGCGGTTGGAAAAGCTACCAAGCGACCCGTGAAGTCTGTGGCATTTTATTGCCTGAAGGTCTCACTAAGGGTTGCAAATTATCTACGGCAATTGCTACCCCCACGACTAAATCCGAGGACGGCCACGATAAACATCTGACTTTTGGCGAAATGCTGGTGATTCTTGGTGCCTGGCTGCGGGAAAATGGCATTAACCGCGATCCAAAACAGTTGGCGCAGGAAGCAGTGGATCTCTCGCTCAAGTTGTATGATCGGGGATCAGACTATGCCAAATCTAAGAAAATCATCCTTTTTGACACCAAGTTTGAGTTTGGTTTGAATGCCAACAATGAGCTGGTGGCGGCAGATGAGATTCTTACCCCTGATTCATCGCGGTTCATTGAGGAAGAGAAATATAATGCCGCAATGGCAGCCGGTACGAACCTGGAAACGTCGGATAAAGAATATGTCCGCGCTATCGGCGCCAAGGTTCCTACGCCGTTTTTCTACGAAAAGGGTGAACACAAGGGTGAGCAGATTATCGGTATAGACAACCTCGATCCGGAGAACGAAGCCCACGTCAATTGGGTCTCGGAACTGGAATGGCCCGAAGAGACGGTTGAGGAGACTACCAATATCTACCTGAAGATCTGCGGCCAGATGCTGGGCAAGCCTTTGGTGCAATTCCAGCGCGAGGATATGTTCATTTCCGTAAACTAATGACCAGCTAAGTGCTATAAGCATTTGACTGGTCTCTTTTTTTTGACCTTTTTTGCCAGTGGCACTACAATGAAAGTATAGGAGTTTACAGAAAACAGAGAACAGAGAACAGAAAACAGAGAACAGGGAGGCAGGGAGAGAATAAGCACTAAATTCTAAATCCGAATATCTAAATCCTAAACAAATCCGAATTTTTAAATTATAAATAGTAAACGTTTGGAATTTAAAATTTATGATTTATGATTTGTTTAGGATTTAGTGCTTAGATTTTCTAATTTAAAACATTGTGGTTTTAAAAAAATACAATCAAAAAAGAAAGTTTAGTAAAACGCCAGAACCAAAAGGTCAAGCTAAGGCCAAAGGTTTAAATCGTTTTGTGGTTCAAAAACATCAAGCCAGTCATTTGCATTATGATTTCCGTCTAGAGTTACCCGGAGATATTTTTAAAGAGCTGGCTCGCCTGCCGAAGCTCGCCGAAGGCGAGCGTAGGCAGGTTGTGCTAAAATCTTGGGCCGTGCCAAAAGGTCTGCCCACGGTGTCTGGGATTAAACATTTGGCCGTGGCCGTTGAAGATCATCCGGTTGACTATATTAATTTTTCTGGGGTAATTCCTAAAGGTAATTACGGCGCTGGGCGGGTAGAAATTTGGGACAAAGGTAAATTTGAATTATTGGAAAGCACCGCAAAATCTTTGAAGTTTAAATTAAAAGGAAAAAGATTAAAGGGGATTTATGTTTTGGCCCAATTTACACCCCAAAAAAAGAATTGGTTGATATTTAAAATGAAATAATAAACCAGCAAGAAGGTAAGTTAAAGCAGGCGCAATCGCCAAGATTTCCTCCTCCCCCCCTTGTGGGGGAGGCTAGGAGAGGGGGAGGTAAACTGATGAATTTAGCCCCCTCACCCGCTATATGAAGACTAAGTCCCTCTTTCACCAGGGGAGAGGGAGCCAGAAAGACTTTTTATTTTTAAATTTATGTTAAAAAGAATAGTTGTTCTAATAATTAGCAGTCTTATTCTTTCCGGTTGTCAAAATGCGGTAACTAAACCCATTCAAGACACGGCTGATTATGTTAGTGGTAAAGTCCAAATTGAACAAAAAAAGCAGGCCGATAAAACTTTAGCCATTATGCAGTGCCAGGAGTTATGCCAAAACCGATTATCAACCGATGGTAAAGATTTTGATCGCGGACCGTGTTTAAGCGAAGAAATTATTCCTGGTTGGGCTTGCGATGTGGCCCATTCACCTCGGCAGTCAATTGACAATGAGGCCGCTAATCAATGTCAATCTTTTGGCCAAGGCAAAGTCAGCCATTTTGTTGAGGTTGATGGCAATTGTAATGTAATTAAATCTTATTAATAAACTAAAAACTTATGATTAAAAATTGGAAATTAGCTTTGGGCTTGGGTGCTGGTTTTTGGGCCATAATGTTTATTGGGGTTTCGGCTTTTATGGTTATGCCAATCGCGGTTTTATGGCAAAGAATTTTGGAAATAATTTTAGCGGTTTTAGCTAGCTTTATTTTGTCCAGAATTTACTTTAAGAAATATCCAAGTGATTTAAAAGAAGCTTTGGCCTTGGGAATTTTTTGGTTAGTAATTAGTGCCGTTTTGGATTTATTGATTACTATTCAATATGTCAAAGCTGACGGTACTTACCTTGACGGTCTGAAAAGCTTTTATGGCATGTGGAGTTTATGGGTTAGTTTTGTTCTGACTCTTATTAGCATTATTGCCACTGCTAAAATTACTCATGGCGGGCAATTAATGAAAAGCCAAAATACCACTCCGTTGCCTATGCCGCCAATTCCGCCAAAAGTCTAAATTACAAAATTTTGACCGCCCTGGTTGCCAGGGCGGTTTTTTTGTATTAAGATGTAACAGATCTGTAATAGCTCAACGTTGTATTTCGGAAAGGAGATATGCATGAAGTCTTGGAAAATGATTAATTGGTTAGGGCAGATCCTGCTCTTTTGGTGGTTGGATCGGTTGATGGCGACGTTGTTTGTTCTCTTGTTTTACCCTTTGACCAGAATTTTTTGCAAAGTCAAAGTCGTTGGCAAAGAAAATTTTCCTCGCTCCGGCCGGATTATGTTGATTGCTGATCATCCATCGTTCATTGGCATCTTTGTCGTTGTCATTGCCATTTTTTGGCCTTGGGTGCTTGCTCCTGGCAAGCTGTCAATGATACCAGCCGTTTTGGCCAAGACCACCTACAAGCCGCTTTGGTGGATATTAGCTTTGCGCTTTAATATCTTTGGCGTCAGCCCGGATAAAAGAAAACGCAGCCAAGCGGTTCGGGCAGTGATTAACTATCTAAATTCTCGAATCAATTGTGTGCTTTTGAACTTTGCGGCCGGAACGCGTAACGAAGCCGGACAGGAAGGTTTACCCCAGGTTAACCCAGGCGTTGGCCGTACTTTGGTTGAGACTGAGCCACTTTTAGTTTTGGTTAACGATGTTGGTAGTGGTAAAGTTTGGCCCAAAGGGAAGATGTTTCCTGGTTGGCAATGGCGAAAATGGCATGGAATATCAATACCTTGTCGAACCGAGGTGACCATTTATATCTCTAAACCGCTTGATACCGCCGCCGATCCGGAATCCGGTATATTCAAAGTCAGTAGTGGTAAGCCGTTTGATGAATGCGGTCAACCGGTAGCTGATTACCTCCGGCTTCTATTTGAAGTTTGGCGAGTTAGCCACCAGTCAATTAATCAGGCAGCCGAGATACCAGGCTATGAAAAAGTAGTATATGACCTTTGTTTATTGTAGACGAGTGTTTCCACACCCGTCTTTTTTTATCTAAATTTAGCCAATATACAGTATATATTTAATGATATTATTGACAAATATTTTATACTATGCTATAATAATCGGTACCTTGGAAGTTTGTTTTTTACTGTTACACCGTTAGGTTTTTTTGGAGGCCAACAATAAGGAGAATGGCCAATGAATGCACATCAACGTCATATTGAACGGCGGCTTCGGCAACGGCGCGGTGATAAGTTCATTCCCGCTTACTTAATGCCCAATGGCGACCCGCAAAAGCGCGCCGTGAAGGTTCTGCAGAAGCGCGGTCAACTGACCACGGAGAGCGCAAACAAGCTGCTGAACCGGACCACCAAGCGCAAGCGCCGGACCACCGACACCGTCGTGAAGGGCATCCTTGCCCCTCCCAAGATCATGTCCGATGTGATCGTTCCGTCCAAAAAGACGGAGAAATCCTGGACGAAACGGGTTTTCCAGAAAGCGCGCGCGTTTATGCCGCAACGGTTTTCCCGTCGGCAGACCGCCATCGCGTAGTCTCAAACACCCCACCCGTTACCCTCACCGGAGAGATCGTATCCTTTGCGAAGATCTCTCCGGCCCCCTCAAAAATAATCTATTTTATATAAATAAAAAACCTGTAGAGGCGCATTGCAATGTGCCTCTACAGGTTTTTGTATTATTGTAATTTGTTTTTGGCTTGTTCGTAGGTGTTTTTTAGCAAGAAAGCCACCGTCATTGGACCGATACCACCGGGCACCGGTGTTAGCCAACCAGCCACTTGGGCGACCTTGGGGTCAACGTCGCCAGTCCAGTTGTTTTTGGAAATTAAATTTGTACCAACATCAATTACAATGGCGCCGGGCTTGACCATTGATTTTTTAATTAAGTTTTTTTGGCCTAAAATTACAACCAAGACATCTGCCTTTCTAGTTTCATTAGCTAAGTTTGGTCCGGGTTTAGTAATTTTTACCTTCAAACCCAAATCGGTAAATTCTTTTTTTCTGGTCTCGCTGTAAATTGGGTTATTAACCACTATTACCGCTTCTTTGCCTTTTAAATTCTCACCCGTAAAAATTAAAGCTTCGTTAATTGCTTGCATTAAGGGGGGAATGATACCTGGTTTTGAGGCCAAAAAGTTTTTTTTGTTTTGGGGATGAAAACCATCAACGTCTTTTTGCGGCGAGATTCGGTTTATAATTTTTTGCGAGTCAAACTTTTTTGGGATTGGCAATTGAACAATAATACCATCAACAGTTTGGTCAGCATTTAAAAAATCAATCATTTGCAAAATTTCGTTTTCCGTGATATGAGGGTAACATTTACCGCCGCAAAGGTAGTCGTGAAATTCAATGCCGATTTTTTGGCTGGCCTTTTTTTTATTTCTGACATAAAGCTGAGAAGCTGAATCATTGCCAATTAAAATCACAGCCAAACCTGGCGGCCGCTTAAGCTTAGTAATCTTGGCTTTTAGGTCAAGTAATATTTTTTCGGCAATCAATTTGCCATCTATCTTTTTTGCAATTTGTTTTGACATTTTTTTATGGTTGTCATTCTGAGGCCGAAGAATCCCTTGGCTTAGTGGATCTTTCGGTCCTAAACCTAATTAAGTGGTGACCTCAGGATGACCAGAAAGAGATTCTTCGCGCTCAATAATAGCTTAGAGCTCAGAATGACAGAGGGCGGATTAAATAGACATGCCCGGATAGGTTGGGAATTTTTTGGTTAATTGAAAAACAGTATCTTTGAGCTCTTTTTTAATTTTATCATCATTGGCATTCTTTAGAACTTTAGCAATAATTTTTCCAATAATTTCCATCTCTGGTTCTTTCATTCCTCTGGTAGTTAAGGCTGGCGTGCCTAGGCGAATGCCGGTTGGTTCAAAGGCCGAACCCGTATCATAAGGTACGGTGTTGCGATTGGTATAAATTCCGCCTTCGGCCAAAACTTCCGAACCTTGGCGACCGGTTAAACCAAGCGGTGCGCATTTAATTAGCATTAAATGATTGTCCGTACCACCAGAAACCAATTCCAATCCCTGGTCAATGAAAGTTTTAGCTAAGGCTTTGGCATTTTTAACAATTTGACTGGCATAATCTTTGAATTCCGGTTTTAATGCTTCTTGAAAGCAAACTGCTTTAGCCGCAATCACATGCTCTAGCGGTCCGCCCTGGGTGCCAGGAAAAATTGCTTTATCAATGGCTTTGGCGTATTTTTCTTTGGCTAGGATTATAGCACTTCTTGGTCCGCGTAAAGTTTTATGGGTGGTAGTCATGACAAAGTCGGCATAGGGGAAAGGCTTTGGGTGATCACCGGAAATACAGAGTCCGACAAAATGAGAAATATCAGCCAATAGAATTGCGCCGACTTCATCGCAAATTTCTTTAAAAGCTTTGAAGTCAAAAATTCTGGGGTAAGCGGTAGCGCCGGTGACGATCATTTTCGGTTTTTCTTTTTTCGCCATTGTTCGAATTTCTTCCAAGTCAATTAGTTCGGTGTCTTTTCTAACGCCGTATTGGACAAAATTATAAAGTTGGCCGGATAAATTAACCGGATGGCCGTGAGTCAAATGACCGCCTTGGTCCAGTTTCATACCCATGACTTTGTCGCCCGGTTTTAAAGTGGCTAAATAAATTGCCAGGTTGGCCCCGCTGCCGGCGTTGGGTTGAACATTGGCATGCTCGGCGCCAAATAATTCTTTGGCTCTGCTGATTGCCAGTAATTCAATTTGATCAATATATTGGTTGCCAGTATAGTAGCGTTTATTAGGATAGCCTTCGGCGTATTTATTGGATAAAACCGTTGCCATCGCTTCCAAAACCGCGACGGAAGCATGATTTTCCGAAGGGATCATTACCAAACCGTCTTGCTGTCTTTTGATTTCCAAAGCAATCAGATCTGCTATTTGGGGGTCCTGGGCTCTTAGTTGTTCGTATTTCATAGGTTAAGTGGTTAGGAAATTAGCTTAGATAAGGTTAAGTTTAGCAAATAAAAAACCGTCTGTAAAAGCGGTTTTTCTTTTCGGTAATGATTATTTAAATTCTAGCGATTCATAAATCATAGGTTTAAGATTGCAGATTATAATTATGGATAACTTAGATAATGTCAAATTTCTAATTACCAATGTCAAACCAAGACTAAATTTCTAATTTCAAATATATCTATTTGGTCTTATTTCTTATGGCTGAGAATATCAAGGTTAGCTCATGAGCTTCCTGCCAAAGTTTTCGACATTCATTGCTTAATTCCGGATTGGCTTTTGCCACCATTCTTAGCCAATGCGATGTTTCCTTGGCTTCTTTTTTGCAGATGCCAATTTTGTGTCGAAAATCTTTTCTTGATTCAGCGCAATCAGCCTCCATATAATTAGCACCAATGCTGGTAGCCGCTTTAACTAGCTGTATGATTAAAGATCGGGTAATTAGGTTTTTATTAATGGTTTTGGCAAAATCAATTATTTTTTCTCCGAACCTAGCTGTGCGCTCAACTAAATTGAATTGTTTTTTATTATTTTGATTTTGGATTTGATTTGAAATTGGAAATTTGTTATTTGGATTTTCAACACAGACCATAATCTTATGTTTAATAATTATCCTGGTGCTATGTTGATTGTATCTTAATTTATTTACTGTTGATTACTTCCTCAATTATTGGTTTAATGTTTGGCGAACAATCACTCGGTAAATTATTAATATCATGCCAGCCGTATTCGCGAATATAAGCGGCTGGTTTTATGGTTTCACTTTTTAACTCGGCTAAATAATGAAACAGCAAAATTACTTCATCGTTTTTCCAAATTACCATGGGTTTTAGTGCCTTAATAATTTCAACTGCCAAATCCATTTCCTCTTTAACTTTTTTTTGAGCCCAAGTTTCTAAATCGTCAGAGGCTTGGGTAATATCGCCGCCGGGAAATTTCCATAAGTTACTTTCGCCGTGTTTATTTAGTAAAACTTTATTATCTTTAATAATCACTGGGCCGCAGACGATGACGACATTATTAAAATGAAAATTAATGTTTTGGGTCATATCTTTTCCGTCATTCTGAGCTCCAAGCTATTCTTGAGAGTAAAGAATCTCCTTCTGGTCATCCTGAGGTCGCCGCTTAATTAGGTTTGGGGCCAAAGGATCCACTAAGTTAAGGAGATTCTTCGGCCTCACTTAACAATGAGAGTAGTCGGCCTCAGAATAACAATTTAATATAATTAATTTATAATATTTTTGTTATTGGCATATATATTATAGCTCTTGTTTTAGGGATTGACAATTGGATAGATTGTATGTATATTATGGAGTTAGCTGGGAAATATGTTTCCGGTTAATAAAGGCAGAACCCAAAACTATGAGGATTATCAGATTATGGCAAACAAGACAAATCATCGGATTGTTAAAACAGCCGCAGGCGGGGCAAAAATCGTTTTGCCTCAGGCAGCGGCTCCGTTAGAAACCTACCGGAGCAAAGACACCAAATGGCCCTGGAATGGTTGTACCGCTTGCCATGGTCGGGGTATTGCGATTACCAAAGCCGACCAGCCAGGATTATGCATTGGCTGTTTTCCAGCCGCTCAACTGACGGCGCCTGATTACAGCATACTGGCTTATCGCCAGTTTCCGGAAGAAGTTGAACTGAGCTGCTTGCCTTGTCAGCAGTGTCAGCCAGGTGAAGAGGGAGTTAATCTCTCAGTCAAAGGTCATGTGAAAGTCTTTCATCGGGCACCGGTACTAGACGCGATAGTACTGGATTCAAAGATAGTCTTTGAACCGTCGTGTGCTGTCTGCAGAAGTGGATGTTCTGGCGCCGGCGAATTAGTTATTGTTGGTGGTGTAGCTGTTGCTTGCAGCCCGGTTGTAGGCGCAATCACCCAGCCGCTCAGGGCCTTTAGTGAGTCAGCCGGTTTTCCAACCTTGCCTTGTCAGAAACAAGGAGTAGAGTGGCACAACCCAACGCCGGTTGTTTTATCCGACGGGACAGTTGTCCAATTGCGCCGTAGCCATCCGACGGTGCAAGTCTGATGGCTCAAGTTCCTTGCTAGTCACGTGGTCTAATCCAAAAAATTAGACCACTCTTTTTTTAAGTTGCAGTAAGCTTATAAATTTTTTAGCATGTACGTACCGGCTAAATGGTAGCCGAATTTTTTATAATATTGTCTGACACCAATGCCAGAGATTACAGCGATTTTTTTTATTTTTTGTTTTTTGGCAATGGTTTCGGCCTGGGCCAAAAGCATTTTACCTAAACCCAGATGTTGAACTTTACCAATTTGACCTAATTGCGCCATCTGCCCGTAAGTATGCAGTTCGCGAATAAGTGCCGCTCCTTTTAGTTCGGGTATAAAATTATTATTAATATCGCCGTTAATTCTTAGTCGCAAAAAAGCATAAAGAATTTTTTTGTCCTTTGAGTCATAGCTTAGAAAATATTCTGTTCCTCCGCTAGCCTTATATTTTTGAATTATGAAGCAGGAATTATGAATTATGGAGGAACTTTTTTTCCTTATTCCTGCTTCATAATTCTTAATTCCTAAGCTATGTCCGGCTTCGCGGCATCGGATACATTTGCAACCTTTGAAATCCTGGGCAATTAGTTGTCTTAAGTTTGTGATTTTATTGCCAGCAATTATACTCTCGGCCGGGATATCGCGGATTAAACGGGTGATGCGGACATACTGGGGAATTAATCGTTTAACTTTAATTAATAAATTCTTTAATTCTTTGTCTGAATAAGACTTAAATTTTTTTTGCCGGTACCAGTGATATAAAACTGAATTTTTTGTCACCACGCAAGGATAAATTTTTAGTAAGTCCGGCTGAAAATTTGGTCCAGAAAATATTTCTTTAAACATTTTCAGATCTAACTTTAAGTTTGAGCCGGGCAAATTAGGCATTAGATGGTACATTACTTTAAAGCCGGCAGCTTTAAGCATTTTTGTTGCCTCAATTGTTTGTTTGACAGTCTGGCCTCTTTTGTTTAGTTTTAAGATAGGGTCGTAAATTGTTTGCACGCCCAGTTCAACGCGAGTACAGCCCAAATTCCTCATTCTTTCAATTTCTTTAGGCGTAATCATGTCCGGTCTGGTTTCCAAAGTTAAACCAACGCAGCGATGCAAAGCAGTTTCATTTTGCTTTTGGGCAGTTGCAAGATTCTTGGCCGGTTTTTTGTTTAAAGCCTCAAAGCAGCGTTTGATAAACCAAGCCTGATAATTTTTTGGGTAAGCACTAAAGCTGCCACCTAAAACTATCAGTTCAATTTTATCGGTTGAGTGGCCGTTAATTTTTAAAGCGTCGAGCCTAACTTTAGTTTGGACAAACGGATCAAATTTGGTAGCAAACGCTCGGGCGGCCGCTGGCTCGTTTTTTAAATAACTTTTAGGCATGTCTTTTTCGCTGGGACAATAAATACATTGGCCCGGACAAGGATAGGGTTTAGTTAAAACCGTAATTACCGCCACACCCGAAAGAGTTCGAATTTCGCGTTTGCATAAAAGTTGTTCTAAGGTTTTATTTGGTAAAATAATTTTTTTAGCCAATAAATTTTTATAAATTCGTAACAAGTCAGAGTTAAGCGGGGCGTTCATTTTTAGCTGGTTGGATAATTTTTTTTTCAGTTTAACTAAATCCAGCCGAGATTTAAACTTGGCTTTGGCTAAAGATTTTGTTATTGTAACTAATTTTTTATTCATAATTTGTCAGTTGTCATTCTGAACCCCGACTTAGTCGGGGTGAAGAATCTTATCCCTATAAAAATAGTATGAGATTCTTCGGTCGGGCCGACTATATGTCGGCACTCCCTCAGAATGACAGAAGGGTAGTTTATGAAGCCACAGACTGTTGAAAAAATTTTGGCCCAGACGAAAAATAATTATAATGAAATCGCCAGTGATTTTAATCGGACCAGAAACTATCTTTGGCCCAATCTGCCTGATTTAAAAAAATATGTCAAATCTGGCGATAAAGTTTTGGATTTGGGCTGCGGTAATGGTAAGTTACGCTTGTTATTTAAAGATGTCAAGATTGATTATATCGGCGTGGATAATAGTGATGACCAAATTAATTTTGCTCAAAACCGAAATGATTTCAAAATTGAGAGTCAACAATTTTTAAAAGCGGAAGTTTTTAATTTACCTTTCGCTGATAATTCTTTTGAGGTGGTATTTTTTATCGCCGTCTTGCATCATTTGCCTAGTAAGCAATTACGCTTGCAAGCTCTGCAGGAAATTAAGCGGGTTTTAAAACCGGGCGGAGTTTTGGTAATGGCTAACTGGAATCGTTACCAGAAAAAGTTTTTGCCTCTTATCTTTCATTATACCTTTTTAAAAATTATTGGTAAAAGCGAATTGGATTTTAAAGATATCTATTTGCCCTGGATGAAGGGTAAAGTCTATCGTTATTATCATGCCTTTACCCTGGGTGAATTGAAGAAACTAGTAAAGCAATCGGGATTGAAACTGGACAGTAATTATTTGGCTTATTGGCGCGGCCAAAAGGCCAGGAGGTTTAGATACTTAAAAGCCGCTAATCTTGTCACTATTGCTAAAAAATGTTAAAATTTTGGTGATTTAATAATAATTTTTTATTTATGAAAATTATGAAAAAACCCATTTTTTTGGTTTTAATCTGTCTATTTTTACTAGCGGCGCCCTTTTTAGTTTTGGCCGCCGAAGTCCAAGACCAGACAGTTGAGATTGGCGCCGATCAAATCATTGAAGGTAACTTTATAAAAGCCGGAAACATCATTGATATTAAAGGAGCAGTTCATGGTGACGTGATTGTGGCCGGTAACAGCATTACCATCTCGGGACCGGTAGCGGGTGATGTCATTGCTGCTGGCAGTACGATTAAAATTACGGGAGCGGTTTTGGGCAGCGTTAGAGTAATTGGTAATTCGGTTGAAGTGGATAGCGAGGTTGGTCATAATGTTTGGGCGGGTGGTAATAATGTTGTTTTAGGCAGTAATGCCAAAGTTGCTTGGGATGTTTTTTCCGCGGCCAGTAGTTTGGAAATCAAGGGCCCAATTACCGGCGGACTTTGGGCCGCTGCTAACGCAATTTCTTTGAGCAGCGAAGTGGGCAAAGACGTTAATGCTTCGCTGGATAAACAAGGCCAATTAGTTTTAGGTTCGCAAGCTAAAATTGGCGGTAACTTATCTTATCAGGCACCAAATGATCAGCAGTTGGTTTTGAAAGATGGCGCTAAAGTCATTGGTCAAACGACAAGAAAGACCGCAGTTATGCCGGATCGTTTGGATGCCAGTAAAGCTTTTGGTACCGCTTTTCTATTTTTGAAAATTATTTCTTTGTTCAGCCTTTTAATAATTGGCATGGTGGTAGTATCCTTATTCTCTAAAGTTTTATTGGAAGTCAGAGAAGAAATAGTAAAAAAGCCTTGGCCATCTTTGGTAACGGGTGCAGTTTATTCAATTGCAATTCCGATTGTTGCCATTTTGTTAATGTGCACAATCATTGGTATTCCTTTGGCTTTGATTATCATTCCATTTTATATTATTGTTTTGTATGTCTCTAAAGTCTTTGTCGGCTTCGTAATCGGTTTGGCCTTGCTTAATAGTTTGAGCCCTGAAAAAAAATATAAAGGTTCGCTAATGTGGCCAACGGTACTTGGAATTATTGTTTTTGTTTTTATCACCAGTTTACCTTTGCTTGGTTGGTTAATTAAATTATGTTTGGTTTGGTTGGCGTTTGGTGCTTTTTTGGCCACTCAGAAGAATATTATTCGTGATTATCGCTAATATTTGTAACAATTGATAAAAACATGAAAAGTATTGACCAAAAAATTTTTAAATCTTACGATATCCGAGGAACTTATCCTAATCAGTTAAGTCAAGAGGCAGCTTACCAAGTTGGCCGAGCTTTTGCCTTGAGATCTAAAGCTACCCAAGTAACTATTGGTAGCGACATGAGGCTTTCTGGGCCAGCAATAAAAAAGAAATTAATTGAAGGTATTCTTGATCAAGGAGTTGATGTCTTAGATATTGGTTTAGTTCCGGTTGATGCTGTTTATTACGCAGTTGGTATTTTGAAACACGAGGCGGGAATTATGATTACGGCTTCGCATAATCCTTCTGAATATAACGGTTTCAAAATGGTTTTAAAAGATATGCAATGGGTCAGGGGAGAAGAGATGCGTGATCACGTTTTGAATTTACCCAAGGCCAAGGCCAAAACTAAAGGCAAGATTATTGAGTCTGATATTTTGCCGCAATATATTAAACATGTTCTTTCTTTTTGTGATCTTAAAAAAATTAAGCCGTTAAAAGTTGTAGTTGATGCCGGAAATGGCATGGCGGGAAAAATTATTCCTTTACTAAAACCATATCTGCCGATTGAAATTATTCCGTTGAATTTTGAGCTTGATGGTAGTTTTCCGGCTCATCCGTCTAACCCGCTTTTGCCTGAAAGTCAGGTGCAAATAACTAAGTCAGTGCTTGAACAGAAAGTGGATTTTGGGGTAATTTTTGACGGGGATACCGATCGATTAAATTTCATTGATGAGACCGGAAAATTTATTCGGGCCGATATCACCTTATTATTACTGGCCAAAGAATTTTTACGCCGGGAACCTGGTAAGGGAATTGCTTATAATTTGAGCTGTTCCAAAATTGTACCAGAAAAAATTAAAGAATGGGGCGGCAAGCCGATTCGGACCAGGGTCGGATTTGTTTTTGTTTCAGCTGGTTTGCGGCAAAATGACGGTATTGTCGGTGGAGAAGTCTCAGCTCATTATTGTTTTCGCGATAATGCTTATTCTGATTCCGGCTTTATTCCGTTTTTAATTTTATTACAGTTACTCTCTCAAGACGGCCGGCCACTTTCAGAAATTATTGAACCATTTTACAAATACTTTAAATCGCCGGAAGAAAATTTGGTTTTGGAAGACCGAAGTAAAATTCAAAGTATTATTGAAAAATTAAAGAAACAATATCAAGCTGGCAATCAAGACGAGCTTGATGGTCTAACGGTCCAATATCCTAATTGGTGGTTTAATGTTAGGCCTTCTAATACTGAACCTCTCTTAAGAATTACCGTTGAGACTGAATCTGAACAAATGACAGCTGACAGATTGCAGGAGCTAGTTAATTTTGTTAAACAGATTAAATAGTTATTATAATTTTATTAATTTTTAAAAATCAAAACTATGGAAGGACTATTATCTATTTTTGGTATCATCATTGTTTTTGGTATCATCATTGTTTTGTCTGGTTTGCGCGTAGTTGATCAAAACGAAAGAGCGGTAATTTTAACTTTAGGCAAATATACCGGTACCCGCCAGCCTGGACTAACTTGGATTTTCAGTTTATTGAGTATTCAGCGGATGTTTAAGATTGATATCAGAATTAAGGTAGCTGATGTGCCGGATCAAGAAGCGATTACTCGCGATAATGTCTCGGTTAAAATCAATGCCGTTATTTATTACCGGGTGGCGGATGCGGCCAAAGCTAAGTTGGAGGTTGAAAATTACAACCAGGCTATTTCCCAGCTGGCCCAAACCACAATGAGAAACACTAGCGGTGAAGTGACTTTGGATGAATTATTAGCCAACCGAGAAAAAATTTCTGGCCGGATTAAAGAGATTGTTGATAAATCTTCTGAATCTTGGGGTATTCAAATTTCCGACGTTGAATTAAAAGATATTACTTTGCCTGAAGGCATGAAGCGAACGATTGCCAAGCAGGCTGAGGCTGAAAGAGAAAAGCGAGCGGTGATTATTAATTCTGAAGGTGAAGTTATTGCTTCGGAAAATTTAAGCAAGGCAGCTGAAACCCTTTCCAAAGTGCCCGGTGCTTTACACTTGCGGACTTTGCAGTCAATTAACGACATATCTTCTGATCAGTCAAATACCGTTGTCTTTATGATTCCAACCGAAGTTTTGCGCGCTTTTGACGGCTGGGGTAAAAAGTAAAGTTTTTATCCGAATCTCAAGCTTTAATTACTGAATTATGATTGGTATTTTTGATTCCGGTCTTGGCGGTTTAACCGTCACCAAAGAGGTAATGAGGCAGTTGCCTAATTACCAAATTTTGTATTTGGGTGATACGGCTCGGGCACCTTACGGCAATCGTTCGCAGGAACTGATTTATAAATTTACCGAGCAAGCGGTTGATTATTTATTCAAGCAGGGTTGCAAGTTAATTATTATTGCCTGTAATACCGCTTCAGCTGAAGCTCTGCGAAAAATTCAGCAAAAGTGGTTGCCTAAACATTATCCAGCCGGTAGAGTTTTGGGCGTAATCAGGCCGGTAGCTCAAGAAGCAACCAAGATTTCCAGTTTGGCTAGAATTGGTGTGGTTGGGACAAAGGCAACCATCAGTTCCAATGCCTATATTAGAGAGTTGCAAATTTTAAATCCGGCCGTTAAGGTTTTGCAGCAGGCCTGCCCGCTTTTAGTGCCGTTAGTTGAAGAAGGTTTTATTAACCGGCCAGAAACGCAAAAGATTGTTCGTTATTATGTCCGACCGCTAAAGCTCAAAAATATTGATACTTTAATTTTGGGCTGCACCCATTATCCAATGCTACTGAAACAGTTTAAAAAAGCCGCCGGCAAAAATATTAAAGTTTTTGATCCAGCCGTTATCGTTGCCAGCAGTTTAAAAGATTATTTAGCCCGTCATCCAGAAATTGAAAAGCAGTTGGCAAAAAATAAAGACCATCAATTTTTAGTAACTGATTTAACTCAGAATTTTGCAAATAATGCCGAGCGTTGGCTGGGTCAAAAAATTGAATTAAAAAAAATAGAATTAATTTAAAAATTATCAATTTTTATGGTTGCGGAAAAAAAATTTGGTCCAAATCCGACCGAAGGTGAAGAGCCAACTATTGATTTTAATTTGGCTACTAACTGGCAAAGTTTATTTAAAATGATTACGGCCTGCGATTGCATTGCTGGCAGTCGAGAAATATTTTCCGCTTCATCTTTAATTGAAATTATTAATGAAGTTAGGACTGGTAAAATGAATATTTTGTGGGTTACTAATACTGGGAATTTGCGTAACAAGGTAAAAGAATTATTAGCTTCTGATTTAGAGGCGGGCAGAAAATATGTTGATAAAGAAGCGAGATATCGGCTTGTTAATGAGATAAAAAGACCTGAGGAAGAATAAATTAAAAAAGAGCAGGCTAGGGCATTTTATAGTAATTATTTTAGTTAAAATTTATATATAGCGATATCCATCTTTAATTTAAGGGTGGATATTTTTTAACCTTGACAAAATTTAAAAAAAGTGCTAAAAATAGAAGTCGGATTTTTTTAGGATTGAACCTTGAAAATCCGTTTAAATATAGTGAAATTATGGCTAGAAGCTAGGTTGCTTGTGGCTGTTTATGGCTGAAAAAAAGATTGAAGAAAAGGAGATTGACGTTGAAAAACCTAAAGCCGAACCAAAACTTTATCCTGGCATTAATTGTGTTTGTCGGGATCATTGTCTGTAACCAAGCCGAGGCGGTTTATTCCGCCGATTTGGATGGCAACGGCGCCATCAGTCTGAATGAATTACTGCGCGTTATCCAGTTTTTTAACTCGGATGGTTTGCATTGCCAAGCCGGCACGGAAGATGGCTTTGCTCCCGGATTAAGTCCTTTGCCGCAGGACTGCGTACCCCATAGCAGTGACTATGCGCCGCAGGACTGGCAAATAAGCTTATCCGAGCTGCTGCGCCTGATTCAGTTATTCAACGCTGGCGTATATCACGCTTGTCCAGAAGCTGGCACGGAAGATGGCTTTTGTCTTGGTGGCACTGAAGGCGAGTTGGGCTTCTTTGTGGAAGTCCAGCTCATACCGGAAGGAGCTGACTGTCAAGTCAGTATTGAGCCAAATCAGGCGACCTATCCGGCTGGCAGCCAAGTCACCTTGTCAGTAGTAACGTGTCGGGATAATTTTTTGTATTATTCTGATCACGACTCAGGTGACACCTGCGCCGAGTCAACAGTGACACTAACAGTCACTCGTGACTTGTTGATCTATGCTGTCTTTGGCATACCTTCCGAAGGAGAAGGCCGACCCGAAGGTGAAGGAAGTGTCGAAGGAGAAGGAGAAGGCGAAGGAGAGCTCGTTGACCTCTGGGTCAAATCATTTCCTTTGGGTCAAGGTGGCTTTTCTTTATCTCCCGCCGCCGTTGACTCATTGCCAAACAATGGAATGAAATTTGAAGTTGGGACTGATGTCACTATTCAAAGCTTTCCTCAAGTTGGCTGGCAATTTGATACTTGGAAAGGGTTGGAGATTGAATCCCAGTATGATGACTATGAAAGCTCTTTTGTCTGGAGTTCACCATTCAATCCACTTAGTATCCATCTCAGTAACTTGGACACCTTTATGGTGGCAATGTTGGTCCCGGACGTATTCTCGGGTGGTGACTACACCCTTGATTATATGTTAACGTCTGTTGGCGAGTACAGTTGGCGTTATGCCCCGCCTGGTGATTCTTGGCCGGGTGCGGCTGGCTTTACCATTATTGCTCCGGAAAATCCCGTTTATTACGCCAGTAATGGCGTTCGGGTCACACATCTTGGCGGCCAAAACTTTGCCGGGATTTTTGTTCCCGACGAGGTCCAGCTAAGTGACGACGGCATGATGGTGTGGTATGGATTTTCTACCACCGATCCGCTTTTAACCCTACGATCAGTAGCCGGTGACCACAACTTCTTGTGCAAACTGGATTCTACTGAACCGCGAATCTTTATTACAGCTAACGTTGGTTCGCGGTATGCCCGGGCGCGGTTTATCGCAACTCTGACTAACCACCTCGTGAAGGCTTTGATGATTCAAGGCCTGATGTCTACCCAACCGCCGGCGAAGCAACGGTGTTTGTAGATACGTTGTATGTGTTGCAAGAAGGCAAAACCTTTGACACAAACACATTCAACGAAAGATTCCGGTACGCCGCGTTCTCATACACGAACTTCGTCCAAAACGTATTCAATCAGGATACGGGTGAGTGGAATACGTGTACCGATGCTATCACCCTGGACGATGGCAGCATTGACGGTGGTATCGGTTACGGGCCAAACCCTGAAGTAACTAGCGCGGAATTCGTTCAGCGTTTTACCTTGCCAGTACCATACCAAGTCAACAGCCTGTGTGTCGCCATGGGGCGTAACGTCCCAGAAAGTCCAAATCCGGACTTAAGTTGCAACATAGTGTTCTATAGCGTGGAAGATAATGCTCCTGGAGTATTATTAGCTTCCATCCCGGCTCTGTTAACGGATGTGAAGGATTTATCTTCGCCGGCGGACAATTTTTTCAATGTTCCAGTCGGGATCACCCTCAATGAGACAGAAGTCTTTGCCGGGATTCAGTGGAATCCTTTTGCAGCCGGTGGGACGTTCTACGTTGGGGAGGATTGGAATCCCTTTACACCTTACGCGAATGCATTCCGGCGTTCCTCAAACTGGGACACCTGGTTACTCACAACCGGTGGCAGTCTGCGAGCCTTAATGATTAGATTGGACGGCCAAGAAGCCTGGTCTGATCTTGTCTTAGACGAGTTTACTTTTGCCACCCCATTAACAGTTGGTGCGGAAGTCACGATTACGGCTTGGGGTCATTATTATGGTTCACAGCCGCTGACCTCGTGCATTGGGCTGTGTAGTGGCTATCGGAACTTTGAGGACTTTGTCTTTGACGGACTGCCTGGCATTGATCACGATATGCCGTTGCCTCCGGGCGGGACATTCAGTATAATATCAACTGGTCATTTCACTTCGGCTGGTGTAAAACAGCTGCTTCAGAAGGTTGATGCAGCCGATGAATTAGCGGAAATCGATGAGATTAACAATACGATTTTCGCGACAGTACAAGTCAATCCAGCCAGTGAGGGTGAGGGAGAAATTCCGGAGTTTCCCGGTATCTCTCTTACTAATCCGGTACCCGATCCAGTGACGGGAATTCTTGTGATTGACTTTCCCGGGTTCGATGTGGTCGCTCACAGTAACTTGTGGGTGAGAGTCCGCGGTTTATATGATATGGCTGACGAGACCGGGTTGAACTGCCCAATTTCGCCTCAGCTTTATCCCAAGCTGGAAGCCCCGCTGGCTACCAGCGTTGAAGCCGACCTGTTCCAGGATGACCTTGGCCGAGACCAAGCGCGGTTTCTGGGCTATCTGATTGAGATTACAGACGGCCAACCAGCCAGTGTGCCAGTGCCGTTTGTTTTTCCTTTCAATGGCTACCCGGTTGACGAGGCCGAGTTAGGGCCCGCGCTGACTGGGAATATCGCCATTTACGAAGATGGCTTGCCCGCCTACATCTTGAATCAGTTGTACGATGTAGGAAATTGCGAAGGCGGCGTTGGTCGCTGATTGATCCTTGTTGTTTTAGAGCTAGTAGTTCTGTGCTGCTAGCTCTCTTTTTTTATAACAAAAACCGGTTACCCCAGGCGACCAGTTTTTGTTTAGCTTTAACTTATTTGATTATTCTCTCCAAGGCAGAGATAAAAGCTGCCGTGCGCAAATCAGTTTTGTAACGCTTGGCATTTTTTTGAGTTTGTTCAAAAGCCTTAATCATAATTGGTTTGAGTTTGGTTTTAACCTGATTTTGACTCCATTTTTGATTCTTCATGTTTTGCAGCCATTCAAAATAAGAGACAGTCACCCCGCCGGCGTTTGCCAAAACATCAGGAATAATTATGACTCCTTTTTTGAGTAGTTCCGGTTCAGCTTGGGGTGCGGTTGGTCCGTTGGCTAATTCCAAAATAATTTTAGCTTTAATTTTTTTAACGTTGGTTTTGGTAATTTGATTTTCTAAAGCCGCCAAAATTAAGATGTCGCAAGGGTATTCAAGGAGTTTTTCTTTTATTATATGTTTATGATTTTTACACTGACAATAAATTTTTTCACAAGTGCAAATATCAACTCGGCCATGTTTTTCTTTTATTTTTTCAATTACATGAGAGTCAAAACCTTTGTTCTTAGGATCAATAATGGCAGTGGTGGCATCAGAAACACCAACAATTTTAAAGCCGGCATGATAAAGCGAGTCTGCCATATTGCCGCCGACGTTGCCAAAGCCTTGAATAATTACCCGAGTGTTTTTCGGTTTCATTTTTAATTTTTTGACCAAATTCATCAAAATAAAGAATCCACCATCAGCTGTGGCCGTATTTCGGCCCAACGACCCGCCCGCCGCAATTGATTTTCCGGTAATAACCGCTGGTTGTTTTTTACCAGTCAGTTTAGTGTATTCATCAGTCATCCAATCCATAATTTGGGAATTGGTATTGACATCGGGTGCTGGCACGTCAACTTTCGGGCCAATATATTTATAAAATGCTTTAATATAGCCCCGCGAGAGTCTCTCTAATTCAGTTTTGCTAAGTTTGTGCGGATCAACAATTATGCCACCTTTGCCGCCGCCAAAAGGGATTCCTACTACCGAGGTTTTTATTGTCATCCAGAAAGACAAAGCCTTAACTTCTTCCAGGCTGACTTGTTGGTGAAATCTTATGCCACCTTTGTAAGGTCCGCGCCGATTGTTGTGTTGAACCCGAAAGGCTTTAAACTTTACTTTTTTGCCATTATCCAAAGTAATGGGAATTTCAGCTTTTAAAATTCTTTTTGGTTGGGAAAGGCTTTTAAGAAAATCTTTTTTTAACCCCATGATTTTTGCCGCTTTGTTTAGCTGCAGCATGGCATTTTTGAACGGATCAGTCATAGAAATTTATTTTTTATTAATGTTTTTTATAAATATATATTTTACTTGCTCTTTTATCAAAGGGTTTAAGATCAACTATTTTTTCCGGGGGCCAGTTTGGTAGTTTGAATCCATAGCAGGCAATTAGCGCTCCTGGTTTTAGCTCTTGTTGCAATTTCTTTTCAACTTTTGGCATCACCACGTCAATTAAAAAGCAAAATACTGCATCAGCATCGGTTAGATTAACATTATAAAAATTTTTATATAAAACTTTAGCTTGGCTTTTTTGAAAAAAGATATTTAGTTTTGCCCGCCAAATCGCCCAAGGCGCGATTTCAAAACCGGTTGCCATCGCCCCGCGCTTAGCCGCTTCAATCAAAAAACGGGCATCCCCACAACCTAAGTCATAAAAAATTTGGCCCGGTTTTAAATCTAATTGATCAATTACTATTTTTACATTTTTTTGCGGTGTAGGAACAAATGGGACTTTAACAATGAACACAGCAATAGCGGAAGTACCAATTAGCAGTGAAAGCAGTAAAGAAAAGGTAGCGACTATAATTAATAAAGAGTACAAAACAATTATTAAAGTGGTCATCGAATTCCAATCTTTTTTCTGACCTCGTCCAGAGTTTTTTGGGCTATGGCTTGGGCCTTTTTGTTTCCGCCAGTCAGAATTTTTTCTATCTGCTCATCAGTGATTTGTTTTTTCTTTTTTCTAAAGTCGGAAAAATAATTTGCAATATCAGCAGCTAGTTGTTGTTTGAGTTCTGAGTATTTTAAACTGCCATTTTTGCTGTCCTCGGCTAGCTTGGAATAAACTTTTTGATCGGAAAATATTTTTACCAAGTCTAAAAGATTTTTAGCACCCAAACTTTTACCATCGCCAGTATCCGTTACCGCTTTGGCTAATTTTTGTTTAATTATTTCGGGCTCATCATCAATATAAATGCAATGACTATCGCCCAAACTTTTGGACATTTTTTTGTCTGGTGCTAATAAGCTCATGACTTTTGGAATCTTGGTATAAAGCGGTTTAGGTTCGGGAAAAATCTTGCCAAATTTATTATTGAAAAATCCGGCAGCATCTCTGGCTAATTCAACGTGTTGCGTTTGATCTAGACCAACTGGTACAATCGTTGATTTATAAGCTAAAATGTCGGCGGCCATTAAAACTGGGTAATATAATAAACCGGCATTAACATTTTCCTTGGCTCGGTCATTTGATTTTTCTTTAAATTGAGTCATTCGGTACAAGAAAGAAACCGGGATGGTGTTGGCTAAAATTATTGCTAATTCGGCATGTTGGGGAATGTGAGATTGAACAAAAATCGTACATTTTTTTGGATCAAGACCGGCGGCAATATAATCTTTGGCCAAATTAATTATTTGTTGGTATTTGGTTTTGGGATCAAACGGCTCATTTAGGGAATGTAAATCAGCAATAAAAAAATAGCCTTCGTATTGATTTTGCAATTCCACGAAGTTGGCCAGGGAACCTAAATAGTTTCCAATATGCAATTTTCCTGTCGGTCTAATGCCCGACAAAATTATTTCTTTAGACATATACTTATTTTAATACTTGTGAGTGATGATGTAAACCCCATCGCTTAATAATTTACAGCTAGTCATTTTTTAGAACCATTGGTAATCAACAAGGATAATTTTAAATTAATGTTTTCACTAATTAACGGGCCAAACCCCTATTTGCAGGCGCGAGGGTGCTTTCGCGCCTGCAAATTACTGATTTTTTAGCTGATTTTGCCTGAGAGAAAGTCAGCGTAGGAAGCCATGTCAAAATGACCATGGCCGCTTAAATTAAACAATATTACCTTACTTTCGCCAGTTTGGCGGCAAATTTCGGCCTCATCAAATACGGCTTTAATTGCGTGAGCCGATTCCGGAGCGGGGATAATCCCTTGGTTTTTAGCGAACCTAACGGCAGCGGGAAAGGTTTCGTTTTGGCCATAAGCCGTTGCTTCAATAACCTTTTCGTTTAAAAGCAAACTGACTATGGGCGAAGCGCCATGGTAGCGCAAGCCGCCGGCATGAATACTGGGTGGTGTGAAATCATGGCCTAAAGTGTGCATTAACATCAATGGCGTTAAGCCGATAGTATCGCCAAAATCATATTCGTATTTGCCTTCAGTTAAGCTGGGGCAAGACTTTGGTTCAACGGCAATGGCCCGAAGTTTTTTCTTTTCACCTTTCAGCTTGTCTTGTAAGAAAGGAAAGCTGATGCCGGCAAAATTACTGCCGCCGCCATGACAGCCAATAATAATATCGGGATAATCACCAGCCATGGCCATTTGGGTTTTGGCTTCTAGGCCAATAATTGTTTGATGCAATAAAACATGATTTAAGACTGAACCCAAGGCATATTTAGTATCTTCGTGCTTGGCTGCGTCTTCAACCGCTTCGGAAATTGCCGTGCCTAAACTGCCGGGAGTATTGGGCGTTTGAGCCAAAACTTTTTTGCCTGAGTCAGTTCGATCTGAAGGACTAGGAATACATTCAGCGCCAAACAGATTCATCATGATTTTACGGTAGGGTTTGTGATCATAGCTTGATTTAACCATATAGACGGTGCATTCCAAGCCAAACAGTTGGCAAGCAAAACTTAAAGCCGAACCCCATTGACCCGCGCCAGTTTCGGTAGTCAGTCTTTTTACCCCTTCTTGCTTATTGTAGTAAGCTTGGGCAATAGCGGTATTTGGTTTATGGCTGCCAGTTGGACTAACACCTTCGTACTTGTAATAAATTTTGGCCGGCGTATTTAATTCTTTTTCCAGCCGCGTGGCTCGAATTAGGGGACTGGGCCGGTAAAGTTTGTAGGCGTTTCGGACTTCTTCGGGAATAGCAATCAGATTTTCCCCTGACATTTCTTGTTTAATGAGCTCCATTGGAAACAACGGCGCTAAATCACCTGGTCCAAGCGGTTTTTTGGTTCCCGGATGAAGCGGTGGGGACAAGGGTTTTGGCAAATCCGGAATAATGTTGTAGTAGTGAGTTGGGATTTCTTTTTGATCTAGGTAGAAAATTGGCATAAGGTTAGTTGTTAGTAAGTTAGGTTTTAGGCTCTAGGTGCTGGGAGGCCAGAACTCTTGGGCCCGATTTTTAAATAAATATTTTTTTGCCATAGTCTTGGTTTAAAATTTGGTATATTAATTTGATTTAGTTGGAAAAAGTTGGCTGTCAGAGGAAAGCTGATTTTTTCCTCTGACAGCAATGTGTTTAAGGGTTGATGGATAACTCGGCCAGGCGTTGTTGGCACTTACGGCAACTCTCAATATGACTATTGCGCAGATAAGTCATTAAGGGATCGCCACAAGCTCGTTTCCCGTCTCGGTAGCTGATGAGTTCAGTGTCTGGGTAAAAAAGGCGGTGTTCAACTTCATAAGTCTTGGTTGTAACCTGGCATTCTTCCGCTTCAAGCATTTGTCTTAAAGCCTCAGCGGCCTGCTGCCAAGTAGCTTTGCAGACACTAATTTCACTGTTACCTTTGAGTTCGGCGCGCCAACGTTGGCTAGCAGCCGCTAAAGGTATCTTTTCAACCACGGCGATTATTGTTTTTGGCATAAAGCCCTCTCCTTCTAGCTTAAAGAACGTTTAAATTTCATCATTGGGCAAACAAAAAAACCTCTCATCTCTTAGCCTCGATAAAAAACCGAGATTAAGGGACGAAAGGTCTTGGACTTTCCGCGGTACCACCCTGGATTAACAATTAACTCTTTAACAGTTAACTGCTCACTTTCAGTGCTTTATGTCAAAAGACCAACACACTGTGGCCTGTGATTACGGCAGGCTGGCCCGGATTGCCACTAGCGCAGCAATCACCTCAGCGTGCCCAACCTCCGACGTAAAGCCGGAGACACGCTTCCTAGGTTTTGTAGTTGTTAATGAATATATTCTAATTTAGCAGATCAAAATTCTTTTGTCAAACTAGAGTAGTTTTCTGGGCAGTTGATAGATATAAATGGCACTGGAAAAACAGAGCAAAGCCATAGTGATAAATAAAGCATTAAAGCCTAAGGAGGTAGCAATTAAACCGCCGATTACCGCTCCGCCGGCAATAGAAAATGAATTAATTGATTCCCAAGCTCCCCATTGTTTGCCAACGTGGTCGTCAGTGCAATGTTTTGAATAAACCGCATCAAAAGCCGGATTATAAATGGCTTCACCTAAACCGATGATAACTTGGATTAATAATAAAAACCAAATTGAATCGCAAATAGTGTAAAGCAAAAATCCGATACCAACGATAATATAACCAGCCACAACGATTAATTCATTTTCTTTAACTTTGTCCGAAAATACCCCGGTGGCCAAAGAAGTTACGCCGGCAGCAAACGCCAGCATGGCGCTGGTTAAACTCGCATCTAGTAAGTCGCCGCCGATTTTGCCGACAAAGAGAGCATAAATTGGACCCAGCATAGCAATGGCCACTAAAATCATTGAGTTTGTAACCAGCAAGACTTTAAGCTGTTTGTTAAACAGTGGTTTGGTTTTTCTAAAGCGACAAAAAAATCGTCTTTGGTGATGCATAATATTGATTAGAGATTGGCAAAATCAATTTTTGGATTCCGATTGAAGAAATCGGTCAGTGCGCCTTCTTTATTTTTTTCATTTTTTAGTTCGACCAAAGTTACCCACTTAAATTCTTCGGCTTCGTCCGGATCAATTATTGGCTCCTCGTTAATTTTAACATAGAAAAACATTAGCAGTCTAGAAGTCTCGTATTGATCGCGGACATGAAATTGGTGATCTTGACCCCAGCCGAGAAATTTTGGCCCAACTAAGTCCAAACCAATTTCTTCCTTCATTTCTCGGACAAAAGTTTGCTCTAAAGTTTCGTTAAATTCCGCCCGGCCGCCGGGAACGCGCCAAACTTTGAAGCGGGGGCAAAAAACCATGAGAAATTTATCATCTTTTTGGATTAACCCGCTGCAAACTACAGTTGGGCCAATTACTTTTTCGTCAGCCATATTAAATTAGTTATTATGAGCTCTAAACTTGAATAATTACTGGCAACACCATCGGCCGGCGCTGGGTTTTTTGGTAAAGGAATTGGCCGATTTCATTTCTAATTTTATCTTTGTAATAATTTTCATCAATGCCGCCAACTAATTCGCCTTTAAATATTTTTTTTGCTTTCATTCTAGTTTCTTCAATTAGAGTTTTATTTTCTTTCATATAAATAAAACCGCGGGAGATCAAATCGGGGTTTTGAACCAGCTTGCCTTGGGTTTTATCAATGGTCACGATAACAACAATCATGCCGTCGCCAGCCATAACTTGTCGGTCGCGCAAAACCACATGGGAAACATCGCCAACGCCTAAGCCATCAACGAAGACATAGCTGGTTTGAGCCCGGTTATTTGTTAATCGGCCACCGGTCTTATCAAATTCAATAATCTGGCCATTATCGGCAATTAAAATTTTTGATTCATCAAAACCAATGCTTTTAGCCACCTTAGCGGCTTCTCTTAATAAATAATGATTGGCGTAAATTGGAATTAAATAAGTCGGTTTGACTTCCCGGAGTAATAATTTTATATCCTCAATTTTTCCGTGGCCGCCAGCATGAACATCCATAATCTCTTTGTGGATTACATCTGCCCCTTGGCGGTACAAGCTGTCTTTAAGGGTTTGAATTGTTCTTTCGTTACCGGGAATGACCGAAGAAGAAAAGACAACCGTATCGTTGGGTTCAATTTTAATATAGCGGTGTTCTCGATTAGCAATCCTTCTTAAAACCGCTCGGCCTTCACCCTGCGAACCGGTGCAAATAATCACCACTTTGTTTTTTGGAAAGGAGTCAATTTTAGAAATATCAACCAGGGTTTGTTTCTTGGCTTTGATGAAGCCGAATTTTTTACCGATTTCAACATTGGTTTTCATTGAAAAGCCGTCAATGGCCACTCTTTTACCGTTTTCTTCGGCAATCTTGATGATCTGGCCAATTCTTTCCAACATGCTGGCAAAGGTGCCAAAGATAATTCTGCCTTTAGCATTTTTAATGATGTTTTCCATGTTTTTGTAAACTTCTTTTTCTGAACCTTGGTGACCTTCCTCAGTTGAGCCTAAACTTTCCATCATTAAAACCGATGGTCGGTCTCTTCTCACCCATCGGGCTAAATGGCGTAAATCAGTTTTTTGCCCTTCAACCGGATCCAGATCGTAGCGCCAATCGCCGGGATGAATGACATTAACCACTGGTGTTTCTAAAATTACGCCCACTGAGTCTTTGATACTGTGAGTAACGCGAAAAAAATTAGCTTTGAAATGGCCCAACGTGATTGGTTTATTCAAAGTCTTGATTTCTAAGGTCCGGGGCGTAAATTTCTCGTGATAATTTTCAATTTGTTTTTTCAAAATGGCAATGGTCATTGGCGCAGCAATTACCAAAGGATTGCCTAGTTTTGGCAAAAGATGAGGGGCTGCGCCAATATGATCAAGGTGACCGTGGGTAATAATTACGCCACGAATATTTTTTTCCTTGCCTTTGAGCGAAGTGATATTGGGAATAATATAATCAATACCGTGCATATCTTCTTCCGGGAATTGGGAGCCCATATCAATAATGACAATATCTTGGCCATATTCAAAAACCGTCATGTTTCGGCCGACCTCTTCTAGTCCGCCTAAGGCATAGATTTTTAATTTCTCTTCCTTCTTAATTTTTTTGTCCGGTTCTTTGTTCTTTTTTGGGAATCGATTAATCCGCCAATGTTTGTTAGTTTTTTGATTGTTGTTTTTAATCATAATTAAAATAAAAATAAATAATTAATGTTTTTTGGTGCCGCGGGAGGGATTTGAACCCTCATGGACTTGCATCCACACGGCTCTGAACCGTGCGTGTATACCAGTTTCACCACCGCGGCATTGGTGAGGGGTAAATATACCAGTTTATCCCGTACCAAGCTGATAATTTAAAGTATAATTAGTTTTAAACAGACGGAGGCGGTATTCGCGCCTATTATCAAAATCATTAATGTTAAATATTTCGTGAGCTTTGGTGCGGGATTCCACCACCGCGGCATTGGTGAGGGGTAAATATACCAGTTTATCCCGTACCAAGCTGATAATTAAAATATAATTAGTTTTAAACAGACGGAGGCGGTATTCGCGCCTATTATCAAAATCATTAATGTTAAATATTTCGTGAGCTTTGGTGCGGGATTTCACCACCGCGGCATTAGTGGCGGGCAGTTAATTTTTCAGTATTAAAGCCTTCAGCTAAATCCCAAGTTTAAAAAACTTGATAAGACAAGTTTGGCTTGTTTATTGGTGTTTAAATATTGAGAAAAGAAATTGAAATTTAACGAATTTTTCCTTGCCAATGCCAGTTGGTTTTTATGTACCATTTGGTTGAATCATTTAAACGATCGGCTGGCAAAGTGATGCGATTTGAATTGATGCCTTTAATTTTTTTATCAGCAACGTAAGTGTAGGTTGGTTTGTATAAAAAGATAGCCGGAATTTCAGCCGTTATAATGTCTTGGAATTTTTGGTAAGCCACTTTTTGTTTTTCTTGATCAGTAGTTTTTTTAGCCTCTTCTAATTGTAAGTCGGCGTTGCGGTTGGAAAACAAAGCCAAATTTAATCCTGGATCTTGAGCTTGTGACGAATGCCAAAACGGATAAGGATCGGAACTGGAACCAACAATAATTCCAAACAGTAACACTTCATAACTTCTAGGTTTGATTATCTCTCGGCTGATTTTATTACTGTCAATAATTTCAAGATCAACTTTAATGCCAATTTGTCGCCAAAAATCCTGAATTAGTTTTGCCGCTTTAGTATTTTCTGATTGGTTAACAGTGGTTATTGTTAAGGCTAAAATTTTATCACCTTTTTTGCGATAAAAAGCTTGATTGGAATCTAACCCGGACGTAGCAGCAGTCGTGGTAGCAACTGTTTGGGTCGTGGTTGGATTTTGGTTGGCTTCGGCCGCAGCTGCAGCTTGGCTATTTTGCGGTGTTGAGCTGGCAGTTTTTTGTTGTTCACTGTCTAAAAAAGCCTGGTAATCTTGGCTGGCCATTCTTTGCCAACCAGCAGCATCAAGAATTTTATTTGCCGCCTCAAGATTAAAATTAATTATTTGGTCTGGATTAATTTTAATATCAAACGGTAGGATCGGCCCATTAATAATTTCACCGTCAAGTTGCAATGTGTCAGTTAAAATTTTTGTTTTATCAATACTTAAAGCTAAAGCTTTTCTTATTTCTTTTTCTTTTAATAGTTCATTTTGTTTTTGGTTAAAAAAGATAGCAGTATATTGTGGCAGCGCCAAAGAATAATAATTAAGATTTTTTTGACCGTTAAGCTGGGATTTAAAATCTTTAGGTAAAAAACCTACCCCATCAATTGAATGGTTTTTTAAAGCTGCCACTGCCGTTTCAAAATCAGGATAAAATTTAAGGGTAATTTTATCTAAATAAGCTCTCCGCTCAACATAATTATTATTAGCAGCAAGCGTATAAGATTTGATATTACCTAGCCGATCCTTAACTAAGGATTTGAATTCCCAAGGCCCGCTGCCAATTGGTTTTAAATTGTACTCGGTTAGATTGGCATTGACCGGCGGGATTTCTCCCCAAATATGCAATGGCAATAAACCAGTGGTTAGTAAATCCAAGAAGGCCGGATAGGGTTGAGGTAAGACAAAAACTACTGTTTTATCGTCAACCTTTTCAACTTCAATGCCACGAAAACTAACCAGTAGTGGACTTTTAAATTCGGGATCTTTGATGCTTTGGAAAGTAAAAATAACGTCATCGGCAGTCAAAGGCTGGCCATCCTGCCATTTAAGGTTGTCTTTTAAAATGAAAGTGTAAGTTTTTTGGTCTTCACTGATTTCCCATTTAGCCGCTAAATCAGCCGTTAATTGTAATTCATTGTTATATTTTAAAAGTCCGGAAAAGATTAGGCGGGAAATATCAGTATCAACATCATTGGTTTGGGCTAATAATGGATTAAGATATTGGGGAGCGCCGACTAAGCCGATAGTATATTCGCCACCGTTAGTCGGTGTTGCCTTAAAATTGCGATAGAAAAAATTAGTTATGATTGTTATTAAACTAAAAATGATTAAAAGCACCAGGCCGCCAACGACGAGACGTTGTTTTGGATTAAGGACACCGGGTAAATATTTTAACTGTTTTAAGGTCGGGATTTTCTTTTTGTTTAATGAATAAATTAATTTTTTGTCTAATTCTTTTTGCTGCAAAAAATCAGCAGGTTTTCCTGCGTTAGAATCATTGCCTGATAACTGATTTTGTAAAGAGGAATTCTTTTTTATTTTACTTAAGAGAGGAATTTTTTTAAACACAAAATAAAATATAGTGTTTTATTAATTGGTTGGCCCGAATTTACAAAATAACGCTAATTAGCGATACGCCTAAAAATATAATAGAGAAGATGATGGTTAGAATGAAGAGATATTTTTCAACACCGCGTTTAGTCCGGTAAACATTGCCTTCACCGCCAAAAGCAGCGCCAACACCGGCGCCACGGTTTTGAACCAAAACTAAAACGACAACGGTGGCCGCAGAAATAATTTGGATAATGTCTAAAATTAGTTGTTTATTCATAGGAGAAATATAATAAATCAAGTCTAACAGATAATTTAATAAATGTCAATTTGTTTTTATTTATTTTAGTTTAGCTTTTTGACTAATAATTTTTTTTAAATCAAAGACACTTTTGCCGCTAATTTTCATTTTTGGCTTATTTTTTCGATTTTTTTTGGAAAATTTTTCTTCAATATCATGCTCGTCAAGATGTAAATAGGGCATATTTTTAATAATTATCCAATACTCTCAATTTATGATATAATATATTAAAGATTATGTATAGTGAAAATATTCCTTTTGTTGTTCCGCCTTCCTCTCAACCAAAGCCAAAAAAACCAAAAAGTTGGTACCAGCGTTGGTGGGGAAGACTAATTATTGTTTTTTTTGCTATATTTTTTGTCTTGCTAACTTCAATCAGTTTGTATATTGGTAAGGTGATACTGCTTTTAAAAAGTGGTCAAATGACTCCTCAAGAATTATTTGGCCAAAGCGTAGCAACTGATGAAGACAAAAGTTTTTCGACCCTTATAACTAAAGATGCGCCAAAACTTGGTCCTAAAGATGCCAAAGTAATAATTGTTGAGTTTGGTGATTTTGAGTGTCCGGCTTGTGGTAAATCTTATTCTGTAATGCAGCAGGTTTTAAAAGATTATGGTACTAAAGTTCTTTTTGTTTTTCGGAATTTTCCCTTGATTAATGATCATCCTCGGGCTTTGCCTACTGCTATGGCTGGTCAGTGCGCTTATGAGCAGGGTGGATTTTGGGAAATGTATAGCCGAATTTATTCTAACCAAGATAAAATAGCCGATACTGATTTAAGAAACTATGCCCTGCAAATTGGTTTGAATATGCAGCAGTATGACAATTGTGTTGGTACCAGTAAATATTATAATAAGATTGAAAGTGATGTGCAGCAGGGATTGGAAGTGGGAGTAGAAGCAACACCAACTTTTTTCATTAATGGTGTCAAAATCCCGGGTGCTATTCCGCTTGAGGCATTTGAAAAAATAATCGTTTCTGAACTTAGCCGTTAATTATGTGGTTTTTAAATAAAAAATTATTATTTCTATCATCGGTTTTGCTTATTCTTTTTTTGGTTTTCCCGGTGTTGGTTCAAGCTAATTCTGAAAGTCAATCTGATGTAAAAATTATTAAACCAGAAATTAATATTCAGTTTGGTGGGGGATTGGTTGAATTTGAGGATGTTGCTTGCAGCGGTGGTTATTGTACCGTTCCTTGGATTAGCCAATACATTGCTGCCCTGTATCGCTATGGCATTGGTGCGGCCGGAATTTTAGCGGTTGTTATGATAATGGTTGGTGGTTTTATCTGGTTAATGTCAGCCGGTAGTCCGGACAAAGTTGGCAAGGCTAAAGAATTTATTACGGCTGCTTTAACCGGTTTGGTCTTAGCTTTATTTTCTTTTCTAATTTTAAACACGGTTAATCCCAGATTAACCAGCCTTGAACCGCTAGCGGTAAAAGACATTAGTTATATATCAGGTAATAGTTTAAATACTCCAGCCAAAAAATCGGTAATACCAGATAATACTGATGCCAATACCAGAGTTTCTGAGCTTTATCAGGATTGTGAGACTAATCAAGATTTGGCTCGTTTTGATTGCTATTCAATGTTTGAAGGTGCTAGAAAATATTACGATCTTGGCGGCGGAGAATGGCGGTTTGAAGTGCCAATTCCGACTTCGGCCCAAGAGCAACAAAGCCGCTTAGACAAAGGTGAATCTATATTTGGTTTATTGATTGCAAACGGTGCTACGGCTCAGGAGCTTAACAGTGGTCAGTTTTTTGATTTTGACGGCTTAAGATTTAATATGGACAAAACTGATCCAAACAATCCTTTCTGGATTGTTCGGCCAGCCAGATCATTTTTGGATTCTTTTGGCTTTTAAGCAACTTATTTTCTTATGTCCAAAGTAAACAAAAAATTAGTGTTTGTTTATTTCATTGTTATTTTCAATGTGTTCTATATATGTTTACCAGTCTTTGCGGCTGCTGAAATTGATGCCAATTCGTTGAAGCCAGATATTACTGTTGA